>NZ_JAIXPP010000124.1 GCF_027486195.1 Novosphingobium sp.
AGATGCGCACACGAATCTCGCCGCGCGGGCCGGGGATCATCCGGTCTTCCACATGCGCCACATCCGGGCGCGGCGCCTTGGCGATCAGCGCCTCGTAATTGGCGCGCAGCACGGCGGGTGCGACGCTTTCCATCGGCGGCAGGCCGGCAGAGGCATCGACGATTGCCTGAAGCTGGGGATGCAAGGCCATGTCAGTCTCCATTCGCTATCTGAAAGCCGGCGTATCCGCTGGCCGCGACCGCGTCGCAAATCGCCCGGTAGCGGCCGATACCGCCAACAAAGGGCATGAAAACACGTGGTTTTCCCGGAATATTGGCTCCGAGATACCAGGAGTTCGCCTGCACGAAGAGCGTCGATTCCGCCGCATCGTTGACCTGCTGGACCCAGGCGTCTTCCGCTTCGGGTTCAGGCTCGATCCGCGTGGCACCGGTTTGCGCCAAGTGATGGATGCACCCGGCGATCCAGTCGATGTGCTGCTCGATACCCACCACCATGTTGACGAGCACCGAGGGGCTGCCCGGGCCGGTTACGACGAACATATTGGGGAAGTCCGCAGTCATCAGCCCGAGGTAGTTGCGCGGCCCATCAGCCCATTTGGCGCTCAGCGCCGCACCGCTACGCCCGCGGATATCGATCTGTGCCAGCGCACCGGTCAGCGCGTCGTAGCCTGTCGCACAGACGATCACGTCGACCGGCAAAACGGCTTCACTAGTGTGGATCGAATGCGCATCGATCATCGTGATCGGGTCGAGCTGCAGATCAACGAGCGACACGTTCGGGCGGTTGTAGGTCTCGTAGTAGTCAGAGCCGACGCAAATCCGTTTCGCCCCCAGCGGATAGCCGCGTGGGCAGAGCTTCTCAGCTGTCTCGGGATCATCGACCAGTTCACGGATGCGGGCATGGACGAAATCGGCGGCTGTCTGGTTGGCGGCCAGATCGGTCATGATATCGCTGAACGCGTGGACGAAGTTGACCCCGCCCAGTTCCCACCGGCGGCGATACTCCGCCTCGCGCGCATCGGCGCTGACCGAAAGCGCAGGGGTCTGGCTAAAATCGTAAAGGGTGCCAACTTGCCGCGCCTGCGCGCGGTAATCAGCATAAGCCCCCTTCCAGGCCGTCTGCTTCTCATCACTCAGCGGCTGGTTGCGCGCGGGCACCACGAAATTGGGCGTGCGCTGCAGGACCACCAGCCGCTCGGCCGAACGGGCGATTTGCGGAATGGCCTGCACGCCCGACGAGCCCGTGCCGATGACTGCAACAGACTTGCCCGCAAAGTCCGCGCCGTGATGCGGCCAGGCTCCGGTGTGCAAGATCTGCCCGGCGAACGTTTCGATCCCGGGGATATCGGGCAAGCGCGAGGCCGACAGCGATCCGCTGGCCATGATGCAGAAGCGCGCAGTGACCGCATCGCCACGATCGGTTGTCACATGCCAGCGGTCCAGCGCCGCATCGAAATGCGCCGATGTAACCCTTGTACCAAAGGAAATCAGCGGCCGCAGTTCGAACCGGTCAGCCACATGATGCAGGTAGGCCAGAATCTCGCCTTGTTGCGCATAGCGCTCCGACCAGACCCATTCTTGTTGAAGCGCATCATCGAAGGAGTAGCTGTATTGCAGGCTTTCCACGTCGCAGCGCGCACCGGGATACCGGTTCCAGTGCCATACCCCGCCAACATCGTCAGCGGCCTCGAACGCTTGGACGGCAAGGCCTTGAGCCCGCAGCTTGTGCAGCGCGTAGAGGCCAGCAAACCCCGCCCCCACGACAACAACGTCCAGTTGACGTGTCATAGGCCCGGTTCCACGCATAGCGGCGCGCGCAGCGCGGGGCGCTGGCCATTGAAGGTGGCGGGAAACAGGGTCTGCAAGGCACCATCGGCACACTGGACAAGGCCGCGTGCGCGCACCTGCTCGGAAGAGAGCGCTTCGCTCAGATCGAGCACGGGTGAGAGGCAGCAATCCGCATCGGCGAACTGCGCCGCAATCTCAGCCAGGTTTCGCCCGGCAAAGAACGCGGTGATTTCTGCGATCAGACCCGTTTGGGGCAGCGAGTCGTTCTGCCGCTCTACCCAGTCGGGCCGTTCTGCCGCCGCGCAGAAGTTCTGCCAGAACCGGGGCTCGACCGGCCCCAGCATGACATGCCGTCCGTCGGCGGTCCGGTAGAGGTTGTAGTAAGCCGCAGCCCCGTTGAGATACGTCGAGCCACGTTTCGGCACGGTGCCGTTCGCGCCCCATTCGGCTACCTGCATCGATTGCAGCGGCATCAGGGTGTCGGCAAGGCCAAGCTCGATATGCGCCCCCTCGCCCGTCCGCTGCCGGGCATTGAGCGCGCCGAGAATGGCAATCGCCGCATAGAGCGCGCCCGCCATATCCGCGATCGGCGGGTCGAAGAACACCGGAGCATCGCGGCCGTTGCGGTCCAGAATGCCGCTTTCCGCCAGATAGTTGCCATCATGGCCGGCCGCGTTGGCCAGCGGACCATCGGTGCCATAACCGCTGATCGAGCAATAGATCAGCGCCGGATTGCGTGCTGCCAGCGCCGCGTAGCCAAACCCGAGCCGCGCCATGACACCGGGCCGGAACCCTTCGATCAGCACATCGGCATCGACCAGCAGGCCTTCCATCGCACTGCGCCCATCAGCGGATTTGAGATCGAGCCGTCGCAGCGATTTACCCGCATTCAGGCTGGCGTAGAACACCGGCTCTCCATCCGCGTCCCGCGGCCCCAGATCGCGCATCCCATCTCCGGCGGGGGGCTCGATCTTTATCACCTCGGCGCCCATGTCGGCCAAGATCTGGCTCGTGACCGGCCCCGAAATGTACTGCGAGAGGTCGAGAACTTTCACGCCCGACAGGAAGGAACCGACATCGCCCAAAGCGCTCACCCCAGCGGGATCAGCCCCCGCTTCTTTTAAAACATTCTGACTGGATAGAAACCATACCAACGGGTATTATGCAAGCGCGATTGCCATCAGTTCGACCATCCACCGTCGATTATATGGCACTGGCCGGTGGTGAAACGGGCAGCATCGCTGGCCAGATAGAGCGCGAGGCTGGCAATCTCGTCTGCCTGCCCAAATCGGCCGAGCGGTTGCCGCGCGGCGAAGGCAGCGCGGGTCCGGGCATAGTCTCCACTTGCCTGCATCCGCGCCTCCAGCGCAGGCGTCTCGATCGTGCCCGGACAGATCGCATTGGCGCGGATGCCTTGCGCCGCGTGATCTGCCGCGAGCGCCTTGGTCATGCCGATGATCGCCGCCTTGGTTGCGCCATAGGCAAAACGGTCGGGTACACCGCGAACCGAACTGGCAACCGACGACATGGTGATGATCGAACCGCCTCCTCGCGCGATCATCCCTGGCAGCAAGGCGCGGATCATCCGGAACATGGCCGTGACATTGAGAGCAAACGCCCCGTCCCAGTCCTCATCACTGCAATCAAGCACCGTGCCGTAGGGCACCGTGCCTGCGCATAAGAACGCAACGTCCACTGTACCCGCCGTCCGTGCAAACGCTCCGACCCCGGCGGCATCAGTCAGATCGAGGGCGAAAGGCTCGCATCCGCAGGCACTCTCAAGCGAAGCCAACGCATCCGCGTTGATATCCACCGCCAGCACGCGCGCACCTTCGCGCGCAAAGCGTTCGGCACTGGCCCTGCCGATCCCCTGCCCGGCACCGGTGATGATCGCGGTCTTGCCATGCAAGGCGCCGGGGCCGCTCAATAGGGCGATTCCAGCCCGGCCAGCACCATCTCAGCGTAGATCTTGCCGATTTCCTCGGCGCTGACGTCGCTTTCCGCCGGCCTGAACCAGCGGTGCGTCCACCCGACAATGCCGAGCACGCCATAGGCCACAACCTTGGATGAACCAACGTTGCGGAAGGACTTGTCGGCATAGCCCTGCTCGATGATCGCGATCACCGCATCGGACATCTGCCTGTTGAGATCGCGCATGTAGCGCGACCACTCTGAGCGCTTGTCGCTGACATTGCTGAGGTTTTCGCGAATGTAGATATACATCAGCGGGTAGTGTTCGCCGTAGGACGACATCAGCGCGATGATCAGGTCGCTGAGCTTGCGCCGCGGACGCATGTCGCTGGCCTGAATCTTCTGCGCCAGTGCCACGTTGCGCTCCACCACGGTACGCACGATCTCGTCGAAGAGCTCCTCCTTCGACGAGATATAGTAGTAGAGTGACGCCCGATCGATATTCAATTCGGCCGCGACAGCAGTCATGCTCGCCCGCTGGAATCCCATCCGGTTGAACACCCGGATCGCCGCTTCGCCGATTTCCTTGCGGCGTTGCTGGTGCGAAACGCTGGAATCTTCGCGCGCCGCAGTGCGCCGTTTGCCGATACCGCTTTCGGAGGGTGCCATCATTGGCTTGCCGTGTTTCATCATGCGCCGCCAATTACGCGATCATGCGCGCCATTTCCAGTTGCAGGGCTCATCCGCGTGGCCCTCCGGCAACATAGAGCACTTGCCCGGTTACATAGCCTGACCGTTCATCGACGAAGAATGAAACCGCATGGGCAATATCCTCGGGCTGGCCGACCCTGCCAACCACCGTTCCGGCAATCGCCTGTTGCTTCATGTCCTCGAACGTCATGCCGACCCGCGCGGCCACTTCCGCCGTCATGGCGGTCTCGACAAAGCCCGGAGCAACCGCGTTTGCCGTGATCCCATAGCGACCCAGTTCGATGGCCAAGGTCTTGGTCAGTCCCTGCACACCGGCCTTGGCTGCGGCATAGTTGGCCTCGCCGAGATTCCCGAGCGCGGCCGTGCTGGAAAGGTTGACGATCCGGCCCCAGCCCGCAGCGCGCATGTGCGCTTGCACCGCACGGCTCATCAGGAAGGCGCCGCGCAAGTTGACGTTGATCACGAGGTCCCAATCCGCCAGCGACATCTTGCCGATCGTGCGGTCACGCAGAATGCCTGCGTTGTTGACCACAATCGTGGGCGGCCCGAGCGCAGCGGTCACATCAGCCACTGCCTGCTCAACAGCGGTTTCGTCCGCGACGTCCGCGCCGACCGCAAGGGCCCGTCGCCCGAGTGCCTCGATCCCGCGCACGGTTTCGCTGCAGGCCAACGCATCGAGATCGATCACGGCAATGTCATGGCCATCTGCGGCAAGGCGGAGCGCAATGCTCGCGCCAATGCCGCGCGCGGCCCCGGTGACAATTGCGACCCGCGTTTTGCTAGCGCCTGCCTCGCTCATGCCGCCTCCACCATGCGAGCGACGGCTTCCGCCAACATGAACTTGCGGGCGCGGCCCGATGCGGTTGTGGGAATGTCCGTTGCCTTCACAAAAAACAGGTGACGCGGTACCTTGAAGCGCGCGAGGCGTTCTCGAACGAGAGCCAGCAGCGCCTCACTCGTAATCTCTGCACCATCACATGGCACAACCAGCGCCACGCCAACTTCACCCATGCGTTCATCGGCCAAGGGCACGACATGCGCCTGCATCACATCGGGATGCGAAGTCAGTACGTCCTCCACTTCACTAGGCAGCACCTGCTCCCCCCCGCAGCGGTAGGATTCCTTGAGGCGCCCGGCCAGCGTGAGATAACCCTCGCCGTCGATCCGCCCCAGATCGCCGGTGCGAAACCAGCCCTCGGCATCGAACGCCGCCGCCGTCTCAGCCGGCTTGTTATAATACCCGCGCGTCACGCCAGGCCCCTTCGCGCGCAACTCACCTACCGCGCCGGCAGGCAGGACCGCCTCGCTGTCCGGATCGACCACCCTGTACGCGACCAGTTGGCCGCCAAGCGCCGGATCGCCGGCCACGCCCGCATCGCGCAGCCGGCCGTTGGTCTCGAGCAGCCGCTCGAACGGGTCATCGGGCCGGGTGACGGTGGAGGATGCGGTGACCTCGGTCATGCCGTAGCCGGTCGTGATCTCGGCCACGCCCAACACGCTGCCGATTTCCCTCCAGATCCGCTCGGGAGCACGGGTGCCGGAGGAAAGAACCGAGGTAAGAGAGGAGAGATCGCAAGCAGCATCCCGCGCCGCATCGATCACGGCCAGCGTCATGGTCGGCACCAGCAAGGCATCGGTGACGCGGTGCAGCGCGATGGCCTGAAGCAGATCCGCCGCTTCGAACCGCAACCGCGGAACGATTGCACCGCCGACGAACAGCACCGGCAGCATGCCCTCACCGTAGCCATAGACGTGGTACATCGGCAGCGCGAACACGATGCGCCGTGCGTCTTCGAATGCTCGCGACAAGGCACTGGCGAAGGCAGTGCGCAAGACCTGATCGTGGCTCAGCATCACGCCCTTGGGCGCCCCGGTGGTGCCAGAGGTATAGATGATATCCGCAACAGCATCCGGGGACGAGGAAGGGAAGGCCAGCCCCTCGGGCGCGCGATGCTCCAGCGCGGCCAAGGGTGTGGCCTGGGCCCGGGCTGGCTCCGAACCCGTGGGAAACACGACGACCGTCCGCAACTTCGGAAAGGCCTGCCCGCCACCGTGCTGCTCCCAGCCAGGCATGAGCTGATCGAGCATTGCCAGGGTATCGAGGCCCCGAAAGCAGTCCATGGTCACAAGCATGACCGCATCGGATTGGGCCAGAACATAGCCCAACTCCGCCTGCCGGTTCAGGATATTGATCGGCACGGCCACTGCCCCGACCCGCGAAATAGCGAACTTGAGCGCAACGAACTCAGGGTAGTTGGCCATGAGCAGCGCCACATGGTCACCTGGCCGTACTCCTGCCGAAATCAGACCGGCAGCCAGCCGCAGTGACCAGTCCGCCAGCTCACGATAGGTCCAGGACCGTTCGTCCGTGATGACATACGGCCGGTCGGGAAACTCCCCTGCTGCCGAATCCAGCATGCCGTCCAGCGAGCGCGCAATACATTTCGGAAAGCGCGTCGCCAGCGCGGCTTGTCGGTCCAAAGCGGACGACCGCAGGGCAGCCTCTGCCGTCACGCGTCCGCAGGGCCGCGATCTCGTTCGGCCTCATAGGCCTCAAGATACGTGCGATAGGGCGCGAAAGGCGCATCGCGCATGCGCACGGCCGGGCGGACCCCGCCCTCGCGCCACACCTTGGTGAACTCTTCCATCCCCGGCCCGGCAATGCCGAGCGCATCGAGATCGTTGGCCGCAGCCATGCCGGCCTGCATGCCGGCCGCCTCGAACCAGCGGTTGGTCACTTCCTTGTGACTGTAGATCGCATCGAGCGGCACATTGGATACGCGCTTGGCATAGGCCATCGCCACGGCTTCCAGTTCCTCGCGCGGCACAGCCCGGTTCACCAAGCCCATTTCGGCCGCTTCAACGCCGGTCATGTTGTCGCCGGTGAACAGCCACTCCTTGGTCTTGCGCATGCCGAGATGGATCGGCCACATCGCGAAGACATGAAGCTCACCCATGGCGCGTGCCTCGGGCTGGCCGAGCAAGGCATCTTCGGCGGCAAAGGCAATGTCGCACACGCCGATCAGATCGAGTGATCCGGCAACGCAGTGTCCGTGGACCACCGCGATCGTGCACTGGCGCAGGCGGAACAGGCGCATCCAGCGCTCGCGCGAGAGGTGGAACTCGCGACGCGACCAAACCGGATTACGGCGATGTGGGCGACGCTGCACTTCATTGATCGCGCTGTCGGCATCCCAGAGGTAGGAGAACTCCTTGAGATCATAACCCGTGCCGAAATGGGCACCGTTGGCCTTGATCACCAGGACACGCGTCTCGTCGTCATGATCAAGATCGTCCATCACCCGGTCAAGCTCATCGCGCAGCTGCACCGAAATCGCGTTGCCGGTGTGCGGCCGATTGAGGGTGACTGTCGCGATGCGATCAGCCTTTTCATAGATCAGGGTTTCAAACTGCATTGCCAGCATCCTTGGTTGTCATGTTCTCTGGTCACGATGGCTATCGCCGAGGAACGCCTTAGTCAACATATACGTTGATTTTATCCATCCGAGCCCGAAAACCGAGGCTTTAAATGCACCGAAAGCGGCTCGATCAACATAAGTGTTGATAGATGATCGCAGAAGAGATATCCGATTCGCCATGACGAATGATCTATCCCACGCCACTGTTGACATCCTGATCGTAGGCGCTGGCCTCGCCGGACTCCGCGCGCTCTATTCCATGCGCGAGGCCGGATTCTCGGTCGCCGTGCTGGAGGCGAGCGACGATCTGGGCGGGGTCTGGCACCACAATCGCTATCCCGGCGCACGCTGCGATGTCGAAAGCTACGACTATTCTTACATGTTCTCGCCCGAGCTTGAGCAGGAATGGCGCTGGAGCGAGCGCTACGCGACTCAGCCCGAAGTGCTTTCGTACATCCGCCATGTGGCGGACCGCTTCGACTTGCGCCCTGCCATCCAGTTCAACACGCGCATGGCGCGTGCCGAGTTCAATGAGTCCAGCAATCGCTGGTCCGTGACTACCGAGGATGGCCGCACTTGGGATGCGGACACTCTGATCATGGCGGTTGGCCAGCTTTCAACGACCAAGCAGCCCACTCTGCCAGGGCAGGAAAGCTTCACGGGCGCGATCTATCACAGCGCCGCCTGGCCGCGCGAGGGCGTCGATTTGGCGGGGAAGCGAGTCGGGATCATCGGCACAGGCTCCTCCGGCGTACAGATGACGCCGCTGATTGCCGCCGAGGCCGCGTATCTCACCTTGTTCCAGCGCTCTGCAAACTTCAGCATTCCGGCCGCCAATGCACCGATCTCGGCTGAAGAGGACGCGGCGATAAAGGCGGACTATCGCGCCCGCCGCACCCGCGCGCTCAATTCTCCCAGCGGCCTCGGCTTCGTGCCTAATGGCGCATCGGCCCTCGAAGCCTCGGCAGACGAGCGCCAGGCGGTCTATGAAGCGGCGTGGGTCCGGCTCGGCTTCGGCTTCGCCCTGGCCTACAAGGATATCCTGCTGGACGAGGCCTCGAACGAGACGGCTGCAACGTTTATCCGCGACAAAATCGCCGCGCAGGTGAAGGATCCGTCGACCCGCGAACTGCTGACCCCGCGCGGCTTCCCCTTCGGTGCCAAGCGGCCCTCGGTCGACAGCAACTACTTCGCCACCTTCAACCGCGACAATGTGGCGCTGGTCGATATCAAGGCCGATCCGATCGAGGCCCTGACCCCGACCGGCCTCAGCACCGGAAATGCACACTATCCGCTCGATGTCCTAATCTACGCGACCGGATTTGATGCGTTCACCGGCTCACTGCTGCGCCCCGACATCATCGGCCGGGACGGGCTCAGCCTCCGGGACAAATGGTCAGCCGGCCCGGCGACCTACCTCGGGCTTGGAGTCTCTGGGTTTCCCAACATGTTTGTTCTGGTCGGCCCCGGCAGCCCATCGCTTCTCAGCAACGTAATCCTCTCTATCGAGCAGCAGGTCGATTGGCTGACCCAGATGCTGGTCCATGCAAAGACACTGGGCGCAGCACGGATCGAAGCCAGCCCAGATGCCGAAGCGCGCTGGGTCGATCATGTCAACGAACGCGCGCAGGAAACCCTCTACCCGAGGGCGGCGTCATACTATGTCGGTGCCGAGATTGAGGGCAAGCCGCGCGTCTTCATGCCCTATTCGGGCGGCGTGCGCGGTTACCGGCGCGAGTTGGAGCGCGTGGCCGCGAACGGCTACGCCGATTTTGGGATACCAAGCAAAGCCTCAGCAGGCGGGGGCACACCTGGGGGCATTCAGAACAATTGAATGAGAATTCCCATTTTTTTACATTTGTTTAAGCCATTTTCTAGTCTCCCTCCGTCTCCGCCGCCGATCTGGCGCTGCCGCCGCCTGCCGAGGGGTCAGACGCGGTGGCTGCGCGCGTTGCGGCGGCGCGGCGTGTGCAGACCGCAAGGCTGGAGGGCAGCGGGCGACGCACCAACGCCGAACTGGAAGGCGATCTTCTCGAACGCTTCGCCACGCCCGACGAGCCGGGGCGCAAGCTCCTCGCCCAAGCGGCGGAAGCTATGCGGCTATCGGCGCGCGGCTACACCCGCATGCTGCGCGTGGCGCGCACGATTGCGGATCTGGCCGGGGCAGAGACGATTGGCCGCGTCCATGTGGCCGAAGCGCTGAGCTATCGGCGGATTGCGCCCAGAGCCTGACGACGCAGCTAGCGCCCCGCCATCGCTTTCGCCTTGGCCAGATAGGTCCGGCCGATGCGCAGCAGTTCGCCGTCCACCAGCTGTGCGGACCAGACGCCCAGCCCATCGTGCTTCAGCCCCGCAATCCGGTCGCGGCGCACGATGGTCGAGCGGTGGAGGCGGATGAAGCGTTCGGGGTCGAGCCGGTCTTCGAGGCGTTGGATCGTGTGGAGCAGGAGATAGCTTCGGGTTCCCACATGCAGGCGCACATAATCGCGCTCCGCGTCGATGCGGTCGATATCGCCTGCGGCAATGCGGATCAGCTCGCTGCGATGGGGGACCCAGAATTCCTCGATCCACGTGCTTTCCGCCGGAGCCGCCTCGGCGGGTGCAGCGGTATCGCGGCGGGCGAGGGCGCGCTCGACCGCGCGTTCGAGGCGGTCCTGCGCGACGGGCTTGAGGACATAATCCACCGCATCACAATCGAACGCCTCGACTGCAAAATGATCGTGCGCGGTCACAAAGATCACCGCAGGGCGCGGCGACATCCGCACGAGCCCGCGCGCCACGCCGAGGCCATCGACTTCGGGCATCGTCATGTCGAGCAGCACGAGTTCGGGGCCAAGCGCTTCACACAGACGCAGCGCCGCCGCGCCGTCGCTCGCGGTGCCGACCACGTGCAGCGCCGGGATGCGCGCGCAGAGGATCTGCATGCGCTCCACCGCGAGCGGCTCATCATCGACAATCAGGGTCTTCATTGGCGGCATAGGCATCTGTCCCCCGGTCTCCATCCTCAATCGCAGATCGACCGCACCAGCGGGATCGTCAGCACGGTGGCATAGCCACCCGCAGGCAGCGCCCCGCTTTCCACCCGCGCCTCATCACCGAAGCGCGCCGCCAGCCGGTTGCGCACGTTCTCGAGCCCGATGCCGGTTCCCGCGTTCGCGCCGGTCTTGCCCGGGCCGTCGTCCGCAACGGTCAGCACGAGCTTGCCGCCCGCTTCCTGCGCGGCGATGCGGATGGTGACAGGGCGAGTGCTTGCCGAGACGCCGTACTTGATCGAATTCTCGACCAGCGGCTGCAGGATCATGCCCGGCACGCAGGCGCTCTCAAGCCCCTGCGGCACATCGAATTCGCAGACCAGCCGCTCTGGAAAGCGCACAGCCTCGATTTCCAGATAGTGGCGCTGCAGCGCAATCTCATCGGCCAGCGGCACATCCGCCGTGGGATCGCCGGCGAGGCTGTGGCGATAAAAGCTGGAGATCGTCTGAATCATCTTCTCCGCCTGTTCGCTGCGGCCGACCATCACCAGCGCGGACAGCGAATTGAGCGTGTTGAAGAGGAAGTGCGGATTGACCTGATAGCGCAAGCTCCGCAGCTCTGCCGCCTTGGCCGCGCGCTTGTATTCCCCTTCGCGCCGCTCCGAAGCGCGCGCCATCTCGGCATTGCCGAGTGCGATATAGAGCCCGGCCCAGGCGATCAGCAGGAAATAACGGCCGAGCGCCACATCGGTGAGCTGCTTCCACAGACCCTCGTCCTCGATCATCTTGCTGATGATCGCGCTGTGCATCTGGGTATCACTGTCGGTGGCGGCGGGAGCGGGAGGCGAGGCCGGCGATGCACTCGCGATCGGCGCAGGTGATGGGGTCGGTGACGGCACGGTTGCGGGGGCAGCCTTTGCCGGGGACCGGGTCGCCGCATGACGCACAGGAGGCCGGGGCTTGCTGGCGCGTGCCTTGTGTTCCTTTACGCCGCGCGCGCGCACTTCCTTCACCGCTTCACCGACAGGACCAGCAGGGGCGGGCGGTACGTCTTTCTCTGCAATCAGACCCGCATCGGCGAGGCCGCGCAGCACGTTCCAGCGCACCGCGCTGATTCCGGCAAGGCGCGACTGCGCGACCGAGAACTCCGCCTCGCTCCGCGCACGCTCCATTTCGCGCTGCGCCTGGGCAACTTCGCGCTGGGCCTGCGCCAGTTCGTCGGCGAGTTCATCGGCATGATCGGCATCGGTGGCGATCCGCCGAGGCCCGACGCGCACTTCGGCGCTGCCATCGCTGCGCTTGATGATCGAAACGCCGCCGGGCGCCGTGATCACGGCTTCTTCGTCGCCGTCGTCCCCGCTGCCCGGCTCCTCACTGGCTTCCGGGGATGGCACCGGCGGTGCCTTTGCGGAGTGCGGAGAGACTGGCGGTGCCGGAGGCGCAGGCGGTTCGGGGGGCGGCAAGGGTGCGGGAAAGGCCTGCGGCGGATCGGCGACGTCGATCAGGACGTTGCCCGAAACATCGTGCCGGACGCGTACACTCGGCAACGGCACGTCCGACGGCGCATCGCCGGGCACAGCGCCCTGCCCGGCGCGGATCGCCTTGGCCGCCGCCTCGGCCTGCGCCTGCGCCGCGCGGGCCTCGCGCTCGATCAGCTTCTTCTCGACCGGCGCAAAGCACTGCTGGTTGATTGCCGCGAGGGCCAGGGCCGCGGGGAGCATGATGATCAGCGCCGCACCGATTCGCACCCCGTTGCTGCGCCCGTCGAACCGGCGCAGCACCGGCCATGCCATCACCGTGATCGCAATGCCCGCGAGCGTGACGACCGCGCGGCGCCAGAGCAATTCGTTGAACTCGCCGAGATCGACCACGATCCCGCGCAGGGTGATCAGCAGGAAATAGGTCAGCCACAGTGCCGCCGCAGACAGCAGCACGGCGCGCGTGGGCACGTGCGGTCTCTCGGCAGCAATATCGGCGGGAACACTGGCCATTCGGTCACTCTTACGCCCAACTGCCCGGCCAGCGCCAGCCGGACAGTCGAGCGCAGTCAACCGTTGGTCGATGGATCAGGCCGGGAGCAAGCCTTCTTCCGCAATCTTCTTCTTCCACACGAGCGGTGCAAGCTGGTGCACGTTCTGCCCGGTCGAATCGACCGCGACCGTCACCGGCATGTCCTCCACGGTGAATTCATAAATCGCTTCCATGCCGAGATCGGCAAAGCCGACCACCTTCGACTGCTTGATCGCGCGGCTGACGAGATAGGCCGCACCGCCGACCGCCATGAGATAGGCGGACTTGTGCTTCGCGATGGATTCGGTCGCCGCCACGCCACGCTCCGCCTTGCCGACCGAGGCAAGCAGGCCGAGGTTGAGCATCGTGTCGGAGAACTTGTCCATGCGTGTCGCGGTGGTGGGGCCGGCGGGGCCGACCACTTCCTCGCGCACGGGATCGACAGGACCGACGTAATAGATCACGCGGCCCTTGAAATCGACCGGCAGTTCCTCGCCCTTGGCGAGCATGTCGGCAATGCGCTTGTGCGCGGCATCGCGGCCGGTAAGCATCTTGCCATTGAGCAGCAAGCGGTCGCCCTGCTTCCAGCTCTGCACCTCTTCCGCCGTCAGGGTGTCGAGATTGACGCGCTTGGCCGCTGCATCGGGCGTCCAGTGCACGTCGGGCCATTCATCGAGCTTGGGCGCTTCGAGGAACGCAGGGCCCGAACCATCGAGCGTGAAGTGGGCGTGGCGCGTGGCAGCGCAATTGGGGATCATCGCCACCGGCTTGCCCGCAGCATGGCACGGCGCATCCATGATCTTGACGTCGAGGATCGTCGAAAGCCCGCCGAGGCCCTGGGCACCGATGCCCAGCGCGTTGACCTTGTCGAAGATATCGATGCGCAGGGCCTCGATATCATTTTGCGGCCCGCGCAGCTTCAGTTGCGCCATGTCGATCGGCTCCATCAGCGCCTGCTTGGCGAGCAGCATGCAGTGCTCCGCCGTGCCGCCGATGCCGATGCCGAGCATGCCCGGCGGGCACCAGCCCGCGCCCATCTGCGGCAGCATCTCGACCACCCAGTCGACGATCGAATCGCTGGGGTTCATCATCTTGAACTTCGACTTGTTCTCGCTGCCGCCGCCCTTGGCCGCGACATCGACCGAGACCGTGTGGCCCTTCACCATCTCGACATGAAGCACACACGGGGTATTGTCGCGCGTGTTACGGCGGGTGAACGCGGGATCGGCGAGGACCGAGGCGCGCAGCTTGTTGTCGGGATCGAGATAGGCGCGGCGCACGCCTTCATCGACGACATCCTGCAGGCTCTTGTCGCTTTCCAGCCGGCAGTCCTGACCCCACTTGATGAAGACGTTGACGATGCCGGTGTCCTGGCAGATCGGCCGGTGCCCTTCGGCACACATGCGGCTGTTCGTCAGGATCTGGGCGATCGCATCCTTGGCGGCAGGCCCTTGTTCAGCCTTGTAGGCTTCACCCAGCGCGCGGATGTAGTCCATCGGGTGGAAATAGCTGATGTATTGCAGCGCGTCGGCCACGCTCTCGATGAGGTCTTCCTCCCGGATCGTCGTCATCGTCGTTGTCATCCCTGGCATCGCCGGGTCCTTCCGCTGGTTTCTGCCCGCAGCGCGCGGGCGTAATCGATGAACCGCCGTTTAGCCATCGACCAGCGTCATGCAAAGCGCTTGGCGCGCCGTGGACGATATTCTAAGGGCCTGTAATCAAGAGTTCGATGGATTTGGCCGCAGCGCAAGGCGCGGCCCACGGTCAGGATTGCACCGGCCCCAGCGGCCACGCAGTCTGGCCCCGCAAGTGAGGGAATTCATGACGGTAGTGGAAGAGCGCGCGAACATTGCAGATGCCGGCGGTGAGACCGCACGCCGTGCGATGATCGATAGCCAGCTGCGCGTGAGCGGTATCAACGATCCGGCCATTCTCGCCGCGTTCCTGGCCGTGCCGCGTGAGGACTTCGTGCCCGAAGCACGCCGCGCGGTGGCCTATGCCGATCGCGCCGTGGCGCTAGGCGGCGGCGAAGTGCTGTCCCCAGCGCTGACTTACGGCCAGATGCTGACCGCTGCGGAACCGGCGGCTGACGACAGCGTGCTCGTGATCGGCAACCCCGGCGGCTATCTCGCCGCGCTCGCCGGGAAGCTGGCCGCAAAGGTCACGCTCGTGGCTACCACGGGCGAATGGGCCAAGGCTGGCGCAAATACGCTGGTGCTGGTTGACGGCGCGATCGAGGAACTGCCTGCCGCGCTGGCCGATGTGGTTTCGGCGGACGGCCGCCTTGTCACCGGCGTGGTGGAGCGGGGCGTGACCCGTCTGGCGCTTGGCCGCAAGGTCGGCGGCGCTCTCGTACTGACCGTTCTGGCCGAGGCCGACTTTGCGCCGCTTGCCGCATTTGCGCCTCGCCCGAAGTGGAGCTTCTGAACCTCATGATTCGTTCCACGGCCAATTGGCCCCTGATACGTCGGCTGAAGGCCGGCCCTGCGCTGGCTGCGCTCGCCATCGCCGCCGCCGCGACGCCAGTTCACGCCGACGACCTGCAGGGCGCGCTGGCCGCTGCCTATGCCACCAACCCTGATCTTGCCGCCGCCCGCGCCAACCAGCGCGCGACCGACGAAGGCGTGCCGATCGCCCGCGCACCCGGCCTGCCGAGCCTTACAGGTACGGCAACCTATACCGAGTTTCTCAAGGTCGGACCCAACAGCTTCATCGCACCGAAGCGGTTGCTGACCGTCGATCCCTCGCTCAGCGTGCCGATCTATTCGGGCGGTTCGGTGCGCAATTCGCTCGCAGCCGCCAAGATTCGCGTCGAAGCCGGGCAGGCAAGCCTGCGCGGCACCGAAGCGGGCGTGTTCAGCCAGGTCGTTGCGGCCTACATGGACGTGATCCGCGATGCCGCAACCGTGGGGCTTAATCGCAACAATGTGCAGGTGCTCGAGGTCAACCTCAAGGCGACCAGCGACCGCTTCGAGATCGGCGATGTGACCCGCACCGACGTGGCGCAGTCCAATTCGCGCCTCGCTCTGGCGCGCGCCGATCTGCGCAGCGCAGAGGCCGCACTGGTGGCCAGCCGCGAACGCTATGTGCAGGTTGTCGGGCTGGCCCCGGCAGATCTCCAGCCGCCGCCGCCGCTCGCCGGACTGCCCGCGACGCCGGACGAAGCCGTGCAGACCGCGCTCGACAACAACCCCGATCTCGAAGCGGCGCGCCAGCGCACAAAGGCGGCCGGCTATGACGCCAAGGCCGCCGGTGCAGGCCGCCTGCCGACGATCTCGCTCTATACCTCGGGCGAATATTCGACCTACTTCAACTCGCTGGGCGGCGGCGCAGTCGGTGGCAATTTCGTCCAGAGCCAGACGACGGCGCAGGCCGGCGTGCGCGCCTCGATCCCGCTGTTTCAGGGCGGGCTGCCTGCTGCACAGCAGCGCCGGGCCCAGGCCACGGCGAGCGCGACCGAGGAGCAGGAAATCTCGACCGAGCGGCAGGTCATCGCCAATGTCCGCTCTGCCTATACGCAGTGGCGCGCAGCGAACGACGTCATCACCCTCAACCAGACCGCAGTCGATGCCGCGGCATTGAGCCTTGAGGGCGTGCGCGCGGAAAACACCGTGGGCAACCGCACGATCCTCAACATCCTCGATGCCGAGCAGGAACTGCTGCGCGCACAAGTGGGTCTCGTGGCAGCACGCCGCAATGCCTATGTCGCAGCCTTCAATCTGCTCGCCGCGATGGGCAAGGCGCAGGCCACCGATCTCGGCTTCGATCCGGCCTCGCTCTACGATCCCGAGGCGAACTATCGCCGGGTGCGCGGGCGGGTGTTCGATTGGGCGCTCGATTCCCCGACACTGCCCAAGGCCACTCGGACGGTTGACACTCCGGCCCAAACTGCAACAATTCCTCCACAACCTGTTCCTTGATGGTACAGGGCCGCCCGGGGGCGCCTGATTCGTTCAGGCTGGGCCGGCCAGATTGATGACCAGCTGGTAGATTGTGTGGGGATAAGCATGCGTCAGGCTTCGGAACCTTCGGTCGAGGAAATTCTCGAGTCGATCAAGAAGGTGATCGCGCGCGACAACCGCGCTGAAGCAGCGCGTGAGCGAAACCGCCGCGACGCAGCGCCGGAATCGGCTCTGGCCCCAGCTCCGGCGCAATCGACGCGCGTTTCTGCCCGTTCGGCTGTGCGCGGCGAAGGTCGCCCGGCGTCATTCCCGGCCGACGTGCTCGATCTCAGCGTCGTTGCGGCGCAGATCTTGAACGAGGATCGCGGCGCATCCGTCGAGGCGGAAGAGGATGACGACGCACCGCTGATCGCGGAACAGGCCACCGCTTCGATGCGCGATTCGCTCGCCGCACTGGCAATGCTCTCCGCACCCGGCGCATCGCCGCAGATCGTCCGTTCGGGCGAGACTTCGCTTGAAAGCCTGGTGCGCGAAATGCTGCGCCCGGCGCTGGCCGAGTGGCTCGACAAGAACCTGCCGCCGATGGTTGAGAAGCTGGTCGCAGCGGAAATCGCGCGGATTGTCGGCAAGAAGGGCTGATCCTGCCCATTCGGCTATGCTAGGGCGCGGCCATGGCCAGACCTGATCCCGCGCTGCTCGATCCCGCGCGCTACCCTTTCGGCAATGCCGTCACCACGCGGTTTGCCGATCTCGATCCCAACGGGCACATCAACAACGTGGCGATGGCCGCAGTGTTCGAGGATGCGCGGCTGCGCTTCATCACGGCAGTCGGAATGCCGAAGAACACCGATGGCGCGCGCTTCATGGTCGCCAACGTGACGATCGACTATCTGGCGCAGGCCTATTACCCGGCGGGCCTCGAATGCCGCGTCGGCGCGCTGCCCGGCGGGCGCAGCAGTTGGAGCCTCAGGCAATTGCTGCTGCAGGATGGCCGTCCGGTGGCGACGGCGCAGGTCACCATCGTATTCACCGATGGCGAGCGGCCGCAGTCGATCGACCTCGCCCTTCGCGAAAGGCTCGATGCATGGTTGATCCGGTGAAGCCTGATGAGGTCACGCTGGCGCGACAGGCCGTGGCCGGGCTGGGCGGTTTTGCCCCGCAGCGGCACATCCTGCTCTGCGCCGGTCCCGATAAGGACAAGTGCGCCCCGCGCGAGGCGGGCGATGCCGCGTGGAACTTCCTCAAGAAGCGGCTGGGCGAACTCAAGCTCGGCGGGCCGCAGGGCGTGCTGCGCAACAAGGTCGGCTGCCTGCGCGTCTGCGCGGCGGGGCCGGTCGCGCTCGTCTATCCGGACAACGTCTGGTACCATTCCTGCACGCCGGAAGTGCTGGAGCGGATCATTCAGGAGCACGTGATCGGCGGGGTGCCGGTCGAGGACTACCGCCTCACGCCGCCCGAGTGACCTTCATTTCCACCACTCATCGACATGCTGCTCGAGGCCGTTGTCCACCGCCTCATCATGGCCGGTGCCGCTGGACAGAAACACGAGGCCCATCAGCGCGGCCATCAGCATCATCGTGAAACCGATGCCGAGCATGGCCGCGATATAGAGGTGGATCGAGACGAGCCCGACAGCCTCGTAGAGGTAGAAGGCAGCTGCCGCCATGACCGCCAGGGTCAGGAGCCCCATCCAGCGCATGACGCGGAAATAGCGGCCCCACGCGAATTGGGCGTAATCCGGATCATCGAGCGGAGAAGGGCGAACGGGGTTGGCCATGGCCGGTTTCATGCGCCGCTTGCCCCGCCAAGGCAATCGCTTTCCCCGCCTGCCCTTTGGTGGCATGATCTGCGAATCGGCAAGCTTTGGAACGACTTGCCGGAGAAGTGGGATCTCCCGAAAGGGGAGAAGGAGGATGCCATGTCGATCGCGCTGCTGATCGCCGGCCGTTCGGGAGAGGTATGGCACTGCCATGCCGACGACCTCGTTGCCGACGCTGTCGAAACCCTCGCCTCACGCCGCATCGGGGCCTTGCCGGTCACCGATGCGGGAAACGAGGTGGCCGGGATCTTTTCCGAACGCGACGTGCTTTATGCTCTTAAGCTTCACGGCGGCACCGCGCTGCAGATGCGGGTCCGCGATGTGATGACCGCGCCGGTCATCTCGGTCTCGCCCGATCACAGCGCGCTCGAAGCGCTGGCGCTGATGACTCGCCGCCGTGTTCGCCACCTGCCGGTGCTCGACAACGGCAAGATGGTCGGCTTCGTCTCGATCGGCGACCTCGTGAAATTCCGCATCGACCGGATCGAGGCCGAGGCCGAGGCCCTGCGCGAGTATATCCAGACGGCTTAGCTTGAGAGTGCGGCCGCCCTGCCCTATCTTGGAGTCATGACCACGCTTATCCAGGATTCCGCACTTTCGGGCAGCGTCACGCTCGCCCCCAGCGCAGCGGCGCGCATCGCCGCGATTGCTGCGAAGCAGAACCGCCCCGCCGTGCTGCGCCTCGCGGTCGAAGGCGGCGGCTGTTCGGGCTTTCAGTACAAGTTCGAGATGGGGGACGAGCCCGAGTCCGACGATCTCGTGAGTGAGACCGATGGCGTGCGGCTCCTCGTCGATCCGATGAGCCTTGAACTGATCGCGGGCGCGACTGTGGAATATGTTGAATCGCTCGGCGGCGCTGCCTTCCGCGTCACCAATCCGCAGGCGGCCTCAGGCTGCGGCTGCGGTTCGAGCTTTTCGGTGTGAGTATCAAGGTCGCTTCGTTCAACATAAACGGGATCAAGGCGCGGCTGCCGCGCCTGCTGGAATGGTTGGAGGAAACCCGGCCATCTGTCGCCTGCCTGCAGGAGATCAAGACCCAGGACGCGGACTTCCCCGCCGCCGAGTTCGAGAAGATCGGCTATCACGCGATCTGGCACGGCCAGAAAGGCTTCAACGGCGTTGCCATTCTGGCTGACGGCACCAAGCCGGTGGAAGTGCAGCGCGGCCTGGCCGGAGAGCCTGAGGACGAGCATTCGCGCTATCTTGAGGCCGATGTCTTCGGGCTGCGCGTGGTGTGCATCTACCTGCCCAACGGCAATCCCCAACCGGGGCCGAAGTTCGATTACAAGCTGCGCTGGATGGAGCGGCTGCGGGCGCGCATGGCCGAGATCGCGGCAGAGGAAGTGCCCGCGCTGGTGATCGGGGATTACAACGTGATCCCGGAGGACAAGGACGTGTGGGATACCCGCGCGATGGCAAGCGATTCGCTGATGCAGCCGGAATCGCGCGATGCCTATCGCCGTCTGCTCAACGACGGCTGGACCGACGCGCTCGATCTCCACCATCCGCGCGGCGGCCTGTGGACTTTCTGGGATTATCAGGCCGGGGCGTGGCAGCGCGATCACGGGTTCCGCATCGATCACGCACTGCTTTCGCCCGAACTGGCCGACCGCCTGGTGGGGGCTGGCGTCGACAAGGCCTATCGCGGGCGCGAGAAGGCCAGCGACCATGCGCCGGTGTGGGTCACGCTGCGCGAACCGGCCTAGTTCAGCACTTTCCAGAACCGGATGTGCGATCCGGGAGCGATGTCTACCGGCTGGAGCCATGCGGGCGCCTTGCCATCGAGCAGTTGTGCCATCAGGCCGTTCGGGGCGCGGGTGGCATAGACGGCCGGCTCGTAGATATCCGGGCAGACCGCGATCAGCGTCGTATGGCGTTTGCGCACAATGGCATGGGCTTCCGCTGCGGGTGCAATGAAGGCGGCGATCACATCGTGCATGCCGGCCGCCCCGCGGTGATGGCCGGTTGCCACCACGCGGGCGTGCGAATTCACGATGAGGTCCGGCCCGATATCGAGCGGGGCGAAAATGTCGGTTGCAGGCATCTTGTTGAGCGCGGCGCCGGCGAGGTCATAGCGGCACTTCGACATCCCGATCGCGCCGACCTTGATCCCGGCGATCGACTGGACCGTGGTGCCGGATGCCGAATTGGCCGAAGCCGGATTGACCGCCCCCATCGCCACAACCACAGGAAGCCCAGGCGCCAGAAGCGAGACGACGAGCGCATAACCGCCAAGGCGCGGAAGGATCGCCACGCTGCGCAGACGGTAGACCCAGCCGAGGATCAGCGCCGCTGAAGGCACGGCGGCAAAGACCAGCGCGGTTGCCGAAGCGCGCGCCACCACCACGCCGATCAGCCAGGCACCCGCAAGCAGCAGCATGTGATCGAGCCACAGCAGCCGCGTCGGTGCGTCCTTGGCTTCGCGCCAGAGACGGAACGTGCCGTAGACCCCGACCAGCGGCCCCATGAGGATCGCCGCCGCCATCGGGGCGCTGGTGTGCCAGAAGGGCATGCCTTCAGCGACCGAATCGTACCAGTAGCGCTTGACCAGCGGATCGAGCATCACGAAGGCACCGCCACGGCATTCGGGCGCGACACCGAACATGATCACCGCAGCGCCCGCCCCCATTACGGCGAGGCCAGCGAGCTGCCCGACCAGCGTGCGCGGCGTGGCGAAGCGCAGCGCCGCAGCGCCGGCCGCAACCCACGCGAACAGCGCAAGGTGAACCGGCGAAATGGCGTCGCAATGCGTGATCAGATCATAAGTCCCGCGTGTGCCGAGGAAAATCGCCACGCTTGAAAGTGCAAGACTCATGCTGGCGGTGCAGAACCAGTCGAACCGGGCGGCGGGGGCACGCAGGCCGCGCAGCGCACAGATACCGAGGAACAGCGCCGTCAGTGGCAGACCCTCGATCGAGATTGCCAGCAAGGCCGCGAGCGCGGCGCCGATCACCGCGCCGCCCTTCAGCGCGTCTTTCGCGTGGAGCCCGCTCAACGCAACGAGCGCGAGCACGATCTGCCAGCCATGGTGATCGATGCGCATTGGCGTGAACTGGCACAGCACCGTCGGCGAAAGGCCGATCATCAGGCACGCAAGCGCTACGACTTCATCGTTGAACCAGCGCGCGGCAAGGCGGCCCAGCAGCGCCATGGCGCAAAGCAGCGTGAGCAGCGGCACCGCGATCACCGTGGCGAATTCAGCGCCAGCCGTTCCCAGCAGCGGACGCAGCAACAGAATCATGGCGGCGATCGGAATGTCGACCAGCCGCGACCAATGCATCGCGACGCCTTCGGGGGCGGCGATGCGGTACTGGTGGACATCGAACCACGATTGCCCCGCGAGCAGATCGCGCACCTGCAGCAGGCGCAGCGCGTCATCGGGATCGCCGAAGCGCAGCATGGCGATGAGCCGGAAGTTGATGAGAATCATCGTCACCGCCAGCAGCGCCCAGGTGATCAGGACGCGCCGGTATGGACCCTTGGCGGGATCGGTGACGAAAGCGGTCTGCAACGAGGCGGCCTCGCCCCCGGCATAAAGCGTTGCCATCAGCGGAACACCACGCGCTTGCGCAGGAGCCAGGTCACCGCAAAGCTGACGACGATGGCGCAAAGCTTGGCAGCACGGGGATCGAGACCTGCCGCGCTGGCCCCGCCGACGATAAGGGTGGTCACGCCAAGGCCGATCAGCGCCGAAACGACGAACATCGCTTTCTGCCTGGTGCGCGCGATCCCGCCTTCCGCAACCTGATCGGCAAAAACCTTCCGGCTCGACAGGATCCAGTGGACCATGATGCCGAGTCCATAACCCAGCGCCGAAGCTGCGACGGGCGGAACGCCGGCGGAGAGCAGCGCGAGGAACGTGCCCATATCCACCGCCAGCGCCCCCACGCTGGCGAGGATATAGCGCACCAGCACGATCTGGCGGATGCGATGAAGCGGAGCGATATCGAGCACAGTCACGACAAAATCCTGTTCAGCACGGCATCACGGGCGGGCCCGAAAGGTGGCGGTCAAGCCGCAGCGCGATCCCTGCCGGATGCCGCCTCGGATCCGGCAATCCGCGTCGGCACGTCGCGCAGCGAAGTGAGCGCGGCGGCCTGGTCCTCGCTCACGGCGCGGGCGGGGATAGCGCTTTGGGCCCCCTCATCGCCCGCTTCGTGATACTCGGCGTCCTCGTTCACGCACCAGATGTCGTAAACGCGGCTGCCTGCGATGATGTTTTCGACCGTAAGCATCGCGGTCATCATCGCGTGGTCCTGGTTGTTGTAGCGGTGCATGCCGTTGCGGCCGACAAGGTGCAGTGTCGGGTGGCTGGCTTCCAGTTCGTGGCGCATCGCGGCGACGTTGGCGGCGTACTCGTCGTCGTAGACCGGGTAGGCCTTTTCCTGACGGACGACTGCGCCGCCGATCACCTTGGCCGGATCGACGAGGCCGAGAATGTCCATTTCCTTCGTCGCGAGCTTGATCAGGTCCTCGTCGCTCGAGGCCCAGAGATCATCGCCCTCGAAGCAGAAGTATTCGAGACCGACGCAGGCGACGCTTTCATCGGGCACCATTTCGGGCGACCACGAGCGGAAGTTCTGGACACGGCCAACGCGGACCTTGCTGTCGTGAATGTAGATCCAGTTGTCGGGGAACAGGTCCTCGCTCTGGATCTTGAGCGCCACGGTGAGGAAGTCGCGGTACCTGAGGCGGCTGGCCTCCAGTGTCGAGGCCGGCAGCGGATGGAGGCGCGCGGCGAGTTCACGCATCGGTGCAGAGCTGATGGCATGCCTGGCGCGGATCACCGTCTCGCCGCCATCCTCGGCGCGGGTCGCCGAAAGGCGCCAGCCGCCCTGGCCGTCGCTGGCAAGCTGCTTCATGGCATGGCCCATCAGGACGTGGCTGCCAGCGGCGACGATCTTGTCGCGCGCGGCTTCCCACATCATGCCCGGGCCTTGGCGCGGATAGCGGAAGGTTTCGAGCAGGGTCTTGGTCTGCATGCCGTCGTTCGGGCGCTTGTTGAGCCCGAGGCTGCGCTTCACGCCATCGAACACCGCAGCGCCGAGCGAGAGGCCCTTGATGCGCTGCGCGGCCCAGTCGGCGCTCATCTCGTTGCAGGGCATACCCCAGACCTTCTCGGTGTAGGTCTTGAAGAAGATCGAATAGAGCTTCTTGCCGAACTGGTTGCTGGTCCAGTCCTCGAAGCTCTTCACCTCCCGAATCGGGAACAGCTTCGTCCAGGCATAGCTCGCCATGCAGGTGGTCGAGCGCCAGATGCCGAGGTTGCGCAGCGCTTCGAACGCGCGCAGCGGGTAGGAGTAGAACTTGCCCTCGTAGTAGATGCGGCTCATGCGCGGACGCTGGATGAAGTCGTCGGGCAGGATCTCGTTCCACAAATCGACAACTTGCTGCGACTTCGAGAAGAAGCGGTGGCCGCCGATATCGAAGCGATAACCCTCGTGCTCCACCGTGCGGCTGATGCCGCCGACGTAGCGCGTGTCCTTCTCGATGATCGCGACCTTGAGGCCCTTCTTCGACAACAGGTAACCGGCGGTCAGCCCAGCAGGTCCCGCGCCGATGATCGCAACATCGACCTGAACCTCGCTGCTTTCCCCCTGCAGACCCGTGAAACCGTTACCCATCGCTAGCTCCCGCTCAAGCGTTCATGCCTTGGCAACGGAAGTGAACGAAAATGGCTAAGAGACGGTTAACAATGCGGGCGGGATCAGCGAAACTCCCGCAAGGTCAGGCTTCACCGGAGGAAGGCTGATTCGCATGCGGCTTGGCGTGCTCTTCCAGAGCCTGCGCGAATTGCAGCGGTGCTGAAATGCGGGCCAGTTCTTCGAGCCGGAATGTGTGCTCGAAGATCAGGCCATAGCGCGGATGGCTGCGCCAGCGGACCTTGGCGTAGAGCGGCTGCGTTACACCGGTCTCGAGGCGGATCAGCTCGTTCATCAGCAGCCACTTTTCCGATTCCACGCAGGCACCCTGCTGTGACAGGTTGCGGAACAGCACGGGCACAGCCTCGCCACCCGAATGCAGCACGCCGCTGAGCGCGATCTGCAAGCGGATCTGGCGTTTGGGGAACGTGCCGCGCGATTCGTCGAGCAGCCGTTCGACATCGATTTCCTGCGGGAAGCGAAGCCCGGCATAGTCGTCTGCATGCCAGACCAGTTCGACCGGGTAGCGATCGCCGGTCATCAGTTCGACGGCGAGGTCCCTTGCGTGCGGCAAAGGCGAGAAGAGGCGGATCTTGAGGCCGGTGGCCGAGGCATCGCGGATAATGCAGAGAAATTCGCGTCCGTCGGCGATGATCTTGGCAGTGCGAATCAGCAGGGCATAGCGCGGTGCGGAGCGAAGCTCCGAACCGGGGGGCGCACCCATCTGATTCTGTCGGGAGTTCCCCGGCAGTTGCTGATCCTGTGCCAAGCCTAGTTTCCCCTCGCACATCCTTCCGGACCCTTCCGGCCAGATGTGCGCTCCGCTGTGCGGACAGCCTTCTAACGCACTGATCATTGACATGTTGTTACCCGAGGTAAGTCGCCCAGGTTACCAGAGCACCCAGGCTTCGGCCTTTTCCGACTTGAGAAATGTCTCCGCCTCTCGGCCCAGCAACATCGCCAGAGTGGACAGTGTACCGGCCTGCACACAAGTCCGCGCCGCCACGGTGACCGAGCGCGGCGGGCTTTCCACCGGCCAGCCGGTGCGGGGATCAAGGATGTGGCTGTAGCGCCTGCCCTGCTTCAGCAGGAAGCGCCTGGCATCCCCGCTCGTCGCGATGGCGCCTTCGCCGATCTGGAGGAGCCCGCCAGAGGCCTTGGCCGGATCGAGCGATTCGATGGCCACTGCCCAGCGCCCGCCCGCCTTGGCCCGCGTTGTGCGCAGATCGCCGCCGAAATTGATCAGGGCCGGGCAATCGGCGGCCGCCATGATCGCCATCGCCGCGCGATCGACCGCGTATTCCTTGCAGATACCGCCGAGATCGATTTCCATGCCTGGTGGCAGGATAAGGCGGGGGCACTCCCACTGCACCTTGCCCCATCCGACCAGCGGCATGAGCGCGGCGACCTGCTCCGGCGCCGGCACACGGTCCGATCCATCAAACGTCCACGCACGGCGCAGCACGCCCGAGGTCACATCGAAGCGCCCTTCGCTCAGCGCATGAACCTGCGCGGCATAATCGATAAGACCAGCGGTCTCCTCGTCCACCTCGACCGGCTTGCCGCCAGCGTTGTTGATCGCCCAGACCACGCCGGTCGGCTTGTAGCGGGTGTACTTTTCCTCGATCCGCCGGGCTTCGGCTTCACCGATTCGCGCCAGTTCCGCCGCGAGCAGACTGTCGCGGCTTTCCACCTGCACTTCACAAGGCGTACCCATCGCAGTGAAGCGATGCTTGTGGACTCCTGTCGATTTCATCGCCTTGGCCATCGCCAGTCCA
Source organism: Novosphingobium sp. (assembly GCF_027486195.1). Lineage (GTDB taxonomy): Bacteria > Pseudomonadota > Alphaproteobacteria > Sphingomonadales > Sphingomonadaceae > Novosphingobium. Next base: position 25,952 of record NZ_JAIXPP010000124.1, read on the forward strand.
CCGATCTTCTAATGCCAGGTATAGCGCACTCCGGTGATCAGACTGGTGGATCGGGTGCCGGCAAACAGGTCGGTCCGCGCCAGCACACCGGGGGCCGACCGATCGAACCGCAACCCTTGCTGCACATATCGCTCTGCCACGCCATAGACTTCCAGCCGCGAGGTCAGCTGCGCTCCGGCCTTGAACGAGAAGGTCCAGGCACGAAACCGCGAGAGACGGCTGTCCGCACTGACATAGCGCGGGGCGGGTACGTCGATGCCGAGGTACGGCGCGAAGAAGCGTGCGGCGGTCTGGCGATAGAACCGCAGCCCTGGCTCGAGATAGGCCGCTTTCCCCAGCGGCAGGTGCTGCGAAAGCGCATAAGTCATTGCCGTGATGCCCCAGCTATCATCATACCAGCGCACCGAAGCGTCCGTGACCGCAGAACCGAGCGCAAACTTGGTCGCCCCGTAAATGCTGCTGCGTCGGCGCACGCCGGGCCGTTCCTCGTAGATGGTGTAGAACGGATCACCGGTGGCGCTGTCTACCAGCGTGAAGACCTTGTAGGGATCGGTGTGATAGCCGCGACTGACGCCGTAGCTGTAGTTCAGCTGCACCAGCCAGGTGGGGCTGAGAATCTGCGTGACCCCGGCGACGAGGCTGGCGACGCGCTTGACCCGGGATCGCGCCACGATCTGATCGCCCATGAACGACTGGGCGCGCGGAATGCCGGTGAAGGGCCGCACCGTGTCGTGCTCGAAATTGAAGCCCATCGAGAGCGTGGTGTTCTTGCCCCACAGGTCCTTGGCGACCGAGGCGCGTGCCGACCAGGATGCATAATCGGTTTCGAACGAAGCAGCCCCGCCCAGGCCGAGCTTGAAGCCATCCTCGAGCGGGAGTGTCACCCCCAGATCATAGGCCTCGCGGTGATCCTTGAACCCCTTGTCCACCGGCAGCTGGCCCGGTGCGACGGTGTAACGGCCGGACGCGCCGGTCTGGGTATCGGGGTTGGTCCCCAGCCCGCTGCCGATGCTCGGCTTGCTCGGCGGGTAGAAATTCTGCGGATAGCGCGATCGGACACCGCCATTGGGCGTCGCGCCGGTCAGTGCATCATAGGTCAACCGGCCGGAGACGACGGCGCCGCTGGCTGCGTTCCAGGTGATGGTGGAGGAGGCCTCGACGGCGCGGACACGGTCGTCGTCCTCCTGGTAGATGAGGAGCGCGGAATCGGCGACCATGGTGCCAGGTTCGCTCGCCGTCTGGTCATAGGCGTTGGCGGCGGCCCCATCGGCTTGTGCTGCAACCGGCTGGGCGCCCAGCAGCGCCCCGGCGAGCATGCCGAGCGTTGCGGACAGCCCGCCGCCGTTCAATTGCACCCGCAGCCTCCGCCATCGAAGCTGCGTCCGCCGGACGCTGCCTCCTTGCTGAAATAGGTGTGCTCGTCGAAGGCAATGATCGACGGATCACGCCCGAGCTGCATCGATTTCCTCGCCAGCACGTCACGCTGCCAGGGCTGGGCACCGACATGCGCGCAGGCACCCAGCAGCGGCAAAACTGCGATGATCAGGAGACGGGCGCAGCGCATGGCCTCAGGCCTCCTGCAAGAGCTGGGCAACATGGCCCTCGTATTCGCGCACCTTGCCGGGAAAGAACCCCTGATGGCGGAAGCGCATCGCGCCCTTGCGGTCGAACACCAGCGAGGTCGGCATGTCGGCCACCTTCCATGTCTGCGCCAGATCGCCGGCCGCGTCATAGATGACCGGCAGGCTGGAGCGGACCTGCCGCAGGAAGGCATCCGCCGCCCCGCGCTGGCGGTCCACGTTCACGGTCACCACGGCAAGGTCGCCCGCCGGATAGCGCCCGGCGAGCTCCTGCATGAAGGGAAAGGACAGCTTGCAGGGCCCGCACCATGATGCCCAGAAATCCACGTAGACGACCTTGCCGCGATACCTGGCAAGATCGAGCGAGGCAGCCGCTTCGACAGGCGTGCACAACCCCGCCAGCGCCATGCCGGCAAGGCCGCCCAAGACCGCGCGGCGCGATGCCGGAACCTGTGCATCCATCAACCCGAAGCGCCCCCCGCGCAGAAACTCACAAAACGAAATCAGTCGATGTCAGCGTGTGGATTCCAAGGATCTTGATGCAGAAATCCGCCGTCGCATCCCCGTTCGTGCTGCCATAGACATAGGTGTTGCCGCCGACGACATCATAGCGCAGCTCCCGGCCCGTCTGGATGTGGAAGCGGTTGTGCCCGATGAACACGAAGGCCTGATCGCCCGGCTGGTTATAGGGCGTGGCCGTGCTCACCGCGTCGACCAGGCTGAGGTCGATCTTGTCGCCCGCCGTGAAGTCCACGATCACGTCAGCCCCGGTCGAGGTCTTGCTCGCAAAATCGCCATCGGCGAAGACGAACCTGTCGTTGCCCGCACCGCCGGTCATCGTATCCATGCCGGTGCCGCCGATCAGCTGATCCGCCCCGGCGCCCCCGTCGAGAATATCGTTGCCAGCAAGTCCCTTGAGGATGTTGTTCCCGCTGTTGCCGGTCAACGTGTTGGCCAGCGCGTTGCCGGTTCCGTTGATGGCAGCCGTGCCCGTCAGCAGGAGATTTTCGACAAAGGCGCCCAGTGTGAAGCTGACGCTGGCCTTGACCAGATCGATCCCTTCGCCGGTCAGCTCGATCACCTTGTCGTTCACGGAATCGACGATGTAGATATCGTCGCCCGCGCCGCCGTACATGGTGTCATCACCTGTGCCGCCGTCGAGCAGGTCGTTGCCGCCCAGTCCTTTGAGAATATCAGAACCGGCAAGCCCGGTAATCTGATCGGACCCGGTCGTCCCGTTCAGCGTATCGGCGTTGATCGTACCTTTGATGACCGCCATGGCCAGCCCCCCTGCAGCGTTCTGCCGGTGTGTGGGCGGCGTACATTAACCCGCAGGCAATAAGTATTCTTACTTGGTCCTAACCAAGTTCCTCTGCGGCGGAGGGAGCAATGGACGCGGCGAGGCGAACCCGCGTCCGGATTGCGCCACCTGGTACGGACGGCGGGACTCGAACCCGCACGAGCTGAGCTCAAGGGATTTTAAGTCCCCTGCGTCTACCATTCCGCCACGTCCGCGTTTGATGGGCAGGGCTGCTCGATGGCACAGAGGAGCGGGCACGGCAACGCCCGACGCGGTCCTCGCGCCGATGGTTGCCGTCTGGACGCCGGGTAGCCGCGGGAAAGCCCCGCGGCCAGCCCACCTTACTCGGCGTTGAGCCGCAGCCGCATGTCCTTGCCGGGCTTGAAATAAGGCACGCGCTTGCCCGGAACCTCGACGGAATCGCCGGTCCGCGGATTGCGTCCCTTGCGCGCATCGCGCTCACGCGTCGAAAACGCGCCGAAGCCGCGCAGTTCCACGCGGCCACCTTCGGCAAGGCGCTTTGCTATCTCGTCGAAGAACACGTCGACCACGCGCTCGATCTCTTCGCCGCGCATGCCTGGGCTTTGTTTGGCAAGCGCCTGCAACAATTCGGATCGGATCATCCGCATCCCCCCTACTTGCATGCCGGGAACAGCGGGTGCCCTTTAGGCTTGATCCGCGCCGCCGACATCACTCCTTCCGGGCGAGTCCCGGTCCGCTGGAGCGATGCAAGTGTGCCAGACCACATGCGGTGCGGCAACTTATCAATCGTTATACGGCAAGGGATTAGCGCCAAGAGTGCTCAGGTTCGTTCCGGCTCGCCCAGCAGCGCCGCCGCATCGAGATGGAGCCGCCGCATGCGCACCCTGATTTCGGGCCATTCGTGGTGCAGGAATGCCTCCCGCTCGCGCGTCCGAAGCGCTTCTGCCGCGCCCGGCGCGACGAACATGCCCACCCCGCGCTGGACCTGTACGAGCCCTTCGGTCTGAAATTGCTGGTACGCCTTGGCCACTGTGAGCGGATTGGCCGCCTCCGCCGCCGCGTAGGCGCGCACCGACGGTAGCATGGCGCCTTCCGCAAACGTGCCGTCCAGTATCGCGGCCGCGATCTGATCGCGCAGCTTCAGGTAGACGGGCCGTCCTGCGGAGGAACTCGGAGATGCCATAGGTGATGCGGTGCCATAATACAGCGAGACGCGCAACCGAGCGCAACAAAATTACACATTGCGGCCGTTCCGCACGCTGTCCGATCCCGGGGGATGCACATCGCGCACGAAACCACCTTGTCGTCTGATTCCGCTAGGAAAACTGTGACAAGAACCTTCCCAAGACGCGGTTAGACGCTAATCATGCTCGCAAATTCCGCACAGGATGCGCGAGGGGAGCTTTTTCACGCCATGACAGAACCGCTTGGAGCCGCAGTCGACGCCGAGCCAACCCGAGCCGCGCGCGATGCCAGCTGGTTTGGCCACCCGGCACAGCTGGCCCGGTTGTTCACGACCGAGGCGATGGAACGGTTCGGCTACTACGGCATGCGCGCGTTGCTCACGCTGTATCTCGCGCAGCATTTCCTGTTCAGCGACACGACGACGACGGGCCTCTACGGGGGCTTCACCGCGCTGGTTTACCTGACCCCGCTGATCGGCGGCATGATGGCGGACCGGTTCCTCGGCTCCAAGCGTTCGGTCAAGTTCGGCGCCATTCTCATGAGCCTGGGCTACGCGGTGCTCTGCTTCTCGAGCACCGGCGGCGCGGCCAAACCCTACGCCACGATCGAGGGCACACGGTATGAAGTGACCGTCGAAGGCAACGGCGAAGCCCGGCGCCAGTATATCAGCGACCACGGCGCTGCGCTTCGGATCAAGGGCAACGAGGACAAGACCGTCTCGCTGCTGCGCGAGGACGGCAGCGAAGCGCGCCGCATTCCGGCAGGCGGGTTTGAAGCGGGCGGAGAACGCAATCCGCTCTATACCTTCCTCCTCATTACCGGCCTCGCTTTCGTCACCGTGGGCAATGGCTTCTTCAAGCCCAACATTTCCACCATCGTCGGTGAGCTCTATGAACAGGGCGACCGGCGGCGCGATGCGGGCTTCACCATCTTCTACATGGGCATCAACCTTGGCTCGCTGTTCTCGCAGATCCTCTGCCCGCTGCTCGCAGTCGGCATGGGCTCGTGGGGCGGGCTCGGCTGGTGGGCGGGCTTCGCGCTGGCGGCGGCGGGCATGGCGGTCTCGTGGCTGCTGTTCCAGTTCGATGGCGGCAAGCTCGATGGCTTTGGCGAACGGCCAGCGGGCGCGAACCCTTCGCGCGATGTCCTCGTCTACATCGGGGCGATCCTGGCAGTCCCGCTCGCCTACCTGCTGTTCGCGAACCTCATGGCCTATGCGAAACCGCCCGAGGGCAGCGGGCTCATCGGCTACATCGCCAGCCTGCCGATCATGGGCAAGATCATGTTCGGCACCTTCATCATCGCCATCCCCGGCATTCTGGTGTGGTCATGGCAGAACGGCGACAAGCGCGAGTTCGAGATGATGGTTGCGGCGATCGTGCTCATCACCTTCAACACTGTGTTCTGGACCCTGTTCGAGCAGGCCGGTTCCTCGCTCACGCTGTTTGCCGATCGCAATACGGACATGAGCGTGTTCGGCCTGTTCTCGATCACGGCGGGGCAGACGCAATTTTTCAACGCCCTGTTCATCGTGGTACTGGCGCCGCTGTTCTCGATCCTGTGGGGCGCACTGGCGAAGCGGGGGATGGAGCCGGGCATCCCGGTCAAGTTCGGCCTCGCACTCGTCGGCGTCGGCGCAGGCTTCCTGTTCCTGGTCTGGGGTGCGCAGTTTGCCGGGCCCGATTTCAAGGTCGCGCTGTGGTGGCTCGCCGGGCTCTACCTGATCCACTCGATGGCCGAGCTGTGCATTTCCCCGGTCGGCCTCTCGATGGTGACCAAGCTTTCGATCGCCCGGATCGTCGGCCTGATGATGGGGACGTGGTTCCTCTCCATCGCGGTGGCGCAGTATGTCGCTGGTGTTGTTGCACAATTCGCCAGTGTGGAGACGGTTGGCGGCGAAGTCACCAACCTCAAGGTGAGCCTTGAGACCTATGTCGGCGTGTTCCAGACCATCGGCGAAGTCTCGGCGGTGATCGGCCTGGTCCTGCTGGTGCTTTCGGTGCCGCTGAAGCGGCTGATGCATGGAGTGAAGTGACAGGCATGCACGGGATACGAGCGATGGGCCGCGTGGCCACGCATATGCTGGCGGGTCTCGCCCTGCTCGCATCGCCCATGGCGGGCATGGCCGAGACGAAGCCTGCCCCGGCCACCGGGCCAACCTGGCAGGAAAACCCCTACCCCTCGACGTACAAGGCTTATCCGGGCGAGCCCACCGCGATCGTTGGCGCCACGGTATTCGATGGCACCGGCGGTGAGATCGCCAACGGCACCGTGCTGCTTCAGGGCGGCAAGGTCGTTGCCGTGGGCGACGCGCGGCTCGCGGTGCCCGATGGCTATCGCCGCATCGATGGCGCGGGCAAGTTCGTCACCCCCGGGGTGATCGACATTCACAGCCACCTCGGTGTCTACGCCAGCCCGCAAGTCGCCGCGCATTCCGATGGCAATGAGGCGACCGCGCCGACCACGCCGCAAGTCTGGGCCGAACACAGCGTCTGGCCGCAGGACCCGGGCTTCAGCCGCGCGCTCACCAACGGCGGTGTGACGACGATGCAGATCCTGCCGGGCTCGGCCAATCTCATCGGTGGGCGCTCGGTCGTGCTCAAGAACGTCTACGCCCGCACCGTGCAGGCGATGAAGTTCCCCGGCGCGCCCTATGGCATGAAGATGGCCTGCGGCGAGAACCCCAAGCGCGTCTATGGCGGAAAGGGCCAGATGCCCTCCACGCGCATGGGCAACATGGCGGTGGACCGCCAGACATGGATCAAGGCGGCCGAATACCGCAAGAAGCGCGCCGAGGGTAAACTGACCGACCGCGACCTGGCCATGGACACGATGGCCGATGTGCTGGACGGCAAGATCCTCGTCCAGAACCACTGCTACCGCGCCGACGAGATGGCCCAGGTCATCGATATGGCCAAGGAATTCGGCTACAAGGTCACCGCCTTCCACCACGCCGTGGAGGCCTACAAGATCGCCGACCTGCTCAAGGATAACGGCATCTGCGCCGCGATCTGGGCCGATTGGTGGGGCTTCAAGATGGAAGCCTTCGACGCCATTCCCGAGAACGCCGCGCTGCTGGCCGATACGGGAGCCTGCGTGATCATTCATTCGGACGACGCCAACGGCATCCAGCGGCTCAACCAGGAAGCCGCCAAGGCACGCGCGGCAGGCAAACGGATGGGCATCACCATTCCCGATGGTGAGGTGATCCGCTGGATCACGCTGAACCCCGCCAAGGCGCTCGGCATCGACAAGCAGACTGGCAGCCTTGCGCAAGGCAAGATGGGCGATGTCGTGCTGTGGAACGGCAATCCGCTCTCGGTCTATTCCCGCCCCGAAAAAGTGTGGATCGACGGCGCCCTGCTGTTCGATCTCGGCGATCCGAAGCGGCGGCCGGTCAGTGATTTCGAACTGGGCCTGCCGGGTGAGGGAGACGTGAAATGAAGCGGACCGCCCTTCTCACCGCCGCGCTGCTGCTCGCCGGCACCGCGCTTCCGGCCCGCGCAGCCGATGCGCCCGCCGCTCTGCCATCCGGTGATTTCGCCGTCACCAACGCCATGATCGCCATCGGTGATGGCAGCGCGCCGATCCCGGGAGGGACCGTGGTGGTGCGCGGCGGCAAGATCGTGGCCGCCGGCAAGGCCATTGCGGTCCCCGACGGCATCCCGGTTATCGATGGCACCGGCAAATGGGTCACGCCCGGCCTCGTCACCGCGATGACCGATCTTGGCCTCGTCGACGTCGGCGCGGTCGATGAAAGCAACGACAGCTATGCCGGCACCGCGCGCTTTTCGGCCGGGCTCGATGTTTCGGTCGCGATCGATCCTGATGCGCCGCCAGTCGCCATAAGCCGTGCCAGCGGGATTACCCGCGCGGGCGTGGCTCCGGTCGCCGCGAACGCAATCTTTGCAGGGCAGGGCGCCGTGATCGATCTGGCGCAGAACGGCCCGGGCACGGTCGAGCCCCGTGTGTTCCAGCTCGTCGAACTGGGCGAGCGCGGTGCCGACCTTGCCGGCGGCAGCCGCGTCGCGGCGCAAGCGCTGCTGCGCAATGCGCTGCGTGAAGCACGCGATCTTGCGCAGGCCAAGCCGGGCAAGGATTCTGCTGCGCAACCGGCCGACGCGCTGCTGACCCGCGTGGATGCGGCCGCGCTGATCCCGGTGGTGACCGGCAAGCAACCGCTTTTCGTTCATGTCGAGCGGGCAGCGGACATTCGCAGCGTAATCGCGCTGGGCCGTGAGTTCCCTGCGCTCCGGCTGGTGATTGTCGGTGCAGGCGAAGGGTGGCGGGTTGCCAGCGAACTCGCTGCAGCCAAGGTGCCGGTGCTGGCCAGCGCGCTCGCGGACCTGCCGAACACGTTCGAGACGCTTGCCGCCACCCAGTCCAACGTTGGACGGATGACTGCGGCGGGCGTGAAAGTGGCGCTGGGCGGCTTCTATGATAACGACCAGCCGCGCTATGCGCCGCAGTTTGCGGGCAATCTTGTCGGCCTTTCGCGTGTGCCCGGAGCGACCGGGCTGAGCTGGGGGCAAGCGCTTGCCGCGATCACCTCGATCCCCGCCGACATCCTTGGCGAAAGCGCCGCGTTCGGCAGCCTGAAGCCCGGCCTGGCGGCAGATGTCGTAATTTGGGACGGTGATCCGCTTGAGGTATCATCCATTCCGGTTACAATATATATAAGTGGTAGGCCGCAGCCACTGGTCAACCACCAGTCAAGGTTGCGTGAGAGATACCGCCACTCCAGTGAAGGGGCGCTGCCCAAGGCGTACGAGTGACCATGCGAAGATCTCGTATGGTTTGATGATAACAATAAGCACGGAAGGACCGAACCGTGGATACAGCAACCGTGATGCTCGCTGTAGGCATGTCCGCATTTGTCGGGACACACCTCCTTATGTCTCATCCCTTGCGCGCCGGAATGGTTCGCCAGTTTGGACAGGGCGGATTTCTGGGGATCTATTCCCTCATTTCACTGGTCGCGTTCAGCGGCGCAGTCATTGCTTTCGGCAAAGCATCATCCTCTCCGCAATTGTGGGAAGGACAAGCCGTGGTGCCATGGGTCCTTGCCTCGGTGCTCACCCTGGTGGCCACAGCTCTGTTCCTTGCCTCGCTTGCCGGCAATCCGGCTCTGGCCGGAACCGATGTGGCGGGCCTCTCGACCAGACTGCCGCATGGCGCCTTCAAGGTCACCCGCCATCCGATGATGTCGGCCTTCACGCTCTGGGGAGTGGCCCATATTCTGGTGGCCCCCAATGCGCGCACCCTGATCCTTGCCGGGGGCATGATCGCTCTCGCGGTGATCGGTTCGCGAGGGCAGGATGCCAAGAAAGTGGCACTACACGGGCAGGATTGGCGCGTGTGGATGAAGCGCACGAATTTCCTGCCAAACCCGGCGGCCCTTGGCCATCTCGGGCTCTATTGGCTGGGCGCAGTTCCGGTCTGGCTGCTGCTCACGTGGCTGCACCTCAAGATGGCGCTGATCCCCGCTGGCATCTGGGTTTGGTTCGAAGCGTACTGAAAAAGTAGAGCGCGCGCGCCGATCAGGCGCGCGCTTCTTGCACCCCGGCGCTGTTGTGGCGCAGCGCCTTGAGCACCGTATCGACGATCTGCGGGGCGTTCAGCCCGGCCGTGTCATACTGCTTCTCGGGCGAATCCTGATCCTGGAACACGTCGGGCAGACGCATGGTGCGAATGCGCAGACCGGCATCGGTCAGCCCTTCGTCGCTCGCCATGGTCAGCACGTGAGCGCCGAGGCCGCCGATCGAGCCTTCTTCCACCGTCACGATGACCTCATGCGAGGCCATCAGCCGGCGGATCAGCGCCTCGTCGAGCGGCTTCGCAAAGCGCATATCAGCCACCGTGGTCGGCAGGCCCTTGGCATCGAGCAAGTCCGCAGCCTTGAGCGCTTCGGCCAGACGTGTGCCGAGCGACAGGATCGCGACCTTGCTGCCCTCGCGCACCACACGGCCCTTGCCGATCTCGAGCCGCTCGGGAACCTCGGGCAGCGCAATGCCCACGCCGTTGCCGCGCGGATAGCGGAACGCGATCGGCCCGCTGTCATGCAGGGCGGCGGTGTGGACCATATGAACCAGCTCGACCTCGTCGGCCGCCGCCATCACCACCATGTTGGGCAGCGTGGCGAGATAGGTCACGTCGAACGAACCGGCATGGGTTGCGCCATCGGCGCCCACGAGGCCCGCGCGGTCGATTGCGAAGCGCACCGGCAGATTCTGGATCGCCACATCATGCACGACCTGATCGTAGGCGCGCTGCAGGAAGGTCGAATAGATCGCGCAGAACGGGCGCATGCCCTGTGCCGCGAGGCCAGCGGCAAAGGTCACCGCGTGCTGCTCGGCAATGCCGACATCGAACAGACGGTCGGGGTAGGTCTTGGCGAACTTGTCGAGCCCGGTGCCCGAAGGCATCGCCGCAGTGATCGCACAGACAGTGCTGTCGCGCGCGGCCTCGGCCAGCAGGGCCTGGGCGAAGACGTTGGTATAGCTCGGCGGGCCGGCAGCGCTCTTGGCCTGCTCGCCGGTGATCACATCGAACTTCTGCACGCCGTGATACTTGTCGGCCGCGTTCTCGGCCGGGGCATAGCCCTTGCCCTTCTGCGTGACGACATGGACGAGGCACGGGCCCTCCGCCGCATCGCGCACGTTTTCGAGCACGGGGATCAGCTGATCGAGATTGTGCCCGTCAATCGGGCCGACGTAATAGAAGCCCAGCTCCTCGAACAAGGTGCCGCCCATCGCCATGCCGCGCGCGAACTCGTCGGTCTTGCGCGCCGCCTTGTGCAGCGGTTCGGGCAGGCGGCGCGAGATCGCCTTGAACATTTCGCGCAGTTCAAGGAATGGCCGCGAGGACACGAGTCGCGCCAGATAGGCTGAAAGCCCGCCAACCGGCGGCGCAATCGACATGTCGTTGTCGTTGAGGATGACGACGAGGCGGTTGCCCGCTGCGGCCGCGTTGTTCATCGCCTCATAGGCCATGCCCGCGCTCATCGCGCCGTCGCCGATCACCGCAATCGCCTTGCCCGGCTGGTTCGCCAGCTTGTTGGCCACGGCAAAGCCCAGAGCTGCTGAAATCGACGTGGACGAATGCGCCGTGCCGAACGGATCGTATTCGCTCTCGCTGCGCTTGGTGAAGCCCGAAAGCCCGCCACCCTGGCGCAAGGTGCGCATGCGGCTGCGACGACCGGTCAGGATCTTGTGCGGATAGGCCTGGTGGCCGACGTCCCAGATCAGTCGATCACGAGGTGTCTCGAACACATAGTGGATCGCGGTGGTCAGTTCGACCACCCCGAGGCCAGAGCCGAGATGCCCCCCGGTCTGGCCGACCGTGGCGATCATCTCATCGCGCAATTCATCGGCGAGTTGGCGCAATTGCGAAGGTTGAAGCTTGCGAAGGTCGTCGGGCGTATCGACCGTATCGAGCAGCGGCGTAACCGGATTAGACATTAAAGCGTCTTACACCCTTGCATCGGCTCTGTCGAACCCGTCTTGCAGGTAAACTGACCAATTGCCGATCAGCCCTCACCCGCACCCACACCGCATGCCCCGCAGCGGCCGCGGATCTCGACGACCGGGCGTACGGCAGCAAACCCGGCGCGGTGTGCTGCATCACGCAATGCGCCTGTCAGCCTGTCATCGTCGATGTGCGTTGCTTCGCCGCAGGCATCACAGATCAGGAAGATGCAATCGTGGTGGCAGCCGGGGTGGCTGTTCGCGACATAGGCATTCGCGCTTTCCACGCGCCGCGCAAGATTGGTGCGAACGAACAGGTCGAGAATGCGATAAACGCTGTTCGCCGCGACCCGCTTGCCGCGCCGCGTGCCGACGCTTTCCGCAATGTCGTAAGCCGATGCCGGCTTTTCGTGGGCCGCAAGCGCCTCGAACACGTCGTTGCGCATATCCGTCCACTGCTCGCCAGCCGCCTGCAGCGCTCCGCGCGCTGCATCGACCAGCTTGTCACCGGCAAAATCGTGATGGTTGTGTTGGCCCGCCATGACAGGGAGATAAACCGCCTTGCGCCTAAGCGCAAATCCGGGGGGATACCCGTTCAGCCGCGCGTGAAATCAGGCTTCCACAGACCGGGGAAAGCACGCTTGAGTGCGGCAACCTTGGGCACATCCCACATGCGGATATAGCCGTGATCCGGGTTCTTCAGCGCGAAGTCCTGATGATAGTCCTCAGCGGCGAAAAAGCCGCGATTGGGCTCGATCGCCGTCACGATCGGCCGCTTCCACAGACCAGCCTTTCTGATCTGCGCGAGGTAGGCCGTGGTGACCCGCGCCTGTTCGGGATTCTGCGGCACAACCGCGTTGCGATACTGGGTGCCGGTATCGGGGTACTGGCGGTTGAGCTGGGTGGGATCGCTCGCCACCGAGAAAAACACCTGCAGCAGCTGATCATAGCGCACCACCGCCGGATCATAAGTGATCCGCACGGCTTCGGCATGCCCGGTCGTGCCGGAGCTGACGATCTCGTAGTGCGCGTCGGTGCGCTTGCCGCCCTCGAAGCCGGACACCACACTGCTTACGCCCTTCACATGGCTGAACACCGCTTCCATGCCCCAGAAGCAGCCGCCGGCGAACACGGCGGTCTTGAGGCCCTTGGCCTCCTTCGCCTGAACCAACGATGCCGGAGCGGAGACCCCCGACTCTGCCTGCGCGGGCTGGAGACAGGCAGCCGCCAGCGAAGCGGCAAGCGCGCCGCCTAGGATGCGGAGCGGCAATCGCATGCGGCTCATCGCGGCACCTGCACTGTAGCGGCGGGCGTCGCGGCCTGCGCCTGCGGCACGCCGAAAGTGAACACCATCGCGACCGAGCCAAGCGCGAAGCCCAGTACCAGAGAGCGAACGAGATCCTTGCCGAAAAGCGTCATTCCATTTCATCCAAACTGGCATGCGCGGGTGGCCGCACCGCTCTGGCACAGGCTCTGCCGCATTGGTTCCGGCCCGGGTGTGAACCAGGGCGCAGTGGTGCCGCAGTACCATTCGCTTGTTTCGGCCAAATGGTTACGGGCTCGCCGATTACAAGGTGCGCCGTGCCGCGAATCGGCCTGCACCTTACCGGGCCGCGAGGGTTCGATTGACCTTCGCTGCGACGCGCGCGAAGAAGGCGTCCCGCAAGCCCCCCCGAGGAGAGGAAAGACCATGCTTCGCCCTATGCTGAGCTGCATTGCCCTTGGGGCTGTCGCGCTTGCCGCCGCACCGCTTGTCGCCAGGGACAAGCCCGCGCTGCCGAAGGAGCTGCCGCAAGTGTTCGAAGCGGTGGTCAACTGCCGGGCGCTGACGTCCGACAGCGAGCGCCTCGCGTGCTATGACAGGAGCGTCGCCGCGCTCGCCGCAGCGCGCGACAAGGAAGACATCGTCGTCGCCGACCGCGCCACGATCCGCGAGACCAAGAAGGGTCTGTTCGGCTTCACCCTGCCCAAGCTCAAGCTGTTCGGCGGGGCCGAAAAGGACGGCGACGAGGTCAAGGAAATCGAGAGCACGATCTCGGCGGTGCGCGATACCGGCGATGGCTTCGCAATCTTCACGCTGGCAGATGGCGCGCGCTGGAAGCAGACCGACGGCGGCAATGCCTTCGCACGGCCCGGTGTCGGCATCCGTATCAAGCGCGGCGCACTAGGCAGCTACCTCGCCTCGATCGACAAGGGCGCTTATGTGCGCGTGGTGCGCCTTTCGCAGTAGTGCTGGCCCTGCCGGTTAGCCGGGCCAGTCTACGCCCTCAGTTCGCCTGATTGATCGACTTGCTGGTCATCGCCTCATAAGTATCGCGCGCGGTCTGGTTGCCCTGCCGTTCCATCGCTGCCCATTGCGACATGGTGTGGCACGTGAAGGTCTTGTGGACGAGCGAGCCGGTTTCCTCACTGCGGCGGCAACGGATGAAATCGGGGTCGTTGACCGAACGGCCCTTGTTGAAGGCGCGGATTTCCGATTGCGACATCGCAGTCGGATCCTTCTCGAGCGCCGGAAGCTCTGTGGCGGAAACCGCAGTGGTCGCCGCAGCAGCGGCAAGAGCGAACAGAAATGACGCAGGCATGCGTGACGGTCCTCTGAATTCGGGGAATGCGCAATTGTACCGTCACGGCACGGCGCGGGCAAGGCAGCGCGCGGGGTTAACCTAGCGCCGCATCATTCGCCGCGAAGTATGCGGTTATTGCGGCACACTCCCGTTCGGAGAGATGCGGGTTCCATGCATCGATGATCAGCACAGCGCGCCGTGCATCGCTGTCGTTCCATGCTTCATGCTCGATGGTATCGTCGAAGGCGAAGGCCTGGCCTTCAACCCATTGGCGCGTTTCACCGCCAACCCGGAAACCACAGCCCGGCGGCACATCGAGCGCGAGGTGGACGATCGCACGCGTGTTGGTCACGCCGGTGTGTGCGGGGATACGGCTGCGCGGGCGCAGCATCGAGAAAAAGGCATTCGGAGCGCGCCCGGGGATCCGCGCCAGCGGCAGGCTTTCCAGCACCCTGGCCGTGTGGGGGCAACGCTCGATCGCGGCCGCATTCGGAACCCCATATTCCCACAGGAAGCAGGCAGACCAATCGAGCGAGCCATCAAGGGCAGTCCACTTGTTCTCGGGGCTGCCCGGCTCCATGCGAACATAGGGCCGGATGGCTTCGCCCGGCTCCGCAAGCAAGGCGTCGAGTTCGGCACGGATCGCGCCGGCCTCGGCTTCCAGCACCGCGAACCACGGAAAGTGTCGCCGGTCGAAGAACTCGTCGGCAGGCAGGAACGGGTAGTGCAGCCCGGCACATTCATTGACATAGATGCGCCGCTGGCCGAGCGCAGCTGCCGCAAAGGCGTCGATCCGCCGACGTTCGGTTTCATCGCGTGCTTCGGCATCGAGGGACAGCGCCGCATGCGTGGCTTCCGCGATGCGTGCGCGCAGATTGGCGCAAAAAGCCTCGCCCGCTGCCAGTTCGGCGCGCACCGGTTCGGGCAGGCCCGGGAAATGCTGGGCCAGCTGCTGCACGCCGTCCCACGCGATCAGCGCCTTGGTCTCTTCACCTTCGCGCTGGAGAAGCTGCGCCATGCGGAGCTGCGCAGTGAAATCGAGCCGATCAAGGTCGAGCGCGCGTTCCAGCGCGAGCCGCTCGCCGGCAAGATCGCTGCCCATGCGGCAGGCCAGCGCCAGATTGATCCACAACGAAAGCGCCCCGGGATCAGCCTCGGCGGCTTCGCGCGCCGCAAGGATCGCGCCCGGTGCATCACCGGCGCGCAGCGCGGACATGGCGCGGGCGTTGGCGGCCTGGGCTCTGGCCCGATCGATAGGTTGCGATGTCATCGGCGAAAGTGTCTACAGCCCCGCGCCTGTCAGGCAAGCGGCGTTGCAGCGGCGCGATGTGCGCGGTAAGGCTGGGCGCATGGCATCCGCTCCGTTCGATCCTTTCGATGCCGAATGGCTCGCGCACCGGCTGGTCGAAGGGACCGATGCGGTCCGTTTTGCCCGCGTGCCGCGCGCGGCCCATGCCGCCATGGCGTTTCTGACCGACGATGGCTTTGCCGCGCATTTCGGCGCCATGCCGCCGCAGGTCGATGTGCCCGCCACCCAGCTTCTGGCGCGCTTTCCCGGCAAGCCCCGGCTTGGCCTGCTGTTCCACTCCGCCTTCTGCGGCTCGACTCTCCTTGCGCGCGCCTTGGCCGAACCCGGCGTGGCGATGGGTTTGTCCGAACCGGTGATTCTCAATGATGTGGTTGGCATGCGCAGGCGCGGAGCGCCGCCCGCTGCGGTTGCCCGCAGCGCAGATCTCGCCCTGCGTCTGCTCGCACGGCCATTCGCGGCGGGGGAGAGCGTGGTGGTCAAACCATCGAACCTGCTCAATCCCTTTGCCGAACTGCTGTTGGCGCTGGCGCCGGATGCGCGCGCCCTGTTCCTCCATGCCCCGCTCGAAACCTTCCTTGTTTCGGTGGTGCGCAAAGGCCTACCTTGCCGCCTCTGGGTTCGCGAGCTCATGGAGGGCTACCTGCAGGCCGGCATCGTCGCCCCGCTCGGGATCACGCCGGAAGATGTGTTCCGGCAGAGCGACCTGCAGGTTGCCGCCACCGGCTGGCTCGCGCAGCAACGGCTGTTCGCCGCGCTGGCGGCAAGGATTGGTCCGGCGCGGCTGCGCACCTTGACCTCGGAACAGCTGACCGGCGATCCGGCGCGCGTGATTGCAGCAGCCGCCGCGCACTATGGTCTGCCGTTGGACGCAGCGGCGATCGCGCGAATCGCGACGGGGCCTGCATTTACCCGGCATTCCAAATCCGGCGTGGCCTTCACGCCCGATCAGCGTCGCGGCGAATATGCTGCGGCCCGCGCAGCGCATGCGGACGAAATCGACATGGTGCATGGCTGGGCGGTCGAGGTCGCGCGCGGGGCCGGCATCGCGATGGATGCACCCCTGCCCTTGCTATAGGGCCCGCTGCTTCACGACGCGTAACCCAGCTTCTCGATCCACGGCTGCAGGATCGGCATGACCGGCGCGAGATACTCGCCATAGGGTTCCCACTGCCGCGTGCCATCGAACAGGCCGCGCCGGACCTGCCGCGCGCTGGCGGTGGAAACACCGCGCGCGCGGGCGGTGCGATCAAAGCGCCTGAGATCGTCGGTCCATGCGAGGCCGACAAACTGGCAGATCTCGTGCGTCATGACGTCAAAATCCTGCACCATGCGGTGATAGGGCACCTCGAGAACGGAAACCGGCAATCGGGCGAGGGCAAGTTCCGTCAGCCGCATCAGGGCATCATAGTGCCGCGCCGCCCCTTCCAGCGTGGTGAAATCCATCGCCGCATTGCTGAGCGCGAAACTGGTGCGGAAGCAGCTCCACACGACATCGCGCGGATCACGACGCACGAGCAGCACTTTGGCGGCAGGAAACAGACGCGCAATCAAGGGCAGGCGGATCGACTTGAGCGGGTCCATGTCGACGAGAGTGGCACCCGCAGGATCGCGACCAAGCGCTTGCCCCACACGCTGCCAGTACGCGGTGCGATAAGGGGCAAGTGCCGCCTCATCCAGTGCAGCAAACCGGGGTAGGCCGTCGGGCTCAGCAAGGAAAGCCAGGTCCGCCTCGCGCAGCGTCGGCATTTCCTCGATCGCCGCCGTACCGGGCAGCGAGGCGAGCACGTTTTCGAGCAGCGTGTTGCCGCTGCGCGGGTAGCCGAGCACGAAGATATGTGGATTTACCGGGGGCGGCGCCCCATCCGGCAAGCCCGAGATATCCATCGCGGCCAGCCCCGCAGCAACACCCTCGATGAATTCGCGGTGGGGCGGCCGCCCGGCGAACGTGGCGGCATGGATTACCGCGAAGTCCTGCTTGGCGCGGGCATAGGCGGCAAAAGCAGCGGCGGGATCGCGCAGGCGGTTGCAGGCATCGCCCAGCGCATGGAGCAATTCCATGCGCTCTGGCGAAGGCTCCGGCATCCGCGCCAATGCAGGTTCGACGAGGCGGCGCGCAGCCTGCGCATCGCCTGCTTCGAGTTCGATCGTAGCGAGCGCGGTAATCGCCCCTGTATGGGCGGGATCGTCAGCCAGCGCCGCGCGGGCATGGTGGCGGCCCGCCTCGGCCTCACCGTCGCGCGCGGCGATCGCGGCGAGCCCCGCGTGCGCCGCAGCGCGCTGCCCTGCGTGGGTGGGCGCACGGGCAAGCACCTCGCCGTAGCAGCGCTTGGCCTCGTCCATCACCCCGCCAGCGGCCATCACAAAGGCGCGTTCCAACCATGCCTCTGCATAGCCCGGCGCGATGGCGAGGGCAGCATCGCAGCGGAGCGCAGCATCACGCAGGCGGCCGGCGGCGCGATGAAGCCCGGCAAGGCCGACCATGGCTTCCACTTCGCGCGGATTCATCTGCAGCGCGCGTTCGAACAGCGCCAAGGCGCCGGCCGCATCACCCGAGACCGCACGATACCAACCGAGCGTGGTGCAATCCGCCGCCGTTCCGCGGCCTGCGCCCAGCGCAGCGGCAGCGGCCCGTGCGGCGGTTTCCAGATCTTCGGACATCGCCCAGCCATCAACCGAGCCCGGCGGAAGGTCAACTCCTGCTGGCGGCGGACACAAAAAAGGGGCGGGCATTGCTGCCCGCCCCCTGTTTGGCATTCTGATCGGTGAGGATCAGAACTTGACGCGAGCGCCGACCGCGAAACGGCGACCCAGCGCGTCGTACGACGACGGATAGGTGTTGCCGCTGTTGTACGAGGTCGAACCGATCGTGTTGCCGACGATCGGCGGCTTCGTGTTGAACAGGTTCTGCACCGTGAAGGTGAAGGTGAACTGCTCGACATTGAAGCGCGTCGTCACGTCGAGGTAGTCGAACGCGTCGATCTTGTTGAAGTCGACCTTCTGACCGCTGAGCGCACCGCTGTCAGCCGGGATCGTCCCGTTGAAAGCGTTGCCATCTTCATAGCGCGCGCTCGACTGGTGACGCCACATCAGCGACAGGTCCATACCACGGAGGCTGAACGTGTTCTGCACGGACCAGGTGTGGCGCGGCTGGATCGAGCCGGTGAACGAGCAGTTCACCGAGTAGAGACCAACGCATTCACGATCGATGCTCGTCGGGGTCGCCTTGAAGCGCGAGGAGAAGGTGACGTTCGCCACGGCGTTGAGCGTCCACTTCACCGCGCCGATCGGACGCGAGTAGTTGAGGATCACGTCGATACCGTCGGTGAACAGCTTGCCCTGGTTGGTGAGACCACCGAACAGGCCCTTCGTCGTCGCCGGGCTGCCGTCGAGACCGCCGGTCGCCGGATCGCGGCGAATGATGGTGCAAGCCGGGTCCGTCGCGCTGGCGGCAGTGACGTTACCGAAGCAGGCAGAGACAAGGTCACCCGGAAGCGGCGTACCGATCTGATCGGTGACCTTGATGTTGTAGTAGTCGACCGAGACCGAGAAGCCCGGCAGGAACGACAGGTTCTGAACCACAGCGCCGAGCGTGTAGGTCGTGGCCTTTTCCGGCTTCAGGTTGATGTTGCCGCCCGAAGTGATGTTGGCCTGCGCCGCAGTCGGGTTGAGGATCTGACCGATCGAGTTCGCCGGAGCGCCCTGCGCAAGGCAGATCGACCGGAGGTTCGCGTTGGTCAGCGGAGCTGCGCCAGCGCAAGGATCAGCCGCGAGGTTGGTCAGGCCAACGGTGTTCGGCGTGAACAGTTCGGCGATGTTCGGCGCACGAACCGCGCGCGAGTAGTTGCCGCGCAGCTTGAGCTGCTCAACCGGTTCCCAGCTGCCGCCGAACTTGTAGGTCCAGGCTTCGGTCTTCCCGCCGCCGCGGACGCTGTACTTCGAGTAGCGCACGCCGCCTTCAGCGGTCAGGCTCTTGAAGAACGGCTTGTCGGAAATCAGCGGCGCCACGAGTTCGCCGTAGCCTTCCCACACGCTGTAGGCACCGTCGATGTCCGGAGCAGCACCGCCCGCACCGCCGAGCTCGCCCGGGGTCTTCGACAGGGTGTCGGAGATCTGGGCCGCGTGATACTTGCGGTACTCGGCACCGGCTGCGAAGCCGACCGGCTCGCTGGCAGTCGGAACGGTGAAGCCGAAGTCACCCGAAAGCAGGCCGCGGACCTGGAGCAGCGAGGTGTTGTTCGCCGTGGTCGAGGGCGACAGCGTGTAGGCTGCCTGCTCCGGCGTGATCGAACCGGCACCGCCGAACAGGTTGATCGGAACGCAGCCGTCGTTGCCGCTGAGGCAGGAGTTCGGGTTGGTCGCCAGCAGGGCATCCTGCACGCGCGACTTCAGCACGTAACCGGTGATGGTCTGCAGACGGTCGCTCTCGCCGTAGCTGGCGCGAACGTCCCAGTTCACCGTCTTCGTCAGCGCGCCGCGGAAACCGAGCGAGTAGTCGAAGATGTTGGTGGTGTACTGCGAGTTGCGGGTGCCGGTTTCGACGAAGCGACGACGAACAACCGTGTTGAACGTACGGTAGTTCGGATCCGTCGGGTCGGTGGCGGCGCGGGCAGCAACGCACTCTGCATCCGTCAGGCCGTTGGCGGCGCAGAACTGGCCGGCAGCGCCGGCAGGCAGGTAGGGGTTGCTGAAGGGGATCTTCATGCTCTCGGCAAAGAGGCCCGAGGGCGCGATGATCGTCTTCACCGTGTTCTTCGAGAACAGGCCGCGGGTGTAGACTTCAACAGCGTCCGAAAGCTGGTAGTTCGCCTGGGCGAAGATGTTGAAGCGCTGGAACGGCGTCTGGAAGATGTTGTAGGGGTTGAAGTTGAACGGCGTGAAGCCGGGCTTCAGCAGGCCGGTCGACGGATCGATCACGCGGTTGGCGCCGTTGATCGAGAAGCGTGCCGGAACGGCAGTGCCCGAACCGCCAGCGGTGCCCGAGAAGCTGTCGAGCTGGATGTTCGAGAAGTCGCGCGCGCCCTGATAGACGGGGTTCGACTTCTGGTAGCCGATGCTCAGCACCGCGTTGCCGCGACCGTCGTCGAAGTTGACGCCGGTGGTCACGTCGGCGCGGAAGTAGTTGCCGTCACCCTGCTCGGTGATCTGGTCCGACACCGCGAGATCGACGCCGGCGAAATCCTTCTTGGTGACGAAGTTCACCACGCCGGTGATCGCGTCCGCACCATAGGTGGTCACGGCCGCACCGGTCAGCGCGTCAACGCGGCTGACGAGCGCAAGCGGAATGTTGTTAAGGTCGACGCGGCCCTGAAGGTCGGCCGGGACGATGCGCTGGCCGTCGAGCAGCACGATGTTGCGGTTCGAACCGAGGCCGCGAAGGTCGACGTAGTTCGAGCCGGTCGCGCCGTTGTTCACGGCCGAACCAATGTTCGGAACGATACCGGGAACCTGACGCAGAACTTCTTCCGCGGTGTTCGACTGCTTGAGGGCAATCTGGTCGGCCGTGGTCACGTTGACCGGGGTGGCCTGAACGAGGTTCGGGTTGCGGATAAGGCTGCCGGTAACGACGATCGCGGTGGGTTCGTTGGTCTCGGTAGCAGTGTCAGCCTGCGGAGCGGCTTCCTGCGCGAAAACAGGAGCCGAAACGAGCGCGAGCGCGAGGGCGAAAGGCGCGGCACCCGCCTTCAAGGCGGCGTTGTTGTTGGTCTTCACGTGTCCAGTCCCTTCAAAGGGCGGCCCCAACCCCTGATGGGATCCCCAAGGCCGCCGGAAGAAGTTCCTCGACCGACATTGCCTCTGGTCCGGTCTGCGCCGGGCATGACAGATGACATTCGATCTACGAGGAACGGTGGGGCTTACTGGTGGATTTTACGGGGGTCATGGAAGGATGTTCTGCAACACATCTGCAAAACGTCCCTGCTATGTGGCGAGAGTGCAACACACTGTCAGCACTTCGCAACGTGTCGGCAATGGCCCCGGATTGGATATCGCGCTCGGAAATTACATCCGGATCGGTTTGGCGATAATTTTTTGCGCGAACCGGGTGTTCTCAGGAAAGAAACGTGCGCAGCCTAGCAAATTCAGCGTGATGGCGAGGCAAACAGCCGGGGATCGAGCCGCCGCCCCCGCCAGGTAAGCGCCCAGTGCAGATGCGGTCCTGTCGCGCGGCCTGTCATGCCGACGTGTCCAATCAGCTGGCCCTGCATCACAGTGTCACCCTCTTGCACCACAAGATCGGAGCAGTGCAGAAACGCAGACGTCAGGCCCATGCCGTGGTCGAGGATCAGCAGGTGCCCCTCGAGCGTGAACGGTGCGGCGCTGGCCGCGAGCGTCACGACGCCGTCTGCGGGGGCCCGGATCTCGGCCCCCTGCGGCGCCGCGAGATCGATGCCGGCATGATAGGCCCCCGGTTCGCCGCGGTAGATTCGTTGTGCGCCGAATTCGCCGGAGATGCGGCCCGCCGCCGGCCAGAGCATCGTCTGTCGCCAACCCTCGGCATCGCTTTCCCTGGCGCGGGCCGCACCGATTCGGGCAAGCTCCGCTTCGCGCCGGGCCTTGAATTCGGCATCGGGCAACTTGCCGGGGCGCTTGGCCACATTGACCGATTCGATCCGCCAGCTGCGCGGAGCAACAGCCAGCTCGGTCGAGAGGGAAAAGCCGCTGGCCGCTGTCACTGCAAGAACAAGGCTGGCCGGTGCGTCCCGGTCGAACGCGGCGAAGAACGTTCCGTCAGGCGCCAGAGGAAGCGTGGTGCCGCCAAGTGACACGAGCTGCGTGCCCTTCGGAGCAGTCCCGCGAATCCATCCGCCCTGCGTAAGCCGCCCGCGATATTGCACGCCCCCGATCGCGCCAGCGGCCGGTTCGGCTAGTGCCGACGGGGCTGGCTGCGCGGTCTGGACGGTTGCTGGAACAGCCGGCGGCGATCCGGCAGAGCCCTGACTTGCGCCGCACGCGCCAAGCATTGCGATGGCTGATAACGCAACGCGCATGGACTGCGCGCCAGCCGGAAACGCTTTTGGCCCGATCATTCCTCGCCGAGCAGGCGGCGCGTCGCGATTTCGGCGCTGGCGTAGGCTTCCTGTCGCTCCACGCTCCAATAGCGCAGCATGTCGAGCCCGATGCGCGCGCCGCTCACCGCGCAGAGCACGTGATCGCCCGCACCGATCTGGCGGAAATGGCTGGGCAAGTAGTGCAGGCGCGCGAGGCGATTGGCAGGATTCATCAGCATGGCAGGCAATCTAGTGCGTCATGGCGCTCAAAGCAATTTCGGCTCACAGCAATTTCGGCTGGGCATCACCCGGCGCAGGCCCGCGCGGCTTCGGCGCAGCACGCGGGGCAGGGGCCGCGGTTGTCCCGCCCGGCACGACGTGGAGCACACCGTCACCGAACTCGAGATGGAGCAGGCTCGCCGCTTCGGCCACCGTGCGCGAGCGGACGAGTTGCCCGTTCGCATCGGTCACCAGCACATAGCCGCGCCGCAGCGGTGCCTTGGGATCGAGCGAACGCCGCACCCGGTCGAGTGCATGGAGGGCGGTTTGCCCTGCTTCGATCCGCGACTGCACGAGCGCGGGGCGCAGCCGCTGCGCGGCGAGCCGCTCCCGCCCCTGCCGCAGCCGCGCCTCGAGCACCGCAGGTCGCAAGCCTGCCGAGCGTTGCGCAAGCTGCGTTGCAGCGAGGCCAGTGCGGTGCACCAGTGCGCGGCGCAACCGGTCTCCAAGATCGTCGAGTCGCTGTGCCTGTCCGTCGAGCAAGGCCTGAGGTTCGGGCAACCGCCGCGCGCGCTGCTCCAGCCGCTCGCGCGAGAGGGCTAGCAGCCGCACCACCGCGCGGCTCTTGCGGGCGTGCAGGTCTGCGAGCCCTGCGATCAGTTCGCCGCGCACCGGCACCGCGATCTCGGCCGCAGCGGTCGGCGTGGGTGCGCGCAGGTCGGCGGCGAAGTCTGCAAGCGTTGTATCGGTCTCGTGCCCCACCGCGCTGATGGTCGGGATCGTGCTGGCGGCAATGGCGCGCACGACATCCTCGTCGTTGAAGCACCAAAGGTCTTCGATCGAGCCGCCGCCGCGTGCGACGATCACCAGATCAGGCCGGGGGACTGGTCCGCCCGGCTCAAGCGCGGAGAAGCCTCGCACCGCAGCCGCGATCTGCGCCGCCGCGCCCGGTCCCTGCACCAGCACCGGCCACACGACGACATGCGTGGGAAACCGGTCGCGCAGGCGGTGCAGGATATCGCGAATCACCGCACCCGTGGGCGATGTCACCACGCCGATCACGCGCGGCAGATAGGGCAGGGGCCGCTTGCGTGAAGGCGCGAAGAGCCCTTCCGCTTCCAGCCGCGCCTTGGTCTTCGCCAGCAGCGCCAGCAGCGCGCCTTCGCCGGCGATCTCCATCCGCTCGATCACGATCTGGTAGTTGGAGCGCCCCGGATAGGTCGTCAGCTTGCCCGTCGCGATCACTTCGACGCCGTCTTCCGGCACGAAGCCCAGCCGCTGCGCGCCGCCGCGCCACATCACCCCGTCGAGCCGCGCATTCTCGTCCTTGAGGCTGAGATAGAGGTGCCCCGAAGCAGCCCGCTTCACACCCGAAAGCTCCCCGCGCACGCGCACGAAACCGAAACGGTCCTCCACCGTGCGCTTCAGCAACTGGGAAATCTCGCTGATCGAAAGCGCCGGGGCGTTGTCGCCTGCAGTCTGGGCGGCTAACAGCCCGGCATTCTCATCACGGTAAGGCGGCATGTCTGGCATGAATATCCTGCTCATCGGCTCGGGCGGCCGCGAACATGCGCTGGCGTGGAAGCTCGCGCAATCGCCGCGTTGCACCACACTGTGGGCTTCACCGGGGAATCCGGGCATCGCCGAGGTGATTGCCGCACGCGGAAAAGGCGGCTGCGTGGCTCTACCGCTAACCGACCATGCGGCGGTTGCCACGTTTTGCGCTGAGCACGAGGTCGCGCTCGTGGTCGTTGGCCCCGAAGCGCCGCTGGTCGATGGCCTCGGCGATTCGCTGCGCGCCGCCGGGATTGCAGTGTTCGGGCCGAGCAAGGCGGCAGCCCAGCTTGAAGGCTCCAAGGGTTTCACCAAGGACATGTGCACGCGCGCGGGCATTCCGACAGCGGGGTATGTGCGCGCGAAGAGCGCCGCTGAAGCCCACGCCGCGCTGGCCGGGTTCTCGCTGCCGGTGGTGATCAAGGCCGACGGCCTCGCGGCGGGTAAGGGTGTGGTCATCGCCCAGACCGCCGAGGAAGCTGCGGCCACGATCGACGACATGTTCGGCGGCGCGTTCGGCGGCGCGGGGGCCGAAGTGGTGATCGAGGAGTTTCTCGAAGGCGAGGAAGTCAGCCTCTTCGCCATCACTGACGGCAGCGCCATCGTCCCGTTCGGTTCGGCGCAGGATCACAAGCGGGTAGGGGAAGGCGATACTGGCCCCAACACCGGCGGCATGGGCGCCTACAGTCCGGCACCGGTGCTCACCGCAGAACTGGAAGCACGCGCGATGGCCGAGATCATCGCGCCGACCGTCAAGGCAATGGCCGAGACGGGGATGCCCTATTCGGGTGTGCTGTTTGCCGGGCTCATGCTGACGGCGGAAGGCCCCAAGCTCATCGAATACAATTGCCGCTTCGGCGATCCCGAATGCCAGGTGCTGATGATGCGGCTGGAGAGCGATCTCGTGGCGCTGCTGGATGCCTGCGCGCGCGGCGAATTGGCGAGTGCCGCTGCACCATCCATGTCCGCCGAGAACGCTATGACAGTGGTCGTGGCAGCGCGAGGCTACCCGGCGACGCCCGCCAGCGGCGGCCTGATCGAGAACCTCTCCGCCGCCGAAGCCCATGGCGCCAAGGTGTTCCACGCAGGCACCGCTGCCACGGCAGAGGGCGCGCTCGTCGCCAAAGGTGGCCGGGTGCTCAATGTCACGGCCACGGGCGCGAACCTCCAGCAGGCGCGGGACCGCGCCTATGCCGCGCTGGCGGAAATCCACTTCGACGACGGCTTCTGGCGCAGCGATATCGGCTGGCGCGAACTGGCGCGCCAGCCGACCTGAATTTCAGCCCAGGCGCTCGGCCACCAGCGCGGCGAGGTCCGCCTCCGGCCGCGCGCCATAGTGCGAGATCACTTCCGCCGCGCAGATCGCGCCGAGCTTGAGGCAATCGGCAAGGCTGCGCCCGCGCACGTGGCCGAAGAGGAACCCGGCCGCGAAGAGATCACCCGCACCGGTGGTGTCGATCACGCGCTCGACCGGCTCGGCAGGCACATGAACATGTTCGCCGTGCGCGACAGCATGCGCGCCGTTTTCGCTGCGGGTGACGACCAGCACCGGCACCTTGGGCGCCAGCTGCGCGATTCCAGCGTGGAAGTCATCTTCACCGGTCAGCGCCGCCAGTTCGTGCTCGTTGGCGAACAGGATGTCGATCTCGCCTGCCGCGATCAGCGCCCGGAAATCATCGCCGTGGCGCGCAATGACGAAGCCGTCGGACAGCGTGAAAGCGACCTGCCGCCCGGCTTCGCGTGCCGCAGCGATGGCGCGGCGCATGGCACGGCGGGGCTCTTCCGGATCCCACAGATAGCCTTCGAGATAGAGCACGGACGAATCGGCGATCACGCTTTCATCGAGCGCCGAGGCGGGCAGGTACTGCGAAGCACCAAGATAGGTGTTCATCGTGCGCTGGCCGTCGGGCGTCACGAAGATCAGGCAGCGGGCGGTTGCCGGGTCATCCCCGCGCGCGGGCGTTTCGAACGCGATCCCGCCGGCACGGATGTCATGGGCAAAGACTTCGCCCAGCTGGTCATCGGCAACCTGGCCGATGAACGCGCACTGCGCGCCCAGCGCCGCGAGGCCTGCGAGCGTGTTTGCCGCCGAACCGCCGGAAATCTCGCGCGCGGGGCCCATCGCTTCATAGAGTTCGTGCGCGCGGGCGGTATCGATCAGCGTCATGCCACCCTTGGCAAGGCCCAGCCGGGTGATGTCATCCTCCGCCGCCGGAGCCATGACATCGACGATGGCATTGCCGATGGCGATCACATCGAAACGGGCGGGGGCAGGGCTCATCCGGTTACTCCAGGCTGGCGACAAAATGGCAGGACTCTTGGAGTGAGGGCGTAGCGGGCGGGGCGAGGCGGTGCAATGCTGCGCTGCGAAGAGCGGCGCTGCCAGCCGGATGCGTTGACACAAGGCAGCGCAGCGGCGATTGGCCGACGTCATGAAAGCATACCAGTGGCTTGCGCTTCCGGCGCTGCTCGCGCTGGCCGCATGTGGCGGCAGCACGGACGCGGTGCGCCCCCTGCCGGCTCCACCGCCGCCGCCCAAGGCTATCCGCCCAGCACCGCCCGCCGCGATCCAGACGCAGCGTCCCCGTCCGCACATTCAGGTCCTGCCCGGGCTCGAAGGGGTGATCGGGGCCGACGCCGATGCGCTCACCCGCCAGTTCGGCGCGCCCCGGCTCGACGTGCGCGAGGGCGACGCGCGCAAGCTGCAATGGAGCGGCGCGCCCTGCGTGCTCGATGCCTATCTCTATCCGCCTGATGGAGGCGGCCGCCCCATCGCCACGTTTGTCGATGCGCGGCGCGGTGACGGGCGTGATGTGGATCGCGCCGCCTGCGTGGCAGCGCTCAGGAAGCCTCGCTGACCGCGCAGGAAATCGGCTGCGGAAGCATGGCCCAGGGCGCGAACGCCGGCACGCCTTCACGGGAAACAGCAGCCAGCGTGTAGCGATCAAGCACGGCGAGGAAGGCCTCAAGCGCCTCGGCCAGGACGCCGCTAAGCGCGCAATCCGTGCGCAAGGCGCAAGTCGCGCAGTCCGCGAGCCGCATGCCCTTTTCGAGCGTGCGCACCACTTCACCAACGGTGATCTGCGCCGCCGGCCGCGCCAGCGCGATCCCGCCGCTGCGCCCGCGATGTGAAACAGCAAACCCCGCCGAAACCAGCGCCTGCGCCACTTTGGCGACATGGTGATAGCTCAGCCCCTGCTGCGCGGAAAACGTGGGCAAGCTGATCGAGCCCCCATCACGGGCAAGCACGATCAGCAGACGCAAGCCGAAATCGGTGTGCTGGGTGAGCTGCATGGCGCCGTCCTGATTCCATTTTTCGCTTGCCTAAATCAAGCAGATTAAATACCGGTATTTTGAATACTGGATTGGAGAGAGCCCATGCGCACCGCTTCCGAACATGCCCGCACCATCGTCAAGGCCACCGCTCCGCTCATCGAGCAGCACGGGCTCGCCATCACCACCGCGATGTACAAGCGCCTGTTCGTGAACGCGGATGTGAAGGATATGTTCGATGCCGCCGCGCAGGAAAGCGGCGAGCAGCCCCGCCGCCTGGCAAACGCGATCCTCGCCTATGCGAAGAACATCGATCATCTCGAAAAGCTTGGCTCGGCAGTCACCAAGATGGTGCGTCGCCATGTCGAAACCGGGGTGCGCGCTGAGCACTATCCCTATGTCGCCGAAGCGCTGCTGCCAGCGATTCGCGATGTCGTCGGTGCCGAAATCGCCACCGACGAAGTGCTCGCCGCCTGGGGCGAGGCGTACTGGATGCTCGCCGATATCCTGATTGCCGCCGAAGCCGAGGCATACGCCGAAGCTGCCTGAACGGGCTGACTCGGCGGTCCGGATCGCCTGCTGCGCGCCCCCCCTCTGGCGCAGCAGGCGGTCCGTCAGGCCTTACTCGGGCGCGAAGGTGATCTCGGCATGGGCGCGCAGGCGCTCGACCAGCGCTTCACCCAGCAGGGCCCCCGGCGTGGCGATCGCGCCTTCCGCCTCGCACGAAAGCAGCGCGATGCCGGTTTCGGCCAGCATGCGGCTGGTCGAGCCATAGCCCGGATCATAGCGGCCCTTGACGCCGTAGCGGATCTCGCGGCCATCGGGCATTTCGCCGACGAACAGCACGTCGTAGTGGCCGTTGAGCCGCTCTTCCGCAGTGGGGCCTTCGCCGGGCTTCGGATCGTTCGGACCACCGATCATCGGCGTCTTCGCGATATGGTCGGCAATCGCCTGGCCCTGCTCGCCCGGGCCGGTAAGCATCATCTCGTCATAGACGAAGTCAGCGCCGTAAGGGTGCCCGCGCAGGAAGTTCGTGCGGTGGACGTTCTTGGTGTTGATCACCGCCATGATGAAAGGCGCAGCCCAGCTGCCGGTCGCATCATCGAGGAACGGCTTGTCGCCCGCCGGCTGCTCCGGCCCTTCGAAACCGGGCGTGAGGCCGAAGGGGCTCGTCATGATCGGAATCAGCGCGGGGTTCGCGCCCAGCGCCTTGAGCGTCGCGCCGAGGCTTGCCGCCGTGCCACCGGAAAAACCACCCTGCATCGCCCGCACGCGGCATTTCACCCGCGGCGCCGGCGCTCCGAAGCGCGCCTTGGCTTCCTGCTGCAGCATGAAGACGCCGAGATCGAAGGGAATCGAATCGAAGCCCGACGAGAACGCCACCCGTGCGCCCGTTTCCTTCGCCTGATCGTGCAGCGCATCGACCATCTGGCGCATCCACACCGGCTCGCCGCAGAGGTCGGCATAGTCCGTCCCAGCGGCGACACAGGCGCGCAGCACCGGTTCGCCATAGAGCTGGTACGGGCCAACCGTGGTCACCACCACGCGGGCCTGCTCGGCCATCGCGGCGAGGCTGGCGGGATCGTCCGAATCGGCAACGACCAGCGGTGTATCCGCCGGCGCACCGATCAGATCGCGCACTTCGGCGAGCTTCTCCACACTGCGCCCGGCCATCGCCCAGCGCGGGCCATCCTTGCCATAATGGTGCGCGAGGTACTCAGCCACCAGCCGACCGGTATAGCCGGTCGCGCCATAGACGATAATGTCGAAGGGCCGTTCAGCCTTGCTCGTTGCCATTTATCTCTCCCGTTTTTCTCGTAATTTCAAAGTTTCGGCAAAGTTACCCCGCGCTGCCCCATGTATTTGCCCGCGCGGTCGGCGTAGCTCACCTCGCAAGGTTCGTTGCCTTGCAGGAACAGGAACTGGCACGCGCCTTCGTTGGCATAGATCTTGGCGGGCAGCGGCGTGGTGTTGGAAAACTCCAAGGTCACATGGCCTTCCCAGCCGGGCTCTAGCGGCGTCACGTTCACGATGATCCCGCAGCGGGCATAGGTCGATTTGCCAAGGCAGATCACCAGTACGTCGCGCGGCACGCGGAAGTATTCGACCGTGCGGGCGAGCGCGAAGGAATTGGGCGGGATCACGCAGACGTCCGTCTTCCGGTCCACGAACGAGTTCGAATCGAAATCCTTGGGATCGACCACCGACGAATCGATGTTGGTAAAGATCTTGAACTCGTCTGCCACCCGGGCATCATAGCCATAGGAGGAGAGGCCGTAGGAAATGCAGCCATCGCGGCGCTGGCTTTCCACGAACGGCTCGATCATGCCGTTTGCCAAGGCCTGCGTGCGGATCCACTTGTCGGAAAGAATGGCCAATGCGGCGCTCCGGTATGCTGGGAAGGGAAGAAAGACGTTCAGGCCAGATTGGCCGGTCCGAAGGCATGGGGCAAGAGGGCCGAGAGCGGCAGCCGCGTCAGCGAACCATCGGCCGCGCCGATGACCTCTGGATCGGTATCGCCCAATGCCGCGAGCTCGTGCAGCATTTGCCGGCAGCGTCCGCAGGGCATGACCGGCTCAGGCCCGAGCGCAATCGCCCCTGCCGCGTCTGCCTTGCCGCCGGCGATGGCAACCGCGACCAGCCCGCCGCGCCGTCCTTCGGTCATTGCGCGGGCCACGGCATTGGCTTCGGCGCAGAGCGAGAGGCCGTAGCTTGCGTTCTCGACATTGGCGGCCTGCACCACCGCGCCATCATCGAACAGCAGCGCCGCGCCGACGTGAAAGCCCGAATAAGGCGCATAAGCGTTGCGCGCAGCTTCGATGGCGGCGGCAACAAGATCGGTGATCGGTTCGCTCATCGGTGCACCGCCACCCACCGCAAGGGCCCGGCCACGCCGGCGACATGCAGCCGCGTCGTTGCGGTCCACATCACCCAGCGCCGCCCGGCATACGTGGGTTCGAGAAAATCGCCCGCCACCCACAGGTTGCGATCCAGCCGGGCGGCGAGATGGTAGCGCGCGTCGAACGTGCGGGAGATCATCAGGATCGCCGGGCGTTCGGTATGCTTCTCGATCTGGTTGAGGAACGTCGTCAATTCACTCTGCATCGCCGCTTCGCCCGGCGGCTGCGGGCAGGATCGCGAATCGAGATCGAGCATGACCGCGGGGGGCAGCAAGGCATCATCGCGCGGCACCACGGTGACGAAACTGCCAGCCTGCGCATCCGCCGGAGCGCAGAGATCATAGACGTGAACCGCACCCACCTGCAGCCCGGCCTTGCGCGCGGCGTCGAGGCCCGCAGTGAACGTCTCGTCGCGCCGGCCCGCTCCTTCGCTGGCGGTGAGGTAGACGAAATCGGCCCCATGCGCCTTGAGCGAGGGCCATTCGACTGCACCGTCATGCGCATCAAGCCAGGCGCCCTGCACGGGGAAGCGCGCACGGTCAGGCTCCCAGCGCCGCGATTCCCACCATGCAGCCAGCGTGGCACCGGCCAGCAGCACCACGGCCAGCAGGATCCACACGCGCCGACGCGCTGGTTTTCCGGGGTTGTTCACGCTGAGTCGCCTCGCAGAGTCTAGTCTTGGGGGCTGTTCATCCCCTGATATGCAGGACGCAGATCAGGGTGAAGAGCCGCCGTGCGGTGGCAAAATCGGTCTCGATCTTGCCCTCCAACCGTTCCAGCAGCAGTTCAGCCGCTTCGTTGTGGACCCCGCGGCGGGCCATGTCGATGGTCTCGATCTCCTGCGCAGTCGCGCGGCGGATCGCCTGGTAGTACGAATCGCAGATCGCAAAATAATCGCGAATCGGACGGCGGAAACGCCCGAGCCCGAGCACGATGGTTTCGAGCGGACTGCCGTCGTCCGCCGCAATCGCCAGCGCAAGCCGGCCATCGTCCACCGAAAGGCGCAAACGATAGGGACCTTCATAGCCCGCTGCAGCCGCGCGTACGGGGCGGAAGGTGTTCTCCTCGATCAGATCGAAGATCGCGATCCGGCGTTCCTGCTCGATATCGGCATTGCGCCACACGATCGTCGCTTCGTCGAGCTCGATATGCGAAATGCGCGGGTCGGCCATGGCGGCCAGTGTCTTGCAGACGCGTCCCGCGCGGGCAAGCCATTTGCGGAAGGAAACCGCGCTCTTTCGCGATCCCTCCCCGCTATCCACAGGCGGTGTGGCATCCGCGCCGCTTGCCGCGGAGGCAGCGCTCCTTCACAAGGCCCGCATGTCCAACGTCCAGCCGATCCCTTTGCGTGAACCCGATCATTCCGGTTCCCCCGCCGCCTCGCTTCCTGCCAATGTGGAGGCAGAGGCCGCGTTTCTCGGCGCGGTGCTGATCGACAACCGGATTCTCGAGGAACTGCCAACCCCGCTGCGCGCGGAGCACTTTTTCGCGCCGGTTCACGGCCGGGTCTATGAACGAATCCAGGCGCTGATCGACCGCAAGGCGGTGGTCACCCCGGTCACGCTCAAGCCCTACTTCGAGGCGGACGAGGGCCTCAAGGAACTCGGCGGCACCGCCTATCTCGCGCGGCTGACGGCCGACGGGCAGGGCCTGCTCGCCCCGAAGGAGCTGGCCGAGCAGATCTACGATCTGGCCCTGCTGCGCGAGCTGATCACGGTAGGGCGCAACCTCGTGACCGGCGCGATGGACACGAGCGAGACGGTCGCGCCGCTCAAGCAGATCGAGCAGGCCGAAGCCGCGCTCTATGCCGTGGCGGAAGGCGCGCAGTCCGGAAACGAGGCGCAGAGCTTCGGCATTGCCACGCGCGCCTCGCTCGAAATGATCGAGAAGGCGCTGCTTTCGGGCGGCCATATCTCGGGCAAGACGACGGGCCTCACCTCGGTCAACGAGAAGATCGGCGGGTTGCATGACAGCGACCTCATCATCCTTGCCGGACGCCCGGGCATGGGCAAGACCTCGCTCGTCACCAACATCGCCTACAACTGCGCCGCGCGGTGGATGGAAGAGGAGCAGTCCGGAACCCCCGCGAACAAGCGCGTCGGCGCGAGTGTCGCCTTCTTCAGCCTCGAAATGAGCGCGGACCAGCTCGCCACGCGTATTCTGGCCGAACAATCGGGCATCAGCTCCGAAGCGCTGCGCATGGGGCGCATCAGCCGCGAGGATTTCCAGCAGCTTTCCTTCGCCAGCCAGCGCCTCGCCGAACTGCCGCTCTACATCGACGATACGCCGGCGCTCACCATCGGCGCGCTGCGCACCCGCGCCCGCCGGCTGAAGCGCCGGCACGATATCGGCCTCATCGTGGTCGATTACCTGCAGCTGCTGCAAGGCTCGGGCCGCGCCAACGACAACCGCGTCAACGAAATCTCCGAGATCAGCCGCGGCCTCAAGACGCTGGCAAAGGAACTCGGCGTGCCGGTCATCGCGCTATCGCAGCTCAGCCGCGCGGTCGAGCAGCGCGACGACAAGCGTCCGATGCTTTCGGACCTGCGCGAATCGGGCTCGATCGAGCAGGACGCGGACATGGTCTGGTTCGTGTTCCGCGAAGATTACTACGTCGCATCGCGCGAACCCAAGGTGCCGCAAGGCACTGACGACGCCAAGGTGCAGGAAGCCCACGCCGCCTGGCAGGCGGAGATGGAGCGCGTTTTCGGCCTTGCCGAACTGATCGTCGCCAAGCAGCGCCACGGCTCCACCGGCAAGGTGCGCCTCAAGTTCGAGGCGCGGATCACCCGCTTCAGCGACCTTGCGCCCGATCATATGGCCTACGACTACGGCGACGAATGATTCGCTGAACCCGCATTTTCTTGACTTTCGGGCAGGCGCGGCCTAGCCCGCCGCTCTTCCATCCATTCCTGTTTTTACGGAGTGCCCTGCATGGCGCGCGTTACCGTCGAAGATTGCGTCGACAAGATCCCCAACCGCTTCGATCTCGTGCTGCTGGCTGCCGAGCGCGCCCGCGCCATCTCGGGCGGCGCGGAACTGACCGTCGATCGCGACCGTGACAAGAACCCGGTCGTCGCACTGCGTGAAATCGCGGAATCGACCGTGCGCCCCACGGTGCTCAAGGAAAACCTGATCCAGTCGATGCAGCGCGTGCTGCCGGACGACGACGATCAGGTCGACGAAATCGGCTCGCTCTCGCAATCGGCTGAAGCGCTGCGCATCACGGCGGCTGCTCCGGTGCGCAACACCTCGCTCGGCGCAGACTACGACGGCTGACGGCCAGGTTTGACGACTTGCCCCCTCCTCGAGACGGGAGGGGGATAAAGCCCCAAAGGCCGCTTGCACCGCGCAGGCGGCCTTGCCACATTCGAAGGCATGGCCAGCCCCTTGCCTTCGCGCGCTGACCGCGACCGAGCTCCGGTGAAGGCCGTGCTTGGCCCGACCAACACGGGCAAGACTCACCTCGCGATCGAACGTCTCTGCGCTCACTCCTCCGGCGCCATCGGCTTCCCGCTGCGTCTGCTGGCGCGTGAGGTCTATGACCGCGTCTGCAAGATCAAGGGCGAGGCCAACGTTGCGCTGATCACCGGCGAGGAGCGGATCGAGCCACCGAACGCGCGCTGGCACCTCTGCACCGTCGAGGCCATGCCGAGCAGGCCCGACTTCGCCTTCGTCGCGCTCGATGAAGCGCAGTTGGCTGCCGATCCCGAGCGCGGCCATGTCTTTACCGATCGCCTGCTCCACACGCGTGGGCGCGAGGAGACCATGCTGCTCGGCTCGGCCACACTCGAGCCCATGGTCCGCGCGCTGGTGCCTGGCGTGGACGTCGTCAGCCGCCCGCGCTTTTCCACGCTGAGCCATGTCGGCGCGAAAAAACTGAGCCGCATACCCCCGAGAAGCGCGATCGTCGCCTTCTCTGCAGAGCAGGTCTACGCCATGGCGGAGATGCTGCGCCGGTTCCGTGGCGGCGCGGCGGTGGTGATGGGGGCCTTGAGCCCGCAGACGCGCAATGCGCAGGTTGCGATGTATCAGGCGGGCGAGGTCGATTACCTCGTCGCGACCGACGCCATCGGCATGGGTCTCAACCTCGATGTCAGCCACGTCGCTTTTGCCGGCCTCTCCAAATACGATGGCCACCGCCACCGCCGCCTGACGACCGCCGAGATGGCGCAGATCGCAGGCCGCGCAGGGCGCCACCACAAGGATGGCACATTCGGCACGCTGGCGGGGATGGGCGGGCACGATCCCGAATTCGCCGACGAGGAAGTCTACGCGATCGAGGAGCACCGCTTCCCTCCGCTCACCCGCCTGTTCTGGCGCGAGGCCGAGCCGCGCTTCGACAGCCTGACGACCTTGATCGATGACCTCGAAAGCCCGCCGCCGCAGCCTGAGCTTTCCTCCGCGCCGCCGGCCATCGATCTCGCCGTGCTGAAGCGCCTTGCCGATGAGGCGGACGTTGCCAGCACAGTGCGCGGCCGCGGCTCGGTTCAGCGCTTCTGGCAGGTCTGCTCGCTCCCCGATTTCCGCCAGCAGGGCGCGGAGACTCATTCCCGTTTTGTCGCGCGCCTCTGGCAGGATCTCCGCCACGGCTATCTCGGTTCGGACTATGTCGCGCAGGCGATTGCGCAGCAGGATAACCCTTCGGGCGATATCGACACGCTGCAGGGCCGGATCGCGGCCGTGCGCAGCTGGGCCTACATCACCCAGCGGCCGGACTGGGTGCTGGCGCGCGAGGAAATGGCAGCGCGCGCCCGCGCAGTGGAGACGCGCCTGTCCGATGCGCTCCACGCCCGGCTTACCGAACGCTTTGTCAACCGCCGCACCACGGTGCTGATGCGCAAGGCCGGCGGTGATGCCTCGCTGCTGCCAGTGCGGATCAGCGAGGCGGGCGCGGTGCTCGTCGATGATGAACCCATCGGCCACCTCGAAGGCTTCCGCTTCGTGGTCGATCCGTTGGCGCGTGCGGCCGACCGCAAGCTGCTTCTCGCCGCTGCCGAGCGCCATTTGCCCGGCCTGCTCGCCGCCCGCGCCGATGCCTTGATTGTTGCGGCCAGTGAACGGGACGGCCTCGTGCTTGAAGGTGGCGCGCTCGCCTGGAACGGTCTGGTTGTCGGGCGGCTTGAGCCGGGTAAATCAGTGCTCGAACCACGACTTCGACTCGATGCGGCGCTCGGCCTGCTGTCGGCGCGCCAGCGGCCCCAATTGATCAGCGCGCTGGAAGGCTGGCTTTCCCGCCAGATTGCCGCCGATCTCACCCCGCTGGTTCGCCTCGCCGAAGCCGCGCGTGCACCGGAATCGGGGCCTGACCTGCGAGCGCTGCTGCTGCTCCTTGTCGCAGGAGGCGGCGTGCTGGCGCGCGAGGATGCTGCGCTCGAGCGGCTCGATCCTCGCCAGCGTGAAGCGCTGCGCCGACTTGGTGTGCGCATCGGAGCGCTGGATCTGTTTATCCCCGCAGTGCTCAAGCCCGGCCCGCTCGCACTCTGGTGCCGGCTTGCCGCGCTGCGCGGCGAAGCACGGCTGTTGCCGCCGGCCAATCTACCGGCGGTGGTCACCACCAGGATGCCCCCTGCCGGTTATCGCCGCGCGGGCGGACAGGCGATCCGAATCGACCTCGCCGAAAAGCTGCTGCAGGCCGCGCACCGTTGCCGGATCGGCGCGTCGGCGAAGCGGTATCCGCTCGATCCCGCACTCGCCCGTTCGATGGGCCTTGCCACGGCGGGCTATGCAGCACTGCTGCGCGCTGCAGGCTTTCGCGTGCATATGCCGCGCCTGCTTGATGAAGCAGCGCACGGCCCTCCCGCCCCGCCAATGTGGGACTGGCGCCCGCCGCGCAGCGCGCCGGTGCATGGCCCTGCGGCGCCGATGCCGCCTCCGACCGGCGCCTTCGCCGCGCTGGCCGAGCTTATCCGCTGATGGTGGGCGAAGGCTCCTTGCGTATCGACAAGTTGCTGTGGTTCCTGCGTTTCGCGGGGTCCCGCAGCCTTGCGCAGGAGTGGGTCGCAGAGGGGCATATCCGCCTCAATGGCCGCCGCATAGAGCGGGCAAGCACCGCGGTTCGTTGCGGCGACGTGCTGGTCCTGCCGCTTCGCAGCGGGGTCAGGGTGATCACGGTGGAGCAGCTTCCCCGGCGGCGCGGCCCTGTCGAAGAAGCCAGGGGTTGCTATGTGGTGCTTGACGCGGCGGGCTCACCACCTCTAGCAAGCCAATCGGATTTACCTGAACCCGCCCAAACCTGAAGCCGAGGGATTGCCACTGCCATGACCTATGTCGTTACCGAAGCCTGCATTCGCTGCAAGTTCATGGATTGCGTCGAGGTTTGCCCGGTGGATTGCTTCTACGAGGGCGATAACATGCTGGTG
This sequence comes from Novosphingobium sp., assembly GCF_027486195.1. Taxonomy (GTDB): domain Bacteria; phylum Pseudomonadota; class Alphaproteobacteria; order Sphingomonadales; family Sphingomonadaceae; genus Novosphingobium. Next base: position 62,632 of record NZ_JAIXPP010000124.1, read on the forward strand.
ATCAACCCCAGCGAGTGCATCGACTGCGGAGTGTGCGAGCCCGAATGCCCGGCGGAGGCAATCCTGCCGGACACCGAAAGCGGCCTCGAACAGTGGCTTGAGCTCAATGCCAAGTATTCTGCCGAGTGGCCCAATATCACCACCAAGAAGGACGCGCCGGCTGACGCCGACGACCACAAGGGCGAAGACGGCAAGTTCGAAAAGTACTTCTCGGCCGAACCGGGGGAGGGCGACTGATCGGTAATAACGGGGACGCTTGCCCGCGTCCCCGCAAGTGCTGCGAATGTGGCGCACTATCCGCGCCCTTACCTCTGGCAATTTTATGACAGAGCTGCTATATACGCCCGCAAGCGCTGGGCGGAACAATCCTCCCGGTCGCCAACAACACGCTAAGGCAGGACAAACGGCAAACGGATCGCAGTGCTTGTAGACCGCGTTAAAGACGGTCGTTTGCCGGACCTCTCCCCCAAAGGGCCCGGATTGCTGTCCGGGGGCGTGTCTGCCCCACCTTGCCATCGTACCTGCTGCGCCGAAAGGATAAGCAATGGCAACCAAGGCACTTGCCTTCGATGTTGGGGATTACGTCGTCTATCCCAAGCACGGCGTCGGCCGTGTGGTGGAACTTCAGAACGAGGAAATTGCAGGCATGAAGCTGCAGCTCTATGTGCTGCGCTTCGAAAAGGAACGCATGACCCTGCGCGTGCCCGTGAACAAGGTTGAAGCAATCGGCATGCGCAAGCTGTCTTCGGACAAGACGCTGCGTGAGGCGCTCGATACCCTTAAGGGCAAGCCCAAGGTCAAGCGCACGATGTGGTCGCGCCGCGCGCAAGAATACGAAGCCAAGATCAATTCGGGTGATCTCGTTTCGATAGCCGAAGTGACACGCGATCTGTTCCGCGCCGATGACCAGCCGGAGCAGAGCTACTCTGAGCGTCAGATCTTCGAAGCGGCTTCTTCGCGTCTGGCACGCGAGCTTGCCGCCATGGAAAAGACGGACGAGCCCGCCGCGCTCAAGAAGATCCTCGCGATCCTCAACGAGCACGCGCCGAAGTACTACGAAACGGCCTGACGGCCAGCCGCGCCTCCCGCTTCTTTGGGGAGAGGTGGAGGCGCTGAAAAAGGGGCCGCCGGATCGTTCCGGCGGCCCCTTTCTTGTGTCCTGCTCGTCAGGCCTGCGTCATCCGGCAAACCGCCGATAGGGATCGGCAGATGACTTGGCGGATGGCGCCTCAGTGCGTTATATCGATAACACACCAGGCTCAGGGAGAGCGCCATGATCAAGGATATTGCCCGCACGCTCGGCGGGATCGCCGTAGCCGCCATCGCTCTTTCGCTCAGCGCCTGTGACGGCGCGACGGTCGAGATGGGCGGCATGAAGGGCGTACGGCTCGCCGAACTCGATCTTTCGGCCAAGGCACCCGAGGAAATCACCCTGCTCGGCCCCGACACGGTGCGCGTGGTGCAGGGCGACAAGCTCGCCATCACAGTGGAAGGAAAGCAGGATGCCAAGGACCGGCTCCGCTTCGTGCTCAAGGATGGCAAGCTTGCGATCGGGCGCGAAGGCTGGAAGATCGGCGGCAGCGACGATCTCGCGACAGTCCAGGTGACGGTTCCCGCCGCCAAACGGTTAGTCATGGCCGGTTCGGGCACGATGCACGCCGATGTGCTGCGCGGCGATGCGGCAAGCGTCAGCATTGCCGGTTCCGGCGATATCGATGTCCCTGCGATCGACACGAACGAACTCAAGATCGAAGTGATCGGCTCGGGCGATCTGAAGGCCGGAGGCAAGGCGAAGTCGCTCAAGGTCTCGGTTGCAGGTTCCGGGTCGGCCGATATGGCCAGCCTCACCGCGGAGCAGGCCAATATCGAGATTGCAGGATCGGGTGACGTGCGCTTCGCGTCGGACGGCATGGTCAAGGCCGACATCATGGGTTCCGGCTCGGTAACGGTCAAAGGCCGCGCACAGTGCAAGGTCAATTCGATGGGTTCGGGCACGCTGACCTGCGAGCCCTGATTGTAGCATCGCGTGGTCTCGGCCGGGCAAGTGTCATCGCACCGCAAGGAAACATCGGATAGGCATGGCCTGAGACCCTGACCGAAAGGCCACTGATCTTGCCTCGTCCTCTGCTGTTTCTTGCTCCGCTCGCCGCGCTGACACTCTCCGGCTGCGTTGCGAGCACCGCCGCCAAGATCGTCACCGCGCCGGTGCGCGTGGGCGCAAAGGCAGTCGACATAGCGACCACCAGCCAGTCCGAGGCCGACGAGAACCGCGGCCGCGCCATGCGCAAGCGCGACGAGAAGATCAGGAAGCTGGAGAAGAAGTACGACCGCGCCCTCAAGGCCTGCAACCGCGGCGAAACAGCGGCCTGCTCCGAGGCCAACCAGATCAGCGGCGAGATCGTAAGATTGCGCGCCGAGCGCTAGACAGCCGCGCGGCGCAGGCGGTCGTTGATCGCCACCCCGATGCCCTCAAGTGGGATCGGCGCCACCGCGATGCACGGTTCGGGTGCTGCCGCCGCTTCATGCAGACAGGCGTAGAGCCGCGCCGCCGCCTCGGTGAGTTCGCCAGATGGCGACAGCGAAACCTGCCCTGCCACCGCGCCAAAGCCGATCAGGAACTCGTCGGCCGCTGCGGCTATAGCGCCGAGCCGCACCGGCTTGCCCGGTGCATAGTGGCTGGCAAGCTGACCCGGCGCTTCGATGCGCGCGTCACCTGACGTCATGACTGCGGGATCCGTTCCGAGAACCGTAGCCAGATCCGCCTCGGACACCGGTCCCGGTCGCAGCACCTGCCAGCCCCCGTCGGCGCGCAGCGCAACGATGGTCGATTCCAGACCCTGCGGCGTCACGCCCCCGTCGAGGATAAGGTCGGCCCTGAGGCCCAGCGAGGCCGCGACATGGGCCGCGCTGGTCGGGCTGACACCGCCGCTGCGGTTGGCCGAGGGCGCTGCCAGCGGCAATCCAGCCGCGACAAGCAAGGTCCGCATCACGGGATGGGCCGGAACCCGCAGCGCAACAGTGGGAAGCCCGGCAGTCACTGCGGCAGCCAGCGGCGCATCTTCCCGGCGCGGCAGGACCATGGTCAGCGGCCCCGGCCAAAATGCTGCGGCCAACGCCCTGGCGTGCGCATCCAGCACCGCGAGCCCCTCAGCCGCCGCCACATCGGTTACGTGGACGATCAGCGGATTGAAATCGGGCCGCCCCTTGGCGCGGTAGATCGCTGCCACGGCTGCATCGCTGTCCGCACGGGCGGCCAGTCCATAGACCGTCTCGGTGGGCACCGCCACAGTCCCGCCCGCCCTCAGCAAGTGCACGGCCGCGGCAATCCCGGCGCTATCCGCGAGCAGCACGTTTGGAGACGTTTGCGTGGTCATGGCTTGCCGCTATAGGCCTGCGCAGAAGCTGCCAAGGAAAAGAGCGCATGAGCTTTATCGCCCCCACCGAAGACCAGGTCCTTGCCATGCGCATTTGCGCCGGAATCGACGAACTGGCGGACCATGAACGCTACGGCGCGGCCACGCCCGATGTGGTCGAGGCAATTGCCGAGGGCATCGGTGCATTTGCCGCCGGTGAATGGGCTCCGCTGAACCGAATCGGCGATACCGAAGGCGCGCGCTGCAAGGATGGCGTGGTTTCCTCGCCGGCGGGCTATGCCGAGGCCTACAAGGCCTTCGTCGAGCAGGGCTGGGGCTCGATTGCCGGGCCAGCTGAATTTGGCGGACAGGGACTTCCGTTCACACTCGCAACTTGCGTGCTCGAGACGCTGGGCGCAGCCAACATGGGCTTCACCCTGCTGCCCATGCTCACGGTCGGCGCAATCGAGGCGCTCGATCACCACGGCAGCGAAGCGCAGAAGGCGATGTACCTGCCGAACCTGATTTCCGGCGCATGGTCGGGCACGATGAACCTGACCGAGCCGCAGGCCGGCTCCGATGTCGGCGCGCTGCGCAGCACCGCAACGCCGATCGAGGAGGGCCCACATGCGGGCAAGTACCGCATCGCCGGCACCAAGATTTACATCACCTGGGGCGAGCACGAGCTGGCCGAGAACGTGATTCACCTTGTCCTCGCCCGCACCCCCGGCGCGCCTGCGGGCTCGCGCGGCATCTCGCTGTTCATCGTGCCCAAATACCACGTGAATGCCGATGGATCGCTGGGCGAACGCAACGACCTGCGCGCTGTCTCCATCGAGCACAAGCTGGGCATCAACGTCTCGCCCACTTGCGTCATGTCGTATGGTGACAACGGGGAATGCATCGGCGAACTGGTTGGGCACGAGAACGAAGGCCTCAAGGCCATGTTCACGATGATGAACTCGGCGCGCATCAACGTCGGCAGCCAGGGCGTGCAGATCGCCGAGCGCGCGCTCCAGCAGGCCCGGATGTATGCGCGCGATCGCGTGCAGTCCGCCCGCGCCGGTTCGCCTGACAAGAACCCTGTTGCGATCATCGAGCACCCCGATGTGCGCCGCATGATCCTGCGCATGCGTGCCCTCACCGAAGGCTCGCGCGCGCTGCTCTACTACACCGCCGGGCAAGTCGATCGCGGCCTGCTGGGCGACAAGGCGGCGCAGCAGCGCGCCGAACTGCTTGTGCCGCTGCTCAAGGCATGGGGCACCGATATCGGCTGCGAAGTCACCAGCATCGGCATCCAGATCCACGGCGGCATGGGCTTCGTCGAGGAAACTGGCGCTGCGCAGCACTATCGCGACGCACGCATCGCGCCGATCTACGAAGGGACCAACGGCATCCAGGCCGCCGATCTCGTCACCCGCAAGCTCGGCATGGAAGCTGGCGGCGTGCTGCAGGCGCTGATGGCCGACATTTCGGCCGAGATGCAGGACGTTCCCGAGGTCGCCTCGCTCGCCAAGGATGCCGCCGCGATCGGAACGTGGATGGCGAGCGGCGATGCCAGCCTTGATGACAAACTGGCTGGCAGCGTGCCGTTCCTGACCATGTGCGCCGTTGCAGTCGCCGGGTGGCAGCTCGCCCGTCAGGCCCGCGCGACCGGCAGCCACGAGAAGACCGCCGTCACCAAGGTGTTCAACCGCACGATCGTGCCCGAAGCGCGCGGACTGGGTGCGGCCGCCATGGCCGGAGCGGCGCTGTATTACGAGCTCGGCACCGAGGCGCTGACCGGATGAGCGCCGACGAGCCCCAATTCGAACTTTCTGGGCTCGACCGGATCGCTGCCGCGCTTGAGCGCCTTGCTCCGCCCGCCCCGGTGGCGCCGGATTGGCTTGCGCATCCTGCCTATGTCTGGACGGGGACCAGTGCGCGCCCGGTCGATCCGCTCGAGGCCCCGGCTCTGGCGCTGATCAGGGGTGTCGATGCGCAGAAAGCGGCGGTAGCGGAGAACGTCCTGCGCCTTGCCGCCGGTGCGGCGGCGCACGACATGCTGCTGTGGGGCTCACGCGGCATGGGCAAGTCCGCGCTTGTCCGCGCCGCCGTCCGCTCGGCGCAGGACGCCTATTCGGGCCGGATCGCGCTGATCCAGGCCGCGCCGGACGAGAGCCTTGCCACGCTGCTTTCCGAGCTGCGCGCCACGGACCGCCAGTTCCTGATCCTGCTCGATGATCTGGGCTTCGATGCGGGCGACGCAGGTTCGGCGCGGCGCCTGCGTTCGTGGCTTGAAGGCGGCGTCGAAGCGCGGCCCGCCAACGTCCGCCTCGCCGTCACCTCGAACCGCCGCGCGATTGTCGAGCGGCATATGGCCGAGCAGGACGACCCGATCAATCCGCGCGACGTCGTCGACGACCGCCTCGCGCTGGCCGACCGGTTCGGCCTTTCGCTTGGGTTCCACGCCTGCTCACAGGACGATTACCTCGCGATCATCGCGGGGTACGCCGTGCACTACGGACTCGCATTTGCCGAGGACGATGCACTCACATGGTCCAAGCAACGCGGCAGCCGGTCGGGCCGCGTCGCCTGGCAATATGTCAATGAACTTGCAGGGCGGGCGGGCCGCAGCCTCTAGTTCTGCGGCTTGGTGAGGTCCGAATCCATCGTCGGCTTGACGATGAACTTCGTGCCCTGCTTGGGTGCGGGCGGCATCGGCGTCGCCGGAATCGGAGTGATCGCGGCGGCCGGCTTTGCCCCCGGCGCCACCACGCGCCAGATCACGCCGCCCGTATCATCGCTCACCAGCAGCGCACCGTCCTTGGCGAAAGCGACCCAAGTGGGCCGTCCGTGCGTCGTATTGTCCTTGGTCAGGAACCCGGTCAGCACCGGAACTGGCGGCTTGGGCAGCGCATTGCCGTTGTTGTCGAAGGCCACAAACACGACATCGTAACCCGATAGCGGCTTGCGGTTCCAGGAACCGTGCCGCGCCACGAAGGCGCCGCTGGCAAAACGCTCGCCCATGAGGTTGCCTCCGCGGGCGAAGGCGAGGCCGAGCGGCGCGACGTGTGAGCCGAGGCCATATTCGGGCTTGCGCACGTAAAAGAACATGTCGCGCGGCATCGGATCGTTCACGCGCCAGTCGATGTTCTTCTTCCAGTAGACCCAGGGCCAGCCATACTGCGCGCCCAGCGGCACGTTGGTGAGATAGTCGGGCACAAGATCGGAACCGAGCATGTCGCGCTCGTTGACCGTGGTCCACAGCTCGCCGCTGCGAGGATTCCAGTCGAGCCCGTTAGGATTGCGCAGGCCCTCGGCATATTCGCGCGAGGTCTTGCGGTCGAAATCGTACTCATGGATCGCCGCGCGGCCCTTTTCCTTGTCGAGTCCGTTCTCACCGATGTTCGAGGAGGAACCGACCGTGACATAGAGCAGCTTGCCGTCCGGGCTCAGCGAAAGGTTGCGCGCCCAGTGATTGCCGCCGCCGGGGAGGTCCATCAGCTTTTCCGGCTTGCCGCTCAGCGTGGTCTGCCCGGGCGTAAACGGCCAGGACACTACGGCGTTATGGTTGCCGACATAGAGCCGACCTTCGCGCAGAACCATGCCGAAGGGCGAATCGAGCCCGGGGTTGCTCATCTCGAAGCGCTGATCGGCGACACCATCGCCATTGCTGTCTCGCAGCACCACGATCTTGTTCGGCGAAGCCTCGCCCGCGCCGGCGGACGAGAGCAGATAGCCCATGACGAGGCCGGTGATCCCGCCCGGCCCGCGCTGCGCGGGGCCGTTGGTCTCGGCGGCCAGCACATCGCCATTTGGCAGCACGGTCATCGTTCGCGGGTGATCGAGCTTGTCGGCAAAGCGGGTTACGATGAGCCCCTCCGCCGCCACGGGTGCCTCTCCGGCTGCCCAACCCACGGGCTTGGCGATACCGATCGTGGGAAACCACTGCGGCGCCGCTTCGGCCAGTTCGGGCTTCGGCCCGGTGGTCTTGTCGAGCGTGAGCTGCGCCGAATCGCCTCGCATGAGCCACGCGGCTGCGAGGCCGAGCACAACAAGGACGATGATGAGCCCGGTCAGGGTCTTGCGGATGGTGAACATGATCCCTTGTCTAGAAGCCGCATTGCTGTCTCGCAATGGTCCTCGCGATACGCGCCGCGCCCTGCTAAGTTCCAGCAATGTACGAATTTGCTCCCACACCGGGCCAGTCCAAGGCTGCGCTTTACGGCGACCTGATCGATGCCGCCCGCGCGATCACCCACGATGAACCCGACGCGGTTGCCAATATGGCCAATTGCGCCGCGCTCCTCGCCCAGTTTCTGCCCGATCTCAATTGGGCGGGCTTCTACCGGTTGGTCGGTGGCGAGCTCGTGCTGGGGCCCTTTGCCGGCAAACCGGCCTGCATCCGCATCGCGCTGGGCCAGGGGGTGTGTGGCAGCGCAGCTGCCACGGGTGAGACGCAGCTGGTGCCCGATGTCCACGCATTCCCCGGCCACATTGCCTGCGATGCGGCCAGCCGTTCCGAACTGGTCGTTCCGGTGAAGCGTGATGGCACCGTCATCGCGGTGATCGATCTCGACAGCCCGCTCCTCGATCGCTTCGATGCCGAGGATGCCGCCGGGATCGAAGCCCTCGCCCGCGTGCTAGCTGATCGGCTCTAGCCCCTCCCTGCCCCGTTTCGGCACATCGATGCCGCACCCTGTGGTCCAGCACGGAGCAGGATGCTAAACAGCGTGTTAACGCTGAATGCCGCCTGCGCATCGTGCGCACAAAGCGGGTTCGGATCACGCTGACAGGGGAACAAGATGGCCAGACTACTCCAGGCCCTCGTGGTAGCCGCGATGACCTCCAGCCTTGCCGTGCCGGCGCTTGCGCGCGGACATCAGACGCAGGTTGCACAAGGCAGCTGGCAGTCGGGCTATCCCGGCGCCTATCAAGGCTCATGGCAGGGCCAGTACCCGGTTCAGTATCCTGTTTATGGCGCCCCCGTCTACGCGCCGCCAGTCTACAGCGCTCCGGTCTACAACCCCCCGGTCTACAGTGCCCCAGCCTACAACGGTCAGGTCGCCCCGCCGCAGGGCTATGTGCCCGCTCCGCAGGCCGCGCCTGACGCCGATCCGCGCTACCGCGAAATGGTCGAAAGGTGCCAGGGCGTGACGACGCGCCACAGCGGTACGACCGGTGCGGTCATTGGCGGCGTTGTGGGCGGAGTCGTCGGCAACCGGGTCGCCTCGGGCAATCGCACCATCGGCACAGTTGCCGGTGCTGCCGTCGGTGCTGTCGCCGGCGGCGCGATCGGCAAGTCGGTCGACAAGAACCGCGAGCGGGAATGCGAGGAGTTCTTCAGCAGCTATGCCCCGCCGGCTCCGGCCTACTATGGCTATGGCGCGCCCGCTGGTGGCTATGCCTACGGCTATCCGTCCTATGGCTATGCTCCGATGCCGGGCGCGCCAATGACGGGCGCGCCGATGGGCTATGTCATGGTGCCGGCGAACGCGCCGCAAGCAGTCGCGCCGGGTCAAGGCGCCTGCACCGAAACGCGGACTGTGTCTTACGAATACGTCCCGGTGAAGAAGCGCTACATTGGTGCGCCACCGCGCCGTCCGGTGGTGCACGACAAGCGCGTCAAGGTGCCGTCCGGCAGCTGAACCGAGGCGGATTCCCGCCCCTTGCCCGAGGCATCGTGATACGGTGACCATGCCTCACCGTGCGGCGCAGGATTCTAGTTTCCGCTCGGCGCGTTCGGGAGGAGCGCCACCACGACGCCTACTTCATGCATGCCCCCGGACGGCAGGCGCATCAGCACGTGGCCGCCATAATCAACGTCGAACCGGGCTGCATCCGTCTGGAAGGTCCAGGCAAAGTCCGCCGAGCTCGGCACGGCTTTTCGGCCAACCGGGCGCCGCGTCCCGTCATAGGCATCGATGCGCCCGCTCTTGGTGATGTAGAAGTCGCTGGGATCATCATAGAGGATGATCCGCGCTGCCAGCCCCAGATCGGAAGCGCCATCGCCTTCGCCATCCGGATCAAACCGGACCTGGTTCATCGGCACTAGACCGCGGTTGTGGCGCGCCTGGGTAAGCGCGGCAGCGACGAGAGCCTCGGCATTTTGCCAACCGTGGACAATCGCTGCGATGCGGTCCTTGCGACCGGGATGAGTCGGGGTCGCCTGCTCCGGGAGAATCCGGGCCGCTGCCGAAGTCGTCTCGGCAAGAGACGCACCGAGACGGGCGAGCACAAAGCCCGAAAACTCGTCCGCCTCAAGCTCGTCACGCCAAGGCTCGGCCGATTGGCGCAGGGTGTGGCCGGCAAGATGATGGCCGACCTCATGCGCCAGAATACTCATGGCACCCCAGTCCGGGCAGATGCGATCAGCCACTTGCGCCATGAACCGAGGGTCGAACAGAATCACGCGGCGGCCGTTGATGATCTCGGCTGCGGCAGGGGTGGAGGGATCGACGATCATCTCGAAATTCATCTCGAGCCCGCTGACGCGGACCACGCGCTCCACTTGGGTCCGGGCCTCCGCCAGATCAGCCTGCTTCGAGGCGTTCTGCTGGCCCATGTAGCCAAGCGCGCCAAGGCCTTGCACCCGGCCCTCGGTGGGCCAGTACTCGTGCAGCCGGGCATCGGACCATTCCTTGCCCAGTTCGCACTGCCCTTTTTCATGATCGCTGACGGGTTGCCCTTGCTGATCGCGCGCAGCCTGGGCGAAAAGATGATGCGGCAATGCCGCGCTCATGGCCACGGCAACGACCAAGCGGAAGGTCCGCAGCCTCATGTGCGATCAACTGCTGGATGGGCTGGCGCCGCATCGCGGCGGTACGCAGGGAGACCTTGCGGCGCTACGCATGCGGACGACGGCAATCGCGCCGACCTTCTGCGCACGCAGCTACTCCCACTTCAATTCTTGCCTGAGCTTTATAGGCTAAACATCTCAGGCAAAATACATATATCTACTGATCCCATGTGTGGTCAATTTTTGGCAAGCAACGGAAAATAATGCCAATTCTAATTCAGGATCCGAAACGTGTAACTGTAGTGATCGCGCGGTGCATCCCGGATGCCGGTGATTGTCACCGTGTAAGTCGGGCCTGCTACAAGGCCGTCGACTCGCCAGGAGAGGCAATTGGCGACGCCGTAGCCCTCATTGTCCCAGAGCTGATCGCGGACGGGCAGGGTCCGTTCGGCATCCCGTATCGCAACCCTGGCATCGGAGAAATCAACCTTGGTGTCTGTGTCAGGGTCCTGGCTGACCGAGAACGAGAGGCGCGCGCGGGGTGAGAAAAACACGGCCGGATAGTCGCCCTGAGGCCACGCGACGATATCCGGAGCACTCGGACGGTGGGCGTGACCGGGCGACGTTCCCGGGAAGTCGAACACCTTCATGACCACCGAATCAACCCGCGCGCCCCCGGGCAGAACCGCGATGACCCGGCCGAGAGCCGTCTGGTCTAGGTAGGGATCAAGCATCCAGCGGCGATGGCCGATCTCGTCGCCCTCGCCTTCGATCAGCCATTCGGCGAGAATGGCGTTATCATCCTCGTATGTAAGGTACGGTGAGGAAACGCCCCCCAGCAGATTCGAGCTTCCTGCAGCGGCAGCGCCCGCAGCAGTCCAGCACGTCCAGTTCGGCGGGGGATCATGGCTCAGCGCGTTGTTGGTGGCCATGATCAGCGCGGCTTCACCGGCTGCAAGGTCGGCTGCTTCGTTGTAACGCACTGGTGCAAGTCCATGGCGAGCCCGCAGTGCATTGAAGGCATCAAGAAAGCGGAACTTCGTCTCCGGCCGGAGAACGCCGGCTATGCAGTGAGCCGGATCGGGCGGCTGTGCATAGAGCGACGCCGTGTTGGACCACGCATGTTCGTCAATCGGCGCGATCGCGCCGTGGTAGGGAACGGACGAAGCGGGAGAGGACGCATCGCTCTCCTCGATGATCACTTCGTCCGGCTCGGGATCATATTGCGCGGTGGCAGACACGGGACCGCCTGCCACCCACAAGGCAAAAGCTGCTGCCGAAGCACGACAAAGCGCACGCAGTTTCAGGGGATTTCCTGTCCGCGTGCGCATTGCCAATCGGCTTAGCAGCAAGGGCTGATCATGGCCGCCGCTTCAGAGCTTGCGACCGATCAGTTCCTTCATGATCTCGTTGGTGCCACCAAAGATGCGCGTGACACGCGCGCCGCGCCAGGCACGGGCAATCGCGTACTCGTTCATGTAGCCGGCGCCGCCATGCAGCTGGAGGCACTTGTCCATCACTTCCCACTGCAGTTCGGTGTGCCAAAGCTTGGCCGCCGCGCCTTCCTCGGCGGTCAGTTCGCGCTTGAGATGGCGAGCCAGCGCCCAATCGAGGTGCGCCCAGCCCACCTGCAGCTTGGACTTGAGGTCTGCCAGCGTGAAGCGGGTGTTCTGGAAATCGAGGATCGGCTTGCCGAACGCCTTGCGCTCGCGCGTGAAGGCGACCGTATCGTCGAAGGCCTTCTGCGACGAAGCCTGCGCGCTGACGGCAATCGAGAGGCGCTCCTGCGGCAGTTCGCTCATCAGGTAGATGAAGCCCTTGCCCTCTTCGCCAAGGCAGTTGGTGATGGGCACGCGCACGTCCTCGAAGAACAATTCCGAGGTATCCGCTTCGTCCTGACCGATCTTGTCGAGGTTGCGGCCGCGCTTGAAGCCTTCGCGGTCCGCCTCGACCAGCACGATCGAGACACCCTTCCATGCTGGCTGGACTTCGGTGTCGGTCTTGCAGCAGACGAGGATCAGGTCGGCGTTCTGGCCATTGGTGATGTAGGTCTTCGACCCGTTGATCACGTAGTGGTTGCCGTCCTTCTTGGCGCTAGTGCGCATGCCCTGAAGGTCTGAACCGGTGCCGGGCTCGGTCATCGCGATGGCGGTGACCACTTCGCCCGAGACCATCTTGGGCAGCCACTTGCGCTTCTGCTCTTCAGAACCATACGAAACGAGGTAGTTCACCACGATGTCGGACTGCAGCGAAAAACCGGTGGCGACGCGGCCGTAGTAGGCGCTCTCTTCATCGACGATGGCGTTGTAGCCGAAGTCGAGGCCGAGGCCGCCGTATTCCTCCGGCACGGTCGGGCAGAGCATGCCAAGCTCGCCTGCCTTGGGCCAGATCGACTTGGGTACGATGCCCGCCTCTGCCCATTCATTGGCATGCGGCGCGATTTCGGTTTCAAGGTAGCGCCGTACCGTCTGGCGAAACGCCTCATGGTCCGCGTTATAGGCAGAGCGGGGGATCAGATCGAGCGACATGGCAGGCTCTCCGGTTTCAGGTCTCTTATTGCCCTGAAGGATAGGCAAACCCGTCCGGTTCGGTCAATCAAAATTAATCGACCGGTTAACTAGTCCTTGGGGGCAGAATCCTGAGGACTTAGATCGCCCCGCCTGTGAGCCGCTGGCAGATCAGATCGAGCTGATCGAGGGTCTTGTAGCGGATCGTCACCGATCCTGTGCGCGGATCGGCATCGGCCTGGATCGTGACCTTGAGGCCGAGGAACTCCTCGAGATGCGCCTGGACCGCGGCGATATCCGCCGAGCTTGCCGGATCGCGCTCGGCCCGCGCCCGCCGCGGTGCCGATTCGGGCCGCATGACGCGCTTCGCCAGCCGCTCGACGTCGCGTACCGAATGCCCCTTCGCAATTGTCTCGCGCGCCAAGGGAACGGGATCGGGAAGCACTGCCAGTGCGCGGGCGTGGCCCATCGACAGTTGCGCGCGCTCGACCATGTCGAGCACTTCGCCCGGAAGGACGAGCAGCCGCATCAGGTTCGCGACATGGCTGCGCGACTTGTCGACGAAGGTGGCGATCTCCTGCTGCGTCAGTCCGTCCTGCTCGGACAGGCGCTGATAGGCCCGCGCTTCCTCGATGGGATTCAGGTCCTCGCGCTGCAAGTTCTCGATCAGCGCCAGTGCGGTCACTTCGCGGTCATCCAACTGGCGGACAATCGCCGGGATCTCGTGCAACCGCGCACGCTGTGCCGCCCGCCAGCGCCGCTCGCCCGCAACCAATTGATAGCGCCCGCCGCCCAAGGGTCGCACCACCACCGGCTGGATCACGCCGCGCGCGGCAATCGAGCGTGCCAGTTCCTCGAGCGCATCCTCATCGAAATGCCGCCGCGGCTGTTCCGGATGCGGCTCGATCGAAGCCACCGAAAGCGACGCGAGGCCGCTGACCACCTGCTCGCCCGGTGCTGAAACCGAGATCCGCGAAACCGCTTCCTCGCGCCGCGTCTCACCCAGCAGCGCGCCGAGACCGCGACCCAGCGCCGGCCGCTTCACCGCCTTGACCGCCGCGCTGCCGTCCGCTTCCCCGCTCATGCTGCAATCCTCCGCTCTGGCAGGCGGCCGATCAACTCGCGCGCCAGCTTCATGTAGGCCTGCGATCCGGCGCAGGCATGGTCGTAGATCAGGGCCGGCAGCCCGTGGCTAGGCGCTTCCGAAAGGCGCACGTTGCGCGGAATGACTGACTCGAAGACGAGCCCGTGCAGGCACGACCGCACGTCGTCAGCCACCTGATCCGTCAGCCGATTGCGCCGGTCATACATGGTCAGCACGATGCCCAGGATGCCGAGGTCCGGGTTGAACCGCTCCTGCACCCGCTCCACGGTCTGGAGAAGCTGGCTCAGCCCCTCGAGCGCGAAGAACTCGCACTGCAGCGGCACCAGCAGCGAATTGGCTGCCGTCATCGCATTCAGGGTGAGCAAACCCAGCGAAGGCGGGCAATCGATCAGGCAGATCTCGTGCCCCGCATCCTCGGCCAGAGCCGCACGCAGCTTGCCCGTCCGATCCGTCTCGCTGACAAGCTCCACCTCGGCGCCGGACAAATCGACAGTCGCCGGGATGAGGTCGAGGCCCGGAATCCGTGTGGGGATCATGCAGGAAGCCACACTCGCCTGCTCGATCAGCAGATCATAGGAAGAGCGCTCACGTTCCGCAGCCGAAACGCCGATCCCGGTCGAGGCATTGCCTTGCGGATCAAGGTCGATCAGCAGAACCTTCCACCCCGTCGCCGCCAGCGCCGTGGCAATGTTGATCGCCGTGGTGGTCTTGCCCACCCCGCCCTTCTGATTCGCGACGGCTATCGTGATCATCGACCTGAACCTCGTTTGCGAGTCTGTGAAGCGAGTGTGCCAGTGCGTACAATTTCGGCGCGCCCGTGGAGATGGCCAACGATGATGCCAGCCGAAAGATCGGTCAACGACTGTTCCACGTGAAACACGCGATTCCATTCCGCACCGAGCGTTTCCAGTTCATGCTGTGCCTTGGCCCCCTTCGGCAACAGCCAGAGTGTCTCCGGTGTGGAAAAGCGCCAAGCAACGTCTAGCAACCGGTCCAGCGGCGCAAAGGCCCGTGCAGATATCACCTGCCATTTGCGGTCCGGCACGTCCTCGACGCGCGACAGGACGACCTCTACATTTGTCAGGCCCATCAGCGCAGTGGCCCGTGCCAGCCACTCGGTGCGCAATCGCCGCGAATCGACCAGCGTCACCGGTCGCTCAGGCTGCAGCGCCGCGATGACCAGTCCGGGGAACCCCGCCCCGCTGCCGAGATCCAGCCATGGCCCCGCCGGAACTGTTTCACGTGAAACATGGAGAAGCTGCGCGCTGTCCAGAATATGACGCAACCACACAGACATCAGCGACGGCCGCGAAACGAGGTTCTGCCGCCCATTCTCCTCGCTCAGTGCGTCAACAAGCCGAGTAAGCCGCGCCATGGCATCGGCATCATAGCGCGCCTCCAGCCAGGCCCGCGCGTCTGCCTCGCTCTCCACGTTCATGCCGCCACTCGCCGCCGCGCGGCGACGAGCAGGCTGGCCAGCGCCGCCGGCGTGATCCCAGGCACCCGCCCGGCAGCAGCCAGAGTGTCGGGCCGCGCCAGCTCCAGCCGCTCGACCATCTCCCGCGACAGTCCGGGCACGTCCCCATAAGGGAAGTGATCGCCCAGTGGCACGCCATCGCTGGCCCGCAGCTGCTTCAGTTCCGCCTCCTGCCTCGCCAGATACGGGGCATAGGCTGCATCCTCGGCCATCTCCTCGGCAAGATCTGCGCTCGGCATGGCGTCACCCAGCCATGGAGCAAGTGCCGCAAAGTCCACCTCTGGGAAGCGCAGCCATTCCTTCAAGGAGCGACGCACGCCATCCCCCCGCACCAAGACGCCGTGATCGCTGAGCGCGCCCGGCAGCACAACCTGCGCAAGCGCCGCCTCGGCCCGCTCGCGAGCTTCCTCACGCGCAACGAACCAGGCCGTCCGCTCAGGGCCGATGCAACCAGCGGCCAGCCCAAGCGGCGTCAATCGGGTGGAGGCGTTATTCGCTCGCAGCCTCAGCCGATACTCGGCCCGAGCGGTCAACATCCGATAGGGCTCCGAAACACCGTGCAGCGTCAAGTCATCGACCATCACCGCCATATAGCTCGAAGCACGATCAAGCGGCGGCGCCTCCCGCTCCAGCACAGAAGCTGCGGCATGAATGCCCGCGACAAGCCCTTGCGCCGCCGCTTCCTCATAGCCCGTCGTGCCATTGATCTGACCCGCGCAATAAAGACCAGGCATGTCACGCAGCTCCAGACTCCGGCGCAGCGCACGCGGATCGATATGGTCATACTCCACCGCGTAGCCGGGCACGAGAATCTCGACCGCCTCAAGCCCCTCCATCGAACGCATCATTGCCACCTGCACATCGGTCGGCAACGACGTCGAAACGCCATTCGGATAGATGATATGGTCATCGAGGCCTTCGGGCTCGAGAAACACCTGATGGCCATCCCGATCGCCGAAGCGGTGGATCTTGTCTTCGATCGAGGGGCAGTAGCGCGGCCCTTGCGCATCAATCGCCCCACTGAACAGAGGTGAGCGATCAAGGCCGGCGCGAATGGCGTCATGGGTTCGCGCGTTGGTGCGGGCAATCGCGCAAAAGACCTGCGGCTGCGGCCTGGTGCCCGTAAGTGCTGACATAGTCCAATGCACGGCATCGCTCGGCTGGACTGGCAGTCGCGACCAGTCGATCGTCCGCCCGTCAAGCCGCGGCGGTGTCCCGGTCTTGAGCCGCGCCATCGGCAGCCCCGCTCCGCGCAGCTGTTGTGCAAGGCGATGCGCTGCAGACTCGCCAATCCGGCCGCCTTCCATCCGCTCTTCTCCGCGGAACAATCGCCCGCCGAGGAACGTTCCGGTGCACAACACCACCGCACGCGCGGCCAGTGCCGATCCATCGGCAAGATCGACACCGCAGACCGTCCCGCCTGCCATGCGCAGCGCTGCCGCCTCTCCGGCAACAACAGTCAGCCCGTCCTGCGCCGCCACCATCCGCTGGATCGCGGCGCGAAACAGCCGCCGGTCCGCCTGCACGCGCGGACCCTGCACCGCGCTGCCCTTGCTGCGATTGAGCATCCGGTAATGGATCCCCGCCTCGTCAGCCGCGCGGGCGATCAGCCCATCGAAGGCATCGACCTCACGAACGAGGTGTCCCTTGCCAAGCCCGCCGATCGCGGGATTGCACGACATCGCCCCGATCATCACGGGATCAAAGCTTACCAGAGCCGTGCGCGCGCCCATCCGCGCGGCGACCGCAGCCGCCTCAACGCCGGCGTGTCCGCCCCCCACCACGATGATGTCGAACTGGTGCATGCATGCGCGCGATATGCGATTCGCGCTTCCGCGTCAAAGCTGGCAAAGCCCGTCGGTTAGTGTTTCACGTGAAACATCACTTCCCGATACAGAACCGCCCGAACAGCGCATCGAGCATGTCTTCGGTCCCGGCACGCCCTACGAGCCGATCGAGTGCGAGGCGCGCGATCCGCAGCGATTCGGCGGCAAGGAGTGGATCGATCTGGAATGCCGCCTCGCTGAGAGCCGTCGCAACCTCACCCAGCAACCCATGCTGCCGCGCGTTGAGCGCTACGTCGCCCGGCGCAGGCAGAGCCGAACGCGCATGCTCGATCAGAGCTTCGCGCAAACGGTCAACACCCTCACCAGTCCGTGCAGACAGGCGGAACATTGCGGCCGCCTTCGCGAGGGCATCCGGTCTGTCGCATTGCGCTGCGATTTCCCAAAGCGCGGCGCCCGGCGGACCCACGCCTTCCGGTCCGAGCCAAAGCACAAGGTCTGCACGCCCAGCCTCATTCCGCGCTCTTTCAATGCCGATCTGCTCGATGGCACCCGCCCCCTCCTCCCGCAGCCCGGCCGTGTCGACGAAGGTGAATGGGACACCGCCCAGCGCAACACTGCGCAGCAGGACATCACGCGTCGTCCCCGGTTCGGCTGCCGTAATGGCTGCTTCATCTTCAACCAAAGCATTGAACAGTGTTGATTTTCCGGCGTTGGGCGGCCCTGCCAGCACCACCCGGAAACCCTCGCGGAGGGGTTCGGCCCGAGGGCGGCTCAGCCACGCGGCCAGTTCCTCCGCGAGTGCGGCGCAAGCCGGTGCAAAGCCGTCCGGAAGACCACCACCCACCTCGTCGATATCGTCATCCCCGGCAAAATCGAGCGAAGCCTCCAGCGCCGCCGATAGCGTCAGAACTTGGGTGCGCCACCTGCCCACCTGCTGTGAAAGTACGCCTCCCGCCATCGCCATTGCCGCGCGGCGCTGCAATTCCGTCTCTGCGGATAGCAGGTCTGCCAACCCCTCAGCTTCAGCCAGATCAATCCGTCCTTGGGCAAAGGCCCGGCGCGTGAACTCTCCCGGCTCAGCTCGGCGCAATCCGGGCAGCGCTGCGAGCGCGGCCTCGACCGCAGCGACCACAGCGCGCCCGCCGTGCAGATGCAGTTCTGCACAATCTTCGCCAGTCGCCGTGCCCGGTCCCGGGAGCCACAGCGCCATGGCCTTGTCGAGCGTGAGGTCATTTGCATCCCGCAGCACAGCCAGCACGGCTCGGCGCGGTGCTGGCAGCTTGCCCGCCAGTCGCCGCAGAGCCGACCCAGCCTCAGGCCCGCTCACCCGAATAACGGCAATACCCGCCGGCGGCGCGCCGGAACTCAGCGCGAATATCGTCTGGGTCACACTGGCAGTTCGCTCAGGTCTTGGGCTTGTCGCCGGAAGCACCCGCCTTGAAGCCGGCCATCGCTGCGCCCGCGCCCTGCTCGACAAACTGCTGAAACAGCTTGAGGCCCATCTCGCCCATCGGCGCGATCTGCTTGGCAAAGCCCTGGAGCTGGTCAACGCTGTTCATGCCTTGCATCGCCTTGGCGATCGCATCGACATAGACATCGTTGGCGCGCGTCACATCCGGCAAACCCAGAAAGCGGCGCGCCTCTTCCGGTGAGCATTCCACCTCGACATTGACTTTCATGGACGCACCTCTCGCTCTAGCACAGCAACACTGTCATGTGCTCTTGGCAAAGTCCATGGACAGCGCCAATCAGAGCCCAGAAGAACAGTTTCCGCGAACAACCATCCGAAAAGGACCAGCACCATGGGCGAGATGACGACGATCCCCACCCTCAATGGCGATAACGAGATACCGGTCTATATCGCCACGCCCGAAGACCAGACCGAGGCTGCGATCATCGTCATCCCGGAAATCTTCGGCGTGAACGCCGGCATCCGCAAGAAGTGCGACGATTGGGCAGCACTTGGCTATGTCGCGCTTGCTCCGGATATCTTCTGGCGCTTTGCCCCTGGGGCGGAGCTCGATCCCGATGTGCCAGAGCAGTTCCAGACCGCACTGGGCTATTTCGGGCAGTACAACCCGGATCTCGGCGTGCAGGATATCGAAGCAGCGATCCACTGGCTCCGGCACGAACAGGCGGTGGACAAGGTCGGTCTGGTCGGCTTCTGCCTCGGTGGGCGCATGGCCTACATGGCAGCTGCACGCACGGATATCGATGCCTCGGTGGGCTATTACGGCGTGATGATCGATCAGATGCTGGGTGAGGCGCATGCGATCGCCAATCCGCTGATGCTGCACATCCCTACGGCTGACCACTTCGTCGGGCCGGAAGCGCAGGCCGCTATTCACGCCGCATTGGATGCGCACGCCAAGGTCGTGCTCCACGACTACGTCGGGCTCGATCACGGCTTCGCGGCGGAAATGGGCTCACGCCGTGATGAAGCGGGCGCGCAGCTGGCGGATGAACGCACCCGCGACTTCTTCAAGGCCCACCTGACCTGAAGAGCAATCACGCCGCGCCGTCGTAACCTGCAATGCCTTCGAGCAGGCGGGCAATCGCGGCGCGGTCATCCTCGGTCACTTCAGGCCGCCAGATCTCGAACAACAGCACCGTGCGGGTTTCAGCACCCGCATTGCGCGCCTCGTGCTCCATGGAATCGTCGAAGATCAGCGGCACACCTGGCTCCCAGATGCGTGTCTCGCTACCCACTCGCAGCGTGCAGTTCGGCGCGGTGCGGATCGGGACGTGGCAAATCAGGCGCGTGTTGAGCATGCCGGTGTGCGGCGCGATGTGGGTGCCGGGCTTGAGCCGCGACCAGAGTGCATTGGGCGCTCGCCCCGGGATCATCGGCATCGGCGCGTGAGCCAGCGCGGCCATCGTCGCCGGGCAGCGCGCAGCGTTGGTCGCCACCGGGGCGCCATCTTTCCAGAAGTAGAATGCACCCCACGCCGGATCGCCCAGCAGGGGATTGTTCGGTGCAGGCCGGTCGTCCGCGGCTATGACATAGGGCGCGAAGGTATCCGCCGCTTCGTCGGCCGTAACAGCCGCAAGCTCGGCCTGCATTTGCGGCAGCAGAGCCAGCACGGCCTCCATCCAGCCGAACTCTGCCGGATCATAGAACCGCCGCTGCGGCAGGCCGGGAAAATAGAACAGCGAGGGTCGCTGCAGATCAATCTCGCGTGCACCGCGTAGCAGCCCCAGCGCTTCCTCCATCGCCGGTGACAGGCCTCCTGCCATCACCGTGTCGAGGTGTTGCCGGAAGGCGCTCTGCGCCTCACCGATGAATGCCTGTGCAGCTGCCGCCATGCCTTCCATGCCGCGCGGAATCCCGCTGACTGCCGCCTGCGCCAGTGCCGTGGTGTAGAAACTCACAGCCGCACGGTCATCGCGCGCATGCTGCCGGAGCTGCCCCTTGGCCAGCAACGCGCCAACATCGCGGGGAGCAAGCGACAGCTGCCGATCAAGCGCCATTTCGGCGGCGGCGTGGTTGCCCAGCGCAAGCTCCGCCTGCGCCAGCGCCGGCCAGGGCATACGCTCGGGGGCGATGCCGCCGCTAGCATTGCGCAGCAGTTCTACCGCACGCGCCGGATTGCGCGCCCTTAACGCGGCGAGTCCTTCGCTGATCAGGTTTTCCGGCGAAGCGGTTGTCATGACGCCACGACTAGCGCAAACCTGCGCTGGATCAATGGCAGGCGCGCCCCGGCGTGCCACAAGGCCTCACCACGACAGGCCCACGACAAGGAGAGACACCCCATGCACACCGGCCTCGCCGCCTGGCACCGCTACATGCAGACCGGCGACACCGACCTGCTGGCCGAGCTGATCGCGCCCGATGCGGTGTTCCACTCACCGGTCGTCCACACCCCGCAGGAAGGCCATACCAAGGTGCTGATGTACCTTACGGCCGCCGGCCAGGTCTTCGCCGATACCGGCTTCACCTATGTCCGCGAACTCGTCGATGGTCCCGAGGCACTGCTCGAGTTCACCGCGACGGTCGATGGCATCCACGTCAACGGGATCGACCTGATCCGCTTTGATCTTGAAGGAAAGATCATCGATTTCAAGGTGATGGTGCGGCCGCTGAAGGCCATGAACAAGCTTTGGGAAATGATGGCGGCGGCGCTGCAAAACACCTGAGCGCCGCCGGTTTTCCCTACTGATTCATCGTTGCGAAGAAGTCCTCGTTGGTCTTCGAGTTCTTCATCTTGTCGAGCAGGAATTCCATCGCATCGATGGTGCCCATCTGCATGAGGATGCGGCGCAGTACCCACATCTTGCTGAGCTGATCCTGCGGCACGAGCAGTTCTTCCTTGCGGGTGCCGCTCTTGCCCACATCCAGCGCCGGGAAGATGCGCTTGTCCGCCACCTTGCGGTCGAGCACGATTTCCGAGTTGCCGGTGCCCTTGAACTCTTCGAAGATCAC
>NZ_JAIXPP010000090.1 GCF_027486195.1 Novosphingobium sp.
CCACTTTCGATCAGCGGCGTGCTTTCGCTCGGGCTCGGCGCGAAGGGCGAGTCGCTGGGCGGCATTGCGTTTGCGGCGGTGCCGGGCGCTGTCCCCACAGGCGGCACGCCGCTCGGCAAAGGCAGCGCGCCTGCGCCGTTCTCTGCCGCGACGCTTGTGCTGGCGATCCTCGGCGCACTGGTCGGTGGGTTGATCCTCAACGTGATGCCCTGCGTGTTTCCGATCCTCAGCCTCAAGGCGATGGCGCTGGCCCGCGCGGGGAGCCACAATGCGCATGTCGAGGGCGTGGCCTATACCGCAGGCGTGATGCTCGCCTGCATGGGCCTTGGCGCGGCGATGCTGGCGCTGCGCGCGGCGGGCACGCAAGTGGGCTGGGCGTTCCAGTTGCAGGATCCGGGCGTCGTGGCGCTGCTGCTGCTGTTGGCGGTCGCGATCACGGCGAACTTCATGGGGCTTTACGAGCTGCCAGGCCTTTCGATCGAAAGCGGTGCGGGCGGCGCGAAGAGCGGCTGGCTGGGTGCGTTCGGCACTGGGCTACTGGCCGCGTTTGTCGCAACGCCCTGCACCGGCCCGTTCATGGCTGCCGCTGTCGGCGCGGCGCTGGTGCTGCCGGCGTGGGCGGCGATGGCGGTGTTTGCTGCGCTCGGCTTCGGCCTTGCGCTGCCGTTCCTGCTGCTCGGCTTCGTGCCTGCACTGCGCCGCCTGCTGCCGAAACCCGGCGCATGGATGGAGCGGTTCCGCCGCGCGATGGCCGTGCCGATGGGGCTGACGGTGCTGGCGCTGTGCTGGCTGGCCTGGCGGCTTGGCGGCCCGGCCTATGCGGCAGGAGCCATCGCGCTCGCCGTGCTGGTCGTGGTGCTGCTGATCGCGATCGGGCGGGCGCAGCGGCAGGGCCTTGGCACGGCGAAGTGGGGGCTGCCGGGCAGCGTGGTGCTGGCTGCGCTGGCGCTTGCGGCCACGCCGCGGCTTGCGACAGCTGGCCCCGGCGGCGCGGTGGAGGCGGGGCTCCTCGATGCCAAGCCCTTCAGCGAAGCCGCGCTGGCTGAGGCGCGGGCGCAGGGCAAGCCGGTGTTCGCCTATTTCACCGCCGACTGGTGCCTCTCTTGCAAGGTCAACGAAGCTGCCGCCATCGAGCGCGAGACGACGCGCGATGCGTTCCGAAAGGCCGGCGTGGTGGTGCTGGTGGGCGACTGGACACGGCGCGATCCGAAGATCACCAGCTTCCTCTCGCAGCAGGGCGCGGCGGGTGTGCCGCTTTATCTGTGGTACCCGGCGAAGGCTGCCGAGCCGCAGAAACTGCCGCAAGTGCTGAGCGCAGACTTTATGGCAGGGTTGCCCGGGGCGATGAACAACCCCTAGTTCGTCATTGCGAGCGCAGCGAAGCAATCCAGAGCGACACGCACTCACGCTCTGGATTGCTTCGCTCCGCTCGCAATGACGAGGACCGGGTGGCTTTCCCCCACCCCGTTCGTGTCGAGCGAAGTCGAGACACCATCCCCAGCGCTTGGTGTCTCGACTTCGCTCGACACGAACGGAGGTGTAGTGGGAGGCTGCCTTACAGACTCTGCCCGTCATCCACCGTGATGTGCGAGCCCGTCACCTGCCGCGCAGCGTCGCTGGCGAAGAACACCATCGGCTCATCAAGGGCGGTGATATCGGTCAGGCGGCGGCGGGGCCAGGTGTTGATCTGCGCCTTGCCGCCTTCGGTATCGAACCAGTCACCCGCGATTTCGGTGCTGATGTAGCCGGGCTGGATCGTGTTTACGCTGATCCCCAGCCGCGCCCATTCCTGCGCCAACTGGCGGCCGAGGTGCTGCACGGCGAGCTTGGTGGCGGCGTAGGAGGCATCGCCCTGCCCGGTCATGTGCGAGGTGATCGAGCCGATCAGGATGACGCGGCCCTTCTCGCTCGCCTTCGATCCCGCCTTGATCATCCGCCGCGCGCCTTCGCGGGCGGTGAGGTACACGCCGGTGAAGTTGGTATCGACGACGGAGCGGATGCCTTCGGCGGGCACATCGATCGCCCGGCCCGGCACCACGATCCCGGCATTGGCGACGACCACATCGGGCACGCCGATGGCTGCTTCTGCCGCATCGAACGCCGCGATGATCGAGGCTTCGTCCGTCACATCGAGCGCCACGGCCAGCGCTTTCCCGCCGCCCGCGTTGATCTCGTCCGCCAGCGCCGCCACGCGCTCCACCCGCCGCGCGCCGATGACAACCGCAGCGCCCTCACTCGCATAGAGCCGCGCGAAATGTTCGCCGAGGCCCGAAGAAGCGCCGGTGATCAGCGCGATGCGTCCAGCCAGTCTGTTACCCGTCATGTGAACCTGTTGTCCCTCGGAAAGCCGGTGGGCGGAAGCCGCCCAGCCGCGCCGCGCGCGACCTTCCACGGCAGAAGGTCCTTTTCGGTGCGCGTGCGCCCGCTTTCTCCCCCCATTGCCCACGAAAGGCCATCCGCAAAAGTGAGCGTGATGGCGTCTGCCAGCCCGCCATCCTTGTAGCGCTGCAAGGTCACGCCCTGCCCCTTGGCGAGCACCGGCACTTCGCTCAGCGGGAAGATCACCAGCTTGCGGTTCTCGCCCACCACGGCGACATGATCATGCTCCGCCGCAATCTCGCGCACCACAGTCAGCTTCACGCCGGGCTTGGTGGTGACGACGCCGCGGCCCTTGCGGGTTTCGGCGAGCAGCTCGTCCATCTCGGCGGCAAAGCCGCGCCCGCTGCTCGCGGCGAGCAGCAGCTGCCCCTTGGCCTTGTGCACCACCAGCGCCGCGATCTGCGCCTCGGGATCGATATCGAGCATCGTGCGCACCGGTTCACCAAACCCGCGCGCGCCCGGCAGCTTGTCCGCCCCCAGCGTGTAAAACCGCCCGTTGTCGAGGGCGAACAGCAGCTTGTCGGTCGTCTGGCAGTGCAGCGCGAAGGCGGGGCCATCGCCTTCCTTGAACTTGAAGTCCGTATCAAGCGCGAGGTGGCCCTTTGCGGCCCGGATCCAGCCGCGCGCCGAAAGGATCACCGTCACCGGCTCCTTCTCGATCATCGCATCCATGCTGAATTCGCGCGTCGGCGCGGCCTCGAGCAGCGTGGTGCGGCGCGCGCCGAGTGCGGTTGTCTCGGCATACTCCTTGCGCAGCGCCTTGAGGTCGGCCTTGAGGCGCTTCTTCTGGAGCTTGGGATCATCGAGCAGCGCCTGCAGGTCGGTCTGCTCGGCGATCAGGCCGTCGCGCTCCTTGCGCAGTTCCATCTCTTCCAGCTTGCGCAAGCTGCGCAGCCGCATGTTGAGGATTGCCTCGGCCTGCCGGTCGGTCAGCTCGAACTCGGCCATCATGATCGGCTTGGGCTCGTCCTCGGTGCGGATGATCTCGATCACCCTGTCGAGGTTGAGGTAGGCGATGATGTAGCCGCCCAAGAGCTCCAGCCGGTTGGCGATCTTCTCCAGCCGGTGGCGCGAGCGGCGCAGCAGGATGTCGATCTGCGCGATCACCCATTCCTGCAGCAGCAGCTTGAGCCCCAGCACGCCGGGCGTGCGCCGCGCATCGAGCACGTTGAGGTTTAGCCCGAAGCGCACTTCGAGATCGGTCAGGCGGAACAGCGATTCCTTGAGCAGATCGGGATCGACATTGCGGCTCTTGGGCACGAGCACGATGCGGATCGCCGAGTCGCTCTCGTCGCGCACGTCCTCGAGGATCGGCAGCTTCTTGTCCGCAATCAGGGCGGCGATCTGCTCGATCAGCTTGCCCTTCTGCACCTGGTAGGGGATTTCGGAGAGCACCAGTTGCCACTGGCCGCTGCCGAGCTTCTCGATGCCGGTCTCTTCCCAGCTGCCATCCTCCTGCCGCCCGGTGGAGAACCGCCCGCGCACGCGGATCGCGCCCTTGCCGCTTTCATAGGCGGCGCTGATCGAGGCTTTGCTGTCCACCACCAGCCCGCCGGTCGGGAAATCGGGGCCGTGGAACACCTCCATCAGTTCGGCATGGGTGGCCGCCGGGTTGTCGATCAGCATGAGCGTGGCATCGACGATTTCGGCGACGTTATGGCTCGGGATATTGGTCGCCATGCCCACGGCGATGCCGCTGGAACCATTGGCGAGCAGGTTCGGGAACAGGCCGGGGAATATCTCCGGCTCTTCTTCCTCGCCGTTGTAGGTGGGGTGGAAGGTGACGGTGCCTTCTTCCAGCCCCGCCATCAGCCGCATCGCGGTGCGCGTCAGCCGCGCTTCGGTGTAGCGGTAGGCGGCGGCATTATCGCCGTCGATATTGCCGAAATTGCCCTGCCCCTCGACCAAGGGATAACGCAGCGCGAAATCCTGCGCGAGGCGGACCATCGCATCATAGACCGAGGCATCGCCGTGCGGGTGATACTTGCCGATGACATCGCCCACCACGCGCGCAGACTTCTTGAACGCGCCCGTTGGATCAAGCTTGAGCTGCTGCATCGCCCAGAGCAACCGCCGATGTACGGGCTTCAGCCCGTCGCGCAGATCGGGCAGCGAGCGCGCGGTGATCGTGGAGAGCGCATAGACGAGATAGCGCTCCGAAAGCGCGGCATCAAAGGGCGCATCGACGATGGCGTCGAAGGGATCGGGTTCGGCTTCGGTGGTGATCTTGGTCATGCTGGCGAATCCATAGCAAGCGCGCCCAGCTTCCGGAACCGCCCGGAACACCGGCATCCCCCGATCATTACCCTGTCAGTCACGCCCCCGACAGAAAGCATATTTCCCATGGCCAAGCGCGTCCTCATCATTGCGACCGACGGTTTCGAGCAATCCGAACTCATGGAACCCCGCAAGCTTCTCGAAGCCGCGGGCATAAAAACGACGCTCGCCAGCCCCACCCCGGGCAAGATTCGGGGTTGGAATCATGGCGAGTGGGGCCTCTCGGTCACCGTCGACAAGGATATCGAGGAAGTTTCCGCCGAGGACTTCGACGCACTGCTGCTCCCCGGCGGGCAGATGAACCCCGATGTGCTGCGGATGGACGACCGGGTGATCGAGCTGATCGAGAACTTCGATGCGGACGGCAAACCGATCGCGGCGATCTGCCACGCACCGTGGCTGCTGATCGAGGCCGATCTCGTCCATGGCCGCACCGTCACCGGCTGGCCCTCTCTCCATACCGATCTTGAAAACGCGGGCGCGGATGTTGTCGACGAGGAAGTTGCGGTCGATGGCAATCTCATCACCAGCCGCAAGCCCGAGGATATTCCGGCCTTCACCGAGGCCCTGATCGAGGCGCTCGAGGCAGCCGACGAGGAAATCGACGAGGAAACTGGTGAGGAAACCCACGACGGGACCGAAGTGGACGAGATCGAAAGCATCTAAGCCAAGCCCGCTCTTGCCGCCGGTCAATCCGGCAAGGGCGGGCCCTGCCCTGCCCCTCAGCGGCCCTGCATATCCCGCGCTTCTTCGGGAACGCGCACTTCCAGCCCGTCGAGCGCATCGGTGAGGACGATCTGGCACGAAAGGCGGCTTGTCCGCGTCACCCCGGCGGCAAGGTCGAGCATGTCTTCCTCGTCATCGCTGGCAGGATCGAGCTTGCCGAACCATTCGGGCGCCACGACGACATGGCAGGTCGAGCAGGCCATCTGCCCCTCGCACGTGCCTTCCAGCGGCATCCCGACATTCTGGCCCGCTTCGAGCAGCCGCGTCCCAACTGCCGCCTCGGCGCTGATCCGCTGGTCCTGCGCGGTGATGAAGGTGACCTTGACCATGGCTTATGTCGCTCCCTGCAACCCGGCGCGCAAAGCGCGCCACGCGCTCACTGACTGTTCGCCGCCGCGTTGATCGCAGCCGCCGCCCGCTCAAGATCCTCTGCCCTGGTATAGCGTCCGAAGCCGATCCGGATCGCGGTTTTTGCTTCCCTGTCCGAAAGTCCGAGCGCGCGCAAGACATGGCTGGGCCGACCGGAGCCACTGGCACAGGCAGAGCCTGCAGAAAATGCGAGGCTGCGGCAATCGGACATCAGTCGCGCCACATCGAGCCCATCGCGACGGATATTGAGATTGCCATGCCAGCGCTGGTTTGCGCTGCCATTGAGTGTCCAGCCCACAAACAGCGCACGGGCCTGCTGCCACAGGCTTTCCACGTGCTGTCCATCGCTTTCCCGCAGACTTGTACACAAGGCGGCCGCCGCACCGAACCCAGCGCAGAGCGCAGGCGAAAGCGTGCCGGAGCGCAGGCCCTGCTCCTGCCCGCCGCCATGGATCAGCGGCGTAAGCGCCAGCCCGTCGCGCACCCACAGCGCGCCGATGCCCTTGGGGCCGTGGAGCTTGTGCGCGGAGATTGCGATCATGTCGGCATTCGCCGGCGGTGCGAGTTTGCCGGCGGCCTGCACCGCATCGCAAAGAAACAGCGCGCCCGCCGCATGCGCCGCCTCGGCCAGTGCTTCCACCGGCTGGATCGTGCCGATCTCGTTGTTGACCTGCATAAGGGCGACGAGGCCTGTGCCCGCCTGAATGGGGGCGGCTGCGTCGACCAACCCGTCCGCGCTGACCGGCAAGACCACACGATCCGGATCGGCAAAGCGCGCCGTATCGAGCACCGCCGCATGCTCGATGGCCGAAACTGCCATGCGCCGCGCCCCGCAGCCGAGAATGGCGAGATTGAGCGCCTCGGTCGCGCCGGAGGTGAAGATCACCCGGCCACCGGGCGGCAGGAGCGCCGCCACCTGCTCGCGCGCCACCTCCACCGCCGCCGCCGCTGCCCGCCCCGGACGGTGCGGGCTGTGCGGATTGGCGAAACCGTCTTCCCCCAGCCACCGCAGCATGGCCTCGCGCGCTTCGGGCGCGACCGGGGTGGTGGCTTGATAGTCGAGGTAGATCACGCGTTCACCTCGGCCCAAGCCTGCGCAAAGGCATCCAGTTCGGCGGGCGTGGTGTTCCAGCCAAGGCTGACCCGGATCGTGCGGCGCGCCACATCGGGATCGATGCCAAAGCCCTGCAGCACGCGGCTGGGCTTCAGCGTGCCCGATGAACAGGCGCTGCCTGCGGAAATCGCAAAGCCCAGCGAATCCATGCGGATGAGCATCGCCGTGGCGGCCATGCGCGGCGCAGCAACTGCGAAGATATGGCTGCATTGCCCGCCGGGCGTGAGCACTTCACCATGGCGGAACAGCGCATTCTTGAAATCGAAGCGCTGCTCGGCGGTGGTCTGCCAGCTTTCGTGCCCCCCCGCCTCGAGCGCCGCCGCAAGGCCAAGTGCGCCGGGCAGGTTCTCGGTCCCCTGTCGATAGCCCCGCTCCTGTCCGCCGCTGGGCTGGAGCATCGCCCAATCGCGCACCAGCAGCGCGCCCACGCCAATCGGCCCGCCGAGCTTGTGCGCAGAAACCACGATCATGTCCGCATCCGGCAGCGCCGCCTTGCCCGCCGATTGCGAACAATCCGCCAGCAGCAGCCCGCCCGCCGCGCGCACCTGCTCGGCCAGGGTGTTACGCAAAAGCGGCATCAGCACGGTGCCCGTTTCCGAATTGATCGACTGCACGGCAACCACCGCGCGGCCCGGTGCTGCAAGCATGGCCGCAAGCGCATCGGCATCCGGTTCGCCCTCGCAGATCGGAAGCACCTGAGCATCGGGCGCCGCGCGGAAGACCGCATCGTGCTCCACTGCCGAGACAATCCGCAGGTCCACCTGCGCCCGGCCCAGACCGATCGCCAGCGCCTCGCTCGCGCCACTGGTGAACACTACCTCCCCCGGCCAGTTCAGCGCCGCCTTCACCCGCGCCCGCGCGTCCTCCAGCGCCGCCCGCGCCGCGCGGCCAGCCTTGTGCGGGCTCGAAGGGTTGGCCCAGAGCGCAAAGCCCTCCATCATCGCCTCACGCGCTGCGGGCAGCAGCGGCGTGGTAGCGGCATGATCGAGGTAGATGGCAGGCATCGAGCGCAGGGATCCGTCGTATGGCGGGAATGATTGCTTTTGAGGCAACCGTTTCTATATAGCGGCTTCTCGCTTTTCCCAGCCCCGGCGTGCCGCGCGGCCCCTTGGCCCCACGACAGGGCTCGGTAAATCAGGACAGTCCATGCCCGCAGTCATCTTTCCCGGTCCCGATGGTCGCCTCGAAGGCCGCTTCCAGCCCGCATCACGCCCGCGTGCGCCCGTCGCCATGATCCTGCACCCGCACCCGCAGGCGGGCGGCACGATGAATGATCGCATCACGCAGGCGATGTACAAGACCTTCGTGGCGCGCGGCTTTGCCGTGCTGCGCTTCAACTTCCGCGGCGTGGGCCGCAGCCAGGGCAGCTTTGACAACGGCATCGGCGAACTGTCTGACGCTGCCGCTGCGCTCGATTGGGTGCAGTCGATCCACCCCGAAGCGAGCACGACGTGGATTGCGGGCTACTCGTTCGGTGCGCTGATCGGCATGCAACTGCTGATGCGCCGCCCGGAAATCCGCGGCTTCATTTCGGTCGCCCCGCCCGCCAACATGTATGATTTCAGCTTCCTCGCCCCCTGCCCCGCCTCCGGCATCATCGTGCAGGGCGCGGCCGATACGGTGGTGACGCCGAACGCGGTGCAGAAGCTGGTCGACAAGCTGCGCACCCAGAAGCACATCACCATCCACCACGACGAAATCCCGCGCGCCAACCACTTCTTCGAGAACGAACTCGACGACATGATGCGCGCGGTGGACAACTACCTCGACATGCGTCTCTCGCCGGATTGCCCGATCCGCTGACGGGGGAATGCCCCCTCCCCCATGCGGGAGAGGGGGCCTTCAGATCAGAACTGCACGCGCTTGGTGTAGCCGCCATCGACGACGATGTTCGCGCCCGTCATCGCCATGCAGGCGGGCGAGGCGACGAACACGATCGCGCGGGCCAGCTCCTCACCCGTGGCCATCCGGCCGATCGGGATCTTGGC
>NZ_JAIXPP010000025.1 GCF_027486195.1 Novosphingobium sp.
GCCAGCATCTTCACGCCGCGCCGGGCGATATAGCTGCCCATGCTGTCGTTGATGCGGCGGCCGGAGAGGATCACTTCGGGGTGATAGCCCATCTGCTCCGCCTTGGCGGTGAGGTAGTACGGATCGACGCCGATGCAGTGCCCGCCGACAAGGCCGGGATAGAACTTGAGGAAGTTCCACTTGGTTCCCGCCGCCGCGAGCACTTCCTTGGTGCGGATGCCGACGAGATCGCAGATCTTCGAGATTTCGTTCATCAAGGCGATATTGATATCGCGCTGGGTGTTCTCGATGACTTTCGCCGCCTCCGCCACCTTGATCGAAGAGGCGCGGTGAATGCCCGCGTGGATGATCGAACCATAGAGTTCGGCAAGCGTATCGAGCGTTTCGGCATCCTGCCCGGCGACCACCTTGACGATGGCTTCCAGCGGATGCGCCTTGTCGCCCGGATTGATGCGTTCGGGGCTGTAGCCGAGCTTGAAGCCCACGCCGCTCGTGAGGCCGGAGGCCGCTTCAATGACCGGGGCGCAGACTTCCTCGGTCGCGCCGGGATAGACGGTGCTTTCGAACACGACGATCGTGCCGGGCGCGATGATCCGGCCTATCGCGGCGCAGGCGCCCGTGATGTTGGAGAAATCGGGCCGCCGGCTTTCGTCGACCGGGGTCGGCAAGGTCACGATCAGGATGCTGCAGCCCCTGAGATCCTCGATCGACGATGTGATCGCCAGCGTGGAGGCGGCAAGCTCTTCGGCCGAAATCTCGTTGGTATAGTCATGCCCTGCGCGCAGCGTGCTGACGCGGTGCTCGCTCACGTCGAAGCCGACCACCGCATGCTTGCGGGCGAACGAGACAGCGAGCGGCAGGCCGACGTAGCCAAGCCCGATAACTCCGATTTTGCCGAACGCCTTCATACCCGAACAACCTGCCTCATGCGTTTGGTCATCCCGACTGCGGGGTCATCCGCCCGCCCGGAACGATTCCGGCGCGCTGCTATCGCGCCAGACCCTCCCATATCCAATATTTGCGAACACGGACTTAACCACAGCCGCGCAGGAACGACGAAGGGCGGATTTCCGTCGGGTGCGCCTCCTGCGGTTTCGTGCCAGACGGCTCCCATGCTGGTGGCAGGGAGGACACAATTTCCATTCGTGAAACGTCCGTGTGCATTTTGGGAAGGCACGGCGGCGCAACTCGGCTAGGAGCAACTATCTGATTCTCTTCACTGGAAAAGCCTGCGGAGTGCCCGATGACCGATGCTGAAACGATCCCTGCCCGCGAGCCGCGCGTCGGCACCGGCGGGCTTTTCCGGAGCGATGTGCGCACCGACTGGACGCGCGAGGAAATCGCGGCGCTGTTCGACCTGCCATTCACCGAACTGCTGTTCCGCGCCGCCGAAGTGCATCGGCGCCATCACCGGCCCGATGAAGTGCAGCTGTGCACCTTGCTTTCGATCAAGACCGGCGGCTGCCCGGAGGACTGCGGCTACTGCTCGCAATCGGTCAAGGCGGACAGCGGCGTTGAGGCGACCAAGCTGATGGAGGTGCAGGCGGTGCTGCAATCCGCCGCGCAGGCGCGCGATGCGGGATCGAAGCGCTTCTGCATGGGCGCGGCCTGGCGCAACCCCAAGGACCGCGACATGCCCGCGATCATCGCGATGGTGAAGGGCGTGCGCGAGATGGGTATGGAAACCTGCATGACGCTGGGCATGCTGAGCGAAACGCAGGCCGCGCAGCTCGCGGAAGCGGGGCTCGATTACTACAACCACAACATCGACACGTCGCCCGAACGCTATGGCGAGATCATCACCACGCGCAGCTTCGAGGAGCGGATCGACACGCTGGCGCAAGTCCGCAAGGCGGGCATCAATGTCTGCTCGGGCGGGATCGTCGGCATGGGCGAAACGCGCGGCGACCGCGTGGGCTTCATCCATGCGCTGGCGACGCTGGAGCGCCATCCCGAAAGCGTGCCGGTCAACGCGCTGGTGCCGATCAAGGGCACCGTGCTGGGTGACATGCTGGCGGACACGCCGCTCGCCAAGATCGACGACATCGAATTCGTGCGCACCGTTGCGGCGGCCCGGATCACCATGCCGCGTTCGATGGTGCGGCTTTCGGCAGGGCGCGAATCGATGTCGGAGGCGGCGCAGGCGCTGTGCTTCATGGCCGGGGCCAACTCGATCTTCACCGGCGACCGGCTGCTGACCGCCGCCAATGCAGGGGACGATGCCGATGCGGCGCTGTTTGCCCGGCTGGGCCTGAGGCCGATGGAGGCGGAGGAGCCGATGCGCGCAGACAAGGCGGATTGCGGGCGGTAAGTCCGGTTTCACCGATGGATATGTGGCACGCGCACCGCGCCGATCTGGAAAGCCTCTCTGCGCGCGATCGGCGCCGGCAGCTGATCCTGCGGCAGGGGCGAGACTTTTCCTCGAACGATTACCTCGGCATGGCGCGCGCCCCCCGGCTCGCGCGGGCGGTGGAAGAAGCCATCGCACGCGGCGTGCCGATGGGATCGGGCGGATCGCGGCTGCTGCGCGGCAACGATCCCGAACATGAGGCGCTGGAAGCGCAAGCGGCGCAGTTTTTCGGCTCGGAAAGCGCGCTGTTTCTCTCGTCAGGCTATGCGGCCAACGTCGCCTTGCTGGCGAGCTTGCCGCAGCGCGGCGATCTGATTGTCTACGACGCGCTGATCCACGCCTCGATGCATGAGGGTTTGGCGCTCACGCGGGCGACCGCCGTGATAGCCGGGCACAACGACCCGGACAGCTTCGACGATGCCATCGCCGCATGGCGCGCAAGCGGCGGCAGAGGCCGCGTGTGGCTGGCGTTCGAGAGCCTCTATTCGATGGACGGCGACCGGGCGCCGCTGGCGGACCTCGTCCAGCTTGCCGAGCGGCACGAGGCGATCATGCTGATCGACGAGGCGCATGCGACCGGCGTGTTCGGCCCGGATGGGCGCGGCCTTGCTGCCGCGCTCGACGGGCGGGCGGACACGGTGGTGCTGCGCACTTGCGGCAAGGCGCTGGGATGCGAAGGCGCGCTGGTCTGCGCTCCGGCGGTGGTGCGCGATTTCCTCGTCAACCGGGCGCGCCCGTTCATCTTCTCGACCGCGCCCTCCCCGCTGATGGCCGCTGCGGTGCGCGAGGCGCTGAAGATGCTGGCGGATGAGCCCGAGCGGCGGACCGGGCTGATGGCGCGCGTCGCCCATGCCGAGGCGGCGCTGGCGCCCCATGGCGCGGATGCGACCGGCACGCAGATCATGCCGCTGATCCTTGACGATGAAGCGCGCACCATGGCGGTTGCGGCGCGCCTGCAAGCGGCGGGCTTCGACATTCGCGGCATCCGCCCGCCGACCGTGCCCGCCGGAACCAGCAGGCTAAGGATTTCACTGACACAAAACGTCATGCCGGAAGATATTGACGCGTTGGCGGAAGCCTTGGCAGAGGCGTTGGCATGAGTGCGTTTGTTGTAACCGGAACCGATACCGGGATTGGCAAGACCGTCTTTTCCGCCGCCCTCGCCGGCGCGCTGGGTGCCCACTACTGGAAGCCGGTGCAGTCCGGGCTGGCAGACGGCGCGGACAGCGACAGCGTGGCGACGCTCGCCGGACTGGCCGCCGAGAAGATCCTCCCCGAAGCCTATCGCCTGACCGAACCGCTTTCGCCCCACCGCGCGGCAGAGCTGGACGGCACGGTCATCGATCCCGACTGGCTGATGCTGCCCGAAGCGCGGCCGCTGGTGATCGAAGGCGCAGGCGGCGCGCTGGTGCCGCTGACGCGCGAGGTGACCTATGCCGATGTCTTCGCGCGGTGGGGGCTGCTCACGATCATTGTCGCGCGCACGGCGCTGGGCACGATCAACCACACCCTGCTGACCATCGAGGCACTGCGCGCGCGGCGCGTGCCGATCCACGGCGTGGCCTTCGTCGGCGAAGCGAACGAGGACAACGAGGCGACCATCTGCGAAATGGGCCAGGTGCGGCGGCTGGGCCGCCTGCCCCTCCTGCCCACGCTCGAGCCGCAAACGCTGATCGGCGCCTTTGTCCGGGGTTTCTCCCTCGACGACTTCACGTGAGCAGCTCCGCCGTCTGGCACCCGTTCACCCAGCACGGGCTGGGCGAGCCGGTTCCGCTGGTGACACACGCCGAAGGCGCGGCGCTCTATACGGCTGACGGACGGAGGGTGATCGACGCGATCTCCTCGTGGTGGGTGACGACGCACGGCCACTGCCATCCGCGCATCGTCGAGGCGATCCGGGCGCAGGCCGGGGCGCTGGACCAGTTGATCTTCGCGGGCTGGACCCATGCGCCTGCCGAACAAGTGGCCGCAGGGCTCGTCCAGCTGATGCCGCGCGAACTGACGCGGGTGTTCTTTTCGGACAGTGGCTCGACCTCGGTCGAAGTCGCGCTCAAGATGGCGCTGGGATATTGGGCGCATACCGCGCGACCGCGTTCGCGCATTCTCGTGCTGGAGCACAGCTACCACGGGGATACCATTGGCGCGATGTCGGTCGGCGCACGGGGGGTGTTCAACGCTCCTTATGAGCCGCTGCTGTTCGATGTGGGCTGCATTCCCTTTCCCGTGGGGGACGGGACCAACACGCTGGAAGCGCTGGACGCCGCGTGCCGCGAAGGCCCGGCCGCCTTCATCGTCGAGCCGCTGATCCTCGGCGCGGGCGGCATGCTGATGTACCCACCGGCGCTGCTCGCCGCTATGGCCGAGATCTGCCGCCGTCACGAGGTTCTGCTGATCGCCGACGAAGTGATGACCGGCTGGGGCCGCACCGGCACCCTGCTGGCCTGCGAGCAGGCGGGCGTGGTGCCGGACATCCTGTGCCTTGCCAAGGGAATCACTGGCGGTTCGATGCCGCTGGCGGTGACCATGGCGCGCGAGGATATCTTCCTGGCGCATTGGTCGACCGACCGGGCGAAGATGTTCTTCCACTCCTCCAGCTATACCGCAAACCCGATTGCCTGCGCGGCGGCGGCGGCGAACATCGCGATCTGGCAGGAGGAGCCGGTGCTCGGGCGGCTGGCCGACCTTGGGGCGCGGCAGCAGGCGCTGCTCGAGAGGTTGGCGCTGCTGCCCGGCGTGGCGGCGGTGCGCCGCTGCGGGACGATTGCCGCGCTCGATCTGGAGGTTCCCGACGGCGGCTATCTGTCCTCGCTCGCCCCGCGCCTGTTGACCCTGTTTCGCGAAGCGGACGTGCTGCTGCGCCCGCTCGGCAACACGATCTATGTCATGCCGCCTTACTGCATCGACGAAGCCGATCTCAGCCGGATCGGCGATGTGATCGAAATGGCCGTCCGCGCTGTTGGTCCGTAACGCCCTAAGGGAAAACCCCGAGCGTTCGGCCAGACTAGCGCAACACAGAAAAATGGCCGCTTAAGCGAATCCGCTGGGAGCGCATTAAGGCGCCTCCGGCACATCCTTGCCGCGTCCCCTTGCCGGAGAGCGTGCCATGGTCCGCCGTGCCCTGATCGATCCCTTTCGCCATATTGCGAAACAGGTGCGCCCTACGCTGCGCATCGCCGTGCTGGTGGCCTTGCTTGCCGCCTGCGGGCCGGCGCACCTGCGGCGCACGGCCGAGATCACATCGCCGATCGGGACGGCGCAGGCGGCAGGTTCTGCGGCTAGCGGCGCGGCAAACATCGCCCAGCAGCCGCCGATGGTGCTGGGAGTGCAGACACATTTCAGCCAAGGCTGGTCGTCTTCCACTCTCGCCCTCGCGCGGCAGGTCGGCGCGCCGATGCTGCGCGATTCGCTGCCCTGGGCCGAGAGCGAGAAAGTGCGCGGCAGCTACACCCTCACTACCCCGGCGGCACAGGCGCTGGCCTCGGCCTGCGCGGGCGGGCAGCGCCTGCTGCTGACGGCGGTCCCGTCTAACCCGCTTTATGATGGCGGCGGGTGGGTTTCGAGCGCTGCGGGCAATGCGGCTTTTGCCAGCTACCTTGCGGCACTGGCGGGCCGCTTCGGGTCTTGCCTCGCCGCGATCGAAGTCGGCAACGAGATCAACGGGCCGGGCACGCTGGTCTATCCCGCCGGGGTCGACCGCGCCGCCGCCTATGTCGCGACGCTGAAGGCGGTGCGGGCGCGGATCGGCGGGCGGGTGGCGATCCTCGGCGGATCGACCAACATGATCGGCACCGGCTTCCTCCGGACCCTGTTCGCCGCCGGGATGCTGGCGACGGTGGACGGCATCGCGGTGCACCCCTATCGCTCGCGCGCGGAGGGGCTGGATATCGAGCTCGCGCAGCTCGGTGCCGCAATGGACAGCGCGGGCAAGCGCGTGCCGATCTGGGCAAGCGAATTCAGCATCGACAGCCGCAACCAGCCGTTGGCCGCCGGAGAACTGGTCAAGCAGGCGACCATGCTGGCCGCCGCAGGTGCCGCGCAGGCGAGCTGGTATGCCCTCATCGACCAGCGCTGGTTCCCGAACATGGGGCTTTATGCCGGCACCGCCGCCAAAGCGCAGGCGGGGGCCTTCCGGCTGATGCAGCGCCTGCTGGCGCGTGGACGCCCGCAGCGGCTCGATCTCGGCGATCCGCTGCTGTTTGCCTATCGCTTCGGCACAGACACGACCGTGGTCTGGGGCGCGCCGCGATCGCTCAGGGTCGAAGGCGGGCAGATCAGCGACGCGAGCGGCACACCCGCCGCGCTCGCGCAGGTCAGCGAAAGTCCGCTGGTGATCACCGGCTCCACCGCGATCCGCTTTGGCGCCTCCACCTGGATCGCCGACACGCTGATGGGCTGGGGCACGCCGCAGTGGCGCTATGCGGCGCGGCTGAAGGCCGATACCAGCTACCGCCTGCCGCTGTTCGACGATCAGTTCACCAGCTACTTCGGCGACCGCTGGTATCGCCCGCTGCAGATCAACAACACCTCTGCTGCGCCGGGCGGCACGGCTGCGGTGCCGATCCGCGCGGTGTGGCGGCATGTCGCGCCGGTGGCAGAAGCCATCGACGTGGGAGGTTGCTTCGCCAAGGCCGCTGGCGGTGACGGCGTGGACCTCACCCTTACCGCAGGCAGCAAGGTGCTGTGGCGAGGGGTGTTGACCGGGCGTATGCAACTGCCGCCGCTCAGCGCCAATCTTGCCCCCGGCGATGCGCTGGAGCTCGTGGCCGGGCCCAACCAGACAGCGGGCGGGGACTCGTTCTTCGTGCGGCTCGTGCTGTTCCAGCGCGGCGCTGGGGAGCCGGTGGTCTGCCCGGAGTGATCGCGGATCAGGGGTGAGGCGGGGGCGGCAGGCGGCGCGCGGTGAGGATCTTCACCGGCGCTTCCAGCATCTGCCCGCGCATCGAACCTTCGCCTAGCGTTTGCGAGATCGGCGCTTCCCAGATCTTGCGCACGACATCCATGCCTGCCGTGACCTTGCCGAACACCGCGTAGCCCGCCTGCGCCTCCGGATCGGCGGACGCGGGGTTCGCATCGAGGCTGGTGAGGTCCGACAGCATGATCGAGAAATCCGCCGTTGCCGTGCCGGGAGCATTGCGCGCCATCGAGATCGCGCCGGACACATGGCTGAGGCCGGTCTGGCTGGTAGGTTCATGTGCGATGGGCGGGAACAGGCGGCGCGGATCGCGCAGGCCGCCCTGCAGCAGGCCATTGGGCTGATCGCCCCAGGCAAGGTGCATCGCGCGGTAGAAGCTGATCCCGTCGAACCGCCGTGCATCGACATAGTGCAGGAAGTTGGCGGTGCTGA
Source organism: Novosphingobium sp. (assembly GCF_027486195.1). Taxonomy (GTDB): domain Bacteria; phylum Pseudomonadota; class Alphaproteobacteria; order Sphingomonadales; family Sphingomonadaceae; genus Novosphingobium. The sequence continues at coordinate 7,695 of NZ_JAIXPP010000025.1, forward strand.
TCGGAGCATGCGCGCCATCGAGCGTAAGTTCGATCATGCCCAGCTCGGTGGTAAGCACAACGCGTTCGACTGCTGCCAGCGGAGGGGGCGGCGGAGGCGGAGGCGGGGCGGCCACACGCTTTCGCGGCGCGGCGGCGACCAGCAGGGAGGCAAGCGGAAGCGCGGCGAGGACGAATCGGCGGTTCATCATGGCACCGCATTAACCTTCAAGGCGCGCAGCGAAGCAAGGGTTGCCGTGCGGCACAGTCCGAAATGGCATGAACGCCCCCTCCGGTGCCGCTCGTAACGCGGCTTGGCGCGAATCTAACGGCCCTTGCGCCAGATGAAGGCACCCCACGCCACCATGGTCCGCCCAGCCCCATCAGGCTGGCGGGCCATCTCATTCGACGCCAATCGGAAGGACCAACGATGTTCAAGACTGCCAAGATCCTGGCCTTCGGGCTTTTCGCCGCCGCCTGCGTTACCGGCCCCGCCCACGCCCAGTCGGCCGACTGGATCCGCCAGGTCACCCGCACCATCGCCTCCAAGCAGACCTATCCCAAGGCCGCGGTTGCGCGCGGCGAAGAAGGCACGGCGAAAGTGAAGATCTTTGTTGCCGCCTCCGGCGCGGTCGAGCGCGCCGAACTGGTCTCGCCCTCGGGCTCGACCTCGCTCGATCGCGAAGCGCTGGCCCTGCCGAGCCGCACCGGCTCGGTGCCGCCGCCGCCTGGTGGGGCCACCTCGGTGACCGTGCCGATCACGTGGAAGCTGCTGTAAGCAAGCCATTTTCAGTTGACGACCGGAGCCAGACGGCCCTCGGCCGAGGAAGGGGCGGAGCAATCCGTCCCTTCTTTTTTCTTCAGCCGATCACTTCGAGAGCGAGATCGCTTTCGCCGAAGAAGGCCTTGAGCGCTGAAAGCCCGCGATGGATGTTGACCTTGACCAGCGCTTCGGACTGGCCGGTCATGGCGGCGGCTTCGCGGACAGAGAAGCCCTGCAGCTTGACCAGCCGGATCGCATCGGCCTGCGGGCGGCGCAGGCGATCGAACAGCCCGGCCATGACAATGCCGCTGAGCGAGGCGCTTTCGTGGCTGGGCACGCCGTGCAGGCCTTCATCCAGCTCCTCGGTGCGATTGCGCCCGGCGCTGCGCAGGCTGTCCACGCCCTTGAAGCGGGCGATGGCTGCGAGCCAGGGCAGGAACGGGCGGCCCGGTTCGAACGTGGCGCGCTTGAGGTGGAGCGCGGTGAGCGCTTCCTGCACCGCATCGTCGACCATTTCGGGGGCAAGGCGGCGAGCGAAGTAGCGGCGCAGCCAGCGGCCAGCCTCTTCCAGCAGGCGGCGATACGCGGCAGCATCCCCGGCAAGGCTGGCTGCCATCGCGGTTTCCCAACCGAAGCCAACGCTCTTGCGCGGGCTGCTTGCAGCGTGCCGGGCGGTCTCCAGTTGGCTTGCCATGCTTTGCTCCTTTGCCTCTCGATGCACCAACAGTGCCTCAGTGCTGGCAAGCCGACCACGCACCAGGTGGTTATGCTATCAATGCATGCCGGGTATGAGCGAACTCAAACCTCTATTCGACAAGGATAAATTCAGACAGCTCGGTGCGATTTCGCCGCAGAGCGGGCGCCAGTTCGCGCGTTGCGGGCAAGTCTGGCGCCACATCGCCGGTGATCAGACGGGCTCCGCGCTGGTAGGTAAGATAGCTCCAGAGCCAGCTCATTCCGACCGAGAGACGATTGCGGTGCCCGGTCAGGAACCAGATATGGGCGACGCACCACAGCAGCCAGGCGGGCAGACCGGTCACGCGCAGACGGCCGAAATCGGCGATCGCGCGGCTGCGGCCGATCGTCGCCATGTTGCCATAGTCGCGGTAGCGGAACGGCGGCACGGCGCGGCCCTGCAGCGCCGCGCGAATGGCGCGGGCGGCGTGCTGGCCCTGCTGCTTGGCAACGGGGGCCACACCCGGCAGCGCCCGCCCCGCTCCATCGATGCATACAGCGGTATCGCCAATCACGAAGATGGCAGGATCGCCATCGGGATGGAGGTCCGCGCCCACCGGAACACGGCCCGAGCGATCGCCCTCACAGCCAAGCCATTCCGCCGCGCGACTGGCCATGACACCGGCGGCCCAGATCACTGTACCCGCCTTGATCCGGTTGCCATCGACAGTAACGCCCTCGGCATCGATAGCGGTGACATCCGCTTCGAGCCGGACTTCGACGCCCAGTTCCTCGATGCCCTTGCGCGCTTTGGCCGAAAGCGCGGGTGGGAAAGATGGCAGCAGACGATCTCCGCGCTGGAGCAGCACGATCCGCGAGCAATGCGGGGTGATGTGGCGGAAATCGCGGCTGACCGACTGGCGGGCAAGTTCGGCAATCGCGCCGGCCATCTCGACCCCGGTCGGGCCGCCGCCGATCACCACGAACGTGAGCAGCGCCTTGCGCTTCACCTCGTCGGTTTCGGTTTCCGCGCGTTCGAGCGCAAGGAGCACGCGGCGGCGGATCGCGGTGGCATCGTCGATGGTCTTGATGCCGGGCGCATGGGGCGCCCAGTCCTCGCGCCCGAAATAGCTGTGCGTGGCGCCGGTGGCGATGATCAGCCAGTCGTAGGCCAGCGGCTCTCCATCGCCGAGAATAACGCGGCGGCATTCCTGATCGACACCGTAGACCCGGTCGAGCAGCACGCGCACGTTCGGCTGGCGGGCGAGGATGGCGCGGATCGAACCGGCGATATCTGCCGGCGAGAGGCCGGCGGTGGCAACCTGATAGAGCAGCGGCTGGAACAGGTGGTGGTTGCGCTTGTCGATCAGGGTGATCTCGACCGGCGCACCGGCCAGCCCCCTGGCCGCTGCCAGCCCGCCGAACCCGCCGCCAACGATCACGACCTGCGGAGGCTTGCCCGCGACCGTAGCGGTTGTTTCGCCTGCTTCACCGACCCCTGATTCACCGACCATTGTCTTGCTCCCGCCTTGGATGGAGAGCGTTTCGCCTGGGGCTGGTTGATCGTTACAGCGCTCAGGCCGAGCGCAGCAGGGGATCGGCGGCGAATGCGGCGATGAGATGATCGGCAACCGCCCGCACGCGCGCGGCGACATAGCGCCCCGCCGGCATGACGAGGTGGATCGGCATGTCCGCCGGGGGATGATCGGGCAGCACTTCGATCAGCCGGCCGCTGGCAAGGTCTTCCTCGAAAAGCCAACGCGCATTGACGGCAACGCCAATGCTCGCCAGCGCCGCCGCACGCAGCGCATCCGGGCTGTCGGCGCGGAAAGTCCCGCTCACTTCGATCTGCATGTCCTTGCCGAGCACCCATTTGTTGCCCGTCGCGAGCAGCGAGTAGCTGAGGCAATTGTGCGCCGAAAGATCGGACGGCTGATGCGGCACACCATATTCATCAAGATAGGCGGGCGATGCGACCATGACACGGCGGCACACGCCGATGCGGCGCGCGATCGAGCGGCTATCGCCGATTGCGCCGACACGGATGGCGAAATCGAGATTGTCCGATACGAGGTTGAGCGCGTGATCGGACACCCTGAGATCGATTTCGATGCGCGGCTGGATGCGCTGGAATTGCGCCAGCATCGCAATGACGCGCGACTGCGCGAGCGTGAGCGGCGCGGTCAATCGCACTTGGCCGCCAAGCGCGCCATGCAGCCCGACCGCCGCCTCGGCTTCGTCGATCGCCGCCAGCGCGCGCAAGGCCGCTTCGTAGTAAGCCTGCCCTTCGCTTGTCAGCGCAATGGAACGGGTGGTGCGCTTCAGCAGCGCGGCGCCGAGATGGCGCTCCAGAGCACCCACCTGGCGCGAGACAGTCGACTGCGGCAATTCGAGACGCGCGGCGGCGCGGCTGAAGCTGGCCGCATCCGCAACGGTGATGAAAGTGCGCATCCAGCCGGTGAGATCGTTCACGCCGCTGTCCTGCACCATCGGCTGATGCTGGTAAAGCACCATTCCAGTCCATTTCACCGCAGTTCAATGCAATTTATGGATAAATCATATGTGGCATGCGCCGCTTGCGGCAAGTCCGGATGGCGCTCATTGTCGCAGGATCAACCCGCTGTCGTCCGCGACTCCGGTGGCGCCCTTGCGGTGCCGGCTGGTCCGGGAATGTCCGGCGGTTGCAGGCACAGGGCAGCACAGCCATGGAAATGCATCAGGTCCGGTACTTCCTGGCCGCGGCACGCCTGCTGAACTTCACGCGCGCAGCCATCGAGTGCAACGTCTCGCAGCCCTCGCTGACCAAGGCGATCCAGAAGCTGGAAGACGAATTCGGCGCCCCGCTGTTTCGCCGTGAACGGGCGCGCACCCACCTGACCGAGCTGGGCAAGGCCATGTTGCCGCATCTCGAACGCAGCTTCGAGGCCGCGCAGACCGCCAAGCAGATGGCCCGCGGCATGGGCCGGGCGGAAATCGCGCCGCTGGCGCTGGGCGTCGCGCGGACGGTCGAGCATGCGATGCTGGAACGCGTGCTGGCAGAACTGGGCAAGAGCCTTTCCGGGCTGGAACTGGCGCTGGCGGGCGGCTCCTCGCGCGAGTTGATCGAGTTGGCCATGGCCGGCTCGCTCGACCTGATCATCGTCGAGATGCCCGATGAAGCCCCCGAGCGGCTGGATTGCTGGCCTTTGTTCGCGGATGAATGGTGCATCGTCACCCGCGGCGATCATCCTTTTGCCGCCGCCCCTCCCGCCTCGGCCGCCATGCTCGAGGAGGAAGCCTGGATCGATCTCGCCGGTGATGGCTGCGCCGCTTTAGCGCGGATCGCCACGCAAGTCGGCGCGGCGATCGAAGTGCGGCATCAGGCGCAAGGCGCCGCGCAATTGCGGCAGATGGTGCAGGCCGGGCTCGGTTGCGGCTGGACACCGCGCAGCATTGCCGCGCCGCCGCTGACGGCAACCGGGCTGCCGTTCGGATCGGTGGAGACGCGGTTCGTGCTCGCCTCTGTTGCCGGGCGCCGTCGCTCGGTCGCTGCAGAGGCATTCCTGCGGGTCGCCCGAGCGCAGGATTGGGCGCTGGCGAACGGCGCGGCGGCAGCAGGGGCGGCAGCAAGGGCGCCATAGGGGCCGCGCATGGACTCGATGCACCGCGGTGCGTTTCCCCTGCCCCGCAATCACGCCTATGAGATGATGATGGACCGCCCCACCACTTCCCCCGCGCCGCTGGCACCCCAGCTGGCGCAGATCCGGCGCCGCAATCCGGACCTCGGCCCGTTTTTCGACGAGATCGTGATTGCGCTGCGCGGTGCGGGCGTAGGGGCAGCCGCGCCCAAAGTGGGGGAGATGTTTCCCGATTTCTCGCTGCCGACCGCGCACGGCGGCTATCGCCGGCTGGGCGACCTGCTCGATCAGGGTCCAGTGATCGTTAACTTCAGCCGTGGCCGCTGGTGTCCCTATTGCGTGCACGAGGTTACGGCATGGGCCGGCATGCTGCCTGAGCTGGCGGAGGCCGGCGTCCGTTTTGTCGAGATCACCGGCGAGACCGGGGGCGGCGCGCGCGCACTTGGCGCCGTGCTGGAAGCCTCTCCCCATGCGGAAGTGGCGGACGTGCTGTGCGATATCGACCACGGCGTTGCGCTTTCGCTCGGCCTCGCGTTCTTTGCCGGTGATCCGCTGCTCGATTTCTACCGGGATGCAGGGCTCGACATGCATGAGCTCTACGGTTCGCCGAGCGGGTTCCTCCCGGTGCCGGCCACCTTCGCACTCGATCAGACCGGCCGCGTGCGGTTCGCCTATGCCGATGTCGATTTCCGCGAACGCGCCGAACCGGCTGACGTGCTGGCCGCGCTGCGCGAAATCTGAACCCTACCAGCGCAGCAAACGCGGCGTGACGAAGCGGATGACGGTTGCCGTCAACAGCATCGCCGCAGGATAGGCGGTCGTGACGAAGGCCATCGTCTGCGAGGGACAGAACAGGCTATAGGCAAAGGTGCCGAGCCCCGCCGCAGCCCATCCGGTCAGCCAACCGGCGCGCGCCAGATCGGTGGGTGCCGCACGGCGCATCCACAGCACGAGCCCGGTGCCGACAAGCAGCGAAGTCGCCAGCGCGATACCGCAGCAGCGCAAGGTGCCGAACGGGGTGAGTTCGGCAAAGCTGGGCCGCCGGCCGCCGGCGATGCCATCCAGCAGCAACCCCATGAGGCCAACCGGAAAGATGCCGAGAATCAGCGTCCCGAGGGCAGTTGCACCCTGATCGGCGCGGCCCGGAAGCGCGGCACGCAGCGCAGCCACGAGCATTGCAAGGCTGCCCGCCAGCAAGACGGCCCCGCGCGCGAGCACGATCGGCGCGGGGTGCAGGGCAATCACATCCTGCCGCAATCCGACGGTGAGCCACACCCCGCCGATGGCGAGCGCCGTGAGCCCCAGCCCGGCGGCCATGCCGCGCCAAAGGCGCAGCGGCACGACCGGTCGCAGATCGCCGACCAGCGCCTCGATCGTCTGTGCGATGGACGGATCGTCCGGATCGAGGGCCATCAGACTTCCTTCACTGCACCGCCGCGCCCGAAGGGAAAACGGCCGGGATCAGGATCGCCAGATGCGCTGGCTACCGGTTCCCGGCCACGTTGCATCTTTGCCCCCGCCTCGCAAGACCACCTCGCAAGACCGGCCCGCAGTCACGCGGGCCGGTCGCTGCGCGGAGCAGGCGGCGCGGGTTCAGCCCCGATGCAGCAGACGGTCGAGCGAGAGCGCTCCACCGCCCTTGGCGATGAGCGGCAGGAGTATGGCCGCCCAGCTCAGGTGCGTCGGCCAGGCATCGGGATAGACGAAAACCTCGATCACCGTGGTCATGCCGAGCAGGCCCAGCGCGGCAAAGCGCGTGCCGAGGCCCAGGACGAGCAGGATCGGGAACAGGTGTTCGCAATAAGTCGCCATGTGGGCGGCCAGATGCGGTGGCACGAGCGGCAGTTTGTAGTCGGCTTGGAACAGGTAGTAGGTGCTGTCGGTGATCGTCAGCCAGCCTTCCACCTTGGTCCGGCCCGACTGGAAGAACACCGCCGCGATGCCGAGCCGCGCCACCAGCAGCAGCACGGTTTCGGGCAGCAGTCGCCCGGCCAGCGCGGCCAGCCGGTTGTAGACGGAAACGAGAGCGGTCATGCGGGGATACCTCGAAGGCTCCACCCGGGTGTTCCGGCCTGCCAGAACACCCGGCGGGGATCAGTGTGCTTTCGCGGTCAGCGAACCGTTGCCCTTGGGCGTCTTGATCGAGGTGCAGGTGCCGGCCTTGACCAGCATCCAGGCGTTGCCCTGATAATCGACCTTCGAGGTGCCGGCGCAGCTGGTGCCCGGGCCGGCGGCGCATTCGTTCTTGCCAGCTTTGGCAACGCCGTAGCACTTTTCCATCGCGGGCTTGGCATCGGCAGCATGCGCAGCACCGGCAGCAAGGCCGAGAGCGATCGAGGCAGCGAAAGCGGTTGCAGCAATCTTCATGACAGGTTCCTTCGTGAACGGTTGCACCACAGGGGCGAAAATGCGGGAACAGGGAAGGCCGGGCGCTTCGTTTGCCGCGCCCTTGCCTCGTGTCCGGAAGTCTTCGCGCCGGCCACGTTGACCAGTTCGCCGGGTGCCGAGCGGCGGTTACACGGCGCAGCATTTTTTCCGCGCGGGTGGACCTCGTGAGCCACAAATCCTAGAGGGTGGCCAAACAAGTCACCGTGGTGAAAGGACAATCGGCTCGTGCGGAATTTTGCGCTGGAGGTGTACTTCTCGAAGTGGGAATTCGCCGCGAAGTATCACCTCACCGCGTCCGACGCGCAGAGCATGACCCTTTCGCAGCTTCTCGCGCATGCAACGCCTGCAGATCGCGAGCGGTTCGACAACCTGCACCTGGGCTATACCAAGACCTTCGGCGCGGAACCGCTGCTGCACGAGATCGCGAAGACCTACGATACGATCCGCGAAGACCAGCTACTGTGCTTTGCAGGCGCGGAAGAGGGCATCTATGTCGCGATGAAAGTGCTGCTTCGGCCTGAGGACCACTGCATCGTCATCACGCCCAACTATCAGGCGGCCGAAACGATCCCGCTCTCGATCTGTGCGGTGACGGGGGTCGCGCTGGATGAAAACGCGGGCTGGGCGCTTGATCTGGATGCCGTGCGCGCGGCGCTGCGGCCGAACACCAAGCTCATCTCGATCAACTTTCCCAACAATCCCACCGGGGCAATCCCTTCGCAGGAGACGTTTGCCGCGCTGGTCGAGCTGTGCCGGGAACGCGGGATCTGGCTGTTCAGCGACGAGGTGTACCGCCTGATCGAGCACCGCAGCGATGCGCGTATTCCCCAAGTGGCCGATGTCTACGAGCGGGGCATCTCGCTCAATGTGATGTCAAAGAGCTATGGCCTGCCCGGCTTGCGCATCGGCTGGCTGGCCTGCCAGGACCGCGCGTTTCTGCAAGGCTGCGAGCGCTACAAGCACTATCTCTCGATCTGCAATTCGGCGCCTTCGGAGCTGCTCGCCGAAATCGCGCTGAAGGCGCGCGAGGTGATCGTCGGGCGCAACCGCGATCTTGCGCACCGCAACCTCGATCTGCTCGACAGCTTCTTCGCCGATTTCCCCGGCCTGTTTGATTGGCGCAGGCCCGATGGCAGCTGCGTGGCCTTCATCCGCTACAAGGGCGCGGACGGGGTGGAGCGCTTTACCGAGCGGCTGGTCGAGGAAACCGGCGTGCTGCTGCTGCCCTCCAGCATCTATCACTCCGAGCTTGGCCCCGTGCCACAAGACCATTTCCGCATCGGCTTTGGCCGGAGCAATCTGGCTGAAGGGCTGACGGTGTTTCGGGAGTGGTTGATGCGCAACCGGGCGTAAGCATGGACAGCGCCCGCCGCAGAAAATTCCACCCGGCCTGTAACCGCGCTGAGTCCAAAGCCGAATAAACCCATGCCAACCCGGCGCAATATTCGGAGACGACCCATGACCACCTTCAATTCCGGCCTGAAGGCCGGCTTTGCCATCGCTGCCAACGCTGCCCTGATCGCCGCCGCCATGGCAGCCCTCCCTGCCCCCGCGATTGCCAAGGAGAAGTCTGCCGAGGTCGTGCACTGCTACGGCGTGAACACCTGCAAAGGCACTTCGGACTGCGCCGCCGGCGCGCACAGCTGCAAGGGCCAGAACGAATGCAAGGGCCAGGGCTTCAAGGCGCTGACCAAGAAGGCCTGCGCGGCGCAGGGCGGCAGCCTGACCGAGCCCAAGTAAGGCTCCACCAGTGCAGCCGGCACCCTCCCGGCTGACACTGCGATGACTTGACCGGGGCTCCTTGTCCCAACTGCCCTGCGGCGCCACCCCCCTCCCTCAACGGCGCCCGCTGGAGCCCCGGCCTTCTTTCGCGAGACAACCCCTCTTTACCGAGACCTGAGATGACCGAGGCGCGCAATGTCTGACACGCTGGCCGGATTTGGCCTTGGCATGCGCCGCCCGCACTACCGGTCGTATATCGACGGCACTGCACCCGTCGATTTCATCGAGGTGATCTCGGAAAACTTCATGATCGCGGGCGGCAAGCCGCTCGATACGCTGATGAAGGCACGCCGCAACTATCCGCTGGCCCTCCACGGTGTCTCGATGTCAATCGGCTCGGCGGACGGCCTCAGGGACGATTATCTTCGGGAGCTTCGCCGCCTTGTCGATCTGATGGAGCCTGCGGTGGTTTCGGACCACTTGTGCTGGACCCGGATCGACGAGTTCAATTCGCACGACCTGCTGCCGCTGCCCTATACCGAAGAAGCGCTCGATGTGGTCTGCCGCAATATCGACCGTGCGCAGGAAGCACTTGGCCGCCGCATGCTGCTGGAAAACCCTTCGAGCTACATCGCCTTTCCCGGCGCGATGACGGAGTGGGAATTCCTCGCCGAAATGACCCGGCGCACCGGCTGCGGCCTGCTGCTCGATGTCAACAACATCTACGTCAGCGCGGTCAACCACGGGTTTGCGGCGTCCGATTACCTTGCCGGCATTCCGATGGATGCGGTCGGCCAGATCCACCTCGCCGGCCATGTGAAGGGCGAGCATCTGCTGATCGACACGCACGACCAGCCGGTGCCGGATGAAGTCTGGGCGCTCTATCGCGCCGCGACTGCGCTCGCTGGCCCGGTGCCGACGATGATCGAGCGCGATGACAACATACCCGAGCTCGAGGCGCTTTGCGCCGAGCTCGATATTGCGCGCAGCATTGCCGCCGATGAAAGGATCGCGGCATGAGCCTGCTCGCCCTCCAACGCAATTTCCGCGACTGGCTGGTGACTGGCGAGGACAGTTCAGCTGCCGCGCTCGGCGGCGGGCCGGGCACGGCGGTTTACCAGAACAACTACCGCACCGCGCTGGTCTCCAGCCTTGCCGAGACGTTCCAGCGCCTTGTGCTGTGGCTGGGCGAGGATGGCTTCGAAGCAGCAGCGGCACGCTATATCGATGCGCGCCCGCCTTCGAGCTGGACGCTTGATGCCTATGGGGAGGACTTCACCGACTTTGTCGCCACGCTCTGGCCCGATGATCCCGAAGTCGCCGAAATCGCGCTGATCGACTGGACCGTGGGCCAGGTCTTCGTCGGGCCCGATGCAGACGCACTCCGGCCCGAAGCGCTGGCCGTGGCCGATTGGGAAACCGCGGGGATCCATGCGGTGCCTTCGCTGCTCGTGCTGCCGATCACCACCAATGCCGATGCGATCTGGCAAGCGCTCGCAACCGCAGAGCCGCCCCCGCCCGCCGAGATGGCCGAGTGCGGCGCGGCCTTGCTGGTCTGGCGGCAGGGCCTCGAGCCGGTGTTCCGCCGCGCTGAAGCGCACGAATGCGATGTGCTGGCGTGGTCTGCCGCAGGGGAAGGTTTTGCGGCGGTCTGCGCGCGCCTTGCCGATACGTTGGGCGAGGAAGCAGCGGTGACCAGTGCCGGGACGCTGCTCGGTCGCTGGCTCGCCGAAGGCATGATCGCCGCAGTCGGCTGAGCTATTCGAAGCAACCCGCGACTTCGCCCAGCACCTGCTGCAAGCGCGGCGCGACGAAATCGAGGAAGGCGCGCAGCTTCAGCGGCTGGCTGCGCTGGCGGCGGTGGACGAGGTGGACGGGCACCGGCTCGCAGCCGAGATCGCCGAACAGCGGCACAAGCCTGCCATCGGCGGCGGCGGCTGAGGCCTGATAGGACATGATCCGCGCCACGCCCACTCCTGCAGCAGCAGCATCGATGACCGCATCGGCGGTGTTGACGGAAAAGCGCGGCGTGATCTCCACACTGCGGGCGTTCACACCGGCTCCGATCCGCCAGCTGCGGGTGGAATGCAGGCCCTCGAACGCAATGCAATCGTGCCGCGCGAGGTCGTCCGGCTGCGTGATTGCGCCGCGCCGGGCGAGATAGCCGGGACTGGCGCAGACGACCCAGCGGATATCGCCCAGCTTGCGCGCGACGAGATCGCTGTCCGGCAACTGTCCGACGCGGACCGCAACATCGACATGCGCCTCGACCAGATCGATCGTCGAATCCGAAAGGACGAGGCGCACAGTGACATCGGGATAGGCGGCAAGGAACGTATGGACGATGGGGGCGACGTGGAGCTTGCCGAACATGATCGGTGCGGTGACCATGAGCTCGCCGCGCGGCGCACGGTACTCGCCGCTGGCCGCGCGCTCGGCATCGGCGAGATCATCGAGCACGCGGCGCGTGGCCGCAACGAAGGCCTCTCCTGCTTCGGTCAGGATCAGCTTGCGGCTCGTCCGCACGAGGAGCTGCGCGCCGAGGTGCGCTTCGAGATCGGACACCCGGCGGCTCACGGTGGGTAGCGGCGTGTTCAGCGCGCGCGAGGCGGCTGAGAGGCTGCCGCCGTCGACCGCAGCGAGCAGGGTGCGCATGGCCTCGAACCGGTCCATCAGACATTCCGCTTTTTGGAAGGTAGAGTTGCCAAGGTAGCGGATACTGCCACCCGGCGGAAGGCCCTACTTGGAGGTCACCGGCCGATACCGGCCTGCTTTCAAGGAAAGGTCTCCCCCGAAATGTCGCGTATCCCCACCCCCGCCACCATCGCCGATGCCCCCGAAGCTTCGCAGCCGCTGCTCGAAGCCGTGAACAAGGCGATCGGCACCGTGCCCAATCTCCACCGCCTCGTTTCCACCAGCCCGGCCGCGCTCGAAGGCTACCTCGCGATGAACGGCGCACTGGCCAAGGGCAAGGTGCCCGCCGCCACCCGCGAACGGATTGCCCTCGCCGTCGCCGAGATCAATGGCTGCGACTATTGCCTCTCGGCCCACACCTATCTCGGCAAGAACCTCTCGAAGCTCGATGACGCTGAGATCACCGCGAACCGCAACGGCGCCTCGAACGACCCCAAGGCCGATGCCGCGGTGCGCTTCGCCGTGCAACTGGTGAAGACCCGTGGCCATGTCGGCGCTGCCGACGTCGAAGCCGTCCGTGCGGCTGGCTACTCCGATGCGCAGCTGCTCGAGATCGTCCAGCACGTCGCGCTCAACACCTGGACCAACTACGTCAACTCGGCCTTCCAGACCGTGATCGACTTCCCGGTCGTCACCACGCGCATCGCCGCCTGACGCCGGGGGCGGGCGTCTGCAGCTCCCACTCCAGCAGGCGCCCGCCATCCCTCCCGCAGAAAGGACCACCCGCCATGTCGTTCAGATCCCGCCTGGTATCCGTCGCTGTCTCGGTATCGGTCGTTGCCGTCAACGTGGTAGCCTCGTTCCCGCCACTCGCTTGATCCCGCCATCCAGAGCCATCCGGCTGTAGGATGGCGGAGGGCGTTACGGTATGCTGACGCCGCGCGACTCCGCGCGCCCATCGCCCCCCGGCGACAGCAGGACCCGACTACATATGGAATCGATCGGCGCCGATCTTCGCACCTTGCAGCGCACCCCGCTGCACCCCAGCCATGTCGAGGCCCTGCGCGCGGCAGGCACGCCGAAACTCTACCCCGCCGGGACCATGATCGCCCGCCCCGGCGATCCGGCGGACACGTTCACGTATGTTGAAGAAGGGGAGATCGAAGTCGTCAATCCCCTCACCGAGGAACGTCACCGGCCTTCCTCGCTCGGCCCCACGCAGTTCATGGGCGAAATCGCGTTCCTCAGCGGCGGCACCGTTTCGCTGGCGATGCGCGCGGCGCAGGACACGCGGGTGATCGAAGTGCCGCGTGAGGCAATGCTCGAATTGATGGCGCAGATCCCGGAAATGTCCGACATCGTGATCACGGTGTTTGCCGCGCGCCGCCGCCGCCAGCTTGATGAGCGCGACAGTTCGCTGCAGTTGATCGGCGAGGATGAGGACCCGGCGGTCCGCCGCGTCGCCCAGTTCGCCAGCCGCAACCGCATACCCTATGGCTCGCTCAAACTTGGCAGCGAGGAAGCGCTGGCCGCCGCGCAAGCCTGCTCGATCGAGGGTTCGGTCCCGGCGGTCATCTTCGGACGCGATACGGTGGTGACCGATCCGACGCCGGACAAGATCGCGCACCTCCTTGGCATCAACCGCGAGCTGCAGCATGATGAGGCCTTTGACGTGCTGATCGTCGGCGGCGGGCCGGCGGGTGTGGCAGCCGGGGTGTATGCCGGAGCGGAAGGGCTTTGCGCGCTGGTGATCGAGGATCTCGCCATCGGCGGGCAGGCAGGCACCTCCAGCCGGATCGAGAACTACATGGGTTTTCCGACCGGCATTTCCGGCGGCGACCTTGTGTGGCGCGGCGAAGTGCAGGCGATGAAGTTCGGCACACGCTTTGCCCTGCCGCGCCGGGTGACCGCTCTGGAGGAGCTGGACGACGGCATGTTCTGCGCCACGTTTGACAATGACCAGCGGGTGCGCGGCAAGGCCGTGGTCGTGGCGGCGGGCGTGCAGTATCGCCGCCTGCCGATCCCGCGTCTCGCCGAATTCGAAGGGGCGGGCATCTACTACGCCGCGACCGAGATCGAGGCGCGCTATTGCAAGGGCACGCAGGCGGTGATCATCGGCGGGGGCAATTCCGCCGGGCAGGCGGCGATGTACCTCAGCCGCTCCGCCCGCTGCGCACATGTCGTCGTGCGCGGACCTTCGCTAGCGCTGTCGATGTCGAGCTATCTTTCCGAGCGGCTGGAGGCAGATCCCGGCATCCAGATCGCCTACAACGCCGAAGTCATCGCGCTGCACGGCGGCGCGCATCTCGAAGGCGTGACCTTGCGCGATGCCAAGACCGGCGAGACGCACGATATCCCGACACGCGCGCTGTTCATCATGGTGGGTGCAGCGCCCAACACCGAGTGGCTTTCGGGCCTGGTCGAGCTTGACGACAAGGGCTTCGTGAAGACGGGGCCGGCAGTCGGCGCCACTTCGCCCTACGCAACCTCGCACCCGGGTATCTTCGCGGTGGGCGATGTCCGCTCGGGCTCGGTCAAGCGCGTGGCCTCTGCCGTGGGCGAAGGCTCGGTCGTGATCTCGAAAGTGTGGGACTACGTCAACGGCGGCTAGCCGGGTCCGATCAGTTGCACCGGGCAACTTAAAACTCCACCAATGTGGTTGAGATTCTTCTCGCAAGGCTCTCCGATGCGTGGTAATGTTATACCATAATAACGTCGTACGGCCCGTGTTGCTTGCATCGGGATTGTTCGTTTCGTTCCCGTTGCTCTCGCCTTCGCAACCCGGGCTGTCCGGCACAGCCGAGGAGAGCATGCAATGGCCTACCTTACCCCCGAAACCAATCGGCGCCGGATCGTGGCGCTGGGCGCAGTCGGCGCCGTGCATGGCGTGATGGCGGTGGTGCTGCTGACCGGCTTTGCCGGCGGGATGATCGAGAAGATCAAGCCGAAGGACTGGACCAAGGCTTGGACCTACATGCCGCCGCCACCGGCACCGAGCCCCATACCCGATGTGAAGCCAGTGCCGCATACCCGCGATACCGCACCCAAGCCCGATCCGACCCTGCCGTTACCACCGATCGGCGATTCCGGCTTCCACATCGATCCTGGTCCACTGCCGCTTCCTGGCGGCTTTGGGACCGGCGATCTTCCCCCGCTGCCCCCGCCAACGCCCAGCCCCAGCTTCACCCCGCGGGTGGCCAAGCCGCTGGGCGCGCCGGGAAAATGGGTTTCGGATGCAGACTACCCGACCGGCGCGCTGCGTCGGGGCCAGCAGGGGGCTTCCGCTTTCGAACTCACAGTCGGACCAGACGGGCGTGTGCGCGATTGCCGGATCACCCGCTCGAGTGGTTCGGCCGATCTCGATGCGGCGACCTGCGCGAAAGTCAGCGAGCGCGCCAGCTTCACGCCTGCGCGCGATGAGCACGGCGATCTGGTGGCGGGGCGTTATTCGGGCGTGATCCGCTGGCGCATCCCGGAGTAACTTGCCCCAAACTCCCGTTGCAATGCAGCAAGATCGCGGCTTACCATCCCGCTCTGGCATGGAGGGCATGCGATCTTGCCGTTTACCTGTGATCTTGGCGGCGAACGGCACAGCTTCGCGGACCTGAAAGCCGTGCTGGCCGCCGCGAGCCCGGCGCGATCCGGCGACGAACTCGCAGGCATTGCCGCCTCCAGCGCCACACGGCGAGTGGCGGCACGGTGGGTTCTGGCCGATCTGCCGCTGGCCACGTTCCTGAATGAAGCAATCGTCCCCTACGAGAGCGACGAGGTGACGCGGCTGATCATCGACAGCCACGATGGCGCGTCCTTTGCTCCCATCGCACACCTCACCGTCGGCGGATTTCGCGACTGGCTGCTGAGCGAGGCGGCAGACGAGGCAGCGCTGGCGGCTATCGCCCGGGGGGTGACGCCGGAAATGGCGGCGGCTGTTTCCAAGCTGATGCGCAGCCAGGATCTGATCGCGGTGGCGAAGAAGATCCGCGTGGTAACTGCATTCCGCTCCACCATCGGCCTCCCCGGAAGGCTTTCCACGCGCCTCCAGCCCAACCACCCGGCGGATGATCCGCGCGGGATCGCCGCTGCCGTGCTCGACGGCCTGCTGCACGGGGTGGGCGACGCAGTGATCGGGGTGAACCCCGCGACCGACAGCGTGCCTGCCGCCACCACGCTCATCCGCATGCTCGATGAATTGCGAGGGGCCTATGCGATCCCGACCCAGACTTGCGTGCTCACCCACGTGACCAATGCACTGGCGATCATCGAGCGCGGCGCGCCCGTCGATCTGGTGTTCCAGTCGGTCGCAGGGAGCGAGGCGGCCAATGCAGGCTTCGGCATCGACCTTGCCGTGCTGCGCGAGGCGCATGCGGCGGCGCAGGCGCTGGGGCGCGGCACAGTCGGCAGCAATGTGATGTATTTCGAGACGGGCCAAGGCTCGGCACTTTCCGCCAATGCCCACCACGGCGTGGATCAGCAGACGATGGAGGCGCGCGCCTATGCCGTGGCGCGCGCGTTCGATCCGCTGCTGGTGAACACTGTCGTCGGCTTCATCGGCCCCGAATATCTCTACGACGGCAAGCAGATCATCCGCGCGGGGCTGGAGGATCACTTCTGCGGCAAGCTGCTCGGCCTGCCGATGGGCTGCGACGTCTGCTACACCAACCATGCCGAGGCCGATCAGGACGACATGGACAGCCTGATGACCTTGCTTACCGTGGCGGGTTGCAGCTTCCTGATCTGCGTGCCGGGCAGCGACGATGTGATGCTTTCCTACCAGAGCCTGTCCAACCACGATGCGCTCTACTTGCGCAGCGTGATGGGCCTGCGCCCCGCGCCGGAATTCGAGGCCTGGCTGGCGGACGTGGGGATTACCGCGCCCGATGGCACGCTGCGGGCGCTGGCGGACGGTGCTTCGTCGTTCGTGCGCCAACTGGCGGAGAACCTCTCTTGAGTGAAGTGGTGCCGGGCGAGGTTTGGGCGCGGCTGCGGCGAACGACACCTGCGCGGATCGCGCTGGGCCGCGTGGGGCATGCCTTGCCGCTGGGCGAAGTGCTGGACTTCCAGCTAGCCCATGCCCGCGCGCGTGATGCCGTTCACGCGGCGCTCGATCCAGCCGCGCTGACAGCCGCATTGGCCCCGCTGCCGGTGCTGGAGGTCGAAAGCGATGCACCGGACCGGGCGACGTATCTGCGCCGTCCGGACCTCGGCCGCCGGCTATCGGCGCGCTCCGCAGCAGTGCTGGCCGATGCCGGCGGGGACTGCGATGTGGTTTTCGTGATTGGTGACGGGCTCTCCGCGACGGGGGTGCAAGCGGGTGCCGCGCAGCTGGTGCGGGCCTGCTTGGCCGGGCTGGACAACCTCAGGATCGGCCCGGTGGTGATTGCGCAGGCGGCGCGGGTGGCACTGGGCGATCCGATCGGCGAGGCACTCGGTGCGCGGGTTTGCGTGATGATCATCGGCGAACGCCCCGGCCTCAGTGTCCACGACAGCCTTGGCATCTACATGACGTACGCGCCGCAAACAGGCCGCACTGACGCCGAGCGCAATTGCATTTCCAACATCCATGGGGCGGGCGGCCTATCTCCGCAGGAGGCCGCCCGCACGCTCGGCTGGCTACTGCGCGAGGCGCTGCGGCGCGAGCTTTCAGGTGTTGCGCTCAAGGACGACCAGACCCCGACGCTTGCCTTCGAAGGACAAGGCCCCGCATGACCACGCCGACCGGAGGTTCGCAGCAGCTTCAACGCACACTGGGCCCGTTCCAGCTCTGGGCGATTGCCGTGGGCCTCGTCATTTCGGGCGAATACTTCGGCTGGAGCTATGGCTGGGCCAGCGCGGGAACGCTGGGCTTCCTTGTCACCACCATGGCGGTGGCGGCGATGTACATCGCCTTCATCTTCTCGTTTACCGAGCTGACGACCGCGATCCCGCATGCAGGCGGGCCGTTCGCCTATGGCCTGCGCGCGTTCGGGCCGGTTGGGGGCGCGGTGGCGGGGTTTGCCACGCTGGTCGAGTTCCTGTTCGCGCCGCCTGCGATCTCGCTCGCCATCGGCGCCTATCTTCACGTGCAGTTCCCGGGGGCTGGAGCCGAAGCACGCCGCGCTCGGCGCTTATGCCGTGTTCATGGCGCTCAATATCGTGGGTGTGCAGATCGCGGCGAGCTTCGAGGTTGTGGTGACGCTGCTGGCGGTGGGAGAACTCCTTGTGTTCATGGGCGTGGTGCTGCCCGCCTTCCGCTGGTCCAACTTCCTCGCCGGAGGCTGGGCCGGGCAGGATCATTTCAGCATGGCGGCGGTCGGCGGCATATTCGCCGCGCTGCCCTTCGCGATCTGGTTCTTCCTCGCGATCGAAGGCGTCGCCATGGCGGCGGAAGAAGCCAAGGAACCGCGCCGCACCATCCCGATGGCCTATATCTCGGGCATTCTCACGCTGACGGTGCTGGCCTTCGGAGTCATGCTGTTTGCGGGCGGATCGGGCAGCTGGGCCGAGCTATCGAGCCTCAACGATCCGCTGCCGCAGGCGATGAAGCGTGCGGTGGGTGCCTCCAGCGGGTGGCTGCACATGCTGGTGTGGCTGGGGCTGTTCGGCCTCGTCGCCTCGTTCCACGGGATCATCATGGGCTATGCGCGCCAGATCTTCGCGCTGGGGCGGGCTGGCTATCTTCCGGCAGTGTTCGCGCGGTTGCATCCCCGCTTCAAGACGCCGCATGTGGCGACGCTGGCGGGCGGCGTGGTGGGCATCGCCGCGATCTACAGCGATGCTTTCGTGAGCATCGCGGGCCAATCGCTGACAGCGAGCGTGGTAACGCTTTCCGCGTTCGGCGCGCTGCTCATGTACATCGTTTCGATGGCCGCGCTGTTTCGGCTGCGGCGCAGCGAACCGGACCTTCTGCGCCCGTTCCGCGCCCCGCTCTATCCGTTCGCCCCCGCCTTTGCGCTCGGCATGGCCAGCCTCGCGCTCGTGACCATGGCGTGGAACAACCGCGAACTTGCGGCGATCTTCGCGGGGCTGATGGCGGTGCTGGTTGCAGGTTCGCTGCTGCTGCGCCGCCGGGATGCGGCCTGAACGTCCGATGCGAAGGGTGCGAATTGCGCGGCTGGTGGCAGCCCTGCTGATCCTGCCTGGCGCGGTTCCGGCGCGTGCCGAAGCCCCCGCGTGGCAGGCGCGCGCTGCCGCTGCGGCCGACACGCTGGAACGCACATGGGGCACGCCAAACGGGTGGCAGGCCAGCGAGAACTGGCAGCGCTTTCCGATGACGGATGTGCTGATGGACTATCAGCGCCGCACCGGCGATCCGCGCTGGAATGGCAAGATCGCCGCTGCCGTGCGCAACCGTGCCGGGCGCTATCTCAACGACGATGACCTCTGGGCGGTGATCGCCAGCGTGGATGCCTGGCAAATCGACCACGATCCCGAACTGCTGGCCTGGGCTGCGGCAAACTACAGCCGCATCGTGACCGATCACTGGGACGATCACTGCGGCGGCGGGCTGTGGTGGGACCCGAAGCACAGCTACAAGAACGCGATCACCAACGAACTGCTGCTCCTTGCCTCGACGCGGCTCTATCTCGCCACGGGGCAGGAGACCTATCGCGATTGGGCGCTGCGCACATGGGCGTGGTTTGCCGCCTCTGGCATGATCGGCCCCGATGCGCTGGTGAACGACGGGCTCGATTCGCAATGCCGCAACAATGGTGCGCCGCGTTATACCTACAATCAGGGCGTCCTGCTCGGCGGGTTGAACGACCTCACCGCCATCACCGGCGATCCGCAGTTCCGCGAGGCCGCCTTGCGAACCGCGCTGGCCGCAACGCGCACGCTGGTGACCCCGCAGGGCCTGCTGACCGAGCCATCCGACGCGCTGGGCGCGGACGGGCCGATGTTCAAAGGCGTCTTCGTCTTCCACCTCGGCCGCCTTGCCGAGGCCATGCCCGATGGCCCTGAGCGCGCGGAACTGCGCGCCTGGCTTGCCCGCAACAGCGACGCTGTGTGGGCGCTGAGCACCGGGGGCAGCCAGCCCGTGGACGGATTGTGGAGCGGCGGATCAGGGCAAGTCGGTGCGGCCGCGCAGGCTTCCGCCCTCGCGCTGTTTCTTGCAGCCGGATCGTGAACGCTGAATGCGTGGGCCCCCAAAGGGGTGACTTCGACATGTTCAGAATGAGTGATTGGTGCGGTCGAGAAGACTCGAACTTCCACGGGCTTTCGCCCACAACGACCTCAACGTTGCGCGTCTACCAGTTCCGCCACGACCGCACATCGCAAGCGGGGTTCACCTTCCAAAAAGGCTGCCCCGCCGGGGTAGAGGGGCGCCCCTAGCAAAGCCCCCCGCGCCGCGCAACAACTAGCCGAGGATTTTTTATTCGGGCTTCCAGCCGATCTCCGCGACCTTGGCGCTTTTGGGGACGTCGGTCACCGCTTCGTTGATTGTGACGCTTTCGCCCGGCTTCAGCATCTCACGCGGGGGGGAGACATCCCAGGTGTAGACCACCTTGTCTTTGGCATCGCGCAGCACGATCAGGATCGGCGGGACTTCCTGCGACTGCTTGCCGACATTGGTGACGGTGCCGCTGGCGCCGAAATACTCGGTGCCATTGGGAAGCGTGCGGCGATCCTGCCGTTCGGAGGGGAACGCCAGCACGAGATCGGGGTTGCCGGCCCCGAACGTCGCGTGTGCGGCAGGCAACCAGCGCGGCAGGCCGAGCCACGAGGCGAGCGCGATGAGCACCGCGACGAGCGCGGCGAAGCTGACCCCCGCAATCGTCCACAGCTTCGCGGTGTTGCGACGCGGACGGAACGGCGGCTGGTGATCGAAGCTTGAGGCGTTATCGTCGAAACTCTCGTCCGCCGAGCGCGTGGCCGGACGGATCACTGGCCGTGGTACGACGGGCGGTTCGGGCACCGGCTCTGCCGATACGGGCCCGGGCTGGTCTTCAGGTTCCGGTGAAGGCGGCGGAGCGGGGGCTGGTGTCGCCGAGGGTGCCATCTCCTCGCGCGGCGGCAGTTCCGGACCGTGCTGGAACCAACTGTGCCGACACTTGGCACAGCGCACCGTGCGGCCCTCCACACCTATCGCGCTGTCGGGGAGGACGTAGCGCGTCGAGCAGGCGGGGCACGCAATGATCATGGGGCGGGTTAAGCATGGGGGGATGCAAGGAAACAATAGGGACGGGCGGGGAGAAGTGCTCGCCTGCCCTTTTTTCCACATCGATTGCGCCGTATAGCCGCCGCAAGTAGTGCGCGGCCCCTCGCGCACGCAAACCACCCTTCGGGACCGCAACGCCTGACATGATCCAGCCTGATGCCGAAATCGTCCAGTTCGACAACGTCGGGCTGCGCTACGGAACGGACAAGGAAATCCTGGCCGATGTCTCGTTCACGCTCTACCCGGGCTGCTTCTATTTTCTCACCGGTGCGAGCGGCGCGGGCAAGACCAGCCTGCTCAAGCTGCTCTATCTGGCGCAGCGCCCTTCGCGCGGGCTGATCCGCTTGTTCGGCACCGATGCGATCACCCTGCCGCGCGAACGGCTGCCCGGATTCCGCCGCCGCATCGGCGTGGTGTTCCAGGACTTCCGGCTGGTCGATCACCTTTCCGCCTTCGACAACGTGGCGCTGCCGCTGCGGGTGGCGGGCGTAAGCGAGAAGGACATCGCGCGGCCGGTGGGCGAAATGCTCGACTGGGTGGGACTGGGCGACCGGCAGCATGCCCGGCCCGCGACGCTTTCGGGCGGGGAGCAGCAGCGTGTGGCCATCGCCCGCGCGGTGATCGCGCGGCCCGACATGCTTGTCGCCGACGAGCCGACCGGCAACGTCGACCCGGACATGGCGCTAAAGCTGCTACGCCTGTTTGAAAGCCTCAACCGGCTGGGCACGACCGTGGTGGTCGCCACCCACGATGTTCACCTGATCCGCAAGGTGCCGGAATCACTGATCATGCGGCTCGACAAGGGGCGGCTGAGCGACCCGACGGGCGCGCTGCGCTATCCGCCCCGCCGCCCGGCCATGGCTGGCGCCGACGCGTCGCCGCCGCTCTGAGCGTTTCAGGAGATGGGCTTCCTTTCCACCCTGTTCCTGCGCTGGCGCGGCGGTTCTGCGGCAAGCGACCCGCGACTGCTGCCCGAAGCGCAGCTTTCGGGGCCGATGCCGTGGGTCATCGCGATCATGATCGCGATGACTGTGGTTGCCGCCGCCAGCGGACTTGCCCTGCGCAACGCGGCCGCAACCGCGAGCGCGGATCTGGAAGGCGGCGTCACCGTGCAGATCGTGACCGCCGCCCCGGCCGAACGGCTTCGCCAGGCCGCAGCGGTGGTCGCCGTGCTTGCAAAGGCGCCCGAAGTGGCCGAAGTTCGGCAAGTGGCGCAGGAGGAACTCAACACTCTGGTCGAGCCATGGCTCGGCACGCGGCCCGGCGACGATGTCGAGGCCTTGCCGATCCCGGCCTTGATCGACGTGCGGCTCAAGGGTGCTGCAACGGCGGACCAGGTGGCGCACTTGCGCGCGCTGGTGGTTCCGGTGGCCGCCTCTGCCCGGATCGATGCGCAAGCCGGGTGGCTCGCGCCGGTGTTCGCCGCGATCGGAACGCTGCAGTGGCTAGCCGGCGGCCTGATCGCGCTGCTGGCTATCGCGACGATTGCGGCCGTGCTGCTCGCTTCGCGCAATGCGCTGGGCAATCACCGTGAAACGATCGAGATCGTGCACATGCTGGGCGGCACCGACAAGCAGATCGCGCGGGTGTTCCAGCGCTCGATGGCCTTCGACGCCGCCGCCGGTGGCCTTGCGGGCCTGCTGTTCGGCGTGGTGACGATCGTCACGCTCTCGCGCCAGTTCGCTGGCCTCGGCTCGGGCATGGTGGCAGGCGCGGTGCTGCACTGGCAGGACTGGATCATGATTGCAGCGATCCCGCTCGCCGGTGTCGCGCTCGCCGTACTGACCGCGCGGGTGACCGTGCTGGCCGCCTTGCGGCGGATGCTCTGAAATGGCGCGCGTGCGCAAACCGCCGGGCCTCTTTCGCCGCATCGGCGCGGCGGTGCTGCTCGCGTGGGTGCTGGGCTTCCTGTGGTTCGCCCTCGCCCTTCCGCGCCCGGCGGGTTCGCAGAAAACGGACGGCGTGATCGCGCTGACCGGTGCGGGCGGACGCATTCCGCGCGCGATCGACGTGCTGCGCGCCGGGCAGGCCCGCAAGGCGCTGATCGCGGGGGTGGCGAGCGAAGTGAAGCCGGGCGAGTTCGCCGCCGAATACAAGGTATCGCCGCAGCTCCTCGCCTGCTGCGTGACACTCGGCTTCGAATCCGTCGATACGCGCTCCAACGCGCTGGAAGCCGCGCGCTGGATCGCGGCGGAACACATCACCTCGGTGCGCCTTGTCACCACCGACTGGCACATGCGGCGGGCACAGTTCGATCTTGCCATGGCCGCCCCGCGCGGGGTGGAAATCCTGCCCGATGCGGTGCCCTCGCGCCCGAGCATGAAGACGCTGTTCATCGAATACCACAAGCTGATCGCGCGCATGCTCGCGTGGCTTGCGGGGTGGTAGGGCAGACCATGAGTCGCCACGAAGCCGCCGGCCCGCGCCTGCCCGATGTGCTGCGCAGCCTTGCCTTCTATGTCGCGTTCTACGGCGGCACGGTGTTGCAGGTAATCGCGGCGCTCGCCGTGATGCCGCTGGGCGGGGATCGCTACAAGCAGATGGTGCGGGTGTGGTCTGGCTGGCACCGGACCTGCGTCCGGGTGCTGCTGGGCATCACCGTAGAAGCCGAGGGTTTCATGCCCCGTGCCGGCGTTCTCTATGCGATCAAGCATGAATCCTTCTTCGAGGCGATCGATTTGCCGCACATGTACCCCCTGCCGGTGGTCTTCGCGAAGGAGCAGCTGCTGCGCATCCCGCTGTGGGGCGCGATCGGCACGCGCTATGGCCTGATCGCGGTGGACCGCGGGCGCGGCGCCAGCGCGCTCAGGGCCATGCTGGCCGAAGCACGGCGCTGGACGGCAGACGGGCGGCCGCTGATCATCTTTCCCGAAGGCACCCGCGTGCCCCACGACACCCGCCCTGCGCTGCAGGCAGGCTTTGCCGGGCTCTACAAGATGCTCGGCCTGCCGGTCGTGCCGGTGGCGGTCGATAGCGGGCCGCTTTACCACCGTCTGTGGAAGCGCTCCGGCAAGATCCGCTATCGCTTCGGGGAGGAAATTCCCCCCGGCCTCCCGCGCGCGGACATCGAAGCGCGCGTCCATGCCGCCATCAATGCGCTCAACCCGTGAGCGTTGAGGACGCCCGCCTCGACGAGAAGCACACCGAGGCCGATGCGCGCAGCTGGGGCGAGGTGCTCGGGCCCGGGCTGATCACCGGGGCGGCAGACGACGATCCGAGCGGGATCGGCACCTACAGCCAGGTCGGCGCGCAGTTCGGCTTCAGCCTCGCCTGGATCATGGTGTTCAGCTACCCGCTGCTGGTCGCAACGCAGATGATCTGCGCGCGGATCGGCGCGGTGACCGGGCATGGCATCGCGCACAACCTGAAGCGACACTATCCGCGCCCGGTGCTGTGGTTTTCGGTCATGCTCCTGCTGGTTGCCAACACGATCAACCTTGGCTCGGACCTCGGCGCGATGGCGGCCGCGCTCAATCTGCTGCTGCCAGGGCCGACCATGCTCTATGTCGTGCTGTTCGGCGTGATCTCGGTGCTGCTCGAGATCTTCGTGAGCTACGCGCGCTATACCCGCATCCTCAAATGGTCCGCGCTTTCCCTGCTGGCCTACATCCTCGTGCCGTTCGTTGCGAAGCTCTCGCCCGGTGAAGTCCTGCGCGGCGTGCTCGTGCCGCAACTGAGCTTTGACCGGCAGACCACGATGGCGGTGATCGCGACGCTGGGGACCACGATCAGCCCCTACCTGTTCTTCTGGCAGGCGGGGCAGGAAGTGGAGGAGCAGCACCGGCTGCACAAGCACCCGCTCGGCGTCTATCCACGCGCGGCGGGCCCCGGCCTTGCCCGGATGCGGACCGACACCGTGGTTGGCATGGGCGTGACGAGCGTGACCGCGCTGTTCATCGTGATCGCGACGGCGGCGACGCTCCACGCACATGGCATCAACGAGGTTGCCTCCGCCGATGCGGCCGCCAGCGCGCTGCGCCCGATCGCGGGCGATCTCAGCTTCCTGCTTTTCGCGGTAGGGATCATCGGGATCGGCCTGCTGGCAGTCCCCGTGCTGGCGGGTTCGGCGGCCTATGCGCTTTCGGAAACCTTCGGCTGGACCGAGGGGCTGGACCGCAAGCCGCACGAAGCCAAGGCGTTCTATGGCGCGATCGTGGTGGCGGTGCTGGGCGGTATGGCGCTCAACCTGATCGGCATCGATCCGATGCAGGCGCTCTACTGGACCGCGGTGATCAACGGCCTGCTGGCGCCGCCGCTGATGGTGATGACCATGCTGGCAGCCAGCAATCCCAAGGTCATGGGCCGGTTGACCCTGCCGCCGCTGCTCAAGATCGGCGGCTGGGCAGCAACGGCGGTGATGATCCTCGTCTCGGCGATGTTCCTGCTGAGCTAAGGTCAAGACCTAGGTTTCGTGGCTACGCCCGAAGTCTGGCCGCGCATCATCCTGGCCCATTTCGATGATCGAGCGGCGGATCGCGCGGGTGCGGGTGAAGGTATCGAACAGCACGGCACCGTCGCCCTTGCGAATCGCCTTCTGCAGTTCGGTAAGGTCTTCGCTGAAGCGCTGGAGCATTTCGAGCACGGCATCGCGGTTGCTCAGGAACACGTCGCGCCACATCGTCGGATCGGAGGCGGCGATGCGGGTAAAATCGCGGAAGCCGCCGGCGGAGTACTTGATCACTTCGCTCTGCGTCACTTCCTCGAGATCCGAAGCGGTGCCGACGATGGTATAGGCGATGAGGTGCGGCAGATGGCTGGTGACGGCGAGCACGCGGTCATGATGCTCGGCATCCATCACCTCGACCCGCGCGCCAAGCGCCTCCCAGAATGCGGTAAGCCGCGCAACTTCGGTCTCGTCCGCACCGGCGGGCGGGGTGACGATGCACCAGCGATTGCGGAACAGCGCGGCAAAGCCCGCATCCGGCCCGCTCTGCTCGGTGCCAGCAACCGGGTGCGAGGGGATCACGGTCACGCCGGGCAGCGCTTCGGCCAGCGCCTTGGCGACGCTGGCCTTGCTCGAGCCCACGTCCGTCACGATCACGCCGGGCGCAAGGTGCGCTGCGATGCTCGCTCCTGCCGCCCCCATGGCGCCGACAGGGACGCACAGCACGACCAGATCGGCCCCAGTGACGGCTTCGGCCACTGTATCGGGCACGAAATTGGCGAGGCCGATCTCCCGGGCGCGGGCGCGTACGGCTGGGTCGGCATCGAAACCGGTGGTGATCGCATCCGGCAAGTGCGCATGAACGGCGCGGGTGACCGAGCCGCCCAGGAGGCCGAGCCCGATGACAGCGACCCGCGCGAAGGGCGCAGGCGCGCTCATCGCGCGGCTTCGGCGAGCTGGCGCAGCACAGCGGCGACGCGGTCCATCTCTTCCGCCGTGCCGATGGTGATGCGCAGGCATTGCGGCAGGCCCTGCCCCGGCAGCCAGCGGGTGATGAAGCCGTGGTCCATCAGACCCTTGTAGGCACCTTCTGCGGTCAGCGCGCCGGTGAACTCGATCAGCACGAAGTTCGCCTCGCTCGGCAGCGGACGCAGGCCATGATTGCCGAGGGCTGAAAGCGCGGCGACGAAGCGCGTCCGTTCGGTGCGGTTATGCTCGCGCGAGGATGCAACGAAATCCTGATCGCCGAGCGCGGCAAGCGCCGCGGCCTGCGCGGTAACGGTGAGGTTGAACGGCCCGCGGATGCGGCCCAGCATGTCGATCAGGTGCGGCGCCCCGGTCGCCCAGCCGACCCGTTCGCCGGCAAGCCCGTAGATCTTGGAGAAGGTGCGGGTGATCAGCACGTTCTCGGTCGTGGCGGCGAGCGCAAAGGCACCGTCGTCGGCATCGGCAGCGACATATTCGGCATAGGCCTGATCGACCACCAGCAGCACATCCGCCGGAAGCGCTGCGTGCAGCCGGGCCAGTTCGGCGCGAGGCAGGTAGCTGCCGGTGGGGTTGTTCGGATTGGCGAGGAAGACCACCCGCGTGCGCGGCGTCACGCAGCCGAGCAGGACATCGACGTCCGCCGCGTAATCCCGATCGAGGGCCTCGACCGGCTCCGCGCCGCAGCGACGGGCGGCGATCTCGTAGACCGAGAAACCGTAGCGCTGATAGAGCACCTCGTCGCCCAGCCCGGCAAAGGCCTGCGCGGCCAGGTGGAGCAGTTCGTCCGAACCGGTGCCCATGACGATCCGCGCCGGATCGATGCCGTGAAGCGCGCCGAGTGCAGCGCGCAGCGCATGGCTATCGGGATCGGGATACCGCGCCGGATCACCTGCGCCCTCACCGCTGCCAAGGCGGGCAGCGCGCGCGAAGGGGCTGGTGCCGAGGGGGTTTTCGTTGGCCGAAAGCTTGATCAGCACCTGCCCGTCGGTGCCGGTCGACTTGCCGGGCACATAAGGATGGATCGCCGCAATCCACGGCTTGGGCACGGGACGAGTGGCGGCAGCAGGGGCAGATGGCTCGGACATGACCGGGGCGCCTTAGCGGGCTTGCCGCGCCAAGGGAACCGTCTCGCACGGGCGATTACGGATCGACGCGCAGATTGGCGCCCTTCCAGTCGCTTGCCATGGCGAAAGCGGGCATCGAAGCCTTGCCATCCTCACCTCCGCCGATGAGATGTGGGCCGACCGGCTGTCCACCTTCGCCGCGCGGGCTTTGCGGCAGGCCGGCTGCGGCAAGCTGATAAGGTGAGGCGCGGTGGCGCGTACACAAGCCGCCATTGCCATCGGGCACAAGCGCCTGCTCGAACTCAAGCCCTTGCTGGCGCTTGCGCGAGCGGCGGACGCGCGCGACCGCCAGCTGGCCTTCGCCGAGATCGATCACGAATTCGGCACCGACCGGCACATCGACAAGGCCCTCGATCAGCGCGCCGGAGACCGAGAGGTTGCGCAGAACGACCGGGTAGTAGTGGTTATCATGGATCGCGCCGATGCGGCGGAACATCGCCTGCCGATCATGGCGCTGGAAGGCTGGGCCCGAAGGCTCGATGATCCAGTCGCCTTCGTTGAGCTTCTGGACGAACATATCGTTGGGGATCGGGTGGCTGTAGATGTAGCCCTGCACGAGCGTGACGTTGAGGCTTTTCATGAGATCGAACTGGTCGAAACTCTCGACGCCCTCTGCCGTCGTGTCCATTTCCAGTGCCTGCGCCAGCGCGACAATCGCGGCGATGATGGCGCGGTTGCGCGAGCCTGCCTCGGTCGCGCCGCGCACGAAGGACTGATCGATCTTGATCTTGTCGAACGGCGCCGTCTTCAAATAGCCGAGCGAGGAATAGCCTGTACCGAAATCATCGAGTGCCAGCCGCACACCAAGGCCCTTGAGCGCCTTGAAGCGTTCGTTGGTCGCACCGCCCTCCTGAAGGAACACGCTTTCGGTGATCTCCAGCTCCAGCCGTTCGGGATCGATACCGGAATTGGCCAGCGCGCTGGCGACGAGTGCCGGGAAGCCATCATCCGCGAATTGCACGGGCGAAACGTTGACGGCCACGCGCAGGCCGCCGGGCCAGGCCGCAACTTCCTCGCAGGCGCGGCGTAGGACCCATTCGCCGATGCCTTTGATGAGGTTCGATTCCTCGGCAATCGGGATGAACCGCGCCGGGCTGACCGGGCCATGCTCGGGGTGGTTCCAGCGCACCAGCGCCTCGACGCCGACGACATGGTTGTCCGCCGCCCGCACGACCGGCTGGTAGTGGATTTCGAGCTCGTCCCGCTGCAGTGCGTCGTGGAGGTCTTCCTCGAGCAGGCGGCGGTCGGCAGCGGCCTTGAGGAGGTCCGCGCTGAAGAACCGGAAACGGCCGCGCCCGCCGCCCTTTGCGGCATAGAGCGCAAGGTCCGCATTGCGCACGAGGCTGTCGCTGTCCTCACCATCGAACGGGGATACCGCGACACCGACCGACGCGCCGATCAGGCAGCGGCTGCCGTCGATGGTATAGGGCTGCGAAATGCTGGTGATGATGCTCGTCGCCATATCGCCGAGCACACCGCGATCCTCGACCCCCGGCATGATCACCTGGAATTCGTCACCGCCGAGACGGCTGACCTTCTCCTTGTCGCCCACCACGCGGACAAGCCGGGCTGCCACCTGCTTGAGCAGGGCATCGCCGGCCGCGTGGCCCAGGGTATCATTGACTTGCTTGAAGCGATCGAGGTCGATCAGCATGATCGCGCAGGGGCTGCGCTGCTGGGTGCACTGGGTGAGCGTGCGTTCGAGCAGCTGCGACATGCGCCGCCGGTTAAGCAGGCCGGTCAGCGCATCATGCATCGCCATGTGCGAGCTTTCCTCGGCCGAGCGCCGCTCGCCGGTGATGTCCTCGCAGTGGCCGCGAAAGCCGGCGAATTCGCCGCGATGGGTGATCGGCTCGCCGGAGATGGCCCACCACAGCGTCTCGCCATCGCCGCGCTCGCTGCGCACGGTAATCTTCTCGAAGCGCCCTTTGCGCGCGAAAGCGAAAGGCAGCGTTCGTTCGCCTTCGCTCTCATTGCCGGTCTTGAGGAAAAGTTCGAGGAAGGTCTGCCCCGTGGCCGTTCCATCCCCCACCAGCAGCGCATGGGCACCGGGCGAGAGGTAGGTCAGGCGCCCTTCCGCATCGGTGGACCAGAAGAAGCCGAGGCCGAGATCTTCGTAGGTGTGGCACAGCGCCGCCGCTTCGCTTTCGGATGTGCGGGATGGTGAGGCATCGACTGCCCCGATCCCGAAAACCTCGCGTGCCTTGCGCAGCACCACTCAGATATCCCCTAGCTAGCTGATTACTAGACATTAGGTATGTAACCCAAGGGCGTTGTGGGAAGGTTAACGGGGGTCCAGAGCCTCGGCTCGCCCGATAACTCGCTGTTGCAAAACAAAAAAGGGCCGGAAGCGCGATTGCACTTCCGGCCTTAGTCTGTTCGCAGGAGGAACATCGTCTGGCGGGGCCCCGTCGGGCTAGAGGGAGAGGATCTCGCCCACTGGCCCCGCCAAGCTGGTTAATCAGTAGTTGTAGGCACGCTCACCATGGTCAGCGATGTCGAGGCCTTCGCGCTCGCCTTCTTCGCTGATCCGCATGCCCAGGGTCTTGTCGAGAACGAACCAGATCGCCGCCGTACCGACACCGGACCACACGAGGGTCAGGAGCACCGCCTTGACCTGGACAATCAGCTGGGCAGCGATGTCGTAGGTCGGAGCCGCAACAGCCGGGAACTGGGTGTAATCGATGATGCCCTGGCCGCCGAGTGCCGGCGAGGCGACGATAGCAGTGGCGATGGCACCGGTGATACCGCCGATGCAGTGGACACCGAAGACGTCGAGCGTGTCGTCGTACTTGAACTTGTTCTTCACCGTGCTGACGAAGAAGAAGCACAGCGGCGAAACCACGAGGCCGAGGACGATCGAGGTCATCGGCGCGCCGTAACCCGAAGCCGGAGTGATCGCGACGAGACCGGCGACGGCACCCGAAGCAGCACCCAGCATCGAAGGCTTGCCGTGCACGACCTGCTCGACAATCGCCCAGCTGACCGCAGCAGCGCAGGTGGCGAGCATCGTGTTGACGAAGGCAACCGCAGCGACGCCGTTCGATTCAAGGTTTGAGCCAGCGTTGAAGCCGAACCAGCCAACCCACAGCAGCGAGGCGCCGATCATGGTCATGGTCAGCGAGTGCGGCGGGGTGGCTTCCTTGCCATAACCCAGGCGCTTGCCGAGGAGGAGGCAGCCCACGAGGCCCGCAATACCGGCGTTGATGTGAACGACGGTGCCGCCCGCAAAGTCCAGCGCACCCATGGCCCACAGCAGACCGGAGTCGGTCGGCGCATCGACGAGGAAGTCCGGACCAGCCCAGTACCAGACCATGTGCGCGATCGGGTAGTAGACGAAGGTCGACCACGCCACCACGAACACCATCAGCGGGGTGAACTTGATGCGCTCAGCGAATGAGCCGATGAACAGCGCCGGTGTGATCATGGCGAAGGTCATCTGGAAGACGAAGTAGCTGAGTTCGGGAATGTAGACGTTGTTGGAGAACGTCGCCGAGTAGGTCCCGCTGGTAACGCCAGCCATGAGCGCCTTGCCGAAGCCGCCAATGAACGGCGAGCCACCGGTGAAGGCGAGGCTGTAACCGTAGGTCGCCCAGAGCAGGCCCGCGATCGAGACGATCATGAACACCTGCATGAGAACCGAAAGCATGTTCTTGGTGCGAACGAGACCGCCGTAGAACAGCGCGAGGCCCGGAATGCTCATCATCAGGACGAGCACGGACGAAACGAGCATCCAGGTGGTGTCACCCTTGTTCACCATGGTCGCCTGGGCCGCCACGTCGGGCGCCTTGACCATTGCCGCCTGGGCAAAGGCAGTGGAAGCGGCGCCGAGCGTCAAGCCTGCGCCCACGACCCCGCCGATCATCTTACGGATCATCGAAGTTCCCCTCATGTCAGAAGTGGCGGTCCCCACCGCGCTTGCCGACACTGCGCTGAAAGACAGGCCGCTCACAGCGCGGTATCCCCGGTTTCGCCGGTGCGGATGCGGGTGGCCGAAGCAAGATCGAGAACGAAGATCTTGCCGTCGCCGATCGCCTCGGTGCTGGCTGTCTGCTGGATCACCTCGATGATCCGGGGGGTCAGATCGTCGCTCGCAGCGATTTCGATCTTCACCTTTGGCAGCATGTTGGTGGTGTATTCGGCGCCGCGGTAGATCTCGGTCTGGCCCTTCTGACGGCCGAAACCCTTCACTTCCGACA
>NZ_JAIXPP010000095.1 GCF_027486195.1 Novosphingobium sp.
AGTGCCATGCCCAGTTTCGCGCAAAGCCTTGAGAAGACGCTGCATTCTGCGCTCAGCAATGCATCGGAGCGCAGCCATGAGTATGCGACTCTGGAGCATCTCCTGCTCGCACTGATCGACGACCCCGATGCCGCTCAGGTCATGCAGGCCTGCGGTGTCGATCTGGGAGATCTTGGTGAAGTAGTTCGCCAATACCTCGATCAGGAGTATCAATCCCTCAAGACGCAGGACAAGGCTGATCCGCAGCCGACCGCGGGGTTCCAGCGCGTGATCCAGCGCGCCATCCTGCATGTCCAGTCGTCGGGCAAGGACACGGTCACCGGAGCCAATGTGCTGGTGGCGCTGTTCTCCGAACGCGATTCGTACGCAGTCTACTTCCTTCAGCAGCAGGACATGAGCCGGCTCGATGCAGTGAGCTTCATCAGCCACGGCATCGGCAAGGGCGGTCGCCAGGTCGAAAGCCGCAGCCCCAAGGGCAGCGAGGAAGCCCAGCCTCAGCAGGAAGAAAAGGCAGACACCAAGAGCGGCGCAAAGAAGGATTCAGCGCTCGACCAATTCACCGTCAATCTCAATGAGAAGGCGCTGAATGGCAAGGTTGATCCGTTGATCGGCCGCGGTCCCGAGGTGGATCGTACGATCCAGATCCTGTGCCGTCGCTCGAAGAACAACCCGCTCTACGTGGGCGATCCCGGCGTGGGCAAGACCGCGATCGCGGAAGGCCTCGCGCGCAAGATCGTCGAAGGCGATGTGCCGGAAGTCCTCAGCGAGGCCGTGATCTATTCGCTCGACATGGGCGCCCTTCTCGCCGGCACGCGCTATCGCGGCGATTTCGAAGAGCGGCTGAAGCAGGTCGTTTCCGAGCTCGAAAAGATGCCGCATGCAATCCTGTTCATCGACGAAATCCACACGGTGATCGGTGCCGGCGCGACCAGCGGCGGTGCGATGGATGCCTCCAACCTCCTGAAGCCCGCGCTTTCAGGCGGCACGATCCGCTGCATCGGCTCGACCACCTACAAGGAATTCCGCAATCACTTCGAGAAAGACCGCGCGTTGCTGCGCCGGTTCCAGAAGATCGACGTGAACGAGCCGACCATCGAGGACACGATCAAGATCCTCAAGGGCCTGCGCAGTGCGTTCGAGGAACACCACAAGGTTCGCTATACGCCCGATGCGATCAAGACCGCAGTCGAGCTTTCGGCGCGCTACATCAACGACCGCAAGCTGCCGGACAAGGCGATCGACGTGATTGACGAAGTTGGCGCGATGCAGATGCTGGTGCCGCCTTCGAAGCGCAAGAAGGTGATCACCGCGCGCGAGATCGAACAGGTCATCGCGACGATGGCGCGCATCCCGCCCAAGTCTGTCTCGAGCGACGACAAGAAGGTGCTTGAGCATCTCGACCGAGACCTCAAGCGACTGGTGTTCGGCCAGGACAAGGCGATCGAGGTTCTGTCGTCGGCGATGAAGCTCAGCCGCGCGGGTCTGCGCGATCCGGACAAACCGATCGGTTCGTTCCTGTTCTCGGGTCCCACCGGCGTCGGCAAGACCGAAGTGGCGCGCAGCCTTGCCCAGATCATGGGTATCCCGCTGCAACGCTTCGACATGTCCGAATACATGGAACGCCATTCGGTTAGCCGCCTGATCGGCGCGCCTCCGGGCTATGTCGGCTTTGATCAGGGCGGCCTGCTCACCGATGCGATCGACCAGCAGCCGCACTGCGTCCTGTTGCTCGACGAAATCGAAAAGGCACATCCGGACCTGTTCAACATCCTGCTGCAAGTTATGGATAACGGCAGGCTTACCGATCATCACGGCAAGACGGTCGATTTCCGCAATGTCGTACTGATCATGACGACCAACGCAGGTGCCAGCGACATGGCACGGCAAGGGATCGGCTTCGGCGACGTGTCCAAGGCGGATGCGGGCGATGAGGCGGTGAAGAAGATGTTCACCCCCGAATTCCGCAACCGTCTCGATGCGATCGTCCCCTTTGCCTACCTGCCGCCGGAAGTCGTCAGCCGCGTGGTAGACAAGTTCATCCTCCAGCTTGAACTGCAGCTGGCGGAGCAGAATGTGCACATCCAGTTCGACAGCGACGCGCGCGCCTGGCTCGCCAAGCAGGGCTATGACCGCCTCTATGGTGCGCGTCCGATGGGCCGCGTCATCCAGGAGAAGGTCAAGAAGCCGCTCGCGGAAGAGTTGCTCTTCGGCAAGCTGGCTAATGGCGGCGAAGTCCATGTCAGCCTCAAGGAAGAGGAAGGCAAGCCGACGGTGCTCTCGTTCGAGCTGACCCCGGCCGCGCCGAAGCTCGTCAAGAAGAAGGCGCGCAAGGGCAAGGGCGGTTCGGCCACGGCCGAGGAGCCGAATACCGACGAAGCCTGACGCAGGCACGCGTTGACACAAGGGGCGGAGCCTTCGGGTCTCCGCCCTTTTTGTCTCTGGCAACCCTGAAGCAATCACGGCATTCGTGATGGCATGGCCAGTTGTTTCACGTGGATCAAAGCGGAGCCGTTGGGCATCCGGATCGTTCCGGCAGACGCCTGGATCGATCCGGCACGCCCCGCCCCGCGCGCGCTCGTGACGCATGGCCACGCAGACCATGCGCGAGGCGGCCATGGCCAAACCGTAGCGACATCCGAGACCCTCGCCATCATGGCTGTTCGCTATGGCGTAGCGGATGGGGCTGTGGCTGCCCGCTATCACGAGCCGATTGCGATCGGCGGAGGCGTAACCGCAACCTTTCTGCCAGCCGGCCATGTGCTGGGCTCGGCGCAGGTCCTGCTGGAGCATGCGGGCGAGAGAGTGATCGTAACGGGGGATTACAAGCGTAGTCCGGATCCGACCTGCCCGCCGTTTACCGTCACCTCCTGCGACCTCTTCATCACCGAGGCCACCTTCGGCCTGCCCGTCTTTCGCCACCCGCCAATCGGCGATGAAATTGCCAAGCTGCTCGGCGCGCGTGAGGCGAACCCGGACCGCTGCGTGCTGGTCGGCGCCTATGCGCTCGGGAAGGCGCAGCGGATCATTGCGGAACTGCGGGCAGCCGGTTGGCAGGAACCGATCTATCTCCACGGCGCCATGGAGGCGATGTGCCGCCTGTATGAGTCTCTGGGAGTTCCGCTCGGCGATCTGCGATCGGTTGCAGGCGTGCCCAAGGCCGCACTGGCTGGTGGCATCGTTATCTGCCCCCCATCGGCGCTTAACGACCGCTGGAGTCGGCGGTTGCCCGACCCGCTGACCGCCATGGCAAGCGGATGGATGCGCGTGCGCCAACGCGTACGCCAACGCGGAGTAGAACTGCCACTCGTGATCTCGGATCACGCCGATTGGAGTGAACTCACCTCGACCATTGCAGACGTGAATCCGGGCGAGACATGGATCACGCATGGCCGCGAAGATGCGCTGCTGCGCTGGTGCGAACTGCACCAGCGCAAGGCCCGTGCGCTCGCCTTGACGGGTTACGAGGACGAAGATGATTGAGCCCCCCGCCCCCGGAAACGGCCAGCGCTGATGCAGCGGTTTGCAGCCCTCCTCGACAACCTGCTGCTCACACCCTCGCGCAACGGGAAACTCGAGCTCATTGCCGAGTATCTTCGTGAGACGCCCGATCCAGATCGCGGCTGGGCGCTCGCGGCCCTGACCAGCGCGGTCGATTTTCCCGCGATCAAGGCTGGTACGGTGCGGGGTCTGATGGCGAGCCGCATCGATCCAGTCTTGTGGACGCTTTCACGCGATTTCGTTGGCGATACTGCCGAGACCGCAAGCTTGCTGTGGCCGGAACCGGAACCTGTCCCGCTCGAACCGCCACCAACACTTGGCGAGGTGGTTACCGCTCTTTCCCAAACCACGCGCGCGAGTGCGCCGCTTGTTCTGGCGAGCCTGCTGGACCGGCTTGATACACCCGGGCGCTACGCCCTGATCAAGTTTGCCACCGGTGCGCTGCGCATCGGCATCTCCGCCCGCTTGGCCAAGGTCGCATTCGCGCAGGCTTTCGCCGTGGCGGTCGATGCGGTCGAAGAGTACTGGCACGGTCAGGAGCCGCCCTACTCACACCTCTTCGCATGGGCCGCTGGAACGGCGCCGCCGCCGCGCACCGATTTGCTGCCGCTTTTCCGTCCGTTCATGCTTGCCCATCCGCTGGAAGACGAGACGATCAGCCTTGCGGAATACGTGGCTGAATGGAAATGGGATGGTATCCGGGTTCAACTGGTCCATGTAGGCGGTGAGACAAGGGTCTATTCGCGCGGCGGCGACGAGATTTCGGCGAGCTTTCCCGAGATCGCAGGCGCCTTGCACATTCCTGCCGTTCTCGATGGCGAACTGCTCCTCCGCGGCTCGGCGCAAGGAGCAGAGGCAGGTGGCGCGGCCAGCTTCAACGCGCTGCAGCAGCGGCTCGGCCGCAAGTCCGTCTCGAAGGCGATGCTTGCGGAGGCGCCAGCCTTTGTCCGGCTCTATGACCTTCTGATCCTGAATGGCGAAGACCTGCGCGAGCAACCCTGGTCGCAGCGCCGCGCCCGGTTGGAAGCGCTCATACCTCAGCTTGATCCGGTGCGTTTCGACTTGTCCCAGACCATAGCCGCAAAGGACATGGACGCGCTCGCCGAGATCCGCGCCAGTGCCCGCGATGCGGCCATCGAAGGCGTCATGCTCAAGCACCGCCAATCGCCCTATGTGGCAGGGCGACGGGCCGGGCTGTGGTACAAGTGGAAGCGTGAGCCTCTGCTGATCGATTGCGTCCTGATGTATGCGCAGCGCGGTTCGGGGAAACGCTCCTCGTTCTACTCCGATTTCACCTTCGGCTGCTGGAATGGCGATCCGGATGCGGGGGCGGAATTGCTGCCTGTGGGCAAGGCCTACTTTGGCTTTACCGACGAGGAACTCCGGTTCCTCGATCGCCACGTCCGTCAGCACACGGTCGCGAAGTATGGACCGGTCCGGGAGACCGATCGCAGCCTGGTGTTTGAAGTGGCGTTCGATTCGGTCCATCTCAGCAAGCGGCACAAGTCCGGGCTGGCGATGCGATTCCCCCGCATCCACCGCATCCGACAGGACAAACCCGCACACGAAGCCGATCAACTGGAGACACTGCGCGCACTGGTCACTTGATCTTGATCAAGGCGGGTTGCCCGGCCGGGTGGCAGGCACAGGCTTGCCGCACTGTCGCTTTGGAGTGAGCATTCTTGGCCACGACGACCGAAACCCCCGCTGCCAGCCCCTATGATCGCATCGGAGGCTTGGCGGCTCTGCGCCGGATCACCGACCGCTTTTACGATCTGATGGAGACCGACCCGGCATTTGCCGCGCTGAGAACCATGCATGCGCCGGATCTTGCACCCATGCGCGAATCGCTGCCGCTCTTCCTTGCCGGTTGGAGCGGCGGCCCACGAACATGGTGGGAGGCCAACCCGGGCAAATGCATGGTGAGCATGCACGCGCCGTTCGGAATCAATCGGGAGCTCGCCGGACAATGGGCCGATGCGATGCGCCGTGCGATTGCCGATATCGCACCCGACGATACCGCCATCGCCGATGCTCTGGCGGACGTGCTGGACCGGATGGCGCGGGGTATGGCCAAGGCTTGATTGGCGAGGATCAAGCAAACGGCTAAGCTGCTTCGATGCTGAGGTATGATCCGCATCGACGCAGGCTGGCGATCGCCCTTTCCGGCCTCGCGGGTTTCGTCGATGCGGTGGGCTTCCTTTCGGCGAATGGCTATTTCGTGTCGTTCATGTCTGGCAATTCGACACGGCTGGGCGTGGCGCTCAGCACAGGATCGAGGGCGGCACTGGTACCTGCATTGCTGATTGCAGGCTTTGTGTGCGGCGTGACATTGGGAGCGCTGGTCGCGCTGCGAGCCGGAGGCCGCCGGAAGCCGGTCGTCCTGGGAGTGGTCACGATGCTTTTGCTGATCGGTGCAACAGCGCGCGGGCTCGGCCATGAGACCTTCATGTTGGCAGCCCTTGTGCTGGCCATGGGGGCGACCAACAACACCTTCCAGCGCGGCGGCGAAGTGACAGTGGGGCTGACCTATATGACGGGTGCTCTTGTCCGCCTCGGGCAAGGTGTGGCGCTGTGGATCGCGGGCAGAGCAGAGCCGGGATGGATTCAGTGGGGTCTGCTATGGGCAGGGCTGCTGATCGGTGCCGTGCTGGGTGCTTTCTTCCAAAGCCAATGGCCCTCTGGCTGTCTGTGGATCGCGGCAGCCTGGGCGGGAATGATGGCCTTGGTTGCGATCAGGCTACCAGTGGAATCTTGAAGAGTTTTTCCCGCGAAGTTGCGCCGCGCAACAAGACAATCTGCGAGGATGGAACAGCCAGCACCTGCCCCAGAAGATCGACGACTGCGGCAGTCGCCTTGCCATCCTCCGGCTTGGCTCTCACTTTGACGTGAACGCGGCCGGACACAATCTCCACCCCTTCACTTCGCGCACCGGGCGTAACCCTGACCGCAAGCCGCCCATCAGCGTCTGCGAATGACCGCAGCGCCTCGGCGGAGGGAAAATCAGCTTTCGGTCGCGCCATTGCTGGCCAGAGCAGCGCCATGGGCACGCGCATTGCCAACGTAGTGCGCGACGCCCAGCTGCATCTCGTGAAGCGCAGCATCAGTGAGATCGCGCATGTAGGCGGCGGGACGGCCGCCCCACAGCTGGCGTGAGGCGATGCGCTTGCCCGGCGTGAGCAGTGCGCCTGCCGCCAGCATGCCATCGCCCTCAATCACCGCACCGTTCATCACTACCGAACCAAGTCCGACAAACGCCCGGTCTTCCAGTGTGCAGCCATGCAACATGACCATGTGGCCGACGAGAACGTCGTCTCCGATCAGCGTGGGGAAGCCTTGCGGGTGACGCGGATCAGGGCTGTCGCAATGGATCACGGTCCCGTCTTGAATGTTGCTGCGCGCGCCGATCACGATCCGGTTCACATCGCCGCGGATCACGCAGTTGTACCAGACCGAGGCCTCCGGCCCGATCTCGACATCACCGATGATCCGGCAGCCCGGTGCGATGAAGGCGCTTGGATGAATGCGCGGCGCCTTGCCGTGAATGGCCGCGATGGTGACGTCGTGATGCATGGCGCTCCCTTCAATCGGCCTCGGGCAGCGGCCGGTGGATGCGGTAGAGAATATGCGGACGAAGCGGATCACCCTCGGCAAGCTCGGGATGCTCAAAGTCCTCGTCAGGATAGCGAATCATCCCGAGGCGCTCCATCAAGCCCCAGCTACGCGTGTTGGCAAGATTGGTGATCGCCATGACCGCGGGAACCGGCAAGTTGGCCCAAGCCCAAGCCAGTGATGCCTCGGCCGCTTCACGCGCCAGACCTTGTCCCCAGGCATGATGGGCAAGGCGCCAGCCGATCTCGTGTTCGAAAATGGGCGAGCGAGGCGGGAGAATTCCGCAAAAGCCGATGAAATCGCCCTCGACCTTGCGTTCCAACGCCCAGAAGACGTGACCGTGTTCGCGCTCGGTGGCGATCATCCGGTCCAACGCAGCGTCACTTTCGGCACGGGTCAGCGGAGGCAGATACTCCATCACGCGCGGATCGCAGGCCATCGCCCAGAATGGCTCACGGTCCGCATCGCGCCAAGGGCGCAGAACAAGCCGCTCTGTCTCGATCATTCCGGTTTCAGGCACCCATCAGACGCGCAGCGTGGAGCGCATGATAAGTAAGGACGCCAGAACAACCCGCACGCTTGAACGCGAGCAGGGTTTCCAGAACCAGCGCGTCGCGATCGCCAGCACCGGCAGCCGCAGCTGCTTCGATCATCGCGTACTCACCGCTCACCTGATAGGCAAAGACCGGCACCTGAAAGGCCTCTTTCACGCGCAGGGCGATATCGAGATAGGGCAGGCCGGGCTTGACCATGACGCTGTCTGCGCCCTCGGCAAGGTCGAGTTCGACTTCGCGCAGCGCTTCCTCTGCGTTGCCGGGATCCATCTGATAGGTCTTCTTGTTGCCCTTGAGCAGGCCTCGCGATCCGACCGCGTCGCGAAACGGGCCATAGAAGGCGGACGCGTACTTTGCCGCATACGCCATGATCTGGACGTTGATATGGCCGCCCTCCTCGAGCGCCTCGCGAATCGCGCCAATGCGACCGTCCATCATGTCGGACGGCGCGATGATGTCTGCACCGGCAGCCGCCTGATTAAGGCTTTGTCCCACGAGTACATCCACGGTCGCGTCGTTGAGGACATAGCCCTCGTCATCGATCAGGCCGTCCTGCCCGTGGCTGGTGTAGGGGTCGAGCGCAACATCGGTCAGAACGCCGAGCGATTCTCCGCAGGCATCCTTGATCGCCTTGATCGCCCGGCACATCAGGTTGTCCGGGTTGAGCGCTTCGGCACCGTCCTCGCTGCGACGCTCCGGCTGGGTGTTCGGGAACAGGGCGATGCAGGGAATGCCGGCTGCCGCTGCTTCACGGGCGCGCTCGGCCACGAGATCGACTGACCAACGCGACACGCCGGGCAGGGAACCGATCGGATCCTCAATGCCCCTGCCTTCGGTTACAAACAGGGGCCAGATCAGATCGGCAGGGGTGACAAGCACTTCGCGGTGCAGGACGCGGCTCCACGCGGTGGCGCGGGTGCGGCGGAGGCGAATGTTGGGATAGCCAGCGGACATGCCCCCGTTCTAGGCGCTGCAGCACCTTTGGGCAACCGGGCGAGATCGCCTGCTTAGTGCTGCGTGCCGACGATGGCGCCCGGCCGGACCGAAAGTAGGGCCTGCAACCGTGCCTTGAAGGCAGCGACCTGCCTGGGATCAACTGCTTGAGTTCGCTGCACCATCCGGACGGAGAACGGATCCACTGTCTGCCCCCCGCGATAGACCTCGTAATGGAGGTGGGCACCGGTGGAGAGGCCGGTCGAGCCGACATAGCCGATGATCTGCCCGCGCCGGACCGCCATTCCCGGCGCGACGGCAATCCGGCTCATATGGCCATAGCCCGTGGCAATGCCGCCGCCATGGTCGAGTCGCACGTAGTTGCCATGGCCCCCATGCCAACCAGCGTACGCCACACGGCCGTCGGTAACGGCATAGATCGGCGAACCCCAGGAGGCCGCGAAATCAACGCCGGCATGCATGCGAACATATCCAAGGATGGGATGACGGCGCATGCCGTAGCCCGAAGTCACATGTCCGCTGACCGGAGCGCCGAACAATCCGCCGTCGGTCTGTCCGCCTCCGGCAAGGTCTGCCAGCGAGGTAAAGCTGCCGTCGGCACCCCAGCGCAGCAACTGCGCACGCGGCTGGCCAGTCCGGACAACGCCGGCATAGAGCAGATTGCCGGCCTCGCCCTCGCCATCAGCGGTGTGCTTGTAGGCAACGACAAGGTCGAATGTGTCGGTAGGCGCGATCTCCTCGAACGGAATCGCCTGATCGATCGCCCGCAGATAATCCTGCACGGCGCTTGGCGGCGCCCCTGCAGCGCGAGCAGAACGGTAGAGGCTCGTGCCAACCAGGCCCTGAACCCGTAGCGGCGTCACATCAACCGTGATCGGCTTGCGTGAGAGCGCCAGGCCTCCACCTTGCCGATTGATCGAAATGGCGAGATCGAAACGCGGGCGAAAGCCAATTGCCATGAGGGGCCGGGGATCCGAAGCGTTGCCCCGCGCGCCGAGCGTGATGGAGAAGCGAGTGCCCGGCGCGATCTCCGCAAGAGGGACAGCGCTGGCGACCATGGCCGCGATTTGTCCCGCATCGCCAGATCCAACACCGGCGCGCTGCAGCATGCGCGGCAGACTGTCGTTCTCACCGATCGTTGCGGAAAGCTGGATTTCAGGGCGCTCGGGAGCGGCTGCCAGCCGTGTGACCACCTCGGTTGCGGCAAAGTGGCGCCCCTGCGTCGAACCCTTCGCAAATGACCGCAGCGATTGTGCGCGAAATTCGACCTGTGATGCTTCGTCCAGTGTCGTCAACGGCGCAGCCTCAAGCGGCGCGAAGCGGGGCCAGAACATCAGTGCCAGCACAGTGAAACCAACAAGCAGGCCAAGGCCGCGAAACCATCCAGCGCTGCCGACGTTCTCGGCAAGATCGGGCACAAGCGCATGCCGACCCGCCCAATATTCAATGCGATGGCAGACCTGCGTCCACCGCTTCGCGAGAGGGTGGTTGCTGTCCCGAAACGT
Source organism: Novosphingobium sp. (assembly GCF_027486195.1). Lineage (GTDB taxonomy): Bacteria > Pseudomonadota > Alphaproteobacteria > Sphingomonadales > Sphingomonadaceae > Novosphingobium. The sequence goes on from NZ_JAIXPP010000095.1 coordinate 10,124, forward strand.
GGGAGCAGGAGGCGGCGGCGGTTCTGGAGGCGGCAGGATGGGCGTGCGGCGCGCGGGTACCACGCCGGGACGCGCGCGACCGAAGGTCACGGTGCTGGCCAGCCCCAATTCGTCACGTGGGCCCAACACTCCGGTTGCTTCCCTTTCCGCCGCTGAAACCGCTCGTCCGGTCCAGATGCCGCGCATTGCCGACACGGAAGAAGCCCTGCACCCGCAAGGTTAATTCAGCGTAAACCCACGCACGTCCCTCGCACCCGCCAAAGGATTTCCGGTCCATTCCGGCCAGACCGGCCTCCGGGCATGGTCACCGCGCTTCGGATTGGCTAACATGAACTGCAATCTGGAAAGAACGGGGCAGGACTGCGGCGGCATGAGCGAGGCACAAGTACTGGGTGATGCCATCGGAGCAGGTCTTGCGGCGCGAGCACTTGAACCCAATGGGGGCGAGGTGGACAGTGGACATACGCACGAGAGCGCATGTCTGAACTGCGGCACGCCCTTGGTCGGGAGCCATTGCCATAATTGCGGACAGACAGCGCATGTGCATCGGACGCTCGGTGCATTCTTTCACGATCTGCTCCACGGCGTGTTCCATTTCGAGGGCAAGATTTGGCACACTTTGCCGATGTTGATCGCGCGGCCGGGCAAGCTCACCCGCGAGTACATCGACGGACGCCGCGCGCGCTATGTTTCGCCGCTTGCGCTGTTCCTGTTCAGCGTCTTCATCATGTTCGCGGTTATCCAGCAGACCGCCGGTGACCTCAACCTGGGCAAGGATGGTAATGTTGCCATCAATGTGGGGGTGTCGAAGGGCTCGGCCGAAATCGAGAAGTCACTCAAGGCCGCGCGGACAAAGCGGGCTGAAGTGGAAGCCAAAGGCGGCGATACCGACGATCTCGACACCGACATCGAGCAACAGGAGCGCGCGCTTGCCGCCATGCGCCGCATGGGCGGCGAGAAGCTTTCCTCGACCGGCTTTTCGATTCTCGATGAGGTGATCGACGAAACCCAGAGCAATCCCAAGCTGGTGCTCTACAAGATGCAAAGCCACGCCTATAAATACAGCTGGGCGCTGGTACCGATATCGGTCCCGTTCCTGTGGCTGCTGTTTCCCTTCAGCCGCCGCTTTCACTTATACGATCACACCGTATTCGTGACCTACTCGCTGAGCTTCATGACGCTGCTCTTTGCGGCTGGCATGATAGCCGGGGCTTTTGGTGCCGACCCGGTTGCAGGCCTGCTTGCGCTGGTCCCGCCCATCCACATGTACAAGCAGCTGCGCGGGACATACGGCACTTCCCGGTTGGGCGGGTTGGTTCGCACAGCCGCCTTGCTGGTTTTCGCCATGTCGGCACTGGCCATATATCTCGTATCGATCGCTGCTGAAGCCAGCACCGGCTAAACCCGCGGTTGTCTTAGCAATCGAGAACGAACGGGCCAGCAGCCCGCGACTCCAGCGCGGCGTGCGCTTTTGCCGCGTCCTGTAGTTCAAAACGACCGCCAAGTGTGACCGGCAGGGCTCCTGCCGCCATTGCTGCAAAGAGCTTTTCGGAAGCGGACAGCAGCGTTCCGCGCGTGGAAATGTAGGGCCAGAGGAACGGACGCGAGACTTTCGCCGACTTTGCGCCGAGCCGCGACAGGTCGAACGGCGGTATGGGGCCTGACGCCTGTCCGTAATGAACAAGATGCCCCTTCACGGCGAGCGACGCCAGAGAGCCCTCGAACGTATCCGCGCCGACTGCATCATAGGCCGCGCCAACACCTTCACCGCCCGTGAACGCCATAACACGCGTCGCAACGTCCTCCTGGCGGTAGAGAATGACTTCATCGCAACCAGCAGCCATCGCGATTGCGGCCTTGTGCTCTGAACCCGCCGTACCGATCACCCGACCGCCCTTAAGCCGGGCCATCCGCGCAACAAGCTGGCCGACGCCGCCTCCGGCCGCCTGAACCAGCACGGCCATGCCCGGACGAACAGGTTCGACTTCCTCAACCAGCGCCTGCGCGGTGAGACCCTTGAGGAACCATGCCGCCGCTACGCCATCATCGATGCCAGCCGGAACCGGCACGGCAAGCGCGGCGCTGATGGTACGGGCGCGGGCGTATCCGCCGTAGTTCCGGGCAATGTACGCGATGCGATCGCCAACGGCGAAGTCCGTAACGCCCTCGCCAACCGCTTCTACCGTGCCCACGGCTTCAAGCCCCGGAATACCGGGCAGGTCGAGCGTGCGGTAGGAGCCCGAGCGAACGTAGATATCGTGGAAGTTAACCGACGCCGCATGCTGGCGCACAAGGAGCTCGCCTGCCAAGGGCGCAGGGACTTCGACCCCTTCGAGCTTCATCACTCCCGGTCCGCCGTAAGCGCGGATGACTATTGCCTCGCTGGCGGTACCCATCGTGACTGTGCTTCCCCCCTTACGCCCCGGCGGGATGGGGATCGCCCGATCCCGAGAAGCGCCGTCCGGCGCGAGGGACAGTGGCGCCTGCGGACGTCACCGGTCGCGCGGGACCGCTCGGTGCCTCCGGCCGATCAAGCTTGCCGTTCTCCATCAGCGCACGGATTTCCTCGCCGCTCAGGGTCTCGTACTCTAGCAGCGCCTGTGCCAGCAGATGAAGCTTGTCCTCATGGGACTTGAGGATATCGGTCGCCCGCGCATGCGCGCCGTCAACCAGTGTGCGGATCTCGCTGTCGATGAGCTTGTTAGTCTCATCGGACATCATGGTGCGCTGCGAACCGCCCATGCCGAGATAGCCTTCCTGCGCTTCTTCGTATTGAAGTGGCCCCAGCTTGTCCGACATGCCCCATTTGGTGACCATGCTGCGCGCCAGGCTGGTGGCGTACTGGATGTCCGACGATGCGCCAGAGGAAACCTTGTCGTACCCGAAGATGATCTCTTCGGCGACACGGCCACCCATGCTCACCGAGAGATTGGCATGCATCTTGTCGCGGTGATAGGAATAGCTGTCTCGCTCGGGCAGGCGCATCACCATGCCGAGTGCGCGGCCACGAGGGATGATGGTCGCCTTGTGGATCGGATCGGAGGCGGCCTCGTTGATCGAGACGATCGCGTGCCCGGCCTCGTGATAGGCGGTCATCTTCTTCTCATCGTCGGTCATGACCATCGAGCGGCGTTCAGCGCCCATCATGACCTTGTCCTTCGCGTCCTCGAACTCCTGCATCGCAACCAGCCGCTTGTTACGGCGGGCGGCCAGAAGCGCAGCCTCGTTGACGAGGTTGGCAAGGTCTGCACCCGAGAAACCGGGCGTGCCGCGCGCAATGACACGCGGGAGCACGTCAGGAGCAAGCGGCACCTTCTTCATGTGCACGCTGAGAATCTTCTCGCGCCCATCGATATCGGGGATCGGAACGACAACCTGACGGTCGAAACGGCCCGGACGGAGGAGCGCAGGGTCGAGCACGTCCGGCCGGTTCGTCGCGGCGATGATGATGATGCCCTCATTCGCCTCGAAGCCGTCCATCTCGACGAGGAGCTGGTTCAGGGTCTGCTCGCGTTCGTCGTTCGAATTGCCGAGACCGTGGCCGCGGTGCCGACCGACGGCATCGATTTCGTCAATGAAGACGATGCAAGGCGCGTTCTTCTTCGCCTGATCGAACATGTCGCGCACGCGGCTCGCGCCGACGCCGACAAACATTTCGACGAAATCGGAGCCGGAGATGGTGAAGAACGGCACGCCCGCCTCGCCGGCGATGGCGCGGGCCAGCAGGGTCTTGCCGGTGCCGGGTGAACCGACGAGCAACGCGCCCTTGGGGATCTGCCCGCCAAGCTTGGAAAAGCGGCTGGGATCACGCAGGAATTCCACGATCTCCTGCAGTTCCTCGCGCGCTTCATCAATGCCCGCGACGTCGTCGAAGGTCACCTTCCCGGAGCGCTCCGTCAGCAGTTTTGCCTTGGACTTGCCAAAGCCCATGGCGCCGGAGCCGCCACCCTTCTGAACCTGCCGCAGTGCGAAGAACGCGACGCCCAGAATCAGAAGGAACGGCAGCGACTGGGCGAGAATGTAGAGCAGAAGGTTGGGTTCCTCCTGCGCCTTGCCGGCATAGCGAACCCCATGTTCCTGAAGGAGCTTGGTCAGTTCGACGTCGCCGGGGACAGGAACGGTGCTGAACTGCTGGTCGTTCTTGAGCGTGCCGGTGATCCGGTCCGGTCCGACCTGCACTTCGCGCACGTTATCCTGCACGACGCTGGCGCGGAAATCCGAGTACGGGATCATCGTCCCCGCAGGATCGGTACGCGTGTTGAACATGGAAACGACAAGGAGCAGCGCGAGAAAGATGCCGCCCCAGATCAGGAGGCTCTTGATCCAGGGGTTACCCTGCGGCTGGTCGTCATTCATGGCGCGGCTTTCGATCCGGGATGATTTTGCTACTCCAATGTAGGACGCCCATGGGGAATGGCAATATAAGCCAAGGTGCGAATTTCTTGCCCCTAGGGACTGCCACTCGGCGAAGCGGCAACTGAGCGCGGCCTAGGCGCCACAACGAAGCGCCATTCTGCCATTCGGCCATCGCCGCGCACACCAGCGAGTGTGGCAATCTCACCCGCGGCCAAACGGTCGTGCCACCGCGCCAGGGCATTTCCACGCGGCTTCGATGTGCCGACCTCGATCAGGATACGCTCGAGCACGCGCTGCGCCACGGCGCGGGGAACGCCGCGAGGATCCCAGTAGGAAACGCCCCCCGACGTTCTCACAGCCCCAAAGCACTGTTCGGCCGCCCAATCGATGGCCGCATCGGCCTCGGCAAGATGGCGTGCGCTGGCGGCAATGGACAGCGGGTCGATGTCCCCCAAGCCGCTCAGCATGGTCCGCATCCTGACCCGCTCGAAGCGATGATCGCGATTCGATGGATCAAGCACGGGTTCGATCCCGGCAGCAGCAACAATCTTTGCCAGATCGCTTCGGCGCCAGCCGAGCAGGGGACGAAGCAGCTGGCAATCAGGCCTTCCCGGAAGTGGAGAAATCCCGCGCATGGCCGCAAGACCGCGAACGCCGGCCCCGCGCGCCAGCCGCATAAACAGCGTCTCCGCCTGGTCATCGGCGTGGTGCGCGGTGGCGATGGCCGCCAGTCCACTGCGGACAGCCCAATCACCCAGCGCAGCATAGCGGGCAACCCTCGCCCGCTCCTGCACAGCTGGCCCTGACGGCAGTGCAATGGTCAGGATCTCGTGCGGAATGCCGAGATCGGCGCACAGCTTGGCGACGTAAAGTGCTTCGGCTGCGCTCTCTGGCCGCAGTCCGTGATCTACCGTCGCCACCCTGAGGGCACCGGGAATCGCTGCCCGTGCCAATAGCAATAGCGCAAGACTATCTGGCCCACCCGAGACGGCGAGACCAGCTGCCGTCTTCTCAGGCCAGATCGCTAGCCAATCGGCAGCGAAGCGGGCTTCCAGCACGCTATCAATTGCAGACCACCGGCTTGGTGGCGGCCTCGTACTGGGACTTCAAGCGTCCGATCAGCTCTGTCGGGTAGGTCTGACGGAACTCCGCAAATGCAACACAGGCCCGCTTTTCCTCCTTCAGCCGGCTCATTGCGACGCCGAGATAGAGCAGGCTGTCCGCCGCCCGGTCGCCTTTGCGATCGGCCTGATAGTTCTGGAGAAAATACTGCGCTGCTGTGCCGGGCTTGCCATCGTCGAGATATGCTCGTCCGAGGAGATTGCGGGCATAACTGATCCGGGCATGGCGGGGATACTGCTGGACTACGCGCAGCAGCTGCTGCTGAGCCTCGGGGAAGAACTTGGCTTCCCACAAGCGATAGCCAAACGTGTACTCATCCTCGCCCTTGTCGTCGGTCGACGGCTTTTCGATGGCCATGACCGCAGCGACGCGATCCGGGGATACCTCCGGCTTCGCAGCGTCAGCCTTTGCGGGCGCGGGTTTTGCCGAGGTCTTGACGGGTGTCGTCGGCTCGGTTGCAGGCGTCGATGCAGCGGCCGTTGGAGCTGCAGAAACGGGTTCGGCCGCCGGCGAAGAAGCACCCGCCGGAGGGGAACCAGCCGCTTCAAGCGTCGTCAGACGAGCTTCAAGCTTGGCCACGTGATTCTGGTTCTCTTCGCTGGCAGCGGTCAACCGTTGCAACTGCGCCTCGACAGCGTCCATGCGGGTGAGGAGGTCGGTCACAGCGGTCGGCGCGGGCGTTGCGGGGGTCGAGCTTGTCGCGGGCGGGGTAATCTCGGGCCCGAATGTCTTGCCGGCCCCATCGGGGAAGACCTTGCGTTGAACAGCCCGCAACTCCGACTCAATCCGCCGCAGCCGAACATCGGTGCTTTCAGGCGCGGCCTGGGCCCAAGCAGCCGAGACAAAAGCGCTCGGCGTGAAGCTGGCAGCGAGGATAGCCACGGTGAGGGCCATCGCCGAACCAATGCGGCCAGAGCCAAACATGATCTTCATTGTCACTCCCGTCGGATCATTGCTCCTTCCATGCGCTGCCTTGAGGGGCGTGCGCAAGCATTTGGGCAAGATTTGCGTGATCGACCGCTGGGTTTCACACAGATCGCCGCTGTTAACGGCGGCTTAGTGAACCGTAGCTGTAGTGCCAGAGGCGGGCGCTGAAGTGGGCGCAGCCAGCCGGGCGCGCAGGCTGGCGGCATCAATTGGCACGTCTTTCAAGATCTTCTCCGCCTCGTCGAGGCGAGGAATGGACTGGCCCGCAATCGTGATCGCCAGAGCATCGGGCCGGCCGGTCCAGAGCCTGGGGCCGACGGCATCGCCAGGCACTGTGTAGCTTTCACCCTTGGCAAGCTGCTTCTGCATCAGCTGCTTGCCCTGTCCATCATAGAACTTGACCCAGATGCCCTCCTCAAGCGCGGTGAACACCACCGGGCCGTTTGCCGGAGGCTGCGCACTGGCAGGCCGAGGAGCGGGATCCGCCTGCTTCGGAGCAGCAACTGCTGGCTGCTCGGGCGCCTGAACAAGCGATGGGAGCGAGACAGCTGGCGCGTAGTAGCTGCGCCAGAAAATGCCGCCCATGGCAAGAATGGCGCCTACCAGCAGCAGCGCAAGCCAGCCGACAAGCCGGGATGGGGTCTTCGCCGGATCGCCGACTTCGAACTGGTTGAGCACACGCGGCTCGGGGCGCGGCGCACTTCCTTGCAGTTCGGAGCGGACAGCATCGGCAATGCTGACATCATCGAGTCCAACGGCGCGGGCGTAGGCTTTGGCAAATCCGATCGCATAAGGACGGCCGGGCATCACGCTGTAGTCGCCAGCCTCAAGCGCTTCGATATGGCGGAGTGTGACCCTTGTACGGCGGGCAACCTCGGCGGTGGTCAGTCCAAGCGCGAGACGGGCTGCGACCAGGCGAGCCGCTACGCTGGCCTGCGCATCGTCACCCGTCGGCGGAGTCGCTCCCGCACCGGAGAGAACCGGATCATGCGATTGGTCTGCATGGACCATGTTGCGTTCGCCGTCCTTGGCCACGGCGTAGCTCCCGTCGTTCATTGTTGTTCCGGGTATTCTCTGGATGGTTGCGAGCCCGCGCGAAGGCAGCATGTCCTGACCGGAAAAGTCAATGATTTTGAATCAGTGTCGGCATGATCTGACGTCTTGGTGCGACGAGTTCAATCGTAATCAATGCCGCGCGCGGTGGCCCAGGCGGCAATTTCCGCGCGCAGATTAACCGGGGGCTGGGCAAGCCACCCTTCCATCGCGGCCTGAATCGCGGGAAGCTCGACCTTGCGGACAAGTTCCTTGATCGGACCGACCGCCGCTGGCGTGATCGAAAGCCGGGTAATGCCGATGCCCAGCAAGGCCAGCGCTTCCAACCGCCGGCCGCCCATCTCGCCGCACACCGTCACATCGGTGCCCGACGGCGCAACCGCGAGCACGACGCGGCGGAGGAACCGGAGGATCGCAGGCGAAAGCCAGTCATATCGTTCGGCAAGCTTCGGGTTGGCGCGATCTGCGGCAAACAGGAACTGGGTGAGGTCATTCGTCCCGATCGAGAGGAACGACAGCCGCGGGGCAAGCACATCGAGCCATTCCGCGAGCGCCGGCACTTCGAGCATGGCGCCATACCGAATCGCATCAGGCAGCAGCTTCTTCTGCTGCTTCAGAAAAGCGAGCTGGCTTTCAAATACGGCGCGAGCGGCATCGAACTCCCACGGTTCGGTCACCATCGGGAACATCACGTTAAGCGTTCGTCCGCCAGCGGCCTCGAGCAGCGCACGCGCCTGAACCTTCAGCAGCCCGTCGCGCTCAAGCGCCACGCGCAGCGCGCGCCACCCCATGGCCGGGTTCTCCTCGGTCTCGCCATCGTTGTGGCGAAGATAGGGGAGAACCTTGTCACCACCGATATCGACGGTGCGGAAAACGACTGGCCGATCACCCGCTGCGTCGAGCACATCGCGATAGAGCCGCGTCTGGCGTTCGCGTGCCGGAAGCGTTGCCGAAACGAGGAACTGAAACTCGGTGCGGAACAGGCCAATTCCATCCGCGCCGGTCAGATTGAGCATCGGCATGTCATCGCGCAGGCCCGCATTGATCATGACCCGGACGCGCTGGCCATCGGCCGAGACAGGTTCGACATCGCGCATGGCCGCATACAACGCCTGCCGTTCGCGATTGCGCGCGAACCGCGCTTCGAAGGCCTCGACGAGCGTCGGCGCCGGCCGCACATCGACGACACCCTGATCGCCATCAAGCAGCAGTTGGTCGCCTTCACGGACCTTGGCACGGAGTGCGCGGATGCGCCCCACCACGGGGATGCCCATGGCGCGCGCCACAATGACCACATGCGCGGTCAACGATCCTTCTTCGAGGATAACGCCCTTGAGGCGCCGCCGGTCATACTCCAGCAGTTCAGCCGGACCGAGATTGCGCGCGATCAGGATCGCGTCGCCCTTAAGCCCAAGGCTGGCGGCCGTCCCCAATTGACCGGACACGATGCGCAGGAGGCGGTTCGAAAGATCCTCCAGATCGTGCATGCGATCCGCCAGCAGCGGATCATCGATCTGGCGCATCCGCATGCGGGTCCGCTGCTGGACCCGTTCGATCGCCGCTTCGGCGGTAAGACCCGAATCGATCGCCTCGTTGATCCGCCGGCTCCACCCTTCATCATAGGCAAACATGCGATAGGTCTCGAGGACCTCCTCATGCTCTCCGCCCATGCCAAACTCGGCCTGGCTCGCCATCCGGTCGATCTGCTCGCGCATCTTGTCAAACGCGAGATAGACCCGCTGACGCTCGGCTTCGGTGTCTTCCGCAACGACATGCTCGATCGTCACGCGCGGCTGGTGGAACACCGCAACGCCGCTGGCGAGACCTTTGACGAGCGTAAGGCCCGCAATCCGTTCGTGCCCGGTGAGGTGGGCATCGGCACCGAGAACGTCTTCATCGTCGATCAGATCGGCGTTGGCGATAAGCTCGGAAAGCACCATGGCCACTGTCTGGAGCGCCTCGATCTCTACTTCCTCATAGCGCCGCGGCTCGACATGCTGGACGCCCAGCACGCCGACAGCCCGCGCACGGCGAACGATCGGCACGCCAGCAAATGAGTGGAAGCGCTCTTCGCCGGTTTCGGGGAAGAAGGCGAAGTCTGGATGGGCAGCGGCTTCGGCGAGGTTCAGGGTTTCGATATTCGCGGCGATCGTGCCGACAAGGCCTTCGCCCACGGCCATACGGGTCACATGAACCGCCGCCTGATTAAGGCCGCGGGTGGCAAACAGCTCCAGCATGCCTTCGCGCAACAGGTAGATCGAGCAGACCTCGCTGTTGAGGTTGTCACCGATGATATCGACGATCTGGTTCAGCTTTGCCTGCGCACCGGCGCGGGATGCCATGACCTCGTGAAGGGATGTCAGGATCGCGCGGGCAGCGGCGGCGGCAGTGATCATGATGGAAGGCCTAGCGCAGAGAGGGCAGTTTGCAAACTGCGGCGCCTTTGCCGCTCATGAATTCGTATCCATCGGGAGACAAGGGCCCGCCGGAAGATCGCTTGGCAGGCTTCCTGGCGTAGAGTTTCGTCATGCGGAAGGCTGGCCGGTAGATCCTTCCAGCCTTCCGCGGTTTAACGCAACGGCGTTGTCAGTGAACCTGCTGAAATTGCGCCAGCTCTTCCTTGATTCGCAACTTTCGGAGTTTCAGCTCCTTGATCAGCACGTCGTTGGGCGACGGGCGACCCTGTTCCTCGGCGATGCGCCGTTCAAGACCAGCATGTTTGGATTCAAGGGCGCTGATATGCGACAGTTCCATGCGGTAACCTCCTCAAGGACGCCAGCCTCGGCCCGCTCCGGCGGCAGGATCGCTGCCGGAGCATCTGGGCCGAAGTTTTTGCACCGGCATGGACGTGTCGGCCTCGACTCGTCCGAGTGGGCGCGTTGTCATGCTCCCACAATCGCCGTATCTTGCAAGCCTATCTGCGTCGGGATGTCCAAAGCGCGCGTTTGTGCGTATTCCGGTTGCAGCAAAGCGTTAACGCATGAAGGCCTGCAAGTACGCTGCAGGCCGCCATGCGGCACCGTCGGCGCTGACAGGATTAGGAGTTGCGCGGTTGACCGAAGACGAAATGCGCAAGCGGCTCGACATGCTGCGGATCGAGCATCGCGACCTCGATGCGGCGATCGACGCCCTGTCCGGCACCGGCGCGCATGATCAATTGCAAGTCGCGCGTCTCAAGAAGCGGAAGTTGCGGCTTAAGGACCAGATCGCCTTGCTCGAGGACTACCTGATTCCCGACATAATCGCCTGATTTCAGATTCTTGACCTGCGATGAACGATAGGGCCCAAAACTCGCTGAGCGTATCGTTCCGGCACAGTTTCAAAACCTGGTGAACGCGTCGCCGGGGATGTGTTGAGTGCGGCGTCAGGATGGGCTTATGCGCAGAGCATGGCGCTCATGCCCAATCTCAATCCGCGCATCATCGAGGCGCTGTATGCCGAGGCACTGGTCCTTGCCGAAGAAGTGCGTGCGGTGTTCGACAGGTTGCGACAGGGCCATGACAAGCGGGCGCTGGTAGGTGCCAATGATGACCCCGATGCCGATCTGGCGCATGTGCAGGTGAGCTGCGAGGCGCTGCGGACGACGACGCGGATCATGCACTGTCTGGCGTGGCTGCTCAATCACCGTGCTTATTTCGCAGGTGAACTCAGCGAGTTGCAGCTCCGCCGGCATGGCCGCCTGATTGCCAACTTTCCGCTCAGCGATCCTGCGCAGGTTCTCGCGCTGCCCGCTGATGCCCAGCGCTGCGTACAGGACAGCGAGCGACTTTATACGCGGATTCAGCGCCTTGAGCGTGCGTGGCGGGGGGACCATGACACGTCAGGCAGCGCCATCGAACGCCTGCGCCAAAGGCTGGCAGCAGCAATCCCCGCTTCGCTTTGATTTGCTGCGCTGCCGATCGAGCGACGCAGCGTTGCGCCGCTGCCTGAAAATCCCCATATCGCGGATATGGCTACCACGAACCCTGCACCGGGCATCTCCATCCCCGATCGGTCTGAATGGAACACCGGCCTTGCGGTTGTTCTGGAACCGCAAGTGCGCCGGGTCCTCGCTCCGAACCCTTCGCCCTTTACCTTCAACGGCACGCAGACCTACCTGGTCGGCAGCGGCCGCGATGTCGCCGTCATCGATCCGGGCCCGACCGGCACCGGTGTCGCCGGCCATGCCGATACGAATGGCGAGGGCCATGTCGACGCCATTCTCAAGGCGATTGCCGGGCAGCGGCTGGTGGCGATCATGTGCACGCACACCCACCGCGATCACAGTCCCGCCGCGCTGCCTCTGCAGGCTGCGACCGGAGCGCCGATCATCGGCTGCGCCGCTTTGGCGATTGACGACAGTGGTGCTGGCGTCGGCGTGCGGGCCGATGCCGAGTTTGATCCGCTGTACAAGCCCGACCGGGTCCTGACCGACGGCGAGCAGGTTTCAGGTGATGGTTGGACACTGGAGGCTGTGGCAACGCCGGGCCACACCAGCAATCACGTGTGCTTTGCCTTGCTGGAAACGGGCGCGCTGTTCACGGGCGACCACGTCATGGGCTGGTCGACAACAGTCGTCTCGCCGCCGGACGGAGACATGAAAGCCTACATGCTCTCGCTGCAAAAGCTCCAGAGCCGCGAGGATACGGTCTACTATCCCGCCCACGGTCCGGCCGTCACGAAGCCGCAGCAGCTAGTACGCGGTATGATCGGGCATCGACGTCAGCGCGAAGCCCAGATCCTGCGACTGCTCGGCGAGGCGCCGTTCACGATCCCGGACATGGTCAACCAGATGTACAAGGGCCTCGATCCGCGCCTCAATGGCGCAGCAGGCCGTTCGGTGCTGGCGCATCTCATCGATCTCGAGGCACAGGGCCGCATTGCCCGCGGGCCGGACGCTCCGGAGTTGCAATGGACCTTGATCGCCTGAACCCACGGCCTGCACCTGCAACCCCACTGGTCCAAGTGCGTGGGCGCCTGGCGGTTCTGCCTTGGTTGCTGTTCCTTGGCGCAGCAGCCATCGCCGTCTGGCTGGCGTGGCAGATGTGGAAACCGGCGCCGATCGGGGATCCGCTTGCGACCAGTCTGGTCGCGTTCGACAAGCAGGATCGCCTCACGGTGTTCAGCGCCGAGTTGGCACCGGTCGTGGCCAGCGATGACAGCCGTTTGTTTGGCCTCGTCACCTCGCGGCAGGTCGCGGTCATCCCTGCGCGGGTCGACTATGCCATCGATCTGGGGAAAGTGGGCCGGGATCGCATGCGTTGGGACGCGGTGAGCCAAACCTTGACCGTGCGCCTGCCCGCGCTCGAGGTCACGCGTCCGAACCTTGACGAAGCACGCGCGCAATATCTGCGCGAAGGCGTGTGGATCACCCGCGCCGCGCAGGACAAGCTGACGCGTGACAACACGAAGCTGGCAGAACGTCTCGCGGTGGAGCAGGCAGCCAACCCGGTGCTACTGGGGCTAGCGCGCTCTGCGGCGAAGGACGCAATCCGGCAGAACCTTGCCATCCCGCTGCAAGTAGCCGGATTTGGCGACGTCAAACTGTCGGTTTTGATTGATGGAGAGCCGGCAAAGCCATAGCCTGCCAATCAGGAACTGGTTCGCCCAGGCGCAAAAGACGCAGGCGGAATAGGGGAGCGGGACAATGGACTTCGCAGCGGTGCAATCGAACGATTCGTATCTTTCTGACCAACGGTTTTTCACGCGCCTGGCGCAAGTGCTCGCCGGCCTGATCGTGTTCGGTTTTCTGCAATGGGCCTTGCGCGGGTTCGTCAATCCGGTCCGGACCCCGATCTATATCCACGCCCACGGCGTTGCCATGCTCGGCTGGCTCGGCACCATCGTTACGCAAAACCGCCTTGCCGGGAGCGGGAACCTGGCTCTGCATCGCCGGCTGGGCTGGGCCAGTCTCGCGCTCGTCCTCGCCATCGTGGGGCTAGGCTCCTTTGCGGGCCGCATGGCCTTGGCCGCGCACCGGGTTCCGCCGTTCTTCACGGATTCCTACTTTCTGGCGCTTACGCATGTCGAGGTGGCCGTCTTCGCGCTTACGGTGGGGGCCGCCATAGTAATGCGCCGGCAGACGCAGTGGCACCGGCGGCTGATGATCGCGGCAACCGTCATCCTCATGGAACCAGCGCTCGGACGGCTGCTGCCCATGCCGCTGCTGGGTCAGGTCGGCGGCGGATGGCTGGAAGCGGCCCTGCAGGTCGGCTTCCTCGGGATCATGGCTCGCCACGACGGCAAGGTGCTGGGTCGTGTTCATCCGGCCACGCTCGTCGGCATGGGCCTCGTGGTTGGGGTGCATGCGCTGATCCAGTTGCTCGCCGGAATGCCGATGGTGGCGGCGTACGCAGAGGCTATTGCCCGTAGCGCCGGGGGTGCCTAAGTGCCGGGTCAAGCAGTGGGGGCATCAGCCTTCTCTCGACCAGGGGATTTCGAGCCATGACAGCCCAGCCCGCCAATCTTTCCGGTCTCGATCTGCGCGCCGAGATCGACCGGCTGCGCAAGGACCGCAAGGCGGTGATCCTGGCGCATTACTACCAGAAGCCCGAGATCCAGGACCTCGCCGATTTCGTCGGCGACTCCCTTGAACTTTCGCGCAAGGCGGCTGCGACCGATGCCGAAGTGATCGCCTTCTGCGGCGTGAAGTTCATGGCCGAGACGGCCAAGATCCTGAGCCCGGAAAAGATCGTGATCCTGCCCGATATGGATGCCGGTTGCAGCCTTGAGGATTCCTGCCCGCCGGAGAAGTTCCGTGCGTTCCGCGAGGCCCATCCCGATCATATCGCGCTCACCTACATCAATTGCTCGACCGAAGTGAAAGCGCTCAGCGACGTCATTGTGACGTCATCAAGCGCCGAGACGATCCTCGCGCAGATCTCGCCGGAGCAGAAGATCATCTTCGGTCCGGACCGTCATCTGGGCGGCTATCTCAATCGCAAGTTCGGGCGTGAGATGCTGCTCTGGCCCGGCGTATGCATCGTGCACGAGGCATTTTCGGAGACCGAATTGCTCAAGCTGATGGCGCAGCATCCCGGTGCGCCGGTTGCAGCGCATCCGGAATGCCCACCGACCATCGTCGACCACGCCGATTACGTCGGATCGACCAGCGGCATCCTTCAGTTTGCGCGCACATTCCCGGGTGATACGCTGATCGTCGCGACCGAGCCGCACATCATCCACCAGATGCAGCTCGCGCTTCCGGACAAGACATTCATCGGAGCCCCGGGAGCGGATGGAAACTGCAACTGCAACATCTGCCCGTACATGGCGCTGAACACGCTCGAAAAGCTCTACATCGCGCTGCGTGATCTGACTCCGCGCATCGAGATCGAGGCAAACCTGCGGCTTGATGCGAAGAAGAGCCTCGATGCCATGCTGGCCATGGCGAGCGGGACAATCGGCCTGGGCGACCTCGGCGCGCGCAAGTAAGGCGGCACAGGCGGCATGAGCACTTCCCCATCGGCATCACAGCCTGCGCCCGTAAAGCGGCCAGCGCGGGCGCGGGAGATGCAGGACGCGCTCAATCATTACCTGTATCACCCACTGGCCTGGCAGCTGGCACGCCTGCTCGCCCCCACGCCGATTACGCCCAACATGGTCTCGGTCTTCGGCGGCCTGATGGTCGTCGCCGCAGGCGCGGTCTACTGGAGCACATCCGGACCGCTCTGGGCGATGCTGGGCATGCTGCTCCACATGTCGTGGCACGTGGTCGACGGTGCAGATGGAGATCTGGCGCGCATCACGGGACGCACGAGCCCGTTGGGCGAGCTTGTGGATGGCATCTGCGACTATGTCAGCCACATTGTCCTTTACGTGCTTCTCGCGCTTGTCCTGACGCGCACGCTTGGTTCAGGCTGGGCTTGGTTCTGGACGCTGGCGGCGGGCGCAGGGCATATCGTGCAGGCCAACCATGTCGAGGTTCAGCGGCGGTTCTATCAGCACTGGACCTACGGCACGCCATGGCTACACAACTCGAGCGGCAGTGATCGCGCGCTGTTCAGCGACCGAGGGGGTATCGGCTGGCTACTTCGGGTTGTCGTAGCCGGCTACCTGCGGCTTGCGGCCGGCATGAGCCCGAACGCCCTGCGGATCGATGCTGCCGTAACGCAGGCCATGGCAAACGACCCTGCCCTGCTGGCACGCATTCGTGCGGAAGTTCAGCGCGAACAGCGGCCGTTGCTCGTGATGCTGCGCTACCTCGGGCCAAACCCGCGGGCGATCCTGCTCGGCTTGTCGATGATTGCGGGAAGTCCGCTGTGGTACTTCATCTACCTGTCCGTGGGCCTCAATCTGCTGCTCATGCTGTCGGTGCGGCTTCATGATGCTGCCGCAGCCCGCGTTGTCTCCCGGCTTGATCTGCCCTGAGTGTGTCAGACTGCTGGATCGCGGCGCATGCCGAAAGCGCAGATCAGGATGACGGTCAGGGCAAGCAGCTCGACCACACCCCAGGCCAACCAGTTCGAATGGTTGTAGAGCCAGACGCCGATCGCCGGCGATATGATGTAGGCCGAGCCATTCACCGCAGCGACAATCCCGGCTGACTGCCCCTGCTCCGCCGGGGTTACCGCAAGGCTCGCACCTGACGTGAAGCCCGGACGAAACAGACCAAAACCCAGCGAGCAGATGGCAAAGCCGGTCGCAATGGCGTGGAGATCGCGGCCGACGGCCATGCCAAGCGTTCCAACCGCGACGAGGCCCATTCCCCAGAGCGTCGAGGTGCGCGGCCCAAGCTTCATCATCGGGATCAGACCCCACTGCGCCAGCAGCGTGGCCACCGCGCCGCACATCAGGACCAGCCCGATCGGCCCCGCAGCAGCATCCGGCTGATGGCGCAGGCCGAGCCGGTCAAGGAGCAGGAAACCCACGACCCCAAGCAAGATCGACTGGGCCTGCCCACCCAGCGTTCCTGCCGCGAGCCACGCCCGCAAGCGTGGATCGCCCCAGCGCAGCCTTCCTTCTTTCGAATCGATCGAATGAAGGTCCGGATCGACCTCGCCATGGAGCTGGTCGCGCGAGTCTTCGCCTTCCTTCCCCATCCGCGGGCTTGAGGACGCACTCATCGGCTCGCCCAGAATCTCGCCTCGACCGGCAAAGCGCGGATCATCGTCGGGCAGCCGCAACCGAAGCAACACCAGCACAACGACGGCCGCCAGCGTGAAGGCCGCAAACGGACCAATCAGTCCCACGCCCGGCAGGATCAGCAAGGGAGCAAGCGCCGGACCGAGAACAGTACCCAGCCCAAAGCTGGAGGAGACCATCGACAAGGCTTGCGTCCGCTCCGCCCGGCTTGTCCGGCTGGCGACGTAGGCCTGCACGGCTGGCGGTGCCGCCGAGCCGAAACCACCATAGAGCGAGCGTGCCGCCGCAAAGAGCAGAATGGCGGTCAGGCCGCTGATCGCACCGCTCAATCCGGCGTGGAGCGCCGCACCGCACAAGGCGAACGAGATTGCGAAGCCGACAAGGCCCAGGGCCATCATCGCCTTGCGCCCGCGGCGGTCCGATCTGCGCGCCCAGAACGGCGCAAGCAGCATCCACAACAACGCAGACCAGCTGTAGGCGAGGCTTACCCAGACATCGGCGATGCCGAGATGCGTGCCGATCGACGGCATGACCGACTGCATTGCGGTATTGCCGGCAGCCGTGACGAGCATGACCATGAACAGCAGCGCCATGCGGCTCCGCGGCAGCTGGACATCAGCCTCTTCCATCAGCTTCACCGCACGCCCGTGCCAGCCGGATCGCCGGCGAGTTGCCGATAGACGGCCGCAAGCATGGCGACAAAGTAGGTGTAGCCTATCGCCAGGAGCACGCCCGAGACTGCCTCACCAAGCAAGCGCTGCGGTTCCCCCTTGAACATGAGCACGAGCACGACACCGACAAACATCATGATGAGCCCGTAGACGACAAGGAACACGAAGCCGGCCATGCCGATGAACAGCAGGATCCGCCCAGCGTTGCGCCGGGTCAGCCCGAAGCTCTCCCGGATGGCAGTCACCGGATTGCGGACACCTTCGCCGGCAACCACCGGCCCCACCAGCATGGTGCGCATGATGGGATAAAGCAGCAGTCCGAGGGCCACGGATACCGCAAGCCTGTCAGGCAAGATCAGGGCCAGCACGCTCGCAAGCGCCATCGAAAGCGGAAGGATGGCAAGCGCAACCAGCAACTGCGCTGCAAAGTACGACGGCAGGGCGCGCACGCTGCGGCGAATGGACTGCGCAACCGTAGGCCTTGCCGTATCGAGCATGGCAACGAGCATTGTCAGCATCCCGGCCATCGGAAACAGCGAAAGAAGCAGCAGCACCGGCAAGGAGCTGGCGTAGTAATCCTGCATGACCGCCAGTATCTGCGTCTCGCTCATCTCGGGTGTCATCGCCGGAGAAGGCACAAAGACGGCACCGGCAAGACCGGGAAGCACAAAGAAGACCCCGGCAATCGCCATGAGAAGGTCGCGGTTGGCGGCAACCATCCGCGTGGCGCTGGCCCAAGCCGCACTGCTGTCCAAAGTCGTCACGGCAGTCATGTCCCTTTCGGCGGCAGCCCTAGCAGGACCGGACGGGATACGCACCCCCCGCTGCGGTGCAATCAACCCCTACTCGCCCTTGCCAGCGCGCGGACAGGCGTTCATGCGCATGAGCCATGCAAGTTCCGGATCAGATCGAGATCAGGCAGTCTCAGGACCTCGTACCCTATCGCGAGGCCCTCGAGGACATGATGACCCGCAACGCCGCCGTGCACGAAGGCAAGGCGCGGGAGTTGATCTGGCTGCTGGAGCATCCGCCGGTATATACCGCAGGGACCAGCGCGGCTGCGGCTGAACTGCTCGATGCCCGCTTTGATGTGGTCGAGGCCGGACGCGGCGGGCGTTACACCTATCATGGGCCGGGCCAGCGCGTCGGCTATCTCGTCCTGGATCTCGGCAAGCGCGCTCGCGATGTGCGCGGGTTCGTTCATGCGGTCGAGGGCTGGGTCATCGATACGCTGGGCGATTTTGGCGTCGCAGCGTGGCGGGCGGAAGGCCGCGTGGGAATCTGGACACGCGGGGCGGACGGCAGGGAAGCCAAGATCGGTGCGATCGGCATCCGCATCCGCCGCTGGGTGACGATGCACGGCTTCTCGGTCAATCTGGCGCCCGACCTCACGCATTTCGGCGGCATCGTGCCGTGCGGCATCGAGGACTTCGGCGTCACCAGTCTGGCAGCGCTTGGCATTTCGGTTGCGCCGGACGCGTGGGATCGGGCAATGCTGGCGCGGTGCGAAGCCTTTCTGGCCAATCTGGAACCGCGTGATGCGGCGGGTGCCGCTGCCAAGGACCTGCCATGATCCGTCTCCTGCCCTCCCGTTCCGTCGCTGTTGTGCTTCTGCCGCTGCTGGCGCTCGGCGCCTGCAACTCATCATCAACTCCGCAGGCAAGTTCGACCGCGAGTGGTGAGATCCTGCCGGGCTCGATCAGCGACGCGATGCTCGATACCGACCAGTCGCAAGCGCAGGCACCTCTGGCACCCGCAGCACACAGTGCCGCCGCCAAAGTGGATGCCGGTGCCTCTGCCGACGCTTCGGACGCTCCCGCCGATCCAGCGGCCACCACCGATACTGCCCCTGCAGACCCGGCTCCCGCCGGACCCAAGGCTGTGGCCGCGCCCAAGGCGCCCAACCCCTGAGCCAACGCCCCTCCTAATCGAGTCCGAGCAGCGCTCTGGCCTGACGCAGGTGCGGCTGATCCAGCATCCGTCCGTGCAGCTGCAGCGCACCCACTCCGGGATTCGCCGCAAAGGCATCGACAATGGCCCGCGCATGGGCGAGTTCTTCCTCGCTGGGCGTGAAAGCAGTGTTGATCAGCGGCACTTGTGAGGGATGGATCGCCAGCATGCCGGCAAAGCCATCCGCGCGGGCCGCTTCCGCCGCCCGCTTCGTACCTTCGACGTCCCGGAAATCGGCATAGAGCGTATCGATCGCCCAGACGCCGCGGGCGTGCGCAACAAGCAGGGTCTGTGCGCGCACAAAGCGGAACGCATCGGTCCATTGGCCACTGGCATCGCGCTTGCGCGCAGCGCCAAGCTCGGCGGAGAGGTCTTCGGCCCCCCAGGTCAGACCGGCCAGGCGCGGCATGGATGCGTCCATGTAGGCGGTGATGGTCAGAGCGGCGCGCGGCGTTTCGCTCACCAGCGGCAGAAGGCGGGTCTGGCCGTTGGGGATGCCATGCCGCTGTTCGAGCTCGTAGATCTCTGCTGCCACCTGCCGGATCTGCTCCGGCCCTTCCGCCTTGGGCAGCATGATCCCCTCCGGCGCGCCGGGCATGACGGCCGCCAAGTCCTCGCGCCACAGGCCGGTTTCGACGGCGTTGATCCGTACCCACCGCGCCTGCTTGCGCATCGTGATCTGGCGCCGGTGCGCCTCCAGCCAGTCGCGCGTCAGGCGCCGCGCAGCCGGCTTGGCAGAGACCGCCACCGCATCTTCCAGATCAACGATGAGCGCATGCGCACCCGTCTCCGGGGTCTTGAGCAGCTTCTTCTCGCTATCGCCGGGCACAAACAGCCAGGATCGCGGAATCGTGCGCATGTCTTGCTCCTATGGCCCTGCCGGTCGTTCTCTATCGCACCGCACACTTACGCGGTGGCGCTGGCCTTTTCCTCTGCGAGCGTCGGATAGTCGATGTATCCAACCTCACCGGGGAAATACCATGTCTGCGGCACGCCGATATTCGGCGCGAGCTCAGCGCCCAGACGAATGCGCTCCACCAGATCGGGATTCGAGATGTAGGGCCGGCCAAAGCTGACGGCGTCAGCCCGCCCGGAGGCGACATCGGCCGCAGCGCCTTCCGGCGTATAGTCGCTGTTGAGCACCAGCGGCCCCGAATAATGCGCGCGAAAAACATGATCCTGCGGCGGCACTGTCGTCGCGCCGAAGGTACCGTCCGGCCCCGGCTGGCGCAGTTCGATAAACGAGACCTTGAGCGCTTCGAGCACCCGGGCCGCCTCGGCAAAAAGGGTGGCGGGATCGCTATCGTCAACGCCCTGGCTTTCGCCATTGGGTGAAAGCCGGATCGACACGCGATCGGCACCCCAGATCGCAACGAGGCGCTCCATCACCTCGCGCATGAGCCGCACACGGTTTTCCGGGCTGCCGCCGTAGTCGTCATCGCGAAGGTTCGAGGAATTGCGCAGGAACTGGTCGATCAGATAGCCGTTTGCGCCGTGGAGCTGGATCCCATCGAACCCGGCCCGCTTCGCGTTCTCGGCAGCGTGGCCATAGTCATCGACGATGCGCGGCATCTCATCGAGTCGGAGCGGACGTGCGACGGCGTTTTCCTTGCGGCCTTCCGGCGTATGGGCATGCCCGGGAGCCTGCGTCGCCGAGGCGGAGACCGGCGGTTCACCACCCAAGAAGTAGGGGTGAACGACTCGCCCCATGTGCCACAGCTGCAAGATGATCCGGCCGCCCGCCTCGTGCACGGCCTCGGTTACCGGCTTCCACGCTTCCACTTGCACATCGGACCAGATACCCGGCGCGCTCGGCCAGCCGGAACCTTCGCGGCTGATCCCGGTCGCCTCGCTGATGATGAGGCCCGCATCCGCACGCTGGCGATAGTAAGTCTGCATGATCTCGGTCGGAACGGCATCGGGTCCGGCGCGGCCACGCGTCAGCGGTGCCATCAGGATACGGTTCGGCGCTGCAATCGCGCCAAGCTGGATCGGCCGGAAAAGCGATTCGTGCATCGACTGGGGTCCTTCTCGGAATAGGAGTGCTGAAACAGATCAACGGAGCGTGCTGCGCGCACAAGACTTGCGGAAGAGGGGCTTGGGAAACCTGAGCGGGCGCTCTATGGCCGTGATGGACAGTGGGACATCGCCTTGTCGGCGTCAGCCCCCCAAACCTGATAGCCTGACCCCGTCGCGCCCGACGGGGTTTCCATTTGCAACCCAGCTAGGATGCCGGTGTCCGCATGACAAGCGCGAGTTGACCAGCGGATCATGACGAGCATCGATGACGGGCGGGAGGAGACGCGCCCAAACCCCTGGCACTTCGTCGCACTGCTCGGTGGCAACTTTGCCCTCGCGCTGGGGCCATGGTTCGTGCGCCTGGCCGATTCGGGTCCGGTTTCCGCCGGCTTCTGGCGCCTCTTCCTGCCGCTGCCGCTCCTTACCTTCCTAGCCTTGCGCCAACGTGTGCCAGGAAGACCGGCCATCCCGCTCACAGCCTGGCTGGTGGTTGCCACGGCGGGGGTGTTCTTTGCTCTCGATCTGGCGAGCTGGCATATCGGGATTGCCTATACGCGTCTGGGCAATGCTTCGCTGTTCGGGAACTCCGGCAGCCTGATCCTGATGGCCTGGGGTCTCATCGCGGCGCGACGTCTGCCTCGGCGGGTAGAAATCGCGGCAATCGTCGCGGCAGTCTGCGGTGCGGCCATTCTGCTCGGGCGATCGCTGGAGATCGACCATGCCACCCTGATAGGCGATCTGTTCTGCATACTCGCCGGGGTGTTCTACTTCTTCTATATCCTCCTGCTGCAGGGTGCGCGCGGCCGGTTCGAAAGCTGGGAACTGCTTTGCGCCTCCACCATGGCCAGTGCCCCGGTGATGCTGGGAATCGCAATCTGGCTGGGCGAGCCGATCTGGCCCCACGTCTGGTGGCCATTGGTGGCGCTGGCCTTCTGCAGCCAGGTCGTGGGGCAAGGTCTCATCGTCTTCGCCCTGCGTCATTTCTCCGCCCTGATCATCGGCGTCGTGCTGCTCACCCAGCCCGCCGTCTCGATCCTTGTGGGATGGCTGGCCTTTGGAGAGACCATGGGCACGCTGGATGCATTAGGCATGGGGCTCATCGCCGCGGCCCTCCTGCTGGGCAGGCTCAGCGAGAGCGAATCCCGTTGATTCGTGACCAGCGCACAGCCTTCCGGAGGCGCTGCCACTAGGGGCAATGCCGTGTCAGAGAGGGTCCACGGGACGTTTTTTGCTGCCTCGCACAAGGGATCAGCGTACTCGCACTTAATCGTAAAGACTGCTTGTTTTCTGGGAAAACAGGGGTTTCTCATGAGCATCGCTCGCGCGTGCAGGCGTTTTTTTCGCGGATGCAACAATGCCGGAGGGTAGCCCACCCGCTACCGCATTGTTCCCGCTTGCGTGACGTCGCGGAAATATCCTTGCAATCTGTAGCTTTTGTGTGGAGTGAGGCAGTTTAGTTACAACGGCATTCCGTTTGTCCAAGGGGATCGGGTTACAATGAAGCCAATCAAGGTCGCAGTGATCGGCGTGGGCAACTGCGCAAGCTCGC
>NZ_JAIXPP010000038.1 GCF_027486195.1 Novosphingobium sp.
CTCAACGCGCTGGGCATCCCGCACCTCGACAACCCGAGCCACATCATCCCGGTGATGGTGGGCGACGCGCGCAAGTGCAAGATGATCAGCGACTGGCTGCTCGACAACCACGGCATCTATGTGCAGCCGATCAACTATCCCACCGTTCCGCGCGGCACGGAGCGGCTGCGCATCACCCCCTCGCCCGTCCACACCGACGGCGATATCGACCGGCTGCTGGAAGCGCTGAGCGACATCTGGTCGCAGTGCGAACTGGCGCGGCGCAGCCACGCGGCTTGAACTGAACTGAAGGAAGAGACCCGGTCCCCTGCGATGGCGGGGGCCGGGTTTTTTCGTGGTGGTCAGCTAAGGTTCGCGGCTGACCTGGAGTTGCCCGGCGGCTGCCAGGCCTGTCACTTGCGCCGTCGCAAAGCTGATGCCGTGAAGGTTGCGCTGCTGGGGCACGCCTTCGATCGGGCGCGGATAGCCCGAGGCGTAGTAGACCCCATCTGCGCCGAGAAGGGCCGTGCCGCGCGGGACATCCCAATCGAGGCCCACCGCGATGACACCCGCTAGCATGCCCGGCCAGCATGGCGCATCGTCTGCCGCCGTGCGCGGGGCGACGATGCGCGCGGGGCTGCGCGCCACTGCCGCCGCGAAATGATCGGCATGCGCCGGATTGGTGGTGCCAAGGCTGAGATTGCAGAAATCGGCGCCTTGTGCGCCCGCCCAGTCCAGCGCGGCGATCAGCGCGCGGGGTGAGGCGCGCAGGCCATCGCGGAATACCCGGATCGGCAGGATCAGCGCATCCGGCGCCAGCTCCTGAATCGCGGCAGTCACGGCGGTGCCATGGCCGACACGGTCCAGCGTCACGCCCTCCCCTTGCTCGATCGTGCCATCGGCCAGGATCGCCACGCCCGGCAGCAGGCGGCTGGCCACGATATGCGGATGGTCGGGGTGCGCGCCGCTGTCGATCACGGCAATGCGGACCAGGTCAGCCACGCAGACAGGCCTTTCCGTCCGTCAGGGTCACCACGATATCCGCGCCTTCGGTCAGCGCGGGGCGGTGCGTGATGATAATCAGCGTGGCATCGGGCAGCGCCTCGCGCAGGCCGGCGGCGACGCGTTGCTCGGTGGCTGCATCGAGCGCGGCGGTGGGTTCATCGAGCACCAGCACCGAGGGTCGCCGCAGCAGCGCGCGGGCAATCGCGATGCGCTGGCGTTCACCGGCGGACAGCGAAAGCCCGCGTTCGCCGACCGGGGTCTGCAAGCCTTGTGGCAGGCGCTGGAGCAAGGGGCCAAGCCCGGCGGCTTCGGCGGCGGCCTGCACCTCGGCAGTGGTTGCGCTTTCGAGCGCAAAAGCGATGTTGGCGGCAATCGCGGCGTTGAACAGGAAGGGGGCCTGATCGACCAGCAAGACTTCGCGGCGCAGATCACCGAGCGCGACATCGCGGATATCCACTCCGTCGATGGTGATCCGGCCGCTCTGGGGGTCCTGAAGGCGCACCAGCAGATATGCCAGCGTCGATTTGCCGGCACCGCTTTCGCCCAGAACGGCGCAATGCGCGCCCGCCGGGATGATCAGGTCGATCCCGTCCAGAACCGCCTCCCGGTCATGCCGGAAATGCACGCCTTCAAAGCGGATCGCGCTCCGCACAGGGCCCAGCGGCAGCGGATCGGCGCGCTGGATCACCTCGGGTTCGGTATCGAACAGTTCGAAGATCCGTCCCAGGGAAACGCGGGTGGACGCGAGCCCGGACGAGAGCCCCAGCAAGGCCTGCACCGGCGCAAACAGCCGCGCGTGATAGGCCATGAAGGCGACCAGCGTGCCGATGGTGAGTTCACCCGAAAAGACCCGCCAGCCGCCATAGAGCGTCACCGCCGCGGTCGAGATCGCCAGCAGCGCGCCGGGCAGCGCGCCGGTGAGGAACGAGGCGACCTGCATGCGCAGCATGGTCTGGACAAAGCGGCCATTGGCATCGGCGAACCGGGCAAGTTCATGCTGCTCGGCCCCCAGCGCCGTCACCACTCGCATCCCCATCACGGTATCGACCAGCAGGCTGCCCAGATCGGCGCCGCGCTCGCGCATGTCGCGCGTAATCTCGACCAGCCGCCGCTGCAGCCGCACGAAGGCCAGTACGGCGAACGGCACGAGCACGGTGCCGACCAGAAACAGCCGCCAATCGAGCCAGATCATCAGGACCACGCTGCCGATCAGGAATAGCACATTGCCAAGCGCCGCGAGCAGGGTATCGGCGGCGGCGCGCTGCACATCGCTTACGTCGCTGTTGATCCGGCTCATGAGGTCGCCAAGCCGGAAGCGGGCGTAGAAGCGTGGGGAGAGCGTCTGCAAGTGCCGCAGCAGATCGACGCGGATATCGAACAGCATCGCGGCGGAGATCTTCACGTAGCGATAGCTGGAAGCGATATTGAGCGCATAGCCGCCGAGGGTGACGCCGATTGTCGCCGCCGCGATCCACCCCAGTGCCGCGAGGTTGTGCCCGAGCAGCGCCTCGTCGATCATCAGCTTCGAAAGGTAGGGCTGCGCCAGCGTGACTGCGGTCGCCATGAGGCTGAGCGCGAGCACCAACGCGAGGCGGCCGCGATAGGGCATGATGTAGGGCAGGAGCCGTCGATAGGTCCGCCACTGCGCAACCGGCGGAGCAGGATGTGCGCCGCTCATGCCGCCACCGTGCGCGGGGCGAGCCGGCTGCCGGTAAGCACAAAGGCGGGCTCCGGCTCCACCGCCAGCATGCTGGTGCACCAGGCGTGGCCCTCGGCGGTGACCCGCGCCTGTTCCTGCCACCACGGGCCAGACCCGCCGCGCTGGTAGAACGGCAGGCACGCGGCGAGATGGCGGCGCAGCGCGGCAATCAGCATCGCGCGGTAGTGGCGCAGCAAGGGGCCGGGGTCTTGCCCGTCCGCGATCGCGCTTGCCACCGCACCCGCCAGAATGCCCCCGCGCGCGGCCATTGCGGTGCCGTCGCCGCAAAGCGGATCGAACGCCAGTGCGCCGCTGCCCAGCACAAGCCAGTCGTCCCCGACCAGGTGCTCCAGCACGCGCGGTGCCGTCTCGAACCTTGCCTCCACTGCGCCCAGCGTGCCGATCGCCGGTGCGACCAGACGGCTCTGCGCCAGCAGCGCATCCGGGGCATCGCCCACTGCCAGCAGCCACGCGCATTCCGCCCCCAGCGGGATCAGGAAGAGCCAGCCCGCCGCAACTGCCTCGACCAGCACCGAAGCGGCATCCGCCCCTGCCGCCAGCGTGACTGGCGCGGCCGCCGCCTCGCGCTGGCCGAATTGGTGCAAGGACGGTTTCGGCGGCCGTGCATGCAGCGAGAAGCGTGGCGGCACAGCCGAGGGCGAGCCATGGGCAAGCGGGAGTGCCCCGAGCAAGGCCTGCCCGGAAAGCGCGAAAGCCTGATGCGGAATGGACACGGGCTCGGCCTCGTTCCACCGCACGATGCGCCGCGTGATGCGGTGCGATCCGGAAATGCGGCCCTCGCCAAACAGGCTGTCCAGCAGATGCAGCGCCTGTTCGCCCAGCATCACGACGGGTGCCGAGCCGCGCTCCGGGCCTTGCTCTGCAGAGAAACTCGTCGCGTTTTCAAGCAGCACGGCCTGCGCCGCCGCCACTCCGACCCCGCGCCCCATGACATGCACGGACGACCGCCACCCGGCGGTCATTTGGCCAGCCTCACTTGAGGACCAGCATTCCGGCCATGGTTGCGTCGGCACCGAGATCCCAGGTCTTTTCCAGCTTCATCGTGGCAGCGTCGTAGACCTCGATATCGTAGCTGGCGCCGTAGATATAGAGCTTCGCGCCATCGCCGGACATGCCGAGCTGGAAGCGCGAGCGGCAACCGAACTCGGCCTTGTCCTTCAGCTTCAGGCTGGCCATGTCGAACTTCCAGAACTCGCAGCGCTTGTTGCCGGTCTGGCCGTTGGTGACCACGGTGTAGCCGGTCTTGCCGTCCGGCGTGATCTCAAGCCCGGACATGCCGGTGGTGATCGGCCCCATGGGCGTGAACTTGAACTTGCGCGTGTTGAGGTCGAACTTGCCGAGGCCGAACACCTTGTTGTGCACATAGGGATCGGCAGCCGTGAACAGCGAGACGAGCTCGCCCGCATTCGTCGTCTGGAACGATTCGACGCCGCCGCCAAAGGCCACGTTTTCATAGCCGGTGGATTCGGGCTTCTGCACGTCGATGCGGTCCACCACCTTCAGTTTGCCGGTATCGACCACCAGCACCTTGTCCTTGAAGAGGTAGAGCGTCTTGCCATCGGGCGAGACCATCATCGGCGCGCGATAGCCGCCGCTGAGCGCATCGTCCTCAGGCTCAAGATCGGCGGTCCGCACGACCTTCTTCAGCTTGGTGTCGATCACCGCAAACATTTGCTTGCTGACCTTCCAGCGGTCGATCAGCTTATCCATGCGCAGCATCGTCGTGTAGAAATAGCGCCCGGTCGGATCGGGGGCGCCGCCGTTGAAGCGGTAGCGCTCGGTCGGCGTGTTGAGATCGAACTGGGTGAGGATCGCACGCGATTTCGCGTCCATCACGATCACGCTGCTGTTGGTGATCGTGGTCGCAAATATCTTCGATTGGTCCGGTGTGATCCGCAGCGAAACGGGCAGGCCGCCGGGCAGCTGGATCTTCTCGCCGATCTTGCCGGTGCCCTCATCCACCGTGAACAGCTTGTCCGGGTAGGTGCCCAGCATCAAGGTTCCGGCCATGGCAGGAATGCTGAATGCAAGGGCAAGCGCGGCGCTGCCGAGAACGGTCTTGCGGGCAAGCGAGATCATGCGATTAGTCCCTTCGCAATCAGCAATTCAGGCAGCAGTCAGGCAGGCCAAAACCTTACGGGAAGACGATATCGAGGTTGCGCCAGTCCTTGGTCGCCGCCGCGCAATTGCTCGCCCAGTCCGCCGAATAGTTGACGTGGTCGGCCATCTGCACCGGCCAGAAGCAGGTGACGTAGCAATCGTAGATGTCGCGCTCAGCCGGCTGGCACAGGCCCGCCGTGCCGCCCGTGGCATCCACTTCCCAGCCCGGCGAGAACGAGAGCGAGCAGCCCAGCGGCACGTGCGGACGCGGCGTCTGCTGCAGCGCGACCACATCCTCTTCCATCGAGGCCATATCGGCTTCGATCTTGAAGGCCTTGGCGTTGATCGGTTTCAGGTGCTTCATGACAAGCCCTTTCGTTCGGCGAAACGGGTAAGAAATTCGGGATTGCGCTGGGCGAGCACGCCGTAGATCTGCAGGCAGCGATCGGTCCATTGGCGGATCCAGTCGCAATAATGCAGGTTGGCGTGGCCGGTATCGCCATAGCGCACGAACGCCTCGTGGTGGCAGCCCCCGGCGCACATCGGGCGGGCCCAGCAGGTGCTGCATTCATACTTCGAGGCGACATGGCCCTTGGTCAGGAATGCCTCGCGCTTGGTCTGATCGAGCCCGGTATCGATGTGGCCCAGCGTGTGCGTATCGGCATCGGTGAAGCGGTGGCATGGCGAAAGATCGCCCGAGGGGCTTACACCGAGGAGGCCGAGGCCCGCGCCGCAGGGGTGCGACTTGTTGGTGCCTGCGATCAGCTCCGAGATGGTCTCGGACACGTTGGTGAAGCCATGGACCTTGCCTTGCAGCGCATAGTCCAGCCATTCGTCCGCCAGCGCTTCGAAATCTGCCAGAACGCCCGCCATGGCATCGCCATTGAGCGAATAATCGCGTTCTTCGGCGGTGGTTAC
>NZ_JAIXPP010000066.1 GCF_027486195.1 Novosphingobium sp.
ATCCATGATGTCTCGCGGCTGCGACGAATCGTGGTTGACCGTGCGCTCAAGCCGCTCGGGCTAACGCGCTCGCAGTGGTGGGTTCTGGCTTTCCTCTCGCGCCGCGACGGCATGACCCAAACCGCGCTGGCGGCAGACTTGGATCTGACCAAAGTCGCGATTGGCGGCCTGATCGACCGGATGGAATCCGCCAGCTTTGTCGAACGGCGCGCCGACGAGCGCGATGCGCGCGCACGCCGGGTCTTCCTGACCCGCGCCGGGCTGAAGCTAGTTTCGACCATCCGCGAAAGCGTCGACGCGGTCGAGGCCGACATTCTGGCGACCGTCAGCGAGGATGAACTCGACGCTGCGGCGCTGGTGCTCGTGAAGATCAAGAACCGCCTGCTCGATCTGGCGGGCGGCGAAGCAGAGGGCGGTCAGGATCTGGATCTCTGACTGCAACATCCGAATGGAGGAATACGTGAGAGGATTGGACGGAAGGGTCGCCATTGTCACCGGCGGCGGACAGGGCATTGGCCGCGCCTTGACGCTGCGGCTCGCGGCGGAAGGCTGCAAGGTCGCGATCTTCGACCTCAGCACAGCAGCGGGCGAGGAAACCGCCCAGCTTGCGGGCCCCAGCGCGACCGTGCGCACGTGGCAGCTCGATGTCAGCGATCTGCCTGCCGTTCAGGCTGCAGTTGAAGCTGTCGAGGTAGAGCTCGGCCCGATCTGGGTTCTGGTCAACAATGCCGGGTGGGACCGCCCTGCCCCCTTCCTCAAGACCACGCCTGAATTCTGGGAAAAGGTCATCGCGATCAATCTCACCGGAAATCTCAATACGCATTTCGCCGTCGCGGGCAAGATGGTCGCGAATGGCGGAGGGCGCATAATCAACATCGCCTCGGATGCAGCCAAGGTCGGCACCGCAATGGAAGCCGTCTATTCGGCCTGCAAGGGCGGCCTCATAAGCTTCACCAAGTCAATCGCGCGCGAACTCGCGCGCAAGAATGTGCTGTGCAACGCCGTTTGCCCGGGGCCGACCAACACCCCGATGATGGCCGAGGTCGCCGGGACCGGCCCCGAAGCCGAAAAGTGGAAGGCGGCGCTCGAGCGCGGCATTCCGCTCGGCCGCATGGGCGAGCCTGATGACTACGCCGGGATCGTTGCGCTGCTCGCCTCTGATGACGGCGCCTACATCACCGGCCAGGCCATTTCGGTCTCCGGCGGCATGAACATGGTCTGATCGGCGCGAAGATCGACCCCAGGCCAAAAAAACAGGAAAGGATGCGCCATGAGCACCCCCGAATTCGAAGACATTCTCTATGAAGTGCGTGGCCGCGCCGCATGGGTCACGATCAACCGCCCCAAGCTTTACAATGCCTTCCGCGCGCAGACGATCGAGGAGCTGATCGCCGCGTTCAAGCTCGCCGCTGATGACAAGGGCGTCTCGTCGGTTGTGCTGACCGGCGCGGGCGACAAGGCCTTTTGCACGGGCGGTGACCAGAGCGCGAAGGACGGCCAGTACGACGGGCGCGGTATTGTCGGCCTGCCGATCGACGAATTCCAGTCGATCATCCGCGACATTCCCAAGCCCGTGATCGCCCGCATCAACGGCTTCGCGATTGGCGGCGGCAATGTGTTTGCCACACTTTGCGATCTGACCATCGCTGCCGACACGGCCAAGTTCGGCCAGGTCGGCCCCAAGGTCGGCTCGGTCGATGCCGGCTGGGGCACTGCATTTCTAGCCCGCCACATTGGCGACAAGAAGGCGCGCGAGATGTGGTTCCTGAACCTGCAGTACTCGGCGCAGGAAGCACTCGAAATGGGCCTCGTGAACAAGGTCGTTCCAGCGGCTGAACTCGATGCGGCGGTCGATGAGTGGACCGAGATGCTCGGCCAGCGCTCGCCCACGGCGCTGGCGCTCGCCAAGCGCAGTTTCAATGCAGACAGCGACAACATTCGCGGTATCTCGATGATGGCGCTGAATTCGGTGAAGCTGTTTTACGACACCGAGGAATCGAAGGAAGGCATGCGCGCGTTCCAAGAACGGCGCACACCGGACTTCCACAAATACGTGAAGTAAGCGGATTTGGGGCGCAGCACATGACGAATCGCCTGCTGCGCCCTGGAGACCTGCCCGGCGTTCTGCCGCCGGGAGGCCTCGCGCTCGTCTCCTCCTGCTCGGCGGAATCCGATTTGCTGATCGACGAGGTTGCTGCCGCCGGCAGTGCGCTGGGTGCGATGACGTTCTCGGGCATCTTTGTCCCCGGACTCAACAAGGCGGTCTGGCGCGCAGGGCATGACGCGCGCGTCCTGACATTTTTCCAGACGCCCGAACTGCGCCGCGAGGGCGCGCGCAGTCAGTTCCTGCCGCTGTGTTATCAGGATATCCTCGCACTCTATCGCCAGCAGAAGCCGGCCGCAGCGCTATTCATGTGCAGCCCACCCGATACCGAAGGAAATTGCAGCTTCGGCGCGGAGACTGCTTTCATTGCCGCCCTCTGGCGCGATATTCCGGTGCGCATTGCACACATCAATCCGCTGATGCCCCGCACGGCGGGTGATCCCGGCATTCCACTTGCAGAGCTGACCGGCTGGTACGAGAGCGAGCAGCCGCTGCGCACGATGGCCAGCGGCGAGGACACGACGAGCCTCGCTATCGCCGCCCACGTCGCGCCGCTCATCCCCGATGGGGCGACGGTTCAAACCGGGCTCGGCAAGATCCCCGATGCCGTGCTCCGCGCGCTCACGGGCCATCGCGGCCTGCGGCTCCACACGGGCCTCATCGGCGATGGTGCGCTGGAACTCGTGCGCTCGGGCGCGATGGCAGACGGCCCGTCAGCACTGGTCGGGGTCGCGATCGGCAGTACCGCGCTTTATGACGGGCTCGGCGATCCCCATTTCCAGTTCCGTCCGGTCAATGTCACTCATGATCCGGCAACGCTCGGCGCAATCGAGCGGTTCGTCACGATCAATTCAGCGATGGAAGTCGATCTTTACGGACAGGTCCATGCAGAAGCTTCGGCGCGGGGGTTCCTGTCGGGCCCCGGCGGCGGAGGCGACTATGCGCGCGGAGCGAGGGCCGCCGGCGGCCTTAGGATCATAGCGCTGCCGTCGGAGGCAAGGACTGCCAGCCGGATTGTTCCGGCAGGCGGAGGGCACGGTCCGGTCTCGCTCTCGCGCTTTGATGTCGATGTGGTCGTGACCGAGCACGGTGCGGCAGACTTACGCAATCTGGGGCATGAGGCGCGCGCGCAGGCGATCCTCGCCATCGCCGCACCGCACAACCGAGAGACACTGGCCCGGCACTGGCGCGATGCCATGCAGGGTCTGCAGGAGGCATAACGTGACACAGCACAAGGTCATCATCAGCTGCGCGGTTACGGGCTCGATCCACACTCCGTCGATGTCACCGCACCTTCCCGTCACCGCGCAGGAGATTGCCGAAGCCGCGCTCGGCGCAGCGGACGCTGGTGCGGC
>NZ_JAIXPP010000103.1 GCF_027486195.1 Novosphingobium sp.
TCCTTGAGTTCGATTTCCTTGGCGACGGTGACGCCGTCCTTGGTGATGCGGGGCGCGCCGAAGCTCTTGTCGATCACGACGTTGCGGCCCTTGGGGCCCAGCGTGACCTTGACGGCATCTGCGAGGATGTCGACGCCGCGCAGAATGCGCTCACGAGCGTCGCGGCCGAACTTTACGTCCTTGGCAGCCATGATGTTTTCCTTTGAATGAAAAGAGTTGGGTCAGGAAATCCGGATGATCAGCCGATCACGCCGAGGATGTCCGATTCCTTCATGATCAGCAGGTCTTCGCCGCCGACCTTGACTTCGGTGCCCGACCACTTGCCGAACAGCACGCGGTCACCGACCTTGACGTCGAGCGGGGTGATCGTGCCGTTTTCGGCGCGGGCGCCCGAACCGATCGCCACGACTTCGCCCTCGGCGGGCTTTTCCTTGGCGCTATCGGGAATGATGATGCCGCCGGCGGTCTTTTCCTCGGCTTCGACACGGCGCACGAGCACGCGGTCGTGCAGCGGACGGAAGGTCATGGGTATCTCCCTTGTTCCATGATACAGAAATTGCACTTGGCACTCTCAGGTGGAGAGTGCCAGCACGGCGCATATGGGTGGGGGGCGAAGGGAGGTCAACCTCCCGGACCCAATTTTTTAGGCCCAAGTTTTCTAGGCGGGGAGGAGTCCCAGTTTCTCACGCCGGTGCCAGCGCCAGAGCAGCAATGCGGCCACGACGATGAGGCCGACGGCGAGGCCGATCCACACGCCAAGGCCTTGCAGCGGGGTCATCAGGCCGAGCCACAGTGCGGTGCCGATGCCCGGAATCCAGTAGCCGAACAGCGCGATGCCCATCGGCACGCGGGTATCCTGCAGCCCGCGCAGGAGGGCAGCACCGACCGCTTGCGCACCGTCGAAGATCTGGAAGGCAGCCGCGACGACCATGTACTGCGTGGCAAGCTGGACCAGCCGCGCATTGGCGGGGTCTGCCGGGTCGATATAGGCGGCGAGGATGAGGTTCGGGAAGACCAGCATCAGCGTGGCCATCAGCGCCATGAAGCCGATGCCGAGAACCATGGCAACCTGCCCGGACCGCGTGATCGCCGCCTTGTCGCGCCCGCCATAGGCAAGGCCGACGCGGATCGTGGCAGCCTGGGCAATGCCGAAGGGCACCTGGAAGGTGAAGGCAGCGAACTGCAACGCAACGGTGTGCGCGGCCAGTTCGACCTCGCCGATGCGGCCCATGAGAAAGGCCGCGCCGTTGAACATGCCCGCCTCGGCGATGATCGTGGCGGTGATCGGCAGGCCGATCCGCATCACGTCGGCAAAGCGCGTCCAGTCCGGCCGCCACCAGCGCCCGCCAAAGCGATAGCGGCGCAGGCGGCGATCGCTGCGGATGACGATGGCATAGGCGGCCAGCATGAACATGCTGGTGACGATGCTCGACAGGGCGGACCCGGTCAGCCCGAGCGCCGGCGCACCGAAATGGCCGAAGACGAACGTGTAGTTGCCAAGCGCGTTGACCGCGACGGCGAGGCCGTTGATCACCGTGCCGATGAGCGGGCGGCCAAGCGTTGAGACCACGGTGCGCAGCAGCGAAGCGAACACGGCGGGAACACAAGCCCACATCAGCACATTGAGGAACGGAACCGCGAGTGCGATCACGTCCTCGCTCTGGCCGGTGATGCGCATCAGCGGACCGCCGAGGAGGCACACGCCCATCGCGCCGACGCCCGCGATGACGCCCGCCCAGCCGGCCATGCGCACGGTGCGGCGCACTTCGCGCACGGCGTGGCGGCGTGCGCCAATTTCGGCAGCGATCAGCGGCGAAGCGGCGCCGACAAGGCCGGTGAGGCTCCAGATGAGGAGGCCGAACAGCGAGACCGAGAGCGCGGAGGCGGCCAGCGCCACGGGGCCGAGCCGCGCAACGAAGATCACGTCGACCGCCCACACCGCCATTTGCAGCAGATTCGCGCCCACGAGCGGCGCGGCAAGGCGCAGCGTCGCGCGCCATTCATCGCTCCAGCGGGTGGGTGCGGCTTCAAACATGGAGCGGGGCATAGGGACGGCGCGGCAGCTTGGAAAGGGCGCGCGGGGGCACATGTGGGCACCGCAAGCAAAAAGGGCAGGCCTTGCGGCCCGCCCTTTCCGTACCGCGGGCGCTTCAAGACACCCGCGAAAGCCGTGAAGCTTACTTGATCTCGACGGTGCCGCCGGCAGCTTCGATCTTGGCCTTGATGTCTTCGGCCTCGGCCTTGTTGACACCTTCCTTGATCGCCTTCGGAGCGGCTTCGACGAGGGCCTTGGCTTCGGTCAGGCCGAGCGCGGTGATGGCGCGCACTTCCTTGATGACCTGGATCTTCTTGCCACCGTCGCCGGTCAGGATGACGTCGAATTCGGTCTTCTCTTCGACCGGAGCAGCGGCTTCGCCGCCACCGGCGGGCGCAGCAACGGCAACGGCAGCAGCGGCGCTGACGCCCCATGCTTCTTCGAGAGCCTTGGCGAGGTCAGCGGCTTCGAGAACGGTGAGCTTCGAAAGTTCTGCAACGAGATTGGCGATATCGGCCATGATGATAACTCCTCAATGTGGTTTGCCCAAATGCAAATGATCTTGGGCGAATGATCTGAAGAACAGGTCTGAGATTGCTTGTCGCTTACGCGGCATCCTTCTCGGCGTAGGCAGCAAAGACGCGCGCCAGCTTGGCCGCCGGAGCGGTCGTGAGCTGGGCGATCTTGGTCGCCGGAGCCTGAATGAGGCCGATGAGCTTGGCGCGCATCTCGTCGAGCGAGGGCATCGTGGCGAGAGCCTTGATCCCATCGGCGTCGAGAACGACCGTGCCCATTGCACCGCCAACGATTTCGAGCTTGTCGTTGGTCTTGGCGAAATCGACGACGACCTTGGCGGCCGCCACCGGATCCGCCGAAGCGGCGATGCCGGTAGGACCGGTGAAGAGGTCACTCATGCCCTCGTACGCGGTGCCCTTGGCGGCAATCTTGGCCAGACTGTTCTTCGCAACCTTGAACGAAGCGCCCGCCTCGCGGACCTTGATGCGCAGGGCGGTGGACTGGGCCACCGACAGGCCGAGGTTGCGGGTGATGACCACCACGCCTGCCTCGTTGAACACCTCGGTCAGGAAGGCGACCGATTCGGCTTTCTGCGAACGATCCATGCCATACTCCTTCACA
>NZ_JAIXPP010000010.1 GCF_027486195.1 Novosphingobium sp.
CCTCGCCGCCGCCGCCCTCGCCGCCCACGCCGCCGCCCTCGCCGCCGCCTCCGCCGCCCTCGCCGCCGCCTCCGCCGCCTCCGCCGCCGCCGCCGCCTCCGCCAGCCCTCGCCCGGACTTCAGGGCGGCGCAAACTTGCTCGCAGGCGGCGGTGACTTTGGGCCAGTAATCGGGCGCGGGCTGGCCCTGATGAGCCTTGGTGGCATGCGCCATGGCTTGTTCGACCGTGGCGACCAGAAAGCCCGTGTTGATCCGCGACCATGCGGCGGCATCGAGGACGTGCCAGCGCGCGGCGCGCTCGATCAGTTCGCCGGAAAACCACGCCACGCGATGCGGCGCAATGCCATCATCGATCGCGGGGACAAGCGCGGCGAGCCACAAGGGCATGAGATCGGCGGGGCAATCGCCGCTCGCGTTGATATCAGGGCCGAACGCGGCCAGCGCGCAGACGAGCTCGCGCCCGCTGGCTGCGTTCATCCGCCACTTGCCCTGAATGATCGCGCCATCGGCGTGGTACTTGCGGGCAAGATTGATGCGGTCGGTAATGGTAAGGTTGGCAGCCATGGTGCTCTCCTGTCTGGCTGGTTGGGAAAAAGGCGACCGGGGCTACTTGCGCGTCCGATCAATGTAGCGGGTGCCGCTGTCCATCATGGCGGCGACGAAGGCGACGGGATCGCGGCCAAGCTCTTCGTGGCGTTCGAGCTGAAGCCCGGCGATTTCGGCAATCTGCTGGCGCGCGTAGCGGCAGATTTCCGCATTGCGGGTGCCGGGCTTGGCATGCCGCGTCTTGATCCAGGCGTGCACGAACGTGGCCAGAACCTGCCCATCGCTGACGGTGCTGGCGTGAAACCGGCGGCGGCAGGGATTGGAACAGAAGCGCTTGCCCAGCCCGCGACCGCCGGGGGCGAAAGCCGCGCCGCAGCCGGGGCAGGTGCAGGCCTGTGTCTCGACTTCGCTCGACACGAACGGGTGCGCGGGGGCGGCGTTCATGCCCGCTGCCTTTCGATCAAGTCGGCAACGTGAACGACGTAACCAACGTACAAATCCACGATAGGTCCGCCCTGCTCAAGGCGTCCCTCCTTCCATGCGGCTGAAAGCTGGCGGACCTGCGCAAGCAGCCATGTGTAGCGCTGGGCTTCAAGTATGCGGCCCCAGCCATAGCCAGCGCTAAACCCGCAAGCGCCGCCGAAAAGCCCAACGGCCAGCAGAGCGGCATCCATCGCGTTCATGCGCCCTTCCCCTTGGCGAGGGTGGCGGCGAGCTGGACATTGCTGGCTTCGAGCATTTCGCTTTCGGCAGCATCGGCCATCTTGACCAATTCGGCCGCGAGCAGGCGCGCGCCTTCGGGCGTGAAGGCCTCGTGCAGCATCAGGCGATGGCGCTGGAGCTGGAGCAAGATATGCACCGGGCCGCTGGCCAAGCAGAACAGCGACGTGGCAAAGAACATCGCAGGCAGTGACACCTGCCCGCCGGGCATGCTGGTGACAAAGGGAAGCGGGCTGATCGTGTGATCGGCGGCATCGAGGATGCGGGCATCCTTATCGTTGCACCCCGCGAAGGGATCATCAGCCATGATCGACCTCCCCGCACCTGGCGCGGCGCTCTGCATCGATGCGATCGATCAGGGCGAGGCAGAGGGCGGCGTGCTTCACCACGCGGCGGCGCATCACTTCCAGATCGAGATTGAACTGCGCATCCTCTTCAATCCGGATCGCGCCGCCGTGGAGCTGGCGGGCGAAGTGGTGAAGCGGCAGCCGGGCATCGCTTTCGGGCGTGTGACCGTGGCGGAAAATCTGTTCCGACCGGATGGCCATCACATCTTCCATGGCCTTGACCGGCACGAAATCGGGCGGTGAGAGCGGTTTGGTCATGCGGACACCCACGCAACAAAGCCGGTGATCACCGAGACGGCGACCATGGCGACGAGAAACAAGGCCAGATCGAGCAGATCGGGGCGCGGCTGTTCGGGCGGCATCGGGTGGAGCATGGCGCTATCCCCAGAGACGGAGGGCGGCATCTGCCAGCACCGCGCCGACATAGAGCGCGGCGAAGCTGATAAGCAGCGTGTAGGGCAGAGCGCGCGCAACGCCGGGGGTGAGCAGCGCGGTGGACGGCGGCAGGGGCGGCAGCATTTCCGCATCCCAATCAGCCTGCTGCTGGTGGAGGGCGTTCATGCCTGTTGCTCCCTGCCCTGCCCGGCGAAGCGTTCCGCCAGCATGGCTTCGATGCGGGCGGCGCGATCGGGATTGGCGGCGGCATTCGCAGCGCCGGCATCGGTGCCGGAGTGGCGGGCATCGATCCAGGCATCGACGGCAGCGCGGAGCCATTCGCTTTTCGGGGTGACGGCGGCCGCGCCGGTGACGGGCATGCCTGCGCGCAGCCGCGACGTGACGGGCGCGGGGAAGCCGGAGGCTTGAATGTGCGCGCGGATGTGGTGGACGACCGTGCGGATATCGACCGCCGTGAGCCGGAGCTGGCGGGCGACGTACATGATCCCGCAGAACTGGCCGCGTTGGCCCAGCTCCGTGACGGACTGCGTGACAGGGGGATTGGCTGGTGCGCGAGCCGGATCAGGGCGACGCCATTCGGCGAGATGCGTGACGACTGACTGAGTTCGGGGCATGATAACCTCCGTTCGGGTGAACGGAGGTGTTATGTTCTCGAATTGATTACAAGGTCAAGCGCTAAAATTATCAGATCGATAACACGCCTATGCCGCTCGATCCGAATCAGCCGTTTTTGCCGGATCGGCGAAGGGCACCGGATCGCGCGGTTCGGCAACGCGGTGGATCATATCGCGCTGGAACGGGGTGGCGGCACGATAGGCGCGGACCAGCTCCATCTCCTCTTCCCGAAGGAATGCGTTCTGTTCTTCCTCGAGCAGCAAATCCACGGGCGTGAGACCAAATGCGGTGGCGATGCGTTTCATGTAATCCAGGGTGAGCTGCATGCGGCCGACTTCGAGCGAGCTGATGGTAACCTTGGAGACGCCGACCTTATCGGCCAGCGCCTGCTGCGACAGCTTTGCCGCCATGCGGATTGCGCGGATGCGGTTGGGTGCCTTGTCCATAGGCAGGAGATGAATGACATCACAAACCATGGCTAGACGAGTAAATGATGACGGGGGCTTGTCAATGTGTAATCGAAACCATTACACGAACCATTATGACACATCCTGACAGCATCGATCGCATTGACACGACGGCCGCCCTGTCCTCGCCGGGCATCTGCCACCCGCTGCGTGCCTGGCGCATGGCGCAAGGCCTTTCGCTGGCGCAGGCGGCGGACAAGGTGGGGACGACGCGGCAGGTGTGGCACAACTGGGAGACGGGCAAGCGGCGACCGCGCCCGCGATACATGGCGCGGCTGCGCCAGGTGACGGGCGGCAAGGTGAATGCCGACGTGTTTTACCCGGAAACAGATGCTGCGTGATGGGCCGGGAATTGACCGCAGAGCAGCAGGCCGCCCGCGCGGCCGAGCTGGTGGAGATTCGCCGCCGCCTGAATGACCGGGTGGACGAGCTGGTGCCGATGTATCTGACGGGTGCCCGGCGCGCGGGCCGGTTCTGGGAAGTGGGCAGCCTTGAAGGCGAGCCGGGCCAATCGATGAAGATCAACCGCGACGGGCCGAGGCAAGGCTATTGGACCGCGTTCAAGCTGCAACCGGGCGAGCACGGCCGCAGCGGGCAGATGCTGGACCTGGTTGTCGCCAAGAAATACGGGGGCAATTTCGGCGAGGCGATCAAGGCGCTGCGCCAGAGCCTGGGCCTTGCCAATGTGAGCGATGCCGATCGCGCGCGGTTTGCCCGCGAAGCGGAAGCGCGCGCGGCACAGGCCAAGGCGGACACCAGTGCGGCGGCGCAAAAAAAGCGCAGCCGGGCGCAGGCGCTGTGGCACGGCGCGGTGCCGATCCATGGGACCCCGGCAGAGGCCTATCTGCAATTTCGCGTGCCGAGCTGGCGCGCGCTGGGCGCATGGCCGGGGGCGTTGCGGTATCGCCCGGATGTGGGTTGCCCGGTGCGATCAAGCTATCCGCAGTGGCAGGGATATCCCGCCATGCTGGCGGCGGTGTTTGGCCCCGAGGGCGACATTCTAGCGTGCCACCGGACCTATCTGGACATCAGCGGGTGGGACCATGCGACCCGCACAGGCCGCGTGGTGCAGCACAAGATCGTGCGGCCGGAATGGGAAGAGGTGGACGACTTCGGCGGAGTTCGCCTGATCCGGGGGGAACCGCAAATTCAGGATACCGCTGACCCGGTGCCTGGCAGGATGAAAAGCCACAAGGCGACGCTGGGGCAGTATCACGATGCCGAGAGCGCCGGGCGCGGTGGGTATATCCCGCTGCGCAAGGGCTTTGGCGGCAGGCGGCTGAAGGACATTCCGCCGGGCACGGTCCCGCTGTTTGCCGAAGGGATCGAGGACGCGCTGAATTATGCCGTGCGGGCGATCGAGCAAGGCCGCGACCCGTGGATCGGCGCGGCGGTGAGCCTTTCCAACATGGCCAATGTATGGGTGCCGCCACAGGCGGCGGGCGTCTGCTTCATCGCGGACCGCGATGCTGCGGACAACGAGGCGGCGGCGGCAAGCTTTGAAGCGGCGGTGGCGGCGCACCAGGCGCGGCGGAACGATCCCGATTTCGTGCGCGCGGTGTGGCCATCGCCGGGGTTCAAAGACTTTTCCGATGAAGCGTTTGCGAAGGCCGGGATGGCATGAGCGGCATGGGGGAGGACGAAACCGGGGGCGGTGCAGAACCGCAAGTGCTGCCCGATATGCGCGGGAAGGCGGCGGCGCGGAAAAGCAAACCGCGCGGGGCGAAGGTGGAGCGGGGCGAACCCGATGACATGCGTGATCCGACCGGCGGGGGACTTGGGCCGGATTGCCCGGTGACCTTCCTTGGCGTCAACGGCGGCACGTACTACATGCTGGACTCGCTCTATCAGCTCCGCGACACGAACGCGAAGCTCGACAAGGGTGTGCTCTACGACATCTTCACGCCGGGCTGGATCACGGAAAAATTCCCGATGATGCGCGACGGCCAGCCCGTGCGCGGCAAACTGAACCAGGACGCGGCGCAAAAGGCAGTCATCGCCGCGTGCCAAGCCAAGGGCCGCATCAAGATCGACGACTCCGAGCGCCAGCGTGGCAGCCATGCGAGCCGCAAGGGGGCGCTGATCCTGCATTGCGGGGATCAGCTGATCATTGCGGGGGAGATGCGAGACGGCAAGGTGCGCCCACTCTATCCGCGCGCGCCGGGGCTTTACGAACGGCTGATCTTCCCGCTGGACGACGAGCTGGTGCGCCCCGCCGACGATGCCGCGACGCAGGGCGAGGCCTGGGACTGCCTCGACCATATCAACCGGGGTGGGTGGAACTGGAAAGGGCCGACGCATGTTCGGCTCGATGGCGATCCGACGGACCCGGCTGACAGCGTGGATATCTACGCCTGGCTGGTGTTTGGCTGGGCCATGAGCGCAAAGCTGTGCGGCGCGCTGTTTCGCCGCCCTGCCCTGCTTGTCACCGGCCCGACGCAGCAGGGCAAATCCACCTTGCTGGCGCGGCTGAAAGACCTGATCGGCGAAGGCTGGTTCATCAGCCCCGAAGATCCGAGCGAGGCGGGCATCACGGCCGAGATGGGCAAGGCGCGCATCGCGGTGCTGCTGGACGAGCTGGAGGGCAAGGAAGACGATCCGGGATACATCAAGCGGATGTACAACCTGATGCTGCGAAGCTTTGACGGCGGCGGCAAGCTGCGATCGAGCGCGGACCAGAAGGCGGTGAAGACCGAGCTTTATTCGAGCTTCCAAGGTTCGAGCGTGCTGCCGCCGAAGATGCGGCCGCAGGAGCGCAACCGCATGATCATTGCCGAGATCGGCGTGCGGCTTGATCCATCGCAGCCCTATATCTGCCCGAACTGGTTTGGCGAAATGGGGCCGAAGCTGCACCGCAGGCTTGCCGAGCAATGGCCACGCTATGCCGCGACGCTCAAGGCCTATGAAGGCGAGATGGCGCGGCGGGGCAGCACTGGGCGCGAACGCGACTGCTATGCCACGGCGCTGGCCTGTGCCGACCTGGCGCTGTTCGAGAAAGCCCCGGACGCGGTGAGCGAGGCGGGCAAGGATGCGGACAATCCGGCGCGGGTGAAGGAAATCGTGGCGGCGATCGTGCCGCTGATCGGGACGATGCGGACCGAAAACATCGACCATCCCGAGCGTGCGATGGCGACGCTGCTATCGAGCCACCTGCCGAGCAGCGGGGGCCAAGTGCAGCAGACCGTGGGGCAATGGATCGAGCGCGGCATCATCGCGCTGGGCACCGATGACGAGACGGGGTGGAACCTCGCCCGGACCCAGCTGGCGGCGCACGGCATGCGATTGTGCAACCTGAAGCCGGATCATGCCGCCAGCAAGGCGGGTGTGATCGAGCTGAACGACCTGGGCACGGGATACCTGTGCATCGCCGGGGCAACGCACGAGGGCATGATCAAGATATTCAAGGCGACCGAATTCAACCAGGGGCGCTGGCCGGATGCACTTTCAAGGCTGGTGCACGTGGTGCGCAACAAGGCTGGCCACGAGACTGGGCAGATGCCGGCGATCAAGGGCAAGATACCCAAGATTGGCGGATGGCAGGGGGCGTGCACGCTGATCCCGCTGGCGGCGTTCCTCGACCTGGTGGACCTTACCGA
This sequence comes from Novosphingobium sp., assembly GCF_027486195.1. GTDB lineage: Bacteria > Pseudomonadota > Alphaproteobacteria > Sphingomonadales > Sphingomonadaceae > Novosphingobium. The sequence continues at coordinate 6,688 of NZ_JAIXPP010000010.1, forward strand.
GCAGATCGAAATCGCCATCGCGGCGAAGGACCTGGGCCATGCCGAGGCGGTGCGGCGGATCAGGGAAGAGCGCAAGCGCAAGGGGGGCGAATGAGCGGCGAGCAGCCGGAGGGCGCGGCGGTGCTGCCGATCCGCGACGGGCTCGAGCTGGTGGCCGACGTGCTGAGCCATGATGCGCGCGCGCTGATGGCGCTGGCGGCATGAGAAAGGCCCCGGCGCTTGTAGCGCGCGGGGCCTTGCTGTGGGCTGGTGGGGGTGGATCAGATCAGCGCGCGAGGATATCGGCGCACTCCAGCAGCTCGACGAGCTTGCGGGCCCATGCTTCGGCGTCTTCCTGCTTGCCGCACTGCTTGTAGGCGATGGCCTTGGCGAGAGCTTGGGCGATTTGGCTGCGATCGATCATGTGATGTCCTTTCCGGTCAGTCGTTCGCGGCGGGGGTGATGAGCCGCTGCACGAGGGTGCGCTTGGCGCGGGTGGAGACGTTGCGGATCAGGTGCTCCATCGCATCGCAATCGAGATGGCTTTGCCATGCCATGGTGCGCGCCGCCTGCACGAGCTGCTGCGTGGTATGATCCAGTGCGCCGATGGGGTTGCCGGTGATGGTCACTGGACGATCTCCCCGGCAAGGGCGGGAGCGACGGGTGCGCGCCATGTCCAGCGCTGCGCCTGCCCGAACTTGGTGTTGCGCCAGCTCCACCCGCGCGCGGTGAGGATATCTGCGATGCGGTGCTTGGCGGGGGTATCGGGCGTGCCGATGCCGATGCCATGGCCGATATCGTTATAAGTGAGCCGATCCTTGCCTTCGACCCATGCGAGGAGCGCGGTGACAAGGCCATCTGGGAAGCTGTGCTCCATGGAAGCGGCGGCGAAGTGATCCGGATCGGGCAGGCCGACAGCGGCCCAAATGTTGCGGGCGGCGCGGGTGCCGAAGAGGCGGCGGGCTTCGCGCACCACGGCGACGGCCGCGCTGAGATAGGCGGGATCGAATGCCGGCGCGGCGGGCGCGGCCGGCGTTGGTGGCGGCTCGGCGCCCGGCATGGTGTAGGTGCCGTGCTGGCGCAGGGTGGGGAGGATTTCGCCGGTCAGCACGCGCACGAAGCGCTTTGCCTCGGGCTTGTTGGAGCGGATGACGCACGTCCACATGCCGGACTCGTTGACGATCGAAAGCGACTGCGGCCCGCCGAGCGTTGGCACGGTATGCGTGCTCTTCTGGTCCTCGTCGAGCATGCGGAGCATGTCGTAGGCGTCACGGTAGCCGAGGCAGGTGGCCAGATCGGCGGCAACCCAGTGCGGGTTAGAAAGGGTACGCGTTTCGTGCGTACCCTTTGCCTCGTCATCGAGCATGATGACGCGGACGGGCTTGGTTTCGAAATCGAAGAAGCTGATATCACTCATGGCTGATCGTCCTGTGCGGACGGCCACCAGCTTCCATTCTGGTGGCCGGACGTGACGGGTTGGAAGACCGATCAGCAACGGCAAGGCTTTCGCCTTCCCACCACGCCCGACCATAAGAAAACGCGCTGAGGCCGGGGCCTAGCGCGTTGGTCGCGCTGAATTCGGGCTTCCACTCCCGGCCCGGCGACTTGCCGGACGAGTGGGGGTATACCGTTGGTCGACTCGAACAGCAAGGGGGCGCGGGTGGGGCGGATAGCGACGATCATGGGGCGACCAGTCGGGGTGACGATTGCCGTAATAGCCTTCTACCTCGCACTCGTGCCACTGCCCGGCGTTGAAGAGGCGCTACTGATCGGGGCGGGCCTTGCCTCGATGACGGACCCGCCGATTGCAGTTGCTACGCTTCTCACTGCCGTCATGGCGACGCGATCTTGGCATGTTCTGGTGGGCGCTTCAGTCGCCGCGTTCATATGCGCAGTCGAGCCTAGGCCGCGCTTGGTGCCGATTGAGACGACATTCTACGTCGATATGGTGCTCGGCGCGTGGTGCATGGCTGCTTTACTGGCGGGAGTGGTGGCGCAATTGATTCCGCGCGCGAAAATCAGCGAGGGCGGTGAAGGCTAGCCCGCGCCCGGACCCGCTTCGGTTTCCGTCAAGCACGGATATGGCGCCACGCAGTAGACCTTGCCCTGACGGCGGCAGAGGCAAACCGGGCCGAAGATCCCGGCGGCGCTCACCAGGCGGACGGCCAGAAGACTTAAACCAGCTCGCGCGGACAGCATCGGAGCCCGGCCATAGCCGGGGCCGATGCGGTGCGTCCGCGCTCCACATTCCTTTCTCTCGGCCGAGTTCACCCGGACCCGGTGAAGCGCGCCGCGTCGTCCTGGAGCGGTTAGCGCATCGCTCTCTCTATCCCGGACCCGTACCCATAGGCGGGGATGGCAAGAGGGCTTTGCCGGGCCTGCCGATGGGTCGGGGGGCGGAGATAACCACAAGGCTAACTTGAGGCGCTAACCTATAGGGACGCACAAGGCATTGGGATTGCTTGGGTTTTTGATCACGGTTAGCAGGTTAGCAGGTTAGCGGACTTCTCTATACGCGCGCGATCAGGCGCGCGCGATCGGGCCGGATCGATGGGCTTCGCGGCTCGCATGCGTATTCGGCATGGCAAGGCGCTAACCTGCTAACCTATCGGATTATATCTATAGATTTCCGTAGGTTGTGAGGGCTGGCCGGTTAATCGGGCGCGGTTAGGGCGGTTTCGGGCCTCGCTACCCATTAACCATTTGCGGCGGCTCTGATCCGGGGGATACATATCCGGCCCTATGGCGTCGGACACTCATCTCGCAGCGAATAAACTAGGGGCTGGAAATGCCGGGGCGCTCGGCGTGCGGTCCTCGATGTCGTCCAGACAGGTGTTCGGGGCGGCGGGGGGCGGATTTCTGGGAGGATTTTCCGGCGGCGCGGCCTCGGCCTGGGCGGCATCGAGGAGCTGGGCGGCGCGGATCGGGAACGGCGGTTTTCTGCGGTTTCGGGGTGGGCATGGCCTCGATGTCAGAATGGGCAAGTCAGAACGGAGAGCACAAAGCTTTGATTTGGCTGCATTTTCGGCGCTGCGGGTTCAGCCTGACAGGCTGAATTCGGCCGGTCTGGCCTTCGGCCAGGGGGTGCGCCCCCCTCGCCAACGGCGACCGCTTCCCCTCCCCGTCGCTGACGGCAGGAACCAGATTGGTCAAAAGTTTCCGGATCGGGGCCAGCCCCGCGACAATGGCGCTTGTCAGGCCGAAATGGGCCGTTCGGACGGGCGCGGAGTTCTTCAGACCCTACTGGGGTCGGGGGTGCGGGCGGCACCGAGCGCAGGTGTCAACGGCCAGTCTGGGTGCCGCCCAATATCGCGCCAGAATGCGCGGAAAACTGCGGGTTCGGGTGGGGGATTTGCCCTGTCCTGCGCCAAAGGTGTCAACGTTCTGCGGACGCTAGAATCGGGGGCGGGCAATGTCAACCAGCGGGCTTGACCGGATGCTGACCGAAGCCGCCGGCAGCCCAGCACGGCCGCTGCACGGCATGCCCAGCGCCGAGCAGCTCGACCTGCTGCGCGACGAGAGCGGGAAGTTGCCCAAGGATGTGTTTCAGCTGGCGCGCAAGCGCGGGCGGCCGGAAGGCGCCCGCAACAAGCGTGATCAGGATCTGGCGAAGTACATCGTCCAGGAGTTCGGCGACCCGGTAAATGCCCTTGGCAACGTCATGGCGATGGATTGGCAGAGCCTGCGCGACCTGTGGGTGGCGGCACAGCGCAGCGAGGACAAATCCAAGCCCGTGCGCATCCGGGATGTGGCCGAATTCTGGCTGAAGTGCGTCCAGGAGCTGATGGACCGGGTGCACGGCAAGGCCGTCCAGCGCCTCGAAGTCGACGGCAAGGTGGACGGGTTCATCTTTGCGCCGCAGCTTCTGCCCAAGGGCGCGGTTTCCGATGCCGCGCTGACCGAATTCATGGGCCGGATGAAGGGTGTGGTCCATGCGGACGACATTCGGCTGCTGGAAGCCGAGATCGAGGAGGCCCGCTTCGAGCCGGTGAGCGCGCCGGACGGTTCCGGGGCGGGTGAGTGAGCGCGGCCTTGCCCTATAGCGAGGACGGCGAAAGCAATGTCCTGACGATGGAGCCGGTCGGCCCGATCGCGGACCGCTTCATCAACGATACGAAGCTGATTTCGGCGATCATGGGGCCTTACGGATCGGCCAAGACGACGAGCTGCTTCCAGAAGATCATCAACGCGGCGCTGTGGCAGAAGCCGATGCAGGACGGCGTGCGCCGGATCGCGGTGTGCTGCGTGCGCGCGACCTATTCCCAGCTTGCCACCAACGTGATGCAGGACTGGTTCCGCTGGTTTCCCCAAACCAAGGCCAATTGGAACGGCGAGCTGAACCGGCACGTGGTGCGACGCATGGTGATCGGCATCGGCGAGATCGAAATCACGATGTGGTTTCGCGCCATGGGCGACCTGAAGGCCGAAGAGGTCTTCAAGGGCATGTCGCTGACCGTGCTGTGGCTCAACGAGGTCGATACGCTCGATCCTTCGGTGATCCGCTTCGGCCTGCCCCGCGTGGGCCGCTATCACGGCTCCGTGCATGGCTGGAACGGGGTGATTGCCGACTTCAACGCGCCTGACGTGGACAACTGGACCTATGACCTGCTGGTTGAGGGCAATCTGGGCATTCCCGATGACATGGTGGATGGTTTCCAGCAGCAATTCGGCGACGATTTCGGGATCAATTTTCACCGGCAGCCCGGCGGGCTTAGTCCCCAGGCCGAAAACCTCAAGAACCTGCGCAAGGGTTACTATCAGGGCATGATGCTCACCATGTCGGAGAACGATATCCGGCGGTTCATTCACAACGAATTCGGCGCGGTGCGCGCCGGGCAGCCGGTCTATCCTGAATTCAACGACCGAATGCACATGGCGGAGGGTGCGCTTCAGCCCCTGCCTGACCTGCCGATCCATTTCGGCATCGACGGCGGGCGAACCCCCGCGATCGTGTTTGCGCAAGAGGACATGGGCCAGCTTCGGGTGCTGGACGAGCTGGTGATCTTCGATCCGGCGAAGAACAACGAACTGACCCGCATGGGGCCGACCGCTTTCGGCGAGCTGGCCCGCGAATTCGTGAGCACCGCCTATCCGCGGGCGACGCTGGGCAAGGGGTTTTTCGATCCGGCGGCGGAATGGGGCGAGTATGACGACGAGGGCACGTGGATTGAAATCTTCCTGCGTGCCTTTGGTGGCAGCGCCAAGCCCGGCGGGGAGCCGGGGAACCGGATCGAGCCGCGCCTTGAGGCGGTGCGGGCGCGCCTGAATGCATCGCCGGGCGGGCGGCCCGGCCTGCTGGTGAGCACAACGGCGCGGATGCTGCGGCGCGGCTTCAACAACGGCTACGTGATCGAGCGCATCCAGACATCGGCCGGTGGCCGCTTCCGCGATCTGCCGACCAAGAACGACTTCAGCCATGTGCAGGATGCTCTGCAATACCTGTGCCTTGGTTTGGCCAAGAAAGGCCGCGTGATCACTGACATGGATGCGCGGCGCGATGCGCGGCGGGTTGCCGGGGGGCAGGTTTCATACTCGAAGCAGGTGGCGCAGCTGCGCGGGCCGGAGAGGAGACACTGATGGCGTTTCTGGCGGCAATCGTTCCGGCCCTTTTTGCAACGGCGGCGACAGTGGGTGTGTCGAAGGCGCTTTCTGGCGGGGCCGGGCAGCAGCAGGCTCCGCAGGTGGCGACGCGCAACGACGCGCTCGAGCGCGCGGCGGCGGCGGACAGCCTGGCGCGGCGCACCGGTGCGCGCGGGCAGAAAAAGACGCCTGTGGGCGGGGCCGAAGCCTCGACCGGGCCGAAGACGAGTTTGCTGGGGCGTTCGGCCTGAAGGCCCCGATTTGACCGCAAAGGAACACGACGATGGCACGGCTGAAGACCCTGAAGGATGGCGATGAAACGGCAGCGCAGGATGCGGTGGCGGGCGACCTTGCACCGGAAACCGCGCCGGAGGGCGAGGCGATTGCGCCTGCCGAAGAAGCGGCCCCGGAGGCAGTGAGCGATGCGCCCGCGATCGATGAAGCGAGCGAGTTTGCGGTGACTGCGGCTCAAACTGTCTCGACTTCGCCCGACACGATCGGGGGGGCTGAGGGTGTCTCGACTGCCGGTCAAGGATCGGCAGTTCATCCTGAGCCTGCCGAAGGGCTCGACACGAACGGTGCGGCGGAGCCTGAAACCGTTGCCATTGATCCGATTGCAGTGGCGCAGGCTGCGGCTTCAGATGCGCTGGCACGCGTTGATGATGTCCAAGCCGAATATCTGGCGCAGAGCGACAAGCTGGCGGCCGCGAATGCGCAGGTGGCGAGCCTGACCGATGACCTGAAGGACCGCGAGGCGCGGATCGATGCGCTGACCGCGACGCTGGCGCAGCGCGATGCGCAGATTGCGGCGCTGGGGGCTGCGCCGCCTGCCCCGGTGGCGGAAACGACCATCAAGCGGCCCAAGGTGGGCAAGGCGCTGAAGCTGCCGGAAGAGGGCGAATATGCCAAGTGGGGCGATGTTTCGGACCTGCTCGATGCCGGGGACCTGACGGTTCTGGTGCTGGCGGACGACAACGGCGTGGTCCAGCCCTATCCGGCTGTGATCGGCGGAAAGGCCCTGTTCACGCCGCAGGCCAGCTCGCTGCTCTTTGGCGGCATGATCCAGCTTGAACCCGAAATGGACCAGGTGACGCTGCGCTTTGCGGTGCTGCTCGATGCCGGGGGCAAGGTGCTTTCGGTGTGCCGGCTTGGCGCGTTGCTGATCGGTGGCGGCGGGCTTTCCGCGATGATCCCGGGCAACAATCTGCGGTTCAGCTTCGGCTGAGGGGGCGTGGTGGAGGAGTCTGGCGCTCCTCCACCATTGCGCGACGGTTTCAGGAAAGGGTGACCATGTACAGCGGTGAGGCGATCATCAAGCGGCAGGACCGGATGGCGGCGGGCCAGACCGCGATCCGTGAGCTGCGGCAGGAAGTGGCCGAATTGATCCTGCCGCGCATGGCGAAGTTCTATTGCCTCGGCCAGTACGGCGATGTGCAGCGAAGCATCGTTACCGCCGTGTTCGACGAATATGCCCAGCAGAAATTCGAGGAAGGCGTCTCGATCGCGATGGGCCTTTCCAACCCTTCGGGCCAGATTTGGCAGCGCTGGACGCTGGACGACGATGACCTGATGAAGCTTCAGCACGTGGCGCTGTGGGTAGAGAGCAAGAACCGCCTGCTCCAGCAGCTGCGCAGCGACCCGAAATCGGGCTTTACCGACCATCTGGGCGAAGGCTGGGCGAGCCTGCTGGCCTTTGCCATGCAATCGAGCTGGGTAGATATCAGGCGCGACATCATGGGCCGCCCGATCGGGTTTTCCTATCAGAGCGAGTTCATCGGCCAGATCTATGTGGAAGAGAACGCCGAAGGGCTGCCGATCCGCACGCACAACAAGTTCACCCTGACGGCCCGCCAGGCATGGGACAAGTGGGGGCCGGAAAGCCCCGAAGTGGTGAAACGCCATATCAGCAAGCAGGGCGGCACCGGGGACGACGAGAAGGTGGAATTCATCCACGCGATCTATCCGAATACCGAATACGATCCCGATCGGATCGATCATCTGGGCAAGCCCTGGCGCGGGTGCCTTGTCGCCCTGGAAGGCAAGGAGCTATTCAAGGAAGGCGGCTACGTCGCCGCCCCGCGCGTGGTGAGCCGCTTCGCCAAGGGCCTCAACGGACCCTATGGCCACTGCGCCGCGTTTCAGGTGCTCCCCTCTGTCCGCCAGTGCGAGATGATGATGGTGGATATGACCGAAACCGCCGAGCAGAAGGCGGGGCCGACGATGCTGGCCCATGACGACATGCTTGATTACGGCATCCGCTATGCCCCGCGCGAAGTGATCATGGGGGGGCTTGGCAGCCGCTATGAAGAGCGGATCAAGGCACTGTTCAACCCGGCCGACAACACCGAAGCCGAGCGGCTGCTGGAGCTGCGGCACAGCTACATCGACCGCGCGTTCTATGCCCACCTGCTGCAAATCAATCAGGACCTGAAAAGCCATGTGACCGATGGCCAGATCATGGAGCGCAAGGCCGATGCCGGCGTGCTGCTGACCCCGCTGGCGCGGCAGGAGAACGAATGGTTCTCCCCCGAGCTGGACCGCGAGCTGGCGCTGATGGACGAGCTGGGCCTGATGGACGACGAACCCGGCGAAGTGCGCGAGGCGCGCGAAGCGGGCATGGGGATCAAGGCGGTCTATGACAATGGCGTAACCAGATCGCAGGGCGCGGCCGGCGTGGGCGCGCTGCTCGACATGGAGCGGTTCTTTGCGCCGACCTTCCAGAACGATCCCGAGACCTACCAGACGTACAAGCAATACTTCCCGTTCGAGAAGCGGCTGAAGTTCGTGGCGGAAAACACATCGGTGCCGGTTTCGATCATGAGCACCGAAGAAGAGCGCGCGGCGATCAAGCAGCAGCACGATCAGCAGAACCAGGAGCAGCAGTTCCTGGCCGCCGTGCCGGAGCTGGCGAAGGCATCGAAGGACCTGGCCGGGGCGGTGCCTCCCAATGTCGCCTGACTACGGCGAGAGCCCGGACCTGATCGAGCTGCGCGCAAAAATGGCGGCATCGCGCCAGAAGCGGCGCACCCTGCCCGGCATGGGCGGAATCCAGCGACGCAGGGCGCTGCGCGAAGTGCACGAGGCCTATCGCGAGGTGTTCTATCCGGACGGAGCTACGCTTTCGCGCGCAGGCGCAATCGTACTTGACGATTTAGCGCAGGCGGCGGGGCTGGGCGCGGCCTCTGCCCTGACCGATCATGCCGAACTTTGCGTGCTGGAGGGCAAGCGGCGGCTGATGCTGCACCTGCTGGCGCGCTTTCGCCTCATCCCGGCCGAGAAAGCCAAATCCCTGCAAACTGAACTGGAGAACCAACGATGAGTGACGTTGACCCCATCGCCCCCGCCGCCGATCCGGCCCCGGCTGCCGATCCCGCGCCTGCTTCCCCGCTGGGCCGGGCGGACCCAGCCCCGGCCGCCGATCCTGCTGCCGATCCCGGCGCGAAGGCGTGGATGGACAGCTTGCCCGATGACCTGAAGGGCGACAAGACGCTGGCGCGGTTCAAATCGGTGGAGGAGCTGGCGGCAGGGCTGGTGGAGCGCCAGAAGATGCTGGGGAACCGCATCGAGCTGCCCAAGGCCGACGATCCCGACAGCTTCGAGCGCTTTGCCGCTGCCGTCCGGCCGGAGAAGGCGGAAGACTACAAGATCGAGGTTCCTGAAGGGCAGGATGCGACTTTTGCTGAATCGATGCGGCCCGTGTTCCACAAGGCCGGGCTGCATCCGGCGCAGGCGGAATTGCTGGTGGCTGCGAACAACGCCTATGTCGCCGAGCAGCAGGCTGCGTTGCAGGCGGCTGCGCAGCGCGAGCTGGCCGATCTGGAAGCGGGCATGGGCAAGGCGGAGTTTGCAGCCGCCAAGGCCGCGACCAATTCCTGGCTGACGCGCATGGGCATCCCGGTGAAGTTCGATACCGACCTTGCCCGCTTGGTCGACGCGGGCAATTCGGTGCGCATCCTGTTCGACATCGCGCGCCGCACGGGCGAGATGGGCAAGGTGGATGATACCGAAATGGCCATGGCGCTGGGCACCATGACGCCGGAACAGGCCAAGGCGGCGGCGGCGAAGCTCCCGGCGGACAAGCTGCGCAACCCGAACAGCGCCGAAAGCAAGAAGCTGGACGAATATGCAAAGATCATCGCGGCGGGCAGTTCGCGAAGGGGTTAACCCTTCGCGGGTTTTGGTGGCTCTGCTTCGCTTCGCTCCGCAACCGCGCGGACGGCACTGAGATAATCCTGCTTGACTTTGTTATCGATTCGATAAACTTCTAGGGCGTTCCGATCGGGCTGAAGCACCCTGCCCCCCGGCCCGATCGGAACGACCCGGACACCCTGCCAGATGGCGGCCCCGGTGCTTCCCCGCAAAAGACGCGGGCGTTCACGCGGCACGTGAGTCGCCAGTCCGGCCCGGCCCTGCGGCGACGCACGGGGCGATACCCCTGACGAAAATTTCGCATGTTGTGAAACTTTTGCCAGGAGAAAGACTGTGGGAGTCCCTTTTGAAAATTGGCCCGAGAACGATCGGACCATTGCCTATTCGCTGAAGGTCACCAACGAGCTTAACCAGATTCCGGGGAAGTTCACCCAGCTGTTCGACGAGAGCAACAGCGGCCAGTGCAGCGGCACGATCAAGATCCTCGAAGACCGCTTCGATATCATCAATCTCGAAACGCAGAACAACCGCGCCGACGATACCAACTATGTCGACATCGGCAACGTTCGCCGTGCGATCCGCAAGCGCAAGCCTGCCGATGCGGCGGTGCTGGTGGGCCGCCATGACATTCAGGCGACCGATGTCAACATTGAGGCTGTGCCGCCCAAGAGCCTCGCGGACGCCGCGCGCCGGTATCACGACGACGCGTTCTTCGATCCGCTCGGCGGGTTCTATGGCAACGCCTATACCGGCGAATATGGCCAGACGGCAGTGCCCTTCACCCCCGGCAACATCATCCCACACGGCGGCGCGGGCATCACGAAAGCCAAGCTGCAGGCGCTGATGAAGCTGTTCAACGACAACGACGTGGACACCGAGACCGAAGAGCCGATCCTGTTCATCGACAACCAGGGCGTGATCGACCTTCAGAACATCACCGAATTCGCCAACTGGGAATACAGCGAGGACCGCCCGCTGGCGCGCGGTGAATTCGCTGCCGGGCGCGGGTTCCTCGGCTTCCGCTACATCCGCTGCAACATGCTTTCGGCGCGCGCCTATCCTTCGGCTCCGGGCACGATCGTGCCGGCAGCCGGGCAGATTGCGTTGCCGGCGTTCGTGCCCAGCGGCCTCTATCGCGGCATCTGGACCGAGTTTTTCTACCGCCAGGGCGAGAACCCCGGAAAGAAGCACCAGATGCAGCAGTATGCGGAAGCCTGCTCGGCGATCACTCGGGTCGACGAGAAGAAGTGCTTCCAGTTGGTCTGCAACGGCCGGTGATCAATCTGACGGCCCTTCGGCAAGCTCAAGGTGAGCGGGTTTAGGGGCCGTCAAAAGCTTTCAGGAGAACGATCATGGCCGACCGTACCGGCAAATTTCTGACCAACGTGTACACGGGGACCAAGGGGCAGCAGGCCCCTGGCCACAGCAACAATGCAGGCATTCGGCGCAACCGCGAAGTGTTCCTGACCGACGACGGCGGCGCGAATGCCATCGGCACCACGCTGGTGATCGGTGCACTGCGCGGCGGCGATGTGCCTGACTGGGTGGATCTCACGGCGGGCACTGTTTCGATGGCGGGCGTGAGCTTTTCCGTGGGCACGCGCGCCAACCCCACCAAGTATAGCGCGGCGGTGGCAGGCCCGGCGGCCGGCGCAACCGTGCGCATCAAGCTGCTCGACTTCAACGACATCGGCCTGAACACCGTGCCGTTTTCGACCGAAGAACTGGTGCTGACTACCAGCGTTGCCGTGATCCCGGTGACCGCTGGCGGCAAGCTTCAGGTGGATACGTACTACAGCCATAAGTGAGCACACCCGCGCTCATTGGGCTGAAACTACGCCCGCCGCGTGCCGGGGTCTTGATCTCGGGCTGGACACGCGGCGGGTGCTTTCTTGGTGGGAGAGTGAAGCGTGGCTGATATCGTGACTTCGCAGACCCGCATCGCCAACCGCGCGCTGATCCTGCTGGGGACGGTGACGCGGATCATCTCGATCGATGATCCTGCTCCGCTGGCGCGCCAGCTGGCCGACCTGTGGCACGAAAGCCGCCGCGCCGCGATCGTGTGCCATCCGTGGAATTTTGCGCTGTTTCGTGCGCTGCTGAACGAGACGGGCGACGCGCCCGCGTTTGGCTATACCCGTCGCTTCAAGCTGCCTGCCGATTGCCTGCGCTGGTTGCCGCCGCCGCGCGACGACGATGCCTTCTTCGAGGGCGTGGAAGAGGGCGGCCATATTCTGACCAATACGGCCGCACCGCTGCCGTTTCGCGGGATTCGCGACGTGGAGGACGTGGGGGCCTGGCCAGCGCATTTTCAGGTGTTCATGGCCTATCAACTGGCGTTGGACCTGGCCGACGCGGCAACGCAGTTTGCCAGCAAGGCGCAGGACATGGCGCAGATGCGCGAGGCTGCGCTGGAGGAGGCCAAGAAGCTGGACGGCCTGGCATCGGGCGAGCGCACCACAGGCAATGCCCGCTATCTTTCGCGCTGGAACCGCGCGCGGCGTGAACGGGCATGGGGCAGCTATCCGAGCTGGGGGCGGTAAGGCACGATGTCTCTCGTCACCCCGCTGCAATCCAACTTCACCGGCGGCGAGCTTTCGCCGTTCATGCTTGGCCGAATCGACCACGAAGTGTGGAAGGTTTCCTCGCTTGAAGTGACCGGGTGGGTGCCGCGCCCGCAAGGCCCGTTGGAGGCCTGCCCCGGTTTTGAATACGTGGAGGCGGCGGCAGGCCCCTGCCGCTTGATCCCGTTCGAGCCGTATCTCACGCAGGCCTACCAGATCGAAATGTCTGCCCTGAAGTTTCGCTTTTATACGAACGACGTGCGGATCGAGACAGTGGGCGTGCCGGTGGAGCTGGCGCATCCCTATACGCTGCCGCAGGTGAAGGCGCTGGATTACACGTTTTCACCCGATGGGGACACGATGTGGTTCTGGCACCGCGACGTGGCACCCAACCAGCTTTTCCGCACCGGGGCGACGACATTCACGTTGCAGAGCTTTGCATTCCAGAACGGGCCGTTCGAGGACCGCAATGCGGACAAGACGCGGACCGTGCAGGCGAGCGCGAGCAGCGGCGCGGTGACGCTGGTGGCCAATCAGCCGCTGTTCGATCCGGGCGACGTGGGTGGCCTGTTTGAAATGGAGTTCATCGACCTTTCCACCATTCCGCATTGGATGGTGGGCATGACGGTGACGGCGGGGATGCGCGTGGTCAGTGTCAACGGCAAGGTCTATCAGCATAGCTCCGGTACCATCACGGGATCGGTTGCGCCGACGCACAACGAGGGCACGCAGTACGACGGGATCAATGGCAACGATGTGAACGCCAAAGGCCCCTATGGCTGCGCCTGGACCTACCTTTACAGCGCGATCGGGCGGCTGAAGATCACTGCCTATACCGACAGCACGCATGTGACCGCGACGGTGACCCAGGACCTTGCATCGACCAACGCGACCTGGCGCTGGCGCTTTGGCGCGTTCAGCCCCAAGCGGGGCTGGCCGCAGCACGGCGCGATCATTCAGGACCGGCTGATCCTTTCCAAGGACAACGTGCGCTATGCGAGCCAGATCGGGCTGTACGATGACTTCGACCGCTTCAACGAGAACGGCGATATCGGCGACGATCAGGCGTTCATTTCCCCGCTGACCGACCCCAACGAAATCGCATGGATGCAATCGGGCAACAACCTGTTCACCGGCGGTGCGCGCGAGGAAGGCGTGATGCAGCAGAGCAGCGCCGCGCGCGGGATCGCGCCGGGCAACATCCGCAACACGGTGAATTCGCGGCGCGGCAGCGCCGTGGTGCGGCCGGTGGACCTCGACGGCAAGCCGGTGTTCCTCCAGCGCAACCGGCGCAAGGTGCTGCGGGTGACCGATACGACTTACGAGCGGCTCGGCGTGGAAGACATGACCCGCTATGCCGACCATATCGGCAACAGCCCGATCGTGGAGATGGCCAAGCAGAGTGAGCCAATGCCGCTGCTGTGGAGCGTGCACGAGGACGGCATGCTGAAGGGCTGCCTGCTGATGCCGGAGGAAGCCATCCTTGGGTGGTTCAACCGGCCGCTGGGTGGCGGCATGCTGGCCCGATCCATTTCCGCCTGCACCGCCCCCGATGGCACGCGCGAGGATCTGTGGATCGCGGCGGAAACGCCGGACGGCGCGTGGTTCGTGATGAAAATGGCGCCGTTTCGCAATGCCGGCGAATATGACGAAAACGGGATCATGTGCGATGCGGCGCTGACCTATGACGGGCCGCCGGCCAGTGTCTTCACGGCGGCGCATCTGGCTGGCAAGACGGTGGAAATCATCGCTGATGGCGCAGTGCTGGGCACGTTCACGCTGGACGGCACGGGCACGGTGGACCTTTCGGGCTATGGCGACGACGGCGCATTCAGCAAAGTGATGCTGGGCCTGCCCTATGCCTGCCGCTGGCGTTCGCTGCCCCCGGAGGCGGGGGGCGATAATGGCCCTGCGATGTTCAAGATCGGCCGCACGGCCAAAGTGTGGCTTCGCGTGCAGAACAGCCTTGGCCTTCGCGTGACGGTGGATGGCGCTGCCAATTCGGCAAGGGACGTGGAAAGCCAGACGACGGACAGCCCGCTGGACGTGGCGCTGCCGTTCCTGACGCAGGATATCCCGCTGGATACCGTCGGCGATTACGACGGGCTCAACGTGATCGAGGTCGAGCGCACGGCGGCCAAGCAATCGACCATTCTGGCAGTGATGCAGCAGGTGAAGAAGGCGGGCGGATGATCAAGGGGCGCGCCCTGAGCGGCGGCATGCTGCGGGTGCCTTTCGAGGCGCGGCATCTGAGCATGATCGAGGTGCAGCCGGAGCAGGCGAACGACTGGCCGGACTGCGCGGCGCGCGACGCGCGTGCGGAGGCCTTTGCTGCCGAAGAGCATTGCTGGACCTTTGCCAATCCGGAGCGCGACCGCGTGCTGGCATGCTTTGGCATGGTGCGCAGCCATGCCGAATATCTGACGGCCTGGGCGGTGATGAGCGAGCTGGGCACGGCGCGGCTTGCCCATGTGACGCGCTGGTGCCGCGCCTATATCGCCGCCATGCCGGAACGGCGCATCGATGTGACGGTGCGGCGCGGCTTTGCCAATGGCCACCAGTGGGCGCGGCTGCTGGGGCTGGGCTTCGAGGGGTGGCATTACCGCTTCTGCCCCGATGGGGAGGACATGGCCGTGTACGCGCGAATCGACGGGAGGCCTGTATGAGCGCGGGATTGCTGGGGGCTGTGCAGCTGGTGGGCGGCGTGGCCGGGCCGATCATCGGCGGCATGGAGCAGAGCGGCACCTTGCGGGCGCAGGCGCGGATGGACCGCGAGAATGCGAACCGCACCGAATTTCAGGGCGAGCTGGACGCCTGGCAGACGGCGCGCGACGCGAGGCTGGCGCAGGGCGCTGGCCTTGCCATGGCGGCGGCGGACGGCAACCCGGTGGGCACGGGCACTGTGGCCGATCTGGTTGAGCAGGCGGCGCTGGAGCGCGAGCTGGAGATTGCCAACCTGCGATCCAAGGCGCGGGGCGAGGCCTATAACCTGCGGGTGCGCGCGGGGCAGGCCGACCGGCAGGCGCGGGGGGCGCTGGTGAAGGGCTTTCTTGGCGGCGCGGTGGGCTATGCCGCCACGAAACACGATCAGCGGAACGGGCAGATGCTGCTTGAAATGAACAAGCGCAACAATGCCAGCATCCTGAACAGGAACGGGTGACATGGCGGGATGGTTCACGAGCCGGATCAACGCGAGCGTGGTGCCGGCCGCGCCGGTGGCCGAGCCGCAGGGCATCGGGGAGACGGTTTCAGCGCTGGGGCGGACGGCGGGCGGCATCCTCGACCAAAATCGCCAGACTGAAATCCAGACGGACAAGATCGCCACTGCCATTGCCGAGCGCGAGAAGGCGCGCCAGCAGGATAAGGCGAGTAGTGGATTTGGGGTCGACTATCAGGCGAGCGAGGGGGACTTTGAGCGCTACTATACCGATGTGCGTAATGACCCGGATGCCTACAGCAAGATCGACGCGCGGATCGAGACGGACAAGGCAATGCTGCGGGCAAAGCTGGGCAACGATCAGGACTTGATTAACCACTGGAACCCGATCCTCGAAAAAATGGCGCAGTCGCGCAGAACGCAGGCGTACCAATACATTGCGCAGGTGAATGCCAAGGCAAGCGCCATGGCGGCGGACCAAGCCCTGACGCTGGCAAAGGACAATGCCAGAGCACACCCGGAGCGCATGGAGGAGTTTGCGGCGGCAGAGGTCACGCGCGTTACCGGGGATAGCACGATCCCGGCTGCGTGGCGGCCGGGCGTTGCGGCCTCGACGGCGGCGGCAATCAGGATGGAGGGGCTGACTTCTTCCGTTCAGAACGGAAACAGTGATTGGGTGGAAAAAGCGCTCGATACGGGCGCGTTCGATGGAAAGTTGCCGGACGGTGCGATTCCGAGGCTGAAGCAGATGATTGAGGCATCGCGCGGCGCAGTGCTGGCGACAGCCAAGGAGCAGGTGCAGACGTGGGAGCAGCGCGCGGCGGATGGCCTTACGCTGAGCGAAGGCGATATCGCGCAGGCGGCGGCGGCGCGGGACCGCTTCCGCGCGGGGGGCGACACGTCCACTGCCGAGAAGCTGCAGGGCCTGATCGCGGACAACGTGTTTGCCAAGCAATACGAGGGCATTCTGCCGACCCGATTGCAGAATGATCTGGCGACGCTGGCGGGGAAAGCGGATCAGAACGAGGCGGACCTGCGCCAGATTGCGTGGCTGCGCAAGCAGATCGGGCCGCGATCCGAGGCGTTCCGCGCGGACCCCAAAGGGTTCTTCACCAAGTATGGCAGCGCGGCCAGTTTGCCGCCGCCGCTCAATCTCGATGATCAGGCATCGGTTGATGCGACGGCGCGATGGGCGCGGGCGCGGACGCTGGAAACAGGCATCCCGATTTCACCCATCGACGCCAACGAAGCGTTCATGCTCAAGGAGCAGGCGCGGCAGGGGGTGCAAGGCCGGGGCGCGGTGCTGGCGAAGCTGGACCGGTTCCCGGATGATGTGCGCGCAGCGGCGGCGGACAAGATCATGCCGAACGATGCGATGTTCCAGCAAGAGGCGCAGATGCGGCCCGATGCGCGCGGCTTTGTCTATAACGGGCGCAAGGTGTTGGAGGCCGACAAGAAGTTCCTGACCCCCGACAAGGAAAAGGCCCCGAATGCTGTGCAGCTGATCGGCGTAGCCAATCACGAGATGGATATGGCGCTGCGCGCCGTCCCGGCGGATAATCGCAATGCGATCAAGCAGACATCGGGGCAATGGCTGGCGGGGTGGCTGGCGGAGCACGGGCGGAGTGTGGATACGCTGACGCCGAGCGATATCCGGCTTGCATCGCAGGCGGCGCTGGGCGGCCGCTTTGTTGGCGGGCGGCAGATCGGCGGGATCGCGCATGCGCGTAACGACACGCCCTTCGTGCTGCCGGACACGATGAGTGAATTGGACTTCTGGCACAGCGTGGACCGGGACGCTGGGGCAAGGAAGCCGGATGAGCAACCGGCGTTCTCGCTGCGGCTTGCCGCGCCGGTGTGGATCGGTGGAGGGCACTACCGGTGGGAAACAGCAGCGGGCCGGATCGTGACGGACAAGAGCGGGCGTGACTATATCAGCGCCGTGGTGCCGGGCCGATGAGTGTCCTATCGGTCATCCAGCCTACCCCGGAAGAGGCACAGGCGCGGCCGCAGCAGGCGGCAACGCCATATGACGATCTGAAATCGACGGGATGGCTCGACAGCACCGGATCGCAAATCAACCTCTCGGTAGACGACGATCCCTTGATCGATGAAATGCGCCGCCGCCGAGTATCGGTTCCTGTGGTCAACGCGGTCGCCAAGGCGATGGGGAAATCAGCGACATTTGGCTACGTATCGCCATGGAAGGCGGCGTGGAGCATGCTGCCGATGGCAGGCAAGGACACGACGGATTACGACGCCGTGCAGCGGGATATTGACCTGCTGCGGCAGCAGGGGCGCCTGCCCGAAGGCGTGCCGACGAACCTTGCCGCTGCGCAACAGGCAGCGGCCAATCGCGGCGACGGGCACCTGCGGGATAAGATCATTGCGAGCCAAGGGCCGTTCAGTGCGCGGCTTGCGGGCGGCCTGATTGGCGGGCTGGCCGACCCGGTGCAGACCGGGCTGGCAATTGCGACGGGCGGGCTGAGCAGCGAGCTTTCAGTTGGCCGCGCGATCCTCATGGAAGGGTTGGTGAACGCGGCGGGGGTGGCGGTGGAGCTGCCGGCGATGGCGGCGGTGCGGGCGCGACGCGGCGAGGAGGTGACCGCGGGTGATGCCGCGATGGAAGTCGGAACCGCATTTGCCTTTGGGGCGGTGGCCGGCCTTGGCCTGCGCGGCGCGGGGGCTGCCTATCGCGCTGGGCGGGAGGCGCTGGCGATCCCGGAACGGACCAACCCGGTGGCGGTGGTGAAGGCGTTCGCCAAGGCGGTGCCGGAGCAGCTGCGCACGCCGGAGCAGATGGCGGCGGTGGACGTGATCGAGCGGGACGCCGATGTGCAGGGGCGCAATCCGTTTGATGAGGAAGGAGCGGACGCGCACCGTGCCAAGATCGATGCGGCGCAGCGCGCGATTGTGGAGCCGCCGCCATTGCCATCGCGCACGGGCGCCAGCGCAGCGACACGCGCGCCGATCACGGGCGATGCCAACGGCGCGGTCGATGCCTATATGGCGGCGGCGCGACGGCAGGAATCGAGCGGAAGCGATACAGCGGCGAATCCGCGATCGAGCGCTACCGGGCGATACCAGTTCACCGATGGCACGTGGGTGCATTATTACCACAAGACGTTTCCACAAAGCGGCATGACGCGCGCGGCGATCCTGCAGCGCCGCCTAGATGGCGAGACGCAGGACCGGGTGATGCGGGTGTTCACCCAGGACAATGCGGCGTTCCTGCAACGCATCGGAGTGGAGCCGGACCCCGGTAACCTCTATGTTGTGCACCATCTTGGGCAGGGCGGCGCTGAAGCCGTCCTGCACGCTTCGCCTTCAGCACCGCTGAGCGCACTATTGCCCCAAGAAGTGATCGTAGCGAACCCGCATTTGCGGACCATGACGGCGGGGCAGTTCGTGGACTGGGCGGCTGAGCGCATGGGTGGACGTGGAAGCGGCGGTGCGATGCGTGTTGCGGCGAGGCCGGATGCCATGCCGGACGAGGCGAGTGCGATCCGAACTGCGGCAGACTATCCGGACCCGATCAGGCCGGAGGTACCGCAACTGCGGCGCGATGCGTTCCCGGACGAGACAAGCTGGAATATCGCCCAAGCCAAAGTGGAAGCGGACACGCTGGGGCTGCCGGAGCCGAGCATGGCGCAGGCGAGCATTGCGCGCAGCCTCGATCCCGGCACATTCCGCGATTACAAGGCGCTGCAAATTCGGCGGGAGCTTGACCTCGATCTGCTCCAGCGCCTTGGGGGTGAGCGGCAAGCGCTACCGCAGGTGCGAGAATTGCAGGACCGTATTGACACGATCCTGACCAAGGTGGGCGGTGTTGAGAGCCGGTTGACCAATGTGGCAGCGGCGCGCCTCGACGAAGCGCGGGCAAGCCTGAAGCAAATGCTGAGCAGCGATACGCCATACATGCAGCTGGTGCGGCAGCGGCTGCTTAAGAATGATTTCAGGATGCGCGATCTGGCGCCGAAGGTTGCAGAGGCCAATCGCCGTGCGGCGGACATGGTGCCGGAAACAGCGCTAGAACAGGCACCCGCACCGCCACTGCGCGAAGAGGGCTTGGCCAGCGTGGAAGGGCGCGGCGCGCCGCCATTGGGCCCAATCGCCGAGCGTACGGGCGGCGCAGCGGAAGGCGCGGCGGTGCGCCCGATCGCGCCGCCTGACCTGCGCCAGGACGCGTTGCCGATGGCTGATCACATGACGGCGAAGTTTGCCGATCCGGCGGCAGCGGAGATCCGCGCGCAAGCGGACGGGCACACGCACGATCTTGAGGGTGAGCGCGAGGCAGGAGCGTGGCGCGAAGTGGCGTTCGGCACTGGCGCGCCGGTACCAGAAAGCATCGCGCAGGCGCTTGGCCGGCTCGACGATGAAGACATGGCCCTCAAAGCCCTGAAGGACTGCCTATGAGTTTCCTGCAATGCCTGACCAAGCTGCGCGCCGAAGGGGTGATAGACCGCGAGCGGGCTGACCGGTTCCGGCAGGAATTCGAGCGGCTGAACGGCGAATATCGCAAGACGATGGATGCGGTGAGCGCGGCGGACCTTGCGGGGCGCGACGCGCTTTCGGCGCTGGAATGGCAGGCGCTGACCGACCGGCGGCAGAAAACGATGGCGATCAAGGTGCAGCAAGGGCTGCTGGACGATCTTGAGGCGCACCTGACCGGGGGCGGCAATGCCAAGCACTTCGTTGACGGGCTGATGGACCATCACGAGGCCGCGCCGGGGATGGCATCGGTGGACAATACACGCTGGGCTATGGAGAGCCTTGCGTGGAGCCGGATGGGAGACTTTCTGAGCCGGTACAAGCGCGACCTGTTGGGGCGGCTGCGCAATGCGGGCGAGCTGGACGACGTGGTGCGGGCACTGCGCGGCGAAGCGGTGGACAACCCCGATGCGGTGCAAGTGGCTGAAGCGGTAGCGGACACGATGGAATGGCTGCGCCAGCAATTCAATGCGGCGGGTGGCGCGATCCCGAAGCTGGACAACTGGGGCCTGCCGCAGACGCATGACGCGCTGGAAATTGCCAAGGCCGGGTACGAGCTGTGGCGTGATTTCATTCGCCCACAGCTTGACTGGGCGCGGATGATCGATGCGGAGACCAATCTGCCGTTCGCGAGCGAGGATGCGCTGGAACCGGCGTTGGTTGCGGCGTGGAAGAACATCACGAGCAACGGCCTCGACAGCGCAACGCCCGGCGCGTTCAACGGGAATGGCAAGCTGGCAAACCGGCGGAGCGATCACCGGTTCTTCGTGTTCAAATCGGCGGACGACTGGCTGGCCTATAATGACCGGTTCGGCACAGGGAACGTGTTCGACGCGATCACGGGCCATATCAGCAGCATGAGCCGCGACATTGCGGCGATGCGCGTGCTGGGGCCGAACCCGGATCATACCGTGCGCTGGCTGGCGGACATGTTGCGCAAGGATGCGCTGCCGACCATGGAGGCCGGGCGCAAGGTGAAGCTGGCGGGCGAAGCGGGACGGGCGGCTAAAATCCTGCAGAACACGTGGGACATGTATTCGGGCGAGCTGGGCCGGATCGCGCCTGAGAACCGCTCCACAGCGCGGTTCTTCAGCGGCGTGCGCAACTGGAACGTGATGAGCAAGATGGGCAGCGCCGCGCTTTCCGCGCTGCCGACCGACCCGATGTTCACGGGCATGACGGCCAAGTTCAACGGCCTTTCCGTGATCGATGAGATGCACAATTACGCGAAGCTGATCGATCCGAGCGATGCCAGCTATCGCGATGCGGCGCTGCATTCGGGGTTGGTGTTTGCCGAAATGACGGGGCGAGCCGAGCGCATGTGGCGCGACGGGCAGTTCAACACGCACGAATTCACCAAGCGGGGGGCGGATGCGCTGCTGCGGACGACGCTGCTGACACCGCATACGGTGGCGATGAAGCAGGCGAATGGACTGAGCTTCATGAAGGAATGGGCCGAGCATATCGACCAGAGCTTTGGCGATCTGGCGGAGCCGAAGCGGATGGCGCTGGAGCGATACGGCATCAATGGCAAGGACTGGGACCGGCTGCGCGGGGTCGGCCCGGTGGAACAAGGTGGCCTCCACCTGCTCCGGCCGGGCGATCTGGCGCGGACGGGCGATGCGGATGCGCTGGCGACGGCAATTAAGTTCATGAACCTGATCGACAGCGAGACCAAGTTTGCCGTGCCGGGCGAAAGCCTGCGGGCGCGCACGGCGGTGGCGACGCTGGGGCATTCGGTGCGGATGGAGCGGGGCACGATCGGCGGCGAGTTGCTGCATTCGGCCAACCAGTTCAAGACATTCTCCGTGATCTGGATGATGACGCATCTGGAGCGGGCGGTGTATGGCCGGGGCGGGATGGGCCGCCTGCAGTATGCGCTTTCGCTGCCGATCTTCCTTACGCTGGGCGGCTATCTGGCAGATACGATGATCGACCTTTCTAAGGGCGAGAACCCGGCGCTGGAAGTGACGCCGATGCGGCTTGGCCGGGCGATGGTGCGTGGTGGCGGGCTTGGCATTCTGGGCGATATCGCGGCGCAGAGCATGGCAGGGCAGCGCGGGACAACGGGGCCGATTTCCGGGTTCTTCGTGGGGCCGACGATGGGGGCGGTGGTGGACCCGATTGCCGCGCTGACACTCGGCAATCTGGGCGAGGCGGGCCAAGGCAAGGAAACGCACCTATCGAGCGAGCTGGTGCGGCAGATGCGGCAGGCCACGCCGGGCAGCAATGCATGGTATGCGCGGGCGGCTGTAAACCGCCTGCTGCTGGACCAGCTTCAGGAAATGGTGGACCCGCATTACCGGCAGAGCTTTCACCGCATGGCGCGCGCGGCGCAGGAGCGCGGATCAACCTATTGGTGGGCGCCGGGCGATGTGACGCCGGGGGCATCGCAGCCGGAAGCGGCGAGGCAGTGAGTAGAGATAGGATCAATCATGGTCGGGATCTGCGTCCTGCCGCATGCGGGCCTGCGCAGCGACCTGATCATAGAGCCCGCCCGCATAGTATCCGGCCAATGCCCCAAAGTGCGCCATGGCCGGGGGTATCACCAAAACGATCAGCGCGGACATCGCGGAATCGATAACTAGGATTTGCTCGACAAGGCCAAGCAGCGACGCAGCCAAGGCGTTGGCGGCGAATACCAGACCAAAGATGTGGGGATCGGAAATGCCACGCCGCAGGTTCCAGCCAAAGAAAGCGGAGAGCAAAAACGCGATAACTGCAAAGGCAACAAAGCCCACGGTCATATTCCCTTGCCCGGCGAGTCGATGGGGAATATAGCGACGGAGCTGCGGGGAGTCTCGCAGTAGGGATTGGTCTCCCTGTATGCAGGCGCTCCCCGCGCCAAGCACCCCGCTTCGGCGCGGTTTCTTATGGTCGGGCGCGTCGTGAGCACCTCCAGGTGCGCCGTTCCTGCATCGGTAAGACCAATCATGGCGCGTCCGGCCACCAAAGGGTGTCGTTTAAAACGACACCCTTTCGGGGATTGGTCTCTCAGGGGGCCGGGCGATCTGCAGGAGATCGACCATGAATGCCTTGCTGTCCTACCAATTCGATGAAGAGCCCGTCCGCGTCGTGATGATCGCGAATGAGCCGTGGTTCGTGGCGAACGACCTCTGTCGGGTGCTGAGCATCGCAAATGCGCGACATGCGCTGGCGCGTCTCGATGATGACGAAAAGGGTGTAACCACCAGTGACACCCTTGGTGGCGTGCAGGAAATGAACGTCGTTTCAGAGAGCGGGATGTACGCGCTCGTGCTGGGTAGCAGAAAGCCCGAAGCGCGCCGCTTCCGCAAATGGGTAACCTCGGAAGTCTTGCCCGAGCTGCGGCGCACGGGCCGATACCAGATGCATGATATCGAGCCGCCACCAACGGAAGCGATGGATTACGACCCCGTGCGACTGACCGCCGGGGTGACCGTGGTGCGCGAGGCGCGGCGGTTGTTTGGCCCGCGCGCGGCGCGGGGGCTGTGGGTGCAGGTGGGGCTGCCGCCAGTGATCGCAGACAGCGAGGCGCTGTTTGACGGGGACCCGCTGGCGGTGCCGCTGAAATCGTGGCTCGAACCCCGCCAGTTCTGCACGGTGACCGAAGCGGCGGCGGGCATCGGCCTTGCTGGCACGGACCAATCCACCCGGCACCGCATCGGCCAGGTGCTGCGCATGTGGGGGTGGCGGCCCAAGGTGCGCAAGCAGGACGGGCGGAGCGCGTGGGTGTTCGAGCGGCCGCTTCCGCTGCGCGTGGAAATGTCTGCCTGCGAAGAGGGAGGCGCGGCATGAAGCTGGACCATGAAAGCCGGGCGCACCGGTTTCTCGATTCGATGACCGTGGTGCAGGCGATGCTGGCGCAAATGCCGCCGGACAGCGACCTGAAAGCGGAGGGGCTGCACCAGCTGTTCTCGCTGCTTTCCGACGAGGCGCGGGTGGTGGTGGTGCCGTTTCGCATGGGGGCGAACGATGATGATGATCCCGGCGGTAGTTGACCCAGTGTTATCCATCCGATAACAGAACCGCACCGGGGACCTCGCTCCAGCCCGTCCCGGCCTTTACCGCTCGCATGGCGTGAGCGCGATCAGGTCGGGCGCTTCTCATGACGGTATCTTCGGCGGTCCTTTCCCATAGCTACGTTCCGGGCGCGGCCATGCTGGCGGAATCGCTGGCGGGCCTGATTGCCATGCAGGCCAGCGAGCTGGTGGTGACCGACCCGGATGGCGTGGTGCAGGTGCCGGGCACCGATTACGAGATTACCGGCAACCTGCGCACCGGGGCGGCATCGATCCGCACGCTGCGCGCCTATACGGCGGGCGTGCAGCTGACGGTGACGCGCAAGACGAGCCGGGTGCAACTGACGCAGCTGAGCCCGACGCAGCCGCTGCCGGCGAAGAAGATCGAGGACGAGCTGGACCGGCGCGCGCTGATCGAGCAGGAGCAGGATGCGTTTGCGGCCGATGTCGCGCTGCGTGCCATTCAGGGCTTGCCGGGCCAGACGGGGCTGGCGCTGGATACTGCGGACCTGCTGGACGGTGATATCCTGCAATATCGCGCGGGCAAGCTGCGGCGGTTTGATCGCAGCCTGTTCGCGGGCAAGTTCTATGCCGGGGGAGCGACCGGCGAGCTGGTTCCGGCCAGCGGCACGGGCAACGATAACGCCCTGCGCGGTGACCTTGCCAGCACCATCGGCGACCTGCTGATCAAAGTGGGCGACAAGACGCTGCATGAGGTGCTGGGCAATCCCAATGCCTTCCGGCTTACGGGCCTTTCCGGGGTGAACGGCCTGCCTGCCGCCGCACCCGGCACGGATGAAAGCGTGCTGCTGGCGCAGGCCATGTATCTGATGAATTTCTGGCGCCGGCCATTGATCATCGACCGCACCATTCAGGCCATCAGCTTTACCACGGTGAGCGGCTACTGCGTTGTGGTTTGCGAGGAAGATTGCTTCATCGAATTCACCGGCGGGACAACCGGCTTCCGCGCCGAGAACACCTATGCCGCCGTGGGGAGCTGGACCGGGGCTTTCGTGCCCGCGCAATCGCCGGTGGGAAGCGGCGCGATTGTCAGCACCGTGCCGGTGGACGCGGCATCTTATGCTGCGCTCAACGTGGGTGACCGTGTGTTCCTGGGCGATAGCGTGCCCAATACCTTCACCTACAACGCCAATTCGACTTCACTGGCGGACTGGGCGCAGGTCATCGACAAGACCGGCGGCAACACGCTGTGGTTTGACCGGACCATCGACGAGGCGGCGCTCTATGCCGCCACCGGCACGATCTACAAGGTAGACCAGAACGAATGCGTGCTGGACATCAAGGTGCGCGGCGAGAAGACGCAGGTGCGCGAGGCGGTGCGCATCGAGGGCTATATCTGCGCGCGCGGCAAGGTGCGGGTGGAAGGCAATTCGAGCCGGGGCTTCATGCCCGTTTCCTGCTACATGCCGGTGTTCGAAATCTTCGCGCGGGATCTGCGCGATGATGAAAGCGCCAACTGCTATGGCTATGGCTGCTCGCCCTTCGGCGCGACCGTGGACGGCTACTACAAGATTTATGCCGAGGAATGCCGGCATGCCTATACCGATGGCATCATCGGCGGTGTGGCGGCAGCTGCGCGGATGCGGCAGGGGGTGTGCCGCCGCAACACCGTTACCGGCGTGGCGGTGCGCTGCACGGCGGCAAGCTGGGATACGCACCCCAACAGCAAGGGCACCCTGTTCATCAACATCGTGGCGTGGGGCACGCATTCGGTCAGCCCCGGGCAGACGATCAACGGCCTGAACTGGGCGATGCAGGTGCGCGGCAATGATGTGACGGTAGACGGTTTCACGACCGATATCCGGCAAGGCATCATTTATGTCGGCTATGCAGTTGTCAGCCGCGCCAGCGTGACGGAAGTGAAGAATTTCACGCACCAGTGCAACTTCCCCGGTGCGTATGCCGGCCTCAATTCGATGATTTCGGTGGGGTTTTTCTCCAAGACCGGAACGGGCACGCATACCTTCATCTGCCGCAATTCGAGCATCCACAACTTCACGACGACGGGCGGCGGGTGGACCGGGCGCTTCGTGGATTGCGAGATCGACCGGACCACGACGGCCTCGAGCATGGCGGGCGACAGCACTTGCCGGTTCGAGCTCGAAAACTGCGAGCTGATTTCGCCCGGTTCCCTCACCATCGCGGGCGGCTATGTGTTTCGCGGCGGCCTGATCCGCATCGCCAATTCGGGCGGGCTCAACCTGATCGACGGCGCGGATGTGACGGCGATCAACGTGGGGATCGAGCGGCCAGCGCTGCTGACCTCGCTCAACAAGGCCTTTGCCTACACGACGATCGCAGCGGGCACGGTGAAATTCCAGCACGCGGGCCTGTGGATCAATTCGCCGAACGATGCGGCGCGCAGCGTGCGGCCGTTTGCCGATCTTTCCACGGGCGGCGCGGTGACGGTGAAGAGCCTTGCCATTCCGGCCGAGTTTCGCGGGACGGCGACCAAGGGCAATGCCGACGTGACGCTGCAAGTGGGCGTGGATGAGTATCAGCAGACGTTCAACACGGCGCTGACGGCCGCGCGCACCATCACGCTCAAGAAGAAGGGCGCGACGTCCGGTGACAGTTTCTATTTCACGCGGCCGGCGGGCGGCGCTTTCGCGCTTTCCATCATCAACGACACGGCCGGAGCAACGATCCTCACGCTGGCAACCGGCGAAGCGGGCATCGCGATGTTCAACGGGGTGGACTGGTTCCTCGTGATCAAGGGCACCTGCTGACGCGGGCCGAACAGGAGAAGACTTCATGCGTCTACGGATTTTGATGATGATCGCGCTGGCGGCGCTGCTGCTGCCGGGGGCAGCGCTGGCAGGCATCGCCTATCCCACCAACGTGGCGGGCACGTTTGCCGATGCGGCGGTGAACCTGCAATGCGACGCCAGCGGCATCAACTGCCAGCCTGTGACGACGGCAAACCCTGTGCCGGTGGCGGCGACGGGCAACGTGGCGGCAGGGGCCACGGACAGCGGCAACCCGGTGAAGGTGGGCGCGATCTACAACGCGACCCGGCCGACCTATACGACGGGCCAGCGCGGGGATCTTCAAGTTGATACGCGCGGCAGTCTGGGCGTGGCGCTGTTCGGCTTCAACGGTGCGACCGGCGTGACGGCCGCCGCGCCCAGCTCGGACGGCTTTGCCACTTCGAATACTGGCCTTGCCACCCAAGCCTTTCCCTATGCCTTCAACGGCACCACGCTCGATCGCGTGCGCGGGGATACGAACGGGCTTGTCGTGCAGCCGGGGCTCTCCTCGACATACTGGAGCTATGCATCGGCTGCTGGCGGCATCGTATCCAGCACCGCAGACGTTGCCATCGCGGCGGCGCGCGGCGCGAGCGTACGAAACTACGTCAAATCGCTGACCATCTCGCATGACACGCTGGGAGCTGCGACCGAAATTGTCGTCAAGGACGGCACGACTGTCATCTATCGCGGCAAGTTGCAGACGACTGCCATCGAGGGTGGGAGCGAGCTGATCTTCGACCCGCCGCTGCGCGGAACTGCAAACACGGCCGTCAACGTCGCGCTGATTTCATCGGTGACCGGAGGCGTCTTCGTGAATGCCACCGGATGGACGGGGAACTGAGCCATGGATGACAACGCCGACGCCCCCGCATCTGGCGAGCATGTGCGGACGATCACCGATGAGGACGCCAAGGCGATTGCCGCCGCGCTGCTGACCGAAGCGACCAAGCAGGTGCTGATGGCGACGGGGCGCGGTGTGTGGAGCACGATCAAGGCGCTGGTGTTCCCGCTGCTGATCGGCGTGGTCATCTGGTGGGCCGCGACCAAGGGCACGCAGATCGAGGTGCCCGTTCATATCAAGCAGGTGAGGTGAGGCATGGATATCAAGGCGCTCCAGCGCGCGATCGGCGCGAACCCGGACGGGATATGGGGGCCGAAATCGAAGGCCCTGTTGCTGGAGTGGTTCCGCAACCCGGCGGCGGACCTGATCCGGCCAACGGAGCTTTCCTGGGCGGCAGGGCAGATCGGCTGCTCAATCCTCCAGATCAAGGCCATCTGGACGGTGGAATCATCCGGGCGCGGCTTTGATGCGGCGGGGCGGCCGAAGATGCTTTACGAGCGACACAAGTTTCACCGCTTTACCGCCGGATACTGGAGTCCGGCTGCGTTCAGCCAGCCAAGCGCGGGTGGCTATTCGCGCGATGCGGACGGCAACGGCGTGCTCGATGCCTGGGACCGGCTTTCGGATGCCATCGCCACGGGCGCGGTGGATGCGGCGTTCATGGCGGCAAGCTGGGGCGCGTTCCAGATCATGGGCGAGTGGTGGGACGAGCTGGGCTATGCCAGCCCCTTTGCCATGGCCCATGCCTGCGTGACGGGCGAGGCTGCGCACCTCGACATGCTGGTGCGCTATATCCGCCATTTCAAGCTGGAGGACGAGGTGCGGGCGATCACGAGCAACCCCGACTCCTGCCGCCGTTTTGCCGCCGCCTACAACGGCGCGGCATATGCGCGGTTCAACTATCACACCAAGCTTGCGGCGGAGATGCGTGCATGACGCTTTTCAAGGAATGGCCACCCCGTGACTGGCGCAAGGTTCTAGCGCTGATCTTCTCTGTGGCGGGCGCTGCGTTTCTGACGGCGCTGGTGTGGTGGGGCATGGCGGCGCTATTGCCGGAACGCGGATGGACGGTGGCAAGCGAGCCTGACCGCGCGGCAACGCTGCGCTGGGTGTTGTGGATCGCGATCGGCGGGGTGGTGGTGGTACTGTTCAGCCTGGGCATGGCGATCAACCGCCGCAGCCTTCAGGCGCAATGGGGCGACAAGCGCGTTGACTTCTCGGGCGGTGAGAACAGCGATGACGATGCCGCGCCTGCGGCAGGGGTGAGCACGCCATGAGCGGGCTGCGCGGCACGCTGATCGCGGCGGCGGTGGCGCTGGTGTTTGCGCTGCTGTTCCTGGCCAAGTGCCAGGAGGCGCGAACGGCAGGGGCACAAGCGCGACTTTCGCGCGATACGGGGCAGGCGGCGGTGGAAAGCGGCAGGGACGCTGTGGGCACTGTGAGCGCGGCGGGGGCACGGGCCGATGCCGGCGACGCAATCGGGAGAATGAATGATGAATCGATCCAAGGTGCGGCCGGGGCGGATCAGCCGGTGCCTCCTGCTGTTGCTGCCGCTGTGCGCAGCGGGCTGTGTCGGCGCGCCGCCTATCGGGACGATCCCCGCTGCCTGCGCTTCACTCCTGCCAAGTGAATGGCGCACCCCGGTGCCGGGCGCGGAAATGCCCGTGGACGACACGGTGGCGAACTGGGTGAGCTTTGGCGATCAGCAGACGGGCCAGCTCGACAAGGCGAACGACCGCGCGATTTCGGCGATCGGGATCATCGAGCGGTGCGAGGCGCGCGACCAGGCGGCAGTGAAGCGAAGCCGCCGCCTGTTCTGACTTTGCGCGATTTCAATGCAGATTGCTGCCGTTTTTTGCAGGCTAAGCTATTGAAAAATAGACTTGGCTGGCAGCTTCCCAAGCTGAATACGAGGGTTCGATTCCCTTCACCCGCTCCATTTTCCCGTCCGCCCATGTTCGCAGGCGCCTAAACAAACCCCCAAAATCCAAGGTATTTAGCGGTTATCAGGCCGCAAGCGTTCACCCGCGTTCGCAGCAGTGCGCCTGAAATTGCGATAGAATCAGCACCATAAGGCCGCTGACAGCCTGCGATTGGCCTCTATGGCCTGTCTCGAGCGGCTGCGCCTCCTCCGCCTGTCCGGCTGCCATAGAGCACTTTCCGCCCAATCAGGTTCCACGTCACTTTATATGACCTTAAGGTCATTTCATTGTCACGCCATGAGCTTCAGAAATCTTTGATCGCAGCAAACATTGGGCTTGACGCCGGTTTATCGGCAATTCAACATGACTTTAAGGTCATATTTGGTGGCGGGGCCGAACGGAAGCAAATCCGATCACGCCCCCCCCGGTTCGGTGCCTGGCCCCAGGCTGGCGCAGGCACCAAAAGGTGATGTCGCGACGATTGGAGGCGGGAATGGTTCAAGCACGAAGCACACTGTTGGTCTCGTCAGCTCTGGCGACTTTGGTCATGGCTGCACCCGCTACGGCGCAGCAGGCGCAGGACAACGAAATCATCGTGACGGCAAACCAGCGCGCGCAAAGCGTGCAGGACGTGCCCATCGCCATCAACGTCCTTACCGAGGAGCAGCTTCGCGCTGCCGGTGCCACCGATATCGGCAGCGCGCTGCAGGATGTGGCCGGCGTCGAATTCCGCACCGAGCAGACCGGCACCGGTGCCATCGCCATTCGCGGCATTGCCGAACTCAACACGAGCAATATCAACGGCACGACCGGTACGGCTGTCGGCCTCTATATCGATGACGCGCCCTTCTCGGTCGGCGGGTTCTTCCCGCAAGCGGCGGTATTCGATGCCGCGCGGCTCGAAGTGCTGCGCGGGCCGCAAGGCACGATCTTCGGCGAAGGCTCCCTCGCGGGCACGATCCGTGTGGTCACGAACAAGCCCGATGCCGGGAAAGTGGCCGGCGCAATCGAGGGCAATGTCGGCGCGGTCAAGCGCGGCGGCACCAATGGCAGCGTGAACGGCATGGTCAACCTGCCCATCGTGAAGGACAAGGTCGCGCTGCGCGTGGTCGGCTTCTGGCAGCAGGACGCAGGCTGGATCGACCGCACCGCCGCCACCGTCACCGCACAGTTCCTGCCGCAGCCCAATCCCATTCTCGGCCCCGCTGCGCCCGACGTGAAGACGATCTGGACGAAATCCACCACCACCCCCGATGCCAATGGTGCCGATTCGTGGGGAGGGCGCGCCGCGCTGGCGATCACGCCGAACGATAGCTTCAAAGCCACGGCCTCGGTGCTCCTCAGCCGCGCCGACCGCGGCTATCCCAATCGCGGCGGACGCGACGGCACCGGCTATTTCTCGTCCGGCAAAGTCGGGATGACCGACGATTTCGAGATGTACAGCCTCGTGCTCGAACAGAAAGCAGACTTCGGCACGTTCCTGTCCTCGAGCAACTATTTCAAGCGCCGGATCGACCAGACCACCGACCAGTTCGGCATCATTGCGCTCGCCAATCAGATCGGCGTTCCGCTGAGCGGCGGCCAGTTCGTGTTCCAGGGATCGCGCACCGACAACACACTACGGGTCAAGGAATTCAATCAGGAACTGCGCTTTGTCTCGGCGTTCAAGGGGCCGTTCCAGCTCACTGCCGGCGGCTTCTACCGCAACCGCGATGTGGGCTTCCGCATCCGCGGCCCGCAGGAGCCGCTGACCCCGGCGGGGATCGCCAATGTCCTGTGCGGCGGGCTGTGCGGCTATACGCTCCCCGGCTCGGGTGATCTCGATGCTCAGACGACCAGCAACTCGCGCCAGATCGCGGCCTTTGCCGAAGGCACGTTCGATATAACGCCCAAGTTCCAGCTGCTCGCCGGCGCGCGCTATTTCAACGACAAGCGCAAGTCCTCGACACTCGCGACCAGCCTGTTCAGCGGCCTGCCCTTCCCGCAGACATTCGGCTCGAAGGGCGAGGACAACGTGTTCAACCCGCGCGTGTCCCTGCGCTGGCAGCCCAACAGCGACGTTTCTGCTTACATCTCGTTCAGCCGGGGCTTCCGCTCGGGCGGGCAGAACGATCTCTTCGTGCTCGTGGCCGGCGCCACACCGGCGGACCAGACTTTCAAGTCCGAACGGCTCAGCGCCTACGAGGCCGGCGTGAAGACCCAGTTCGGCGCGGGTGGCCGGTTCAACGCAGCAGTGTTCTACAACGATTGGTCGAACCTGCAGGTGGTGACCAAGGAAGGCACCGGCAGCGTGGGCGAAGTGATCGGCAACGCCGGCTCCGCGCGCAGCTACGGCGTCGATCTCGATGCCAGCTACGAAGTGAGCAAAGGCCTTGTGCTCGCAGCCAACACCACGATCATTTCCAGCAAGCTCAAGGATGTCATCGCATCAGGTGCGCTGATCAAGGAAGCGCGTATTCCCGGCACCGCAAATTTCACCGCGAGCGGATCGATCAACTACAACTTCCCGGTGACGGACAAGGTCGAAGGCTTTGCGCGCGCCTCGGTCACCCACCGCGGCAATGCGCTTTCGGGCCTGCTGCGCATCGGGACCCCGGTGGAGCAGATCCCCGCCTATACCACGCTCGATCTGCGCGCGGGCGCAACGATCGGGTCTGCCCGTTTCGAGGTCTATGCGGAAAACGTGACCAACACTTTCGTGCCGCTGTCGATCTTCTATGCGCCCAACGCCAGCAACCCCGGCGGCGGCGATCCGCTCACTGGCAATGTGCTCTACTACCAGGGCTCGCCGCGCGTGATCGGCGCGCGGGTGAGCTTCCGGTACTGATCGGCCTGATGCGCGGTGTCGACGCCTCGGTCGCGCCGCGCTATCGGGAAGGCCGTCTAACCAGAGGACCGGGCCTTGTCGGATATCGGCGCGATCAAGTTTACCACCTATCTCGAAGCGCTGGCGCTCGAGATCCGCAAAGTCCGCAGTGGCGAGAAGACCAGCCTCAAGCTGCTGGCCGCCGGGGCGCGGCTGCTGGACAATGTCGGCTACCGCGATCTCAACGTCGAGGAAATCTCGGCCGAGGCCGGACTCGCAAAGGGCACGTTCTACATCTACTTCAAGACGAAGGACGAGTTCCTGATCGAGCTGGCGCGCCGCTTCGTTGCGTTCGAGCCGCAGACCCTGCCCTCGTTCTCCCCGCGCGAGACGGCGTTTGGCAGCACGTTGACGCTGGTCAGGTGGTATGAGCGCGGCTTCCTGCGCAATGTCGGTATCCTGCGCTGCATCATCCAGATGGGCGAGACCGACGATGCGATGCGCGAGTTGTGGCAGCGCCGCAACCGCATCATTGCCGAACATGCCTGGGATGGCACGCTGGCACGGTTCAATAATCCCGCGCTCGATCCGGCCCTGCTGATGCTGGCCGTGCGCACCGTCGGCGGGATGATGGACCAGAGCCTGTTCAACCGCACCCGGGTCCAGACCGACACCGGTGAGGCAGGAGAAGGTGACGCGGATCCCGAATTCCTGTGCCGCTTCCATGCGCTCCTCATCTACCGCGCGGTCTATGCGCACAATCCGCCTGATCCCGAAGTCGCTGATCTGGTGGCGGCGATCGCGGGCCCCACCGCTCTGGCATGAGCACCGTCACCCTCTTCGGCACGGGCATCATGGGCGCCCCGATGGCGCGCAATCTGGCGCGGGCCGGACACCGGATGACGGTGTGGAACCGCAGCTTCGCAAAGGCGGCAGCGCTGGCGCAGGATGGCCTCGTCGCGATTGCCGATGCGGCAGAGGCGGCGCGCGGCGCAGAGATCGCCATTCTCATGCTCACCGATGGACCGGCCTGCGATGCCTTGCTGTTTGAGGCTGGTGTGGCCGAGGCGCTCGCGCCGGGCTCGGCGGTCGTGGTGATGAGTTCGATCCCGGTCGCGACCTCGCGCACGCAGGCCGCGCGCCTTGCCGAGCGCGGCATTGCCTGCGTCGATGCGCCGGTCTCGGGTGGCGAGAAGGGGGCGATCGAGGCCACGCTTTCGATCATGGCAGGCGGCAGCGCCGAAGCGGTAGCGAGGGTGCAGCCGGTTCTGGAGGCTCTCGGCCGGGTCACCCATGTCGGCCCCGCCGGTAGCGGACAACTGGCCAAGCTTGCCAACCAGCTCATCGTCGGCGTGACGATCGGCGCCGTCTCGGAAGCCATGCTGCTGGTCGAGGCTGGTGGCGGCGATGCGGCGGCGGTGCATCAGGCGCTGATGGGCGGCTTTGCCGATTCCACGATCTGGCGCCAGCACGGCGCGCGCATTCTGGAGCGCCGCTTTGCCCCCGGCGGCAAGGCCACCGTGCAGCTCAAGGACATGCGCACGATCACCGCCGCTGCCGTCGGCATGGGGCTCGACCTGCCCTTCGCCGGCCTTGCCGAGGCGCTCTACGCGGCCATGTGCCAAGGGCCGCACGCCGAACTCGATCATAGCGCGCTCTATCTGGAACTGGCCGCGCGGGGTGCCGGAAAACCGCCCGCGTAAAAACCGGTTGCATTATATGACCCACGGGTCATAAACTTTCTCTCGTAACGGGAGAGAGTCGCGCGTGACACTTCAGGTCATCACAGACAGGCTGCGCTTCCCCGAAGGCCCAATCGCGCTTTCGGACGGCAGTGTGGTCGTCGTGGAGATCGAGGGTGGCGCCCTCACACGCGTCCGCCCAAATGGTGACCTTGAGGTCATTTCACAGCTCGAAGGTGGGCCAAACGGCGCAGCTCTCGGCCCCGATGGCTGGGTCGTCATCGCCAATTCCGGCGGCTGGCTCTATACCAGTGAAGCCAATGGCTGGCGGCGGCCGACCGGGCAATCCGATGTCCCCGGCTGGATCGAACGCGTCTCACTCGCCACTGGAGAGAGTCAGCGCCTCTACGATGCCTCCGGTGGCATGCGCCTGCAGAGCCCCAACGATCTCGTGTTCGATGCGCTGGGCAATTTCTACGTCACCGATCACGGCAAGCGTGATGGGCGCACACTGGGGCTTGGTGCGATCCACTACGGCGCGCCGGATGGCAGCTTCCTGCGCCCGGTCGTCACTGGCCTGATCACCCCCAACGGCGTGGGCTTGTCGGCCGACGGGAAGACGCTGTTCGTGGCCGAAACGGTCACGCGCCGGATCCTGTCCTATCCCATTGTCGCACCCGGCGAAGTCAGCCTGCTGCCCTGGCCTGCCCCGGCCGGCGGGCACCTCGTGGCCGGCCTGCCCGATCGCAACTTCCTCGACAGCATGGCGCTCGATGCCGAGGGCCACATCTGCGTCGCCAGCTTCAACGCCTGCGGCATCTTGCGCATCTCGCCCGATGGCGCTGCGCGCCGCTTCACCCCGCTCGACGACTACTACGCCACCAACATCGCATTCGGCGGCCCGGATCGGCGCACAGCATTCGTCACCCTCTCCTCCACCGGGCGGCTGGTGTCGTTCGAATGGCCCTGCCCCGGTCAGCCTCTTGCCTTTGAAGGACCTGCATCGTGAGTTTCGTCCCCGATCTGCTCGCCGGCCGCAGCGCCTTCATCGCTGGCGGAACCAGCGGCATCAATCTCGCCATCGCCCAGGCCTATGCCGCGCACGGGGCCAAGGTGGCAGTGCTGAGCCGCAAGGCTGAAAAGGTGGAGGCCGCAACCGCCGCGATCGGCCACGGCGCCATCGGCTTTGCCGCCGATGTCCGCGATGCCGAAGCGGTGAGCGCGGCGATGAAGGCAGCTGCAGAGGCGAACGGCCCGTTCGATGTGATCGTCTCGGGCGCGGCGGGCAATTTCGTCGCCCCTGCTGCCGCGCTTTCGCCCAACGGCTTCAAGACTGTGGTCGATATCGACCTCGTCGGCACCTTCCATGTGTTTCGCGCCGGGTATGAACTGGCGAAGAAGCCCGGTGCCTCGTTCATCGCGATCTCCGCGCCGCAGGGCTCCGCGCCCTATTTCGCGCAGGCCCACGTTTGCGCAGCCAAGGCGGGGATCGACATGCTGGTCAAATGCCTCGCCTTCGAATGGGGGCCGGAAGGCGTGCGGGTGAACAGCCTCGTCCCCGGTCCAATCGACGGCACCGAGGGCATGGCCAAGCTCGCCCCCAACGAAGCGATGCGCAAGATCGCGACCGAGGCCACCGCGCTGCGCCGCTTCGGCAGCACCGGCGATGTCGCGATGCTGGCGCTCTACCTTGCCTCCGACGCCGCATCCTATGTGACCGGCGCGATCATGCCGGCCGATGGCGGCCAGATGCTGGCGGGCAACGGCGCGTTCAGCCCGGCCCGAATTTTCCAACAGTAGAACAATCCGGAGAAAATCTGATGCGCAAGACCAACAAGGTCATCATCACCAGCGCGACCACGGGCGCGATGCATATGCCGGTGATGTCACCCTATCTGCCGATCACCCCCGAACAGATCATCGCGGATTCGGTCGGCGCGGCGGAAGCGGGCGCTGCCATCGTCCACCTCCACGCGCGCGATGCGGAAACCGGCTGCCCCGTCACCGATCCGGCGGTCTATGGCCAGTATCTGCCCGCCATCAAGCAGCAGTCCGATGTCATCATCAACATCACCACCGGCCAGCCCGCGATCCGCCGCAAGCCCGATGGCGGGTTCGATGTGAAGACCGCCTGGGCCGATGTGCTCGACGAGCGGCTCGCCGCGCCCAAGCAGTTCGAGCCGGAGATCACCAGCTTCAACATGGGGCCGATGAATGCGGCCAACTGGATGCTGGGCATGCGGTACGAGCTCGACAAGCTGAGCGACTGGGAAAGGCTCTTCGTGCTGAGCACCAAGGACCTCACCATGCAGAACACCTTCGCCTCGATGGAACGCATCGCGAAGGAGCTCGGCCAGGAGCGCGGCGTCGTTTTCGAGTATGAATGCTTCGATATCGGCCACCTCTACAGCCTGAAAATGCTGGAAACGATGGGCTGGGTGAAGCCGCCCTATTTCATCCAGTCGGTGTTCGGCTTCCTTGGCGGCATCGGCACCGGCATGCGCCATGTCCATCACTTCAAGGACACCGCCGACGAGCTGTTTGGCGATGACTACATCTGGTCATGCCTCGCGGCGGGCAAATCACAGATCCCCACGATCACCCAAGGCGCGCTGCTGGGCAGCAGCGTGCGCGTCGGGCTCGAGGATTCGCTCTGGTACGGCAAGGGCCAGCTCGCGAAATCCTCGGGCGAACAGGTCGGCCGCATCCGCCGCATCCTCGAAGAGCTCGGCCTCGAGATCGCCACGCCAGACGAAGCGCGGGCGATGCTGGGCACCAAGGGCGCCAACAACGTCAAGTTCTAGTCTCCATTTGCTGAAGGAATCCGCCATGGCCGCCGCTGCCGCCGGACACAACCAGACCGCTTCCGCCCAGATCTTCGAGCGTGCGCGCCATGTCATGCCTTCGGGCTACACGCGGCACCTCGTCGTGCAAAAGCCCAACCCGACATACGCCGCGTCCGGCGATGGCTGCTGGATCACCGACGTCGAAGGCAACCGCCGGCTCGACTGGGTCAACAACTTCTCCTCGCTGATCCACGGCCATAACAAGCGCGAGATCGTCGAGATGCTGGCCGCGCAGGCCGGGCGGCTGATGTCCGCCGTGCTGCCCACCGAATGGGAAGTCTCGCTGGCGGAGATCCTGTGCGAGCGCATTCCGTCGGTTGAACGCGTACGCTTCATGAACAGCGGAACCGAGGCCAACCAGATCGCAATCAAGGCCGCGCGCGCCTATACCGGCAAGCCCAAGATCGCCAAGATGGAAGGCGGCTACCACGGCCAGTTCGATCTGCTGGAAGCCAGCTTCCAATCGAACCCCGGCAACTGGGGCCCGGCCGAGCGGCCCAATGCCACGGCCTATCAGGTCGGCCATCCGCAAGGCCTGCTCGATCTCGTCACGATTCTGCCGCTCAACGATATCGAGGCGACGCGCGCCATCCTGCGCGCCGAGGCGGACCAGCTCGCTGCCGTCATCCTCGACCCGCAGCGTTTGCAGCTCGGCATGGTCGCCCCGCACCGCCCCTATCTCGAAATGCTGCGCGAAGAGACCGAGAAGCTCGGCATTGTTCTGATCTTCGATGAGGTCTGGTCGCTGCGCGCAGGCTACAACGGCTTTCAGGGCGAAATCGGGATCACGCCCGATCTCACCACCATGGGCAAGATCATCGGCGGCGGCATTCCCGTCGGCGGCTGCGGCGGCCAGCAGAAGTTCATGAGCGTGTTCGAGGTCGATGCCGGCGATCCGAAGATCAAGCACAGCGGCACTTTCACCGCCAATCCGATGGCGATGGCCTGCGGCACCACCTCGCTGCGCCTGCTGACGCCGGATGTGTTTGCCCGCATGGCCGCGCAGGGCGAACGGCTGCGCGAGGGCCTGCGCGCGATCCGGCGCGATCTGGGGATCAAGGCGCAAGTGCTCGGCGAAGGCTCGCTTTCGGGCATGACCCCTACCGAACTGCCGCTGAACAACTACCGCGAGTTGGCCTATGCCTTCGCCACCGAAATCGCCCCCAAGCTGCCGGTGATCCAGACGGAACTGCTGGCGGAAGATCTCCTCACCATGCGCGGCGGTTTTGTCGGCTCGACGCCGATGACCGATGACGATATCGATTTCACCATCGCCGGCGCCCGCCGCGCATGGACGAGGATCATGGCGCAATGAGCCTTTCCGCGCGGGTCCGCCGCCATCCCTTTCGCTGGTTCTACGGCATTGCCCTGGGCTTTTCGACTGTGCTGTGGACCTATGCGGTCATCCACACCGTGCTTTGGCCGAATTACGCCGGGCCGGGCGTGACTTTGGGCGACTACTTCTATGCCGAACGCGCCAAAGTGGCCGCCGCGCATCCTTATTGGGCCGCCCATTCGGATGGCGTGCCAATCAGCCTCATGGGCTACTGGCAAGTGCCGCAAGTCTCGATGTTCCTGTTCTTCCCGGGCGCGCCGACAGTTGCGGCCCTGCTGGTCACCGGCATCGGCTGGGGTCGGCGCGGAGTTGGTGCGCTGTTGTCGCTCTACAGGCCCATTCTCGGCGATCAGGGCTGGCGCGAGGCTGTGCGGCTTTATGCAGCGCTGGTGCTGATTATTGCAGGCGTGGCTGGCCTGTGCGCCGCAGCGGCGTTCTTCATGGCGGGATCAGCCGCAAAAGGCGTCGTCGCATCGGCTTATGGCATGGCCTCGCTGCCAATGTTCCTCTCGGCATGGGGCATCGCGCTGCTCATGAACCAGGGGGGACTGCTTGAGGAGATGGGCTGGCGCGGCTTTGGCTGGCCGACTCTGGCACGCAAGCTGGCCACACCGCTCTCCGCTGCCGTGGTGCTGGGCGTCTGCTGGGCTCTCTGGCACTTCCCGCGCGAAGTGCCGCTGCTTCTGACCGGACAAAACACGCTTTCCAACCTTTTGCTTGGCCAATCCCGGTTCATTCTGGCCTGCGTATCGATGACGATCGTGGCCGTCTATTTCGTCAATATGGCGGGTGGCAGTGTCTGGCCGGCGATCATGGTCCACGGCACTTTCAACATGATCTACGGCGCGTTGAAACTCGGGCCCGATGGCAATGGCGGCGGCGGCAGCGTTTTCAACGAAACCCTTTGGGTGTGGGTGATCGGGGCCGTCATCGTGCTGCTGATCTCGGGCAAGGACCTCGGCTGGTCGACGCGCCTCAGGCTCCACGGCGGCGATGGCCGCACAGATCCCTCACGTCTCTGGTCCGAAAGGGAGAGCAATACCCATGGCCAATGATCGTTCCCGCGCGCTGTTCGATCGCGCCAGCGCCGTCCAGCCCGGCGGAAACACCCGCCACATGATCGTGTTCGGCCCGCCGATGCTCTACGCCAGCCACGGCGAAGGGTGCCGCGTCACCGATGTCGACGGCAACGTCTATATCGATTGGGTCAACAACTTCTCGACCCTGATCCACGGCTATGGCCACCGCCCGACGATCGAGGCGGTGAAAGCGCAGGCCGAGCGCATGCTGTGCTGCATCCTCCCCGCCGAGCCCGAAGTGGAGCTGGCCGAGCGCATCTGCGCGCGCTGGCCCGGTGCCGATCAGGTGCGCTTCATGAATTCGGGGACCGAAGCGATCATGGTCGCGGTCAAGGGGGCCCGGGCGCTGACGGGCCGCTCCAAAGTCGCCAAGTCCGAAGGCGGCTATCACGGCCAGTACGATCTGGTCGAAGCGAGCTTCCTGCCCACTGCCGAGACCTGGGGCCCGGCCGACCACCCCGCCGCCCCGCCCTTCGGGCGCGGCACGCCGCAGAGCCTGCTGGATGAAGCGGTGATCTTCCCGTTCAACGATAGCGCCGCCACGCTGGCGATCCTTGAGGAACAGGCCGAAAGCCTCGCTGCCGTGGTGATCGACCCGATTCCCGCCCGGCTCGGCTTCTCCCCCGCAGACCCCGCCTATCTCGCCGCGCTCCGCGAGTTCTGCACGCGTCGCGGGGTGGTGCTGATCTTCGACGAGGTGTTCTGCGGCCGCGCGGGCTACAATGGCGCGCAAGGCCGCCTCGGCGTGACGCCGGACATGACCGCGCTCGGCAAGATCATCGGCGGTGGCCTGCCCATCGGCGCAGTGGCCGGCACGCGCGCCGCGATGGCGGTGTTCGACAATCTGGCGGGGCCGCTCAAGATGAGCCATTCGGGCACCTTCACCGGCAATCCGATGACCATGGCTGCGGGCTGCGCTGCGCTCGATGCGCTGACGCCGGAGGCCTTCGCCCAGCTCGAACGGCAAGGCGATGCCCTGCGCGCGGGGCTCACCGCGCATTTCGATGCGCTCGGCCTTGCCATGCGCGCCAATGGCCTTGCCTCGATGACCAGCCTGCAGTTCTTCCGCGAACCGGCACGCAACTACCGCGAGTTTCATGTGCGCTCTGGCACGGATTACCTGGCTCGGATGAAACAACTGCACGGCCTGATGCTGGAAGCGGGCGTGCTCATGGCCACGCGCGGCCTGATGGTCGGCTCGACCGCGATGACCGATGCCGATATCGCCGAGACCGTGGACCGCGCCGGGCAGGCGCTGGCCCGTTTTGCCGAGGCGGAAAGGATTGCGGCTTGAGGCGCTTTACCACCAGCGTATCCCTGATGTGGCGCGATCTGCCGATCGCGGAACGTTTTGCATCGGCCAAGGCGGCGGGTTTCTGCGGCGCGGAAATCCAGGTGCCGGGCGAAGCCGCCGCAGCCGATTGGGCCGCAGCGGCAGAGTCATCGGGCCTGCCCGTCATGCTGATGAACCTTGATATGGGCGATTATCTGGGCGGCGGTCCGGGCCTGTCCGGCGTACCGGGGCGCGAAGCCGCCTTCGCGGCGGCGCTTGATATCGGGCTCGATGCCGCCGCGCTGCTGAAGCCCGCAATCCTCCATATCGGCCCCTCGCGCTTGCCCGAAGGCGTGGCCCGCGAGGCATGTCTCGATGTCTACCGCGCCAATGTCGCGCTCGCGCTTGAACAGGCCTGCAGCCGCGGGATCACGGCGCAGCTCGTGGTCGAAGCGGTCAACCGCGCCGAGGCCCCCACCGCGCTGATCGGCACGACCGCCGAAGCCGCCGCCATTGCCGCCGACTTTGGCGGGGCGCTGGGGCTGCTATTCGATCTCTATCACGCGGCAGCAGGCGGCGAGGATCCGCTCGCCAGCTACCGGACCCATGCCGGGGCTATCGCGCATATCCAGTTCTCCGACCTGCCCGGCCGCCAGCCGCCCGGCCAGGGCACGCTCGATTTCGCCGCGTTGTTCGCCGGGATCGAGGCCGCTGGCTACGCGGGAGCCTGGGGAGCGGAATACATGTCGTTTGCCGGCACCGGCGCAACGCTCGGCTGGATGGAAGCGCTGGCGTGATGCCGCCAACCATGGGCTTGGCCGAGGCCTTCGCCGCGCTCCCTCCGGCGCTCCACACGCCGATCCTGCGCATCGAGGATCGCCACGGCACTTGCCGCTTCGCCGCCGCGCGCGCACCCGCGACCGCCGATGGCGCGTTCCACGTCGCCTCCATCACCAAGACGATGACCGCCACGGTGATCCTCCAGCTGATCGAGGAAGGCGCCTTCTCGCTCGAGACCCCGTTCGACGATCTCGGCGTGATTGACCGCACGTTGACGCGGGGGCGGCTCGATGGCGGGATCACGATCCGCCACTTGCTCTCGCACACCGCCGGCATCCGCGACACGATGGAGGACGATGCCGAAACGCTGGGCGGCCCGGCGCCGGGCAGCGTGATCGGCCGGCTGATGCTCGATCCCGGCAAGCACTGGCAGCCTTTCGATCCTGCACGGCCCGAAGATGGCAGCGCCGGGATCATCAACCACTTCTTTGCCAGCGGCACTGCCGATGCGCGCCTTTCCCCGCCGGGCGCGCGCTTCCATTATTCCGATACCGGCTACATGCTTCTCGGCCTCCTGATCGAGCGCGCTGGGGGCGAGCCGCTGCACGCAGCCTACCGCCGCCGTCTGTTCGATCCGGCCGGCATCGACGATATCTGGCTGGCCTACCGCGAGCCGGCGCGGCTGCCCGAAATCGATCAATACTTCGGTGACATGCCCCTTCTCGCCAGCGGCGTCTCGCTCAGCTTCGACTGGGCGGGCGGCGGCCTTGTCGCCACCGCTGCAGCGCTCGCCACGTTCCTGCGCGCGCTGCTGGCCGGGTCCCTGTTCCGCAAGCCTGAGACGCTGGCAGCAATGCAGGACTGGGCCGCGCCCGAAGGCATGGCCGCGCCGCGCACCGGCGTCGGGCTTGGCCTGTTCCGGGTCGAGCGCGATGGCATGACCCTCATCGGCCATTCCGGCGCACCTGCCGCGCGCATGTTCACCGATCCCGAAAGTGGCCTCTTCCTCACCGGCACAGCCAACCAGGCCATCGGTGCGGCGGACTGGCACTGGCCGCTGCTCGCCCTCGCCCGAAAGGAATTCGCATGACCACTGCCGCCGAAACCTTCATCGAAACCGTGCTTGAAAAGGTCAAGGCCGGCACCGGGAGTTCGGTCAGCGCATGGCTCGCCCCCGGCGCGCGGCTGTTCACCCCGCGCCATCACAAGCCGGTCACCGATCCCAATCACTTCGCGATCATTCTCCAGTCGATCCCCAAGGTCCTCGAAAACTTCCGCTACGACCGCACCTGGGCAGCGGGCGACGAGGCAATCATGGAGTTCAAGGGCAATATCGGTGCGGTCGAAGTCCACGGGCTCGATATCTTCACCATCGACGACAACGGCCAGATCAGCGAGCTCACCGTGTTCGTGCGCCCGACCAAGGCCCACGCCGCCCTCGCCGAGCGCGAGGATGCGATGGTGATCGAAACGCTTCAGAAACTGCAACGCGGCGAAGCCATCGGCTGATGCGGCGGCTCGACGATCCGTTCTGCACATTGGCCGCCCCGCGCGCTTCGGGGCATCTCGACGTCGGCGATGGCCACCAGATCCACTGGGTCGAAATGGGCAGCGCGGACGGCCTGCCCCAGATCATCTGCCACGGCGGTCCGGGCGGTGCGATGATGCTGGGCAGCGGGCGGTTCAGCGATGGCACGCGCCTGCGCAGCGTCCATTTCGACCAGCGCGGCTGCGGCCAGTCCACCCCTCGCGGCGAACTCGCCGCCAACAGCCTGCAGCACAGCATCGCCGAT
Organism: Novosphingobium sp.; assembly: GCF_027486195.1. GTDB lineage: Bacteria > Pseudomonadota > Alphaproteobacteria > Sphingomonadales > Sphingomonadaceae > Novosphingobium. The sequence goes on from NZ_JAIXPP010000010.1 coordinate 49,741, forward strand.
ATGGAGGCATTGCGCCGCCATCTCGGCATCGAGCGCTGGTTGGTCAGCGGCGGCTCCTGGGGCTCGACGCTCGCGCTCGCCTATGCGCAGGCGCATCCCGAACGCTGCCTTGGCCTGTTCCTTGTCGGCGCCTGGCTCTGCCGCAAGCGTGACACGCGCTGGTGGTTCCACGGCGTCCGCGCGCTGTTTCCCGAACTGTGGGAGGCGTTTGCCGGTGCGGTCCCGCCCGAAGAGCGCGGCGATCTGCGCGCTGCCTACTGCAAGCGCATTCTGGGCGACGATCCCGAAATTGCGGCCGATTTTGCCACCCGGCTGTTCCTCTACGAAGAAGGCTTCATGCACTTCGATGCGCCGCTGACCCCGCCCGATCCCCTGCGCGGGCGCGACTATGGCCGCATTTTCGCGCACTATGCCGCGCACGATTTCTTCGTCGACGATGACCAGTTGCTGCGCGAGGCGGACCGGCTGGCGGGCATTCCGGTCCATATCATCACCGGCCGCTACGATTGCTGCACCACGCCGGAGAACGCTTTCGATCTGGCGCAGGCGGTGCCGCATGCGGTGCTGGAGATCGTGCCCGGCGCAGGCCACTATCCCACCGAACCGACCTTCGCCCGCGCCGTCGCGCGCGCGGCACAGAGCTTTGCTGCCAGAGTCGGCGGCTGGTGAGCGGCAAGGTCCCCTTCGGCCAGCTTACGGCCTATGCCCTGCCGGGGCTGCCGCTGTCGTTGCTGATCTCGCCCTTCCCAGCGCTGCTCATGGCGTTCTACGCCAAGCACACTGCCGCAACCACTGCGGGCATCGCCACGATCATTCTCTTTGCGCGCATTTTCAACGGCGTGATCGATCCGCCGATCGGCTATCTCTCCGATCGCACCCGTGGCCGGTTCGGCCCGCGCAAGCCCTGGCTGATCGGCGGCGCGCTCATCTCGGTCCCCGCGTTCTACGTGGCCTACATGCCGCCCGCCGATGCCGGCAACGCATGGTTCGCGCTCGCCATTGTCAGCTTCTACATCGCGCATTCAATGATCGCGACACCCTACAACAGCTGGACCGGCGAGATCAGCACCGACTACGCCGAACGCTCGCGCATTGCCGGGGCGCAGACGCTGACCCTGCTGATTGGCGGGGTGTTCTTCCTTGCCCTCCCTGAAATCCTCTCGGCGCCGGGGATCGGCCTGCTCAAGACTTCGGCGCTGAACCGCGAGGCCATGGCCGTGTTCGGCCTGATCGGCATGATCGCCATGCCCATCGCGATTGGCTTGGCCGTGTGGAAAGTGCCGGTCGGCACCGTCACCCAGGGCGAAAGTTACGGCATGCTGGAGATGCGCACGGTCTTTACGCTCAACGGCCCGTTCCGCCGCTTCATCGCCGCCGACATGCTGAGCGCGATCGGCTGGGCGGTGAGCTATGCGCTGATCACCATCGTGCTCGACAACTACTTCGGCTTTGGCGAGGGGATCGTGCTGTTCCTGCTCAGCGCCACCGCCGCGCAGCTCCTCGCGATCCCGGTCTGCACCCGGCTCGCAGCGCGCTTCGGGAAGCACCAGGTCTATGCCTGGGGCCAGATCCTCAATGGCGCACTCCTGCCGGTCTACCTGCTGTTTCCGCCGGGCGGGCAGGCCAATTTCCTGCTGATGCTGGCCTTCGGCAGCTTCGTCAGCGCGCTCGGCACGCCCAACATGCTGTTTCCCAGTGCGCTGCTGGCCGATCTGGCAGACTACGACAGCCTCAAATCCCGCCAGTCGCGCCCCGGCATCTATTTCTCGATGCGCACGCTGCTCAATCCTGCAGGCGGCGCGATCGGCGGGGCGCTGGGGTTCTACATGCTCTCGATCGTCGGCTTCGATCCCTCGGCCAAGGTCAACAGCGCCAGTGCAACCTTCGGCATGCTGATGACTTCCACCTTCGTGCCGCTGCTATGCTTCATCCTTTCGGGTGCGCTGATGCGCGGCTACGAGATCACCGCCCGCCGCCACGCCGCGATCCGCCGCGCACTGGATCGGCGCGATCAGGCCATGATCGGCGGCGAACCGAGCCTGATCGGCGCGACCGTCCTCGCGAACTGATCAGAGCGCCCCGAACAGGCCTGCGATCACCGCCTCGGCAATGATCATGTGCCCAGCAAGTGCCGGATGCACCCGATCAGGCGCGAGCGCCATGGGATGCAGCGCTTCCAGCACATGATCGAACGCAGCCTGCACATCGATGAAGCCAAGGCCCTGCTCCGCCGCCACGCCGCTCGCGATGGCGGCATAGGCGTCCATTCTTGCCCGCATCGGTTCCGTGCGATCAGGCTCGATGAAGAAGGGCCCCGCCACGCTCACCCCGATGCCCGCTGCGCGGGTCTCGGTCACCAGCCGCGTCAGCGTTTCGCGGTATTCCTCCGGCCCGATCTGCCAATCGCCCCAGTTCGTGCGGCTGAAGGCGCGCCACACGTCGTTGATGCCGATCATGATCACCACGTGATCGGGCGCGATCGCCAGAACATCGCTCTGCCAGCGCGCCGCAAGGCCGCGCACCGTATCGCCCGAAACGCCCATGTTGACGATGCGTTGGCGGTGCGTCGGGCGCCGGGCGGTGAGCAGCGCGGCGACCAGCGCGACATAGCCTGTGCCGAGCGGCGTGCCCATGACCCCCTCGCCAACCGGGCGGAGCCGGTCGCAGTCCGTGATGGAATCGCCGATGAACAGCACTTTGCGTGGCATCATTGGATCAAGCGTCATGCGTCAAACTCCTGCCATGCGGTGCGATCAGCTGGCCCCGGCGCGACATGGAGGCGCGGCGTTTCCCCCAGTTCCATCACCAGCGAGCCGAAGCTGAAGCCATCCCGCTTGCCCTCGATTTCCCCCACGCGGCAAATCGGCCCCTCGCGGCAGGCGAGCAGCGCCTTGGCTGCTGCTACATCCAGCCGCTGGGTTGGATCGATGCGCTCATAAAGCGTTGCGAGGCGCGCCTCGGTAGTGAAACCGAAGCGGGCGGTGCGCTGTGCTTCGTCCATCCCGGCAATCATCGCCTCGAACCAGCCTTGGTGCGGATTGGCGACGGGGTGATTGCTGTGCGCCACAACGAGATCACCGGCATCGCGGCGCCATTCGCTGACGCCATTTGCCGAACATTCGAGGCTGACGGCGCGGCCGTGGCCATCGGGGACGATATAGTTCTGGCCCGAAGCGTGGTGCACATGCCGCAGGAACCCGTGCCCGGCTGCCGGAGAACCGCTGGCCAGATAGCTGCGCACGACGAGGTCTTCGGCAAGGCCGGTGCGTGCCGGATCGAGTTGCAGCAGCGAATTGCAGGTGATGGCAAGGCCGCGCCTGGTCATGCCGCACAAACTGATCTTGCCAGCCACCGTGAAGACAAGGGCGTGGTCGCCATTAGGCTGCACGAAACGCAGCAGAGTCTGTCCGCCATCCCACCAGGTCGGTACGTCCATGGTCTGCGCAATGAGCAGCGCCGCATCTGGCCCGGCATCTGAACCCAGCGATGAGCAGCCCTTGGGCGCGGTCTCGCGGTCTCGCGCATATTCCATGCGCACCCAAGGCTCCTCGTCAGAAAGCATGCGCGCGAACACGCGGGCGTAGGGGATGCCGGAGCCTTCGGCGATGCCGCAAAGTTCCTCCAACAGGTCAGGCGCAAGGCGCTCGGCCGCATCGAGGAAGCCCTGATCGATTAGTCCGTCCAGATAGGCGCCCGCAGGTTCGCCAAGATCGGCAGCAATCGCTTCCTCCCACAAGGCGTGGTGGCGCGCGATTTCCTCGCGCAGTGCCTCGCCATGCTGGCGTCCGCGCTGGCGGGGCGTGCCATAGAGATCAAGGGTGTGCAGTTTGCCCAGAAAGCTCACGCCACCAGCCCCAGCATTTCACGGGCCACCCATGGCGTTGCCACCCGCGCGCCCAGATCGCGCACGATCCGCGCCGCCTTCGCGCAAAGCTCGGCATTGCTGCGGGCCAGCGCTCCCTTTGCAAGGTAGATGTTGTCTTCAAAGCCCACGCGCACATGCCCGCCCATCAGCGTCGCGGCGGCGACCATCGGAAAGCTGCTGCGCGAAACCCCGAAGGCCGACCAGATTGCGCCCGGCGGCAGCATGGCAAGGCCCAACTGGATCGCCTCGATGCTCGCCGGCCAGCCATAGTTGATGCCAAGCACGAACGAGAACATCGGCTTCGGCCCGAAGCGCCCATCGGCCAGCAACTCCCGCGCCAGCACCAGATCGCCCGGATTGAAGATCTCGATCTCGGGCTTCGCCCCCGCGTCCAGAATAGCCTGCGCCATGATCCGCACATTGCGCGGCGTGTTCATGACCACCTGATCCCCCGAATTCATCGTGTTGAGATCGAGCGTGGCGATCTCTGGCCGCAGCGCGGGGATGTGGCTTACCCGTTCGAGCGGCGGCAGCAGGGTCGTTCCCGGCGCGGCAAGGCGCGGATCATCGGCATCCGGCACAAAGCGCCCGCCGGGGCCCGTGGTGAGGTTGAGGATGAGCTGCGATCCGGCGTTCCGGATGCGCTCGACCACCTCGGTATAATGCGCCAGTTCCATCGAGGGCCGGCCATCATCATGCCGCACATGAATATGCACGATCGCCGCCCCCGCAGCCTCGGCCTCCAGCGCCGAAGTTGCGATCTGTTCCGGCGTGATCGGCAGATAGGGGGTCATGTCGGGCCGGGTGATATTCCCGGTAAGGGCGCAGGTCAGGATCACATCGCGCATCGGCAGGCTCCAGAATGGCAAGCGGCGACGGGTTATCTCGCGCCGTCAGAGATGGCGGCCGCCGTCGACGTAGATTGTCGCCCCCGTGGTGGCCGTCAGCAGGCGCGCTGCAGCCAGCACCGCATTGGCCACTTCGGTCACGTTCGCCAGCCGGCCGAGCGGAGTGGCGGCGATTGTGCGCGCGATGAATTCGGGGCCGCGCCCCTGCGCAAACGGCGTGTCGAGCGCCGAGGGAGCCACGCTCACCGTCCGCACGGCCGGCGCCAGGGCCTTGGCGAGCGAGATCATCGCCGTATCCATGGCGGCCTTGGCGGCGCCATAGGCGATGTTGCTGCCAAGGCCTGTTCGCGCGGCGACCGAAGAGACATTGACGAAGACCGGATCGGTCCCCGCGCGCAGCAGCGGCGCAAGGTCCCGCGCCAACCGCAGCGGCCCCATGGCGTTCGCAAGGAACACCTCGTCGATCAGCCCATCATCGAGGTGCGGCAAGTCCGCCAGCGCGACCGAGCGGGTCACGCCCGCCGCCGTCACCAGAATATCGACTGCGCCGTACTTCTCCGCCACCCGCTGCGTGAAGGCGCGGATCGAAGCGGAATCCGCCAGATCGAGCCACGCGTGAACTGCATGGCCGCGCCCCGGCGCGGTCCAGTCCGCCGCGCCCTGACGCGAGGCCGCGACAACCCGCGCGCCCAGATCGCAGGCCTGCGCCGCCACTGCCGCGCCCACGCCGCCGCGTCCGCCCACGATCACCACCCGCGCACCGGCAAAGCCGCGCAGCAGTTCGGCGAGCGAGGCGCTCATATCTGGCGCGGTCCGCCGTCGGCCGCGCGCGCAAGACCATGGTGGAACTGGCTCCCGAACGGCTGGTAGCTCGCGCCCTCTAGCCACTCCAGATCAAGCTCCATCCCGATCCCCGGCACTTCGGGGATCACAAGGTAGCCGTCCTCGATCCGGTTGACCGCTTTCACCACCTGCCGCCAGGGATCGCGATCCTCGCGGACATAGCCCTGGACGTCCCAGTTCACCGTCGCCGCCGCCATCTGGATATGGGCCGCCGTCGCCACCGGCGAAGTGAAGTTGTGCGGCACGATGCGCTGCTGGCGCGATTCGGCGATCGCGGCGATCTTGCGCATCTGGGTAAAGCCGCCAGCAAGGCCGATGTCCGGCCGCAAGATCGCGATATCGGGGCAATCCGAGTAATCCCGGAACTCCCAGATATTGGTCACCCGCTCAGCGAGCGCGACCGTTCCGCCCATGCTGCGCGCCGCCTGCACATTGGCCGCAAGGCTGAACGGCATGACCGGATCTTCGAGGAAGTAGGGCCGCATGGACCGCACCCCCTCGGCAAACACACCCGCAAGGTCCGGCGGCAGATTGCGGTGCATCTCGACCGCGATGTCGATATCCCAGCCCACCGCCGCGCGGGTTTCCTGCACGGTGGTGATCACATCCTGCAGCATCCGCGCGGTCGTCTGCCGTGCCCAATCGCCCACGAAGGGCTTGAGCTTGATGGCGGTGAAGCCCTCGTCGCGCGCGGCCACGGCCCCCGCGATCAGCGCATCGACCGAGCCCGCTTCAACCAGCAGGATCGCCCGCACCTTGTCGCGCACCCGCCCGCCGAGCAGCTGCCACACCGGCACGCCCAGCGCCTTGCCCTTGATGTCCCACAACGCCTGATCCAGCGCGGAAACCGCCGCCATCTGGCACGCATCGCGAATGCAGTGGTGCTTGATCGCCAGCTGAAACAGCCACTCCGGCCGGAAGGCATCCGCACCGATATAGATGGCCTTGAGGTCCTCGATCACCGCCGCCGTTGCCAGCGGATGGGGAAAATACGTCGCCTCCCCGATCCCGATCGCGCCGCCCTCGGTGGTTACCGTAACGAACAACCAATGCCCCGCGACATGAGCACGGATTTCAGCAATCGGAGCGGTGTGAAGGCGAGATACTGGCATGACTTACAGGTCATATAATGGGATCTACGCATTTGCAACCTGACACCATTATAGCGCTCAAAATGCCTGTTGGACGAAACTCTATGACCTCTGGCAATTATATGACCAGATCGTCATATAATTGCCGCAGCCCCGCCCCCCTTGAGCATCTGCCACCCGCCGCCATCACAGGCAGGCGTGGCCTCCTGCTGCCTGTCTTCACCGCCATTTCCCTCTGATCAGGATTGACCGCCGGCGGACGGACCACCACAGTCGCGCCATGATCAAACATCTCTCGCGCCGCACCGTCTTCGTCGCCGCCAGCGCCGCCGCGCTCGGCCTCGCCATCATCTCGCCGCGCGCGCCGCTGGCTGCCGCGTCCGAACCCGCGAGTGCAGACTGCGCGCCGGACAATGGCGGGCTCAGCCTGCCGCCGGGCTTCTGCGCCACGGTCTTTGCCGATCACCTCGGCCATGCCCGCCACCTCACCGTCGGTGCGGACGGCACGGTCTACGTCAACACTTGGGACTATCCCGACTACTTCCCCGGCGCACCCGCACCTGCCGGCGGCTTCATCGTCGCGCTGAAGGACCGCGATGGTGATGGCGCCGCCGACGTGACCGAGCGCTTCGGCTCGAATGCCCGCAAGGGCGGACAGGGCGGCACCGGCATCGCGCTGTGGAACGGGGCGCTCTATGCCGAGGAAGGCAGCACCATCGTCCGCTATGCGCTCACCCCCGGCGTGGCAGTGCCCGGCGGCGCGGGCGAAACGGTCGTCTCTGGCCTCGTCATGAAGGGGGATCATCCGATGCACCCCTTCGCGATCGACAAGGGCGGCCTCCTCCTCGTCAATTCCGGCTCAGCCTCCAACACGTGCGAAAGCCCCAATCGCCAGCCAGGCGCCAAGGGCGCAGACCCCTGCATCGAACAGCAGACGCGCGGCGGCATCTGGGCCTATCGCGCCGACAAGACCGGACAGGTCTTCTCCCCCGCCGACCGCTGGGCCACCGGCATCCGCAACACCGGCGGCATCGCGTTCGACAGCGCGGGCCGTGTCTTCGCCACCCAGCACGGTCGCGATCAACTCTCGCAGAACTGGCCCGCGCTCTATTCCGGCGAACAAGGCGCGGAATTGCCGAGCGAGATCCTGTTCTCCCCGTTCAAGGGCGCGGATTTCGGCTGGCCGACCTGCTACTACGATGGCCAGCGCCACGTGCTCGCCCCCGAATATGGCGGCGATGGCGGCAAGACGCCCAATGGATCAGGGGGCCGCTGCGCCGGCAAAACGCCCATCGTGGCTGCCTATCCCGCGCACTGGGCGCCCAACGATGTCGCGATCTACAGCGCAGGCCGCTTCCCCGCCGCCTATGCCGAAGGCGCGTTCATCGCCTTCCACGGCTCGTGGAACCGCGCGCCCGCGCCGCAGGACGGCTATCTCGTTGCGTTCCAGCCGCTGAAGGACGGCAAGGCCTCGGGTACATGGATCCGCTTTGCCGATGGCTTTGCCGGAGAATACCGCGAACCCGGCCGCGCTGCCCACCGCCCGGCGGGCCTCGCCGTGGGGCCGGACGGCGCGCTCTATATCGCCGATGACGTGCGCGGCACGATCTGGCGCGTGACCTACCACGGCGCGGCGGACGCTCCGCTCACCGCCGCCCCGCGCGCGGCGGTGAAGAGCGCGCTCACCACCGGCGATCCGTTCAGCGGCAAGCCCCCGCTCGCCCCGCCCGGCTCGAACGCGGACGAAGTCGCGCTCGGCCAGCGGATCTACTTCGGCGAGGCCAAGGGCGGCACCTGCGCAGGCTGCCACGGCTCTGATGGGCGCGGCAGTTCCGCCGGCGGCTCGCTTGTCGGTCCCGCCTATCAATGGAGCGACGGCTCGCTCGAAGGCCTTGCCGCCACGATCCGCACCGGAGTCGCCAAGCCGAAGAAGGCTAGCGGCGGCATGCCCGCGATGGGCGGCGCGCCGCTGGATGAGGCCGATGCGCGGGCGGTGGCGGCCTACGTGTGGACCATGGGCCACCGCCCCGGCTGAGGCATCAGGCGGCGAGCCCCGCCGCCTTGATCCCCGCCAGCCCGGCGAGTTCGTCATTATCGCTGGTGTCGCCGGTCACACCGACCGCGCCGATCACCGCGCCGTCTGCATCCTTCACCAGCACACCGCCCGCTGCAGGGACGATCCCCGCCGGATTGAGCCCCGCCGCGGCATTGATGAAGGTCGGCCGCTCGATCGCCATCTCACCGATGGTGCGCGAGGAGACCCCCAGCGCCAGCGCGCCCGAGGCCTTGGCGGTCGCGATCTGCGGGCGCAGGTTCGAGGAACCATCTTCGCGCGCGAAGGCGATCATGTGGCCACCGGCATCGAGCACGGCAACGCTGATCGGCTTGAGGCCAAGCGCGCGCGCTTCCTTGAGCGCGCCATCAACGATTGTCTGGGCCTGATCGAGCGAGATACGGGTCATGGGTGTTTACTCCTGGGGAAGATGACTGAGATTTGCGGGTTTCGGGCCGCCAGTGGCCCAATCGAGCAATTCGATGGTGTGGACGACGGGTAGACCGGAATGGCGCGCGATCTGCACTGCGCAGCCCACGTTGCCGGTGGCGATCACATCGGCCTCCAACGCGCTCAGCCGCTCAGCTTTTCGCGCACCGAGCTGGCCGGCGAGTTCGCTCTGGAGAATGTTGTAGGTGCCCGCTGAACCGCAGCACAGATGCGCCTCCGCCGGCAGCCGCACGGCATAGCCCGCCTCCGCCAGCAGCCGCTTCGGTGCTTCGGTCACCTTCTGGCCGTGCTGCAAGGAGCAGGGCGGATGATAGGCCACGGAAAGCCCCCGCGCCGTCACCGGTGGCAGCCCCACCTTGGCCAGATACTCGCTCACATCCATCGCCAGCGCGCTCACCCGCGCCGCCTTTGCGGCATAGGCGGGGTCGCCGCGCAGCATATGGCCATAATCCTTGATCGTGGTGCCGCAGCCTGATGTGGTGACGATCACCGCATCGAGGCCCTTCCCCTCGATCTCGGCCATCCACGCATCGACATTGCGCCGCGCCGCCGCCAGCGCATCGCTCTCGCGCCCCAGATGATGCACCAGCGCGCCGCAGCAGCCTTCGCCCTGCGCAAACACCACCTCGTGCCCCGCCCGCTCCAGCAACCGCACCGTCGCCGCGCGCACCTCAGGGCTCAGCACCGGCTCGGCGCAGCCCTGCAGCAAAGCCACCCGGCCCTTGGGCCTCGCCATCCGTTCGGGCTGCACCAGCACCGGCGCAGGCACCCGCTTGGGAGCCAGCGCGACCATCGCCGCCAAGGGTCGCAGCGCCTTGATCCGCTTCATCAGCGGCACGAATGGCCGGCCCAGCGGCGCAAACTCCAGCGCCAGCCGCATCCGCCCGGAATAGGGCAGCACCCATGCCAGCAGCCGCCGCGTGGCCTGCTCATGCCAGGGCCGCCGATAATGCTCGTGGATATAGGCCCGCGCATGATCGACGAGGTGCATGTAGTTCACCCCCGAAGGACAGGTCGTCATGCAGGCAAGGCATGAGAGGCAGCGGTCGACATGCTTGACCGTTTCCGGCCCCGGCACGCGCTGGTTCTCCAGCATGTCCTTGATGAGGTAGATCCGCCCGCGCGGGCTGTCGTTCTCGTCACCCAGCAGCACATAGGTCGGGCAGGTCGCGGTGCAGAACCCGCAATGCACGCACTTGCGGATCACGCTTTCCGATGTCGCCATTGCCGGATCGGCGAGCGCACCTGCGTCAAACCGCGTCTGCATGCGCATCCTCCGCAAACCGGCCAGTGGCGAACACGTCCTTGGGGTCGAACGCCCGCCGCACCCGCGCTTCCAGCGCCAGCACGCCCCGCGCGCGTGGATGAAACGCCAGAACCCGCGCCCGCATCGCCTTGGGCGCCAGAACCAGCCGCGCCTCTCCGCCCAGAAGTGCCGCACTCTCGCGCACAGCCTCGTCCTCGTGATCGGTGCCGATCCAGAGCCGCCCGCCGCCCCAGTCCATCGCCCAGTCCGCGCCCTCAGGCAGCGCGCCGATCAGTTCCGCCGCATGGCGCGGCGGCAGATGCACATCCCAGCGCACCGCCCCGTGCAAGGCCTCACCCGTCATCGCCCGCCACCACAGGGGCGCAGCCTCGTCCTCGGCCATGGCCTCCAGCGCGCAATGGCCCGCGAGCAACTCCGGCAGCACCGCACAACGCGCCGCCACCGAAGGCACAAAGCCCGCCACGCGCAACAGCACCGTCCCATCCGGCAATGCGGCAGCGGCAGACACATCCGCCCGGCTCCCCAGCGCGCAGGCCATCGCCGCATGCGCCGCTGCCGGGGCAAGCCCGCGCGCCGCCATCGTCACCACTTCGCGCGGACGCGGCAGCACTTTCAACGTGAGTTCGGTCATCGCACCAAGGCGGCCCCACGATCCCGCCATCAGCTTGGGGAGGTCGTAGCCCGTCACGTTCTTGACGACCTTGGCGCCTGCAACAAACACCTCGCCGCGCCCCGAAACCGCCGTCAGCCCCAGCAGATGATCGCGCGCGCTCCCCGCCGTTACCCGCCGCGAACCCGCCACGCCCGCCGCCACGGTGCCGCCGATGGTCGCACCCGCATCGCCCCACGGCTCGAACGCCAGCATCTGCCCTTCGCTCGCCACCAGCGCCTGCACCTCGGCCAGCGGCGTGCCCGCACGCACCGTCAGCACCAGTTCCGCCGGATCGTAGTCGACCACGCCCGTCAGCCCCGCCAGCGAGACCAGTTCAGCCTCACGCGGCGCACCAAACTCCGCGTGCGTGCTGCCGCCGCGCAGCTCCAACTTGCGCCCACCCGCCGCGGCATCGGCGACGATTTCGGCAAGGTCCGCCGCATCCCTAGGCTCCAGCATCAGAACCTCGGCAACTCGGGATGCGGCAGCGCGCCGTGATGCACATGCATCCGCCCCAGCTCCGCGCAGCGGTGCAGCACCGGAAACACCTTGCCCGGATTGAGCAACAGTTCCGGATCAAACGCGCACTTCACGCGCTGCTGCTGCTTGAGGTCCGCCTCGCTGAACATCTCCGGCATCAGATCGCGCTTCTCGATCCCAACCCCATGCTCGCCCGTCAGCACCCCGCCCACCGCCACGCAGAGCCGCAGGATATCCGCACCAAACGCTTCCGCCTTGTCGAGTTCGCCCGGCACATTCGCATCATAAAGGATCAGCGGATGAAGGTTGCCATCGCCCGCGTGGAAAACGTTGGCGACGCGCAGCCCATATTCTGCGGACAGCTCATCCATCCGCCGCAGCACATCGGGCAGGCGGCGGCGCGGGATCGTCCCGTCCATGCAGAGATAATCCGGCGAAATCCGCCCCACCGCCGGAAACGCCGCCTTGCGCCCCGCCCAGAACGCCATGCGCTCCGCCTCGTTTTCCGAAACGCGCGAAGTGACCGCACCATTGGCATCGGCAATCCGCGCAATCTCGCCGATCAGGAAATCGCACTCCGCCGCCGGGCCATCGACCTCGACGATCAGCAGCGCCCCCACATCGAGCGGATAGCCCACCTGCACAAAGGCCTCGGCAGCATGGATCGCGGGCCGGTCCATCATTTCCATGCCGGCGGGGATGATCCCCTCGGCGATCACTTGCGCCACGCAGGCCCCTGCCTGCTCGGCATCGGGAAAGCCCACCAGCACCGCCCGCGCCGTCTCGGGCTTCGGCAGGATGCGCACCGTCACTTCGGTGACGACGCCCAGCAGCCCTTCCGAGCCGACCACCACGCCCAGCAGATCGAGCCCACCCGGATCAAGATGCCGCCCGCCCAGCCGCACGATTTCGCCGTCCATCATCACGATCTCGACGCCGAGCACATTGTTCGTCGTGAGCCCATATTTCAGGCAATGCACCCCGCCCGAATTCTCAGCGACATTGCCGCCGATGGTGCAGGCAATCTGGCTCGAAGGATCGGGCGCGTAATAGAAGCCCCTGCCCTCCACCGCCTGCGTGATCGCAAGGTTGGTAACGCCGGGCTGCACCACTGCCACACGGTCCTCGTAGTCGATCTCCAGCACCCGCTTGAACTTGCCGAGCCCCAGCAGCACCGCATCCGCCAGCGGCAGCGCCCCGCCCGAAAGCGAAGTCCCCGCCCCGCGCGGCACCACTTTCACGCCCTCGGAATGGCACCACTTAAGCACAGCGGAAACTTGCGCGGTCGTCTCGGGCAACACGACCATGAGCGGCGGCTGGCGGTAAGCCGTCAGCCCATCCGATTCCCAAGGCCGCAGCGCCTCGGGTGCATCGATCACGCCCCCACCAGAACCTTTGGCCCCCGGCACGATCGCCCGCAGCGCCCGCGCGATCCGCTCGCGCTTGGCGAGCGTTTCGGCATCTGGCACCGGCATGGCAATCGTCATCGGGCGGTTCTCCGGCTCAGGCGGCCGCCTTCACCTTCTGGCGGAACGCGTGCAGCAGCGGTTCGGTATAGCCGCTCGGCTGCGAGACGCCATCGAACACCAGCGCCCGCGCCGCCTGAAACGCGAGGCTGCCTTCGGGATCACCCGCCATCGGCTGGTAGAGCGGATCGCCCGCATTCTGCGCATCGACCTTCGCCGACATGCGCAGCAGCGCCGCATCGACCTGCTCCGGGGTGACGACCCCATGCAGCAGCCAGTTGGCGATATGCTGGCTCGAAATGCGCAGCGTAGCGCGGTCCTCCATCAGGCCGACGTCGTTGATATCGGGCACCTTGGAGCAGCCGATGCCCTGATCGACCCAGCGCACGACATAGCCCAGAATCCCCTGCGCATTGTTGTCGATCTCGGCTTGAATGTCCGCCTCGGACCAGTTTTGCCCCGCCGCCACCGGAATGGTCAGCAGCGCATCAAGGCTGGCAATCCCTTCCGCGCGCCGCTCCATCTGCCGCGCAAACACATCGACCTTGTGGTAATGCGTTGCGTGCAGCACGGCAGCTGTCGGCGAAGGAACCCATGCGGTGTTCGCGCCGGTCTTGGGATGACCGATCTTCTGCACCAGCATGTCAGCCATGCGGTCGGGCATCGCCCACATGCCCTTGCCGATCTGCGCCTTGCCCGAAAGCCCGCACGCAAGGCCGATCTGCACGTTGCGGTCCTCGTAGGAGGTGATCCACGGGCTCGTCTTCATATCGCCCTTGCGCAGCATTGCGCCGGCTTGCATCGAGGTGTGCATTTCGTCGCCGGTGCGATCAAGGAAGCCGGTGTTGATGAACATGATGCGGTCCTTCACCGCATGGATGCAGGCGGCAAGGTTCGCGCTCGTGCGGCGCTCCTCGTCCATCACCCCGATCTTCAGCGTGTGGCGCGCAAGGCCCAGCACATCCTCCACCGCATCGAACAGATCGTTGGCGAACGCCGCCTCTTCCGGCCCATGCATCTTCGGCTTCACGATATAGACCGAACCCGTCCGGCTGTTGCGGCGCGCGCCATTGATATCGTGCATCGCGATCAGGCTGGTGACGATCCCGTCCAGAATGCCCTCGGGCGCCTCGCCCCCGCCCGGCAGCAGCACCGCCGGATTGGTCATCAGATGGCCGACATTGCGCACCAGCAGCAGCGAACGGCCATGCAGCGTCAACGCCGAGCCATCGGGCGCGGTATAGACGCGGTCCGGATTGAGCCGGCGCGTCATCATCCGCCCGCCCTTCTCGAAGGTGTCCTCAAGATCGCCCTGCATCAGCCCCAGCCAGTTGGCATAAGCCGCCACCTTGTCCTCGGCATCCACCGCCGCGACCGAATCCTCGCAGTCGCAGATCGTCGAGATCGCCGCTTCCAGCACGACGTCGGCGATCCCAGCCGGATCGTCCTTGCCGATGGGATGCGCCGGATCGATCACCACTTCGATGTGCAGGCCATTGTGGCGGAAGAGCAGGTTCGCGCCAGCGCGACCGACCAGCTGCGCCGGATCCTTCAGCGCCAGATCGCCGCCGGTCCAGTCAGCCCACGAACCCGCCGCCAGCGGCACCACCTCATCCAGAAGCGCCTTGGCCCAAGCAATCACCTGCGAGCCGCGCACGGGGTCATAGCCCTTCCCCGCCGCCGCGCCCGGGATGGCATCGGTGCCATAGAGCGCATCATAGAGGCTGCCCCAGCGCGCATTCGCGGCATTGAGCAGGAAGCGCGCATTGAGGATCGGCACCACCAGCTGCGGCCCCGCCGTTACAGCCAGCTCGGCATCGACATTCTGCGGCGCAACGGTGAACGGCGCCGGTTCTGGCACCAGATAGCCGATCTCGCTCAGGAACGCCTTGTAGGCCTCGATATCCTGCGGCTGGCCAGCGCGCGCCTTGTGCCAGGCATCGATCTTCGCCTGCAGGTCCTCGCGCTTGGCCAGCAGCGCGGCATTGCGCGGCGCAAACTTGGCGAGGATATCCGCCGCCCCAGCCCAGAAGGCATCTGCCGCCAGCCCCGTCCCCGGCAGTGCGCGCGTTTCGATGAAGTCCGCGAGGACACCAGCCACCTGCAGCCCCGAACGCTCGACATATCCGCTCATCGCACCGACTCCCAAAATCCGATGCCCCTCCCCTAGGCCCCGCTGCCGTCTTCCGGTAGAAGGAAATAATTCAACGCAGCTTCTCCTTTCAGGAAACAATGTTCGATCCCGATTACGATCTCTTCCTCGCCATCGCAGAAGCCGGATCGATCTCCGCCGCAGCGCGCGCACAGGGAGCTTCCACCGCCGCGCTCTCGAAGCGCCTGGCCCGGCTGGAAGAGCGCCTTTCCGCCCGCCTCGTCCACCGCACCACGCGCCGCCTTGCGCTCACCCCCGCCGGGCAGGATCTCCACGATGCGCTGCTCCCGCTGCGCTCCACCCTCAAGGCCGCCGAGGAACGCGTCAGTGGCCGCCACACCCATGTGCGCGGGCCGCTCGCGGTCACCGCGCCCACGTCGTTCGGCCGCATGCATGTCGTGCCCCACGTGCCCACCTTCCTCGCCGCCCACCCGGACGTGCGCCTCCAGCTCGATCTCTCCGACGAGTTCGCCGACCTCCTCGATGGCAGCTGCGATCTGGCGATCCGCATCGGCGCCAAGATCGGCACCGGTCTTGTCGGACACCGCCTCGGCACCAGCCACCGCGTGCTCTGCGCCGCCCCCGCCTATCTCGCCCAGTTCGGCACGCCCGAAACGCTTGGCGACCTCAAGCACCATCGCCTGCTCGCCACCACCAGCCAGCTCCCCTGGCAACTCGATGGCCCGGAGGGCACGGTCACCCACCAAGGCCAGAGCCACGTGCGCACCAATTCCAGCGAAGTCGTTCGCGAACTCGCGCTCGGCGCTTGCGGCATCGCGCTGCGTTCCTTGTGGGATGTGCACGAAGCGCTCGGCTCAGGCGCGCTCGCCCGCGTCCTGGCGCAATATCAGGGCTCGCAGGATGTCGGAATTTATGCCGTCCATGCCCCCACGCCCGCGCTCCCCGCGCGGATCGAGGCCTTTATCGCCCACCTCGGCACCCATCTCTCGGCGGGCAGCGGCCTCGTCTAGGCCGTAACCCGGATGCAGGCGATGCCCCGCGCCGCCAGCCGTCCGCAGATCGCATGGGCATCCGGCCCCGAAGCGCGCAAACGGTAGACCTGCATCTGCCGCACCACCGCCGGGATGATCACCGGCTCCAGCGCTTGCAGTTCGGGCTCGCTTGCTGAAAGCTCCTGCCACAACTCATCCGCCCCGGCGACGTTGGTTGCCGCCGCCAGTTGGATCGTCTGTACCGTGCCCTGCATGGCCCCCTGCGCTGGCATTGCGGATGGCGGCGCATAGGCCTGCCGCACCGGCGCCGCCTGCGCGGGAGCAGGCAGCCCAAGCGCCGCGCTTTTCGCCGCCTCGGCATAGTCCAGCGGCTGGCGCAGGATCACCACCGAGGTCGAAGCCGGATTGGTCAACGCATAAAGCTGCCGCGCGAAATCCCACGGCAGGCGGATGCACCCATGCGAGGCCGGCGCTCCCGTCACCCGTCCGGCGTGAAGCGCCACACCGCTCCACGTCAGCCGCTGCATATAGGGCATCGGCGCGTTGTCATACGTGCGCGAGCGGTGCTTCACGTGCTTCTGCAGGATCGTGAAGGTGCCCGCCGGCGTGCCATAGCCGCGCCGCCCGGTCGAAACCGCCGTCGATCCCCATTCTTCGCCGTCTCGGAACACCCAGAGCCGCTGCGAGGGGATGCTCACCACGATCAGCACGCCCTTGCGGGCAGCTGAAACGGGCGTGGGCGGGGGTGGCCCCTCCGGCTCACCATCAAGCGCCGGATCGGGCGCACATTGCGCCGCGGCCGAAGCGAACTGGACCGGCGCAGGGGTTGGCGCCACCCGCTCGGCAAAGGCCGCTCGGGCGAGTACGCCGCATCCCAGCAGCGCCAGCACCATTCCCGCCAAAACAGAGACTCGTCCCGAAGCCCAACCCATGCAGTATGGTTAACGGATCGTTACCTAACGTAACACTGCTTTTTGGTCTTTGTCCGGCCTCAGCAGGCGTCCCTCAACGGGACGCTGCGAGCCGCTCTCCGCCCGCCTGCCAGCCGCCGCCCAGCGCTCGAAAGGCGGTGACACCCGCGCGCGCTGCCTCGGCCCGGGCAGCAATCGCCTGATCCTCGGCATCGAGCCGCTGCCGTTCGATCGCCAGCGCCTCGATCCGGCTTACCACACCGGCCTGAAACGCCGTCTCGATCCGCTGGCGGCTATCCGCCAGCCGCGCCGCGACCGTGGCCGCCGCGTCCGCCTGCTCGCTACGCTTGGTCAGCGCGAGCAGCGCATTCTCGCCCTCCGCCGCGGCCTGCAGCGCGGTCTGCCGCCAGTTCGCGACAGCTTCCTTCAGCCGCGCTTCCGCCGCCGATTGCTGCGCCCGCAGCCGCCCGCCCGTGAACAGCGGAACGTTGAACCCGCCGCCAGCACCGGCCTGCACCGCGCCGCCGGTGAACAGGTTGCCCATCCCGTTGGCAAGAAACCCGGCAAAGCCCGAAATGGTGAAGCGGGGATAGCGCGCCGCGATCGCCTCCGCCACGCGCGCATCGCTCGCCGCGACCAGCCGCTCAGCCGCGACGACATCGGGCCGCCGCGCCAGCAGCGAGGCCGGGCCATCGGGCACCGCAGGCGCGCGCACGGCCGGAATGCCGCTCTCACTCATCTTGGCCCCACTCATCTTGGCCCCACCCATCTCGCGCGCGACTTGCCCGGGCGCACGGCCCATCAGCACATCGAGCCGGTTGCGCTCCACTTCCAGCGCGGTCTCCAGCGCCGGAACGGCCAAGGTTGCCCCGGCCAGTTCCGCCCCGCTGCGGTCCGTCTCGGTCAACGCCGCCACGCCGCGTTCGGCCCGCTGGCGCAGCAGGGCGTCCGCATCCCGCGCCGCTGCAACGCGCGCGTGCGCCACCGCGAGCCGCGCCTCGATCGCGCGCACGTCAATGTAAGTGTTCACCACTGAGGCCGCGATCGTCAGCCGCGCACCGGCCAGCCCCGCCTCCGCCGCGCCCGCCTCGGCCCGCGCCGCACGGGCACCAGCCGAAAGCCGCCCGAACAGGTCGAGCTCCCACGAGGCCGCACCGTTCAGGCCATATTGCTCGACCGTCCGCTGAAAGCCGGGAAAGCGCGAAAAGGCGCGGCCCTGCACATCCTCGATCGATTGCCGCTTGATCCCAGCCGAACCATCAAGCGAGGCCTGCGGCATCAGCGCGCCCTTGGCTGCCTTCAGCCCTGCTGCAGCCTGCTCCAGCCGCGCCGCAGCCGCTGCGATATCGAAATTGCCGGAAAGCGCCGTGTCTACCATGCGGTCCAGCACCGGATCGCCGAAGCTCTTCCACCAGCCCTCGGCCAGCGGCACGGCATCGGCCGCTGCCGGCGCATTGCGGAAAGCACCGGGCAGCACCGGCGCAGCAGGCCGGGCATAGGGCGCGGCCTGCGCAGCGGGCGCTGCCCCGCCGAGCACGAGAACGGCCGCAGCTCCGGCAAGAAAGGTCCACATCGGAAGAGTCCTTGACCTATGAATGATGAAAGAATATATCCTTTTTCATGAAAATCAACCCAGCCATTTCAGAAAAGCGAAAGGCAGGTCGGCCCAGCGTGGACCGCCGGGACGAGATTCTCGACGCCGCCGAACGCCTCTATGATGCGCTCGGATTCGAAAAAGTCACGGTGACCGACGTTGCCCGCGCGCTCGGCATGTCGCCCGCCAATCTCTATCGCAGCTTCGCCAATCGCCAGGCCATCGACGAGGCGGTGACAAGCCGCGCGTTGACCGGCGTGGAAGACGCCGCATGGCGGGTCGCGCGCGGCGCCTCCGCCGATCCGATCCGCACCTTTGAGCTGCTTTGCATGGATATCGCCCTGAAAATGCGCGATCTTCTTTTCAAAGGCGGGCGCTCAAGCGATCTGTGCCTCGCCGCCACGCGCGGCAATTGGCCGCCGGTGCAGCAGTTCATGGATACGCTGCACGGCCTCATCCGCCATGTCATCGCCGAAGGCCAGCGTCAGGGCGTCATGCGCGCCGATCTCCCGCTCGAGGCAACCTCGGCCGCCACCTTCACCGCGATGGCCAAGGTCTGGCACCCGGTCATGCTCGATACCTTCGGCGTGGCCCACCTTGAAAGCGAGACGGCGGGGATCACGCGCCTGGTGCTTGAGGCGCTCAGAACCAAAAACTGAAAACAGAAATAATTTTTCATCTTTTCTGAAACGTCAGCCGTGATTATAGGGGAGTCGAAAGTCCCCCCAGGGGCTCGGAGGCTGACATGCAACGCCGCGCCATTTCCCGTTTCCCGCTCCTCGCCGCGCTCGCCGGCACCGCACTCCTCGGCGGCTGCTCCGGCACCGCGTCAGACCAGCCCGCCGAGCCGCTCGTCGCCGCCGCGCTGGTGCAGGGCGAAGGTGGCGGCGAAAGTGGGGGCGATGCCTACACCGGCACAGTCCACGCCCGCACCGAAAGCACGCTGGCCTTCCGCGTCCCCGGCAAGATCCTCGCCCGCCTCGTCGACGCTGGCTCGCAGGTCCGCGCCGGGCAGCCGCTGTTCCGGCTCGATGCCCGCGATCTCGGCCTCGCCGCGTCCGCTGCGGCAGACAAAGTGCGCGCTGCCGAAGCCGATGCCGCACGTACCGCAGCAGACGAAGCGCGTCTGCGCCCGCTCGTCGCCACCGGCGCCATTTCCCCCTCTACTTACGACGGCGCCCGCGCCGCGCGCGATGCCGCCGCTGCCACGCTCTCCGCCGCGCGCGCCGCCGCCGCCAATGCCGCCAACGAACGCGGCTATGCTGTGCTCGTCGCCGATGCAGACGGTGTCGTCACCGAAGTGCTTGCCGAGGCGGGCCAATTAGTCGCCGCTGGCACGCCGGTGCTGCGCCTTGCCCGCAGCGGCGCGCGCGAAGCGCTCGTTGCCGTCCCCGAAACCGCGCTCGCTGCGCTGCCGAAAACCGCGCAGGCCCTCGTCTATGGCCGTAATACGCCCGTCACCGCCACCTTGCGCGAAGTCGCCGGGGCCGCCGATCCGCTGACCCGCACGTTCGCTGCGCGCTATGTCCTGTCCGGTGCACCGGCAGACGCTCCGCTCGGCGCCACCGTCACCGTGCGCCTGCCCGGCACCAGCGCCGGCAGCAGCCGCGTCCCGCTCGGCGCGCTCGTCGATCTCGGCAAAGGGCCGGGCGTGTGGGTGATTCAGCCGGATCGCAGTGTCCGCTTCCAGCCCGCGCAGCCGCTGCGCCTTACCGAGGAGGAAGCCTTCCTCCCCGCCGCGGCGCTGCCCCCCGGCACCCGCGTCGTCGCGCTCGGCGGGCAGTTGCTCCACGCCGGCCAGAAAGTCCGCCCGGCTGAAGGCGCGGCCCGGTGAAGGGCCCCAACCTCTCCGCGATCGCGGTCAAGGAACCCTCGGCCACGCTGTTCCTGCTGCTCGCCGCGATGGCTGCGGGCATCTTCGCCTTCTTCCAGCTCGGCCGCGCCGAAGATCCCAGCTTTACCTTGAAGGTGCTGACGGTATCCGCCGCATGGCCCGGCGCCACCGCGCAGGAAATGCAGGATCAGGTTGCCGATCGGCTGGAAAAGCGCCTCCAGGAACTGCCCTACTACGACCGGATCGAAACCCAGACCCGGCCCGGCTTCCTCACCATCACCATCCTGTTCGGCGACAAGGCCTCGCCGAAGGACGCGCCGGAGCTGTTCTATCAGGCGCGCAAGAAGATGAGCGACGAGGCGATCAATCTGCCGCGCGGCGTGATCGGCCCGATCGTCAACGACGAATACTCCGACGTCTATTTCTCGCTCATCGCGGTGCAGGCCAAAGGCTTGCCCCACCGCGCGCTGGTGCAGCGCGCCGAAGCCATCCGCAGCGAACTCCAGCGCGTCGATGGTGTCAAGAAGGTCGCGCTGTTCGGCGAACAGCGCCCGCGCATCTACGTCGAGCTTTCCAACCGCAAGCTCGCCACGCTGGGGCTGGGCGCCGATGCCGTGCTCGGCGCGCTTGCCAATCAGAACCTGATCCAGCCCGCCGCCCAGTTCGAAACATCCTCGCGCCTCGTGCCCGTGCGCGTCACGGGCGGCTTCGACGATCTCGATGCCGTGCGGGCCACCCCGATCAGCGCAGGCGGGCGCGTGGTGCGCGTCGGTGATATCGCCGAGGTCCGGCGCGGCTACGAAGACCCGCCCAGCTTCCAGGTCCGCCATGAGGGCGGCGAGGCGGTCATGCTCGGCGTCGTCATGCATCCCAACTACAACGGCCTCACCCTCGGCCGTTCGCTCAATGCCAAGCTTGACGAGATCCGCACCCGGCTCCCCCTCGGCGTTACCGCCGCCGAAGTCGCCGATCAGGCCGCCAACATCGCCGAGGCCTACGGCGAATTCATGCTCAAGTTCGCGGTCGCGCTCAGCGTGGTCATGGTCGTCAGCCTCATCGCGCTCGGCTGGCGCGTGGGCATCGTCGTCGCGCTCTCCGTTCCCCTCACGCTCGCCGCCGTGTTCGTGATCATGCTGATGACCGGCCGCCAGTTCGACCGCATTACGCTGGGCGCGCTGATCCTCAGCCTCGGCCTCCTCGTTGATGATGCGATCATCGCGATCGAGATGATGGTGGTGAAGCTCGAAGAAGGGATGAGCCGGATCGAGGCCGCCACCTTCGCCTGGGGCGCGACCGCCGGGCCGATGCTGGCGGGCACGATCGTCACCATAGTCGGCTTCCTTCCCGTCGGCTTCGCGCGCTCCACTGCGGGCGAATATGCCGGTAACATCTTCTGGATCGTCGGCTTCGCGCTCCTCGTCTCGTGGATCGTCGCGGTCTATTTCACCCCCTACCTCGGTGTGAAGTTGCTGCCCGATATCAAGCCGGTGGCTGGCGGGCACGATGCGATCTACGCCACGCCGCGCTATGAACAGCTGCGCCACTGGATCACCCGCAGCGTGGCGCAGCGCGGCCGCCTCACCCTCGGCGTGCTCCTCGGCATGGTGCTCGCAGCCGTGCTGCTCGTCGTCGCGATCCCCAAGCAGTTCTTCCCGATCTCGGACCGGCCCGAGCTGCTGATCGAGGTCTACAATCCGCATGGCTCCAGCCTTGTCGCAACACGCAGCGTGGTTGAAAAGATCGAGCATGATCTGCTCAACCGGCCCGAGATGAAGGCCGAGATCCGCTACGTCGACAGCTACCTCGGCGGAGGCGCCCCGCGTTTCTTCCTCTCGCTCAATCCCGAGCCCGCCGATCCCTCCTTCGCCAAGCTCATCGTGCTGACCCACAGCCCCGCCGCGCGCGACCGGCTGCGCCTGCTCGTCCAGAAGCTCGCCGCCGAGGGCCACTACCCCGGCGCCCGCGTCCGCGCGCTCAGCCTGCTGTTCGGCCCGCCGGTGCCCTATCCCGTCGCCTTCCGCGTCACCGGGCCGGAGCCGGACCAGTTGCGCCGCATTTCAGCCCAAGTCGCCAAGGTGGTCCGCGCCAATCCCAACACGGTCGCGGTCAACACCGACTGGGGCGACCGTACCCCCGCCGTCACGCTCCAGTTCGACAACGACCGCCTGCGCTTGCTCGGGCTCGATCCCGCCAGCGTCGCCCGGCAGGTCTCCGCGCTGATTTCGGGCACAACCGTTGCACAGGCCCGCTACGGTGACCGCACCACCGATGTCGTCGTCCGCACTCCGGGGGCTGAACGCCACGCGCTCGGTGACCTCGGCAGCCTCGTGATCGGCACCGCGAACGGCACCGGCGTGACCCTTGCGCAAGTCGCAAAGATCGTGCCTTCCAGCGAAGACCCGCTGCTGGTGCGCCGCAACCGCGTGCCGACGATGACCGTGCGCGCCGATATCACCAAGGGCATCCAGCCGGCTGACGTGACTGCCGCGATCCTGCCCAAACTGCAGCCCGTGATGGACAAGCTGCCCGCAGGCTATGCGATCATCGCCGCCGGCTCGGTCGAGGAGGCCGGCAAGGCAAACGCCGCGCTGGCGCCGCTGTTCCCGATCATGATCGGGATCATGCTGCTCGTGCTCATGCTGCAGACCCGCTCGTTCCGCATGACCGGCCTCGTCTTCGCGACCGCGCCGCTCGGGCTGCTCGGTGCAATCCCTGCGCTGCTCATCACCGGCTTCCCGTTCGGCTTCAACGCCATCCTCGGCCTGATCGGGCTTGCCGGCATTCTCATGCGCAACACGCTGATCCTCGTCGACCAGATCGATTCCGAACGCGCCCGCGGCCTCGGCCTCGAAGCCGCCGTGATCGAGGCGACCGTGCGCCGCGCGCGCCCGGTGCTGCTCACCGCGCTTGCGGCGGTGCTCGCCTTTCTGCCGCTCACGCTGTCCAGCTTCTGGGGCCCGCTTGCGGTCGTGCTGATCGGGGGCACGCTCGTCGGCACCGCGCTGACGCTGTTCTTCCTCCCCGCGCTCTACGCGCTGTGGATGGTGCGGCGCGCGGCGTAGGAGGTTTCTCGCAGAGGACGCAGAGGGAAAGAAGATCGCAGAGAGGCTGTACCTTGCGGCGCAGCCTCTTTCGATCTGATCGGGAGGGCATCAATTTCCGGCTCTGCCGGAAGCGACCTCTCTGCGATCTCCGCTTCCTTCCTGATCTCTGCGAGAAGCCCCTTCTTCAAACCCTCACCAGGTCCCGGTGTTCTCCATGCTCGCCCACGGTTCTGCGGGTTCGAGATGGCCGTCCTGCAGCAACTCGATCGAGATGCCGTCCGGGCTCTTCACGAAGGCCATGTGGCCATCGCGCGGGGGGCGGTGAATGATGTGGCCCGCCGCCTGAATCTTCGCGCAGGTCTCGTAAATATTGCTCACCCGGTAGGCGAGGTGGCCGAAGTTGCGTCCGCCGGTATAGACTTCGCCCGCGCTGCCATCCTCTGGCGGCCAGTTATAGGTCAGCTCCACTTCGGC
Organism: Novosphingobium sp.; assembly: GCF_027486195.1. Lineage (GTDB taxonomy): Bacteria > Pseudomonadota > Alphaproteobacteria > Sphingomonadales > Sphingomonadaceae > Novosphingobium. The sequence goes on from NZ_JAIXPP010000010.1 coordinate 73,718, forward strand.
GATGCCCTCCTCACCGGGCGCGGCGAGGAAGATCAGCGTGAAGCGGCCCTTGTCGCTCGAAAAGCGGCGCACTTCCTTCACCCCGAACAGCTCGAAGAAGGCGATCGTCGCCTCGGGATCGGTCACGCGGATCATCGCGTGGAGAAACTTGGTCACGGGGAGCAGCTCCTTTGGCTATTCAAACTCGGTTCATCGACGAAATCGCACAGTTCACCGCAGGGCGAAGAGCCCGACAGGGAGACCATGCCGTGACGACTACCGATACTGAGGCCGACGCCGATTCCCAATCGTTTCTTGCCCGCCTGACCCCATCGGGTCTGCAGCGCCCCCTGCTTGCGGCCGCTGGTGTGCTCGCCCTTGGCATGGTGGCGGGCGGCTATCTCCTTGGCGATGGCCTCAGGCGCAGCCGCGAGGCGGACCGCGCCGTCACCGTGCGCGGGCTGGCCGAACGCGAGGTAACCGCCGACCTCGCCACCTGGACCATCGCCTATTCCGCCACCGCCGAAGACATGGGCAGCGCGCAGGCCAGCGTCGATCATGACAGCCAGGAAATCCGCGCCTTCTTCGCCGGCCTCGGCTTCCCCGCAGAAGCGCTCCAACCCACCGGCGTCAATGTCAGCACCAGCACTGACAACGGCGTGATGCGCTTCACCGTGCGCCAGCGCATGGCGCTGCGCACCACCGACATCAAGCGCGCGCAGGATGCCGTGCGCCGCCAGTTCGATCTCGTGCGGCGCGGCGTGATGCTCGAGGAAGGTTCAGGCATGGCCTACACTTTCACCGGGCTCGACAAGATCAAGCCCGCGATGGTCGCCGCCGCCACCAAGGACGCGCGCCGCTCCGCCGAACAGTTTGCGCAGGATAGCGGCACCGGCGTCGGCGGGATCAAGAACGCGACGCAAGGCTACTTCGAAGTGACCGCGCGGGACGGCGATGGGGGCGGCGGCTGGGGTGTTTCGGACACGCCGTTCAAGAAGGTCCGCGTCGTGACAACGATCGATTTCTACTTGCGGTAGAATCCTGTGCGCCGCGTCAGCGGCAAGAAAGGGCGCCCCGCATGGCGGCGCGCCCTTTCCTCCTGCAACAGGATGGGATCAGAACGATGCGGTGAGCGAAACCACGCCGACCGGCTTGGTCGTGCGGTAGAACGAATTCGCGCACACATCGACCGCCGTCAGGCTTTCGCCGCCGCCGGCGCCGCTGCACAGGCCGCTCTGGGCAAAGTCGCTGCGGTGCATATTCGTACCGACCACTGAGGCATCAAGCGCAAGGTTCTTATACTTCGCGGTAATCCCCACGTTGTAATCGAAGAATGGCTTAGGAAGGTCGAAGCCGCCGCCGGTGTGCGCGAGGTGCGAATGGATGCTCAGCGGAGTGCCCGGGATCGCCCCGCCCAGTTCGCCGTAAACGTAGAGATTGCTGCGATGGGTCGAGGTGAAGTTGTAGTTGAACACCTTCTGCGCCGGCGCAAAGTTCGCGCCGACCTTGGCCGTCACCGGGCCCAGCGTCTTGGCCACCGAACCGTAGACTTCCCAGTAGTTGCCGATCGTCGCGCCCGGATAGATGTAGCCATAAAGGCCGCCGTCGATCGTGAAGCCGGTGTTGCCGATCCCGTGGGTGTAGCCGCCGTAGATGTCGATCTCGGTGCCGCCGATGTTGATCGGGCTGTTGCCAGCCGAGGCGCTCGAGCCCCAGGTCGAGATGTAGAAACCGGATTTGTGCGCGATCGTGAAGGTGCCCTGCACGACGGGCTTGTTGTCCGACTGCGCGACGCCGCGGAACCGGTACTGGCTGGCGATCGTCGCCGCTCCCGTCACCGTGATGTCGCTGGGCGGGGCAGTTTCGTCGGCAAGCGCGGGTGCAGCAGCGGCGAAGCTAAGGGCAGCAAAGGTTGCGGCCACGAAGGCCTTGCTGGACGTACGCATGGGGAATCCTTTGTTTTTGGGTTCGCGTCGTCCCACCTGCACAGGCCGTGGCGACTCGATTTTTGCGGTCAGCCTTCGTTCTGTAACTTTTTGTTGCCGGATTATGTTGCGTCGCACAAGAGCGCGCCAACGGCTGGTCGCGGCTTTCCCACGCTCTGTTGCAATTCCGCACCATCCATGCCGCGCGCCTTGTAATGGACGCTGTCAGGCCCATATTACTTTGGTAAGGCCCCTCTTTGATGCTGAAGCTGCTGCGTTCCTTTCTTGAATCCCGGTCCGAGCCAGAGGTGATTCCCTCGGTTCCGGACGGTCAGCGAGTCTATGCCATTGGTGACATCCATGGCCGATACGACCTGCTGTGCCGCATGATTGCGCGGATCGAAGCGGACGAAGCGGGCCGTTCCCCTGCCGATACCACCGTCATCCTGCTGGGCGATCTCGTCGATCGCGGCCCGGACAGCGCGAGCGTCATTGCCACCGCGCGCGAATGGGCAAAGCGCCGCCGCGTGCGCATGCTGGCCGGCAACCATGAGGAAATGTTTCTCGGCAGCTTCGAGCGCGACGATACGCTGCGCCATTTCCTCCGCCATGGCGGGCGCGAAACCTTGCTGAGCTATCCGATCGAGCCTGATGTCTACAGCCGCGCCACGCTCGAGGAGTTGCGCGCGATCATGCATGATGCGGTCCCGGCCGACGACATCGAATTCATGAAGTCGATGGAAGACAGCATCCAGATCGGCGACTACGTCTTCGTCCATGCCGGGGTGCGCCCGGGGGTTCCGCTCGAAGATCAGAAGATCTCGGACCTGCGCTGGATTCGCGGTGAATTCATCGAAGGCCCCGAAACCCGCGATTTTGCGGTTGTCCACGGCCACACCATTCTCGAAAGCCCGCACGTCTCGCCGCTGCGCATCAGCCTCGATACGGGCGCCTATGCCTCGGGCCTGCTCACCGCGATCGGCCTCGAAGGCACATCGCGCTGGCTGATTTCAGTGCAGGGCGAACCGGCTGCCGAAGCAGCCTAATCGTCGAACAGCACCGTGCGCATCGCGCCGTCCTCGCGGTAGACCGGCCCATCGCGGCCGACTTCATACATCCGGTTCCACAGCGCAGTAGGCCCCAGCCCCACCATCGTGTCGCGCATCGCGGCGTAGCAGGGGTGCTGGAAGTGCGCGACGAGCGAGGCGTGATCCTCCCACAGCTCGTGGATGGTTACCCGGTGCGGAATGCAGGGATCGGCGGCGAAGCAGTACTCAAGGCAGCCCGGCTCCTCGGTGCGCGATGTCCATTGGATCGGCGCCGCGAGCCGCACCGCCTCGTCCCGCACGCCCTGATCGGCAAATTCGATCCACGCGTGAATGATGACCTGCGGCATGGCTGGCTCTCCCTTGGCCCCGCTCATGCCGGGCTTGATTGACCTGGCCAGTCAAGCACACCCCGTCGCGGGGCGCCCCTATTGATAAACGCAGGTGTCGTAATCCGCGCGCACCGTGTTCACCCGCGCCGCGATCACATTGCCGTGCCTGCGGGTAGAACCCGTCGCACCCGTCACCGCGCGCACCTTGGGCTGCGGGAACGCCGCGGCGATCCGCGCCGCCTCGACCCGGCTCAATTGTGCCGCCGATTTCTTGTAGTAGCGCTGCGCCCCCGCCTCGACGCCATAGGTGCCGATGCCCGTTTCGGCGACATTGAGGTAGACCTCCATGATCCGCCGCTTGCCCCAGATCGTCTCGATCAGCACGGTGAACCAGGCTTCCAGCCCCTTGCGCAAATAGCCGCCGCCTTGCCACAGGAACACGTTCTTGGCGGTCTGCTGGCTGATCGTGGAGCCGCCGCGGATGCGTCCGCCCTCCTGATTGCGCTCCCACGCCTTGAGGATCGCATCCTGATCGAACCCGTGATGCTGGCAGAACTTGCCGTCCTCGCCCGCGATTGCCGCATCCACCATGTTGCGATCGATCTTCGAAAGCGGCACCCATTCCCGGGTGATGCCGTTGGGATCGAAGATCATCGTCAGCGTCACCGGCACCGGCACGAAGCGGTAGACCACCACCATCGTCACGCTCAGGAACAGGAACGCCGCGACCAGCCGCGCCAGCAACCAGCCCGCCTGATGCAACAGGCCGGGCCGGCGCGCCCGCATCACTTGCGGGTTCTTGAGCTTGAGCAGTTCATCATCCATGCGCCGATGATATTACCTGGCGGCGCGCGGCTGGCAATCGGGAGCTTGAAAGCTTGCAACGGTCCCTTCGCGCCTTCGCTGCGGGCCGCGTGGTTGCCGCGATCCATCGCGCGAACAGGAACGGCCGGGGTCACCCCCGGCCGCCCGTACATTCACCAGGAACGCGCCGTTCAGGCCGTCAGCAGATGCCGCTCGCCGGCAATGCGCTGCATCGCCTTCTGCAGCTTCTCGAAAGCACGCACCTCGATCTGGCGCACGCGCTCGCGGCTGACGTTGTAGACCTGGCTCAGTTCTTCGAGCGTCTTGGGCTCGTCGATCAGGCGCCGGTCGGTCAGAATATGCCGCTCGCGGTCCGAAAGGCCGTCCATCGCCTCGACCAGCAGGGCGTGGCGCAGATGCGCTTCCTCGGCGTCGGCCACGGTCTCGTCCTGCAGCGGGCTGTCATCGACCAGCCAGTCCTGCCACGAACCCTCGCCGTCCTCACGCACCGAGACGTTGAGGCTGGCATCGCCGCCCATCATCATGCGCCGGTTCATGTTGACGACTTCGGTCTCGGACACGCCAAGGTCGGTCGCGATCTTGCGCACGTCTTCCGGATGCAGGTCCGAATCCTCGAACGCCTCGAGGTTCTTCTTCATCCGCCGCAGGTTGAAGAACAGCTTCTTCTGCGCCGCGGTGGTGCCCATCTTCACGAGGCTCCACGACCGCAGGATGTACTCCTGGATCGAGGCCTTGATCCACCACATCGCATATGTCGCCAGACGGAAGCCGCGATCGGGCTCAAACTTCTTGACGCCCTGCATGAGGCCGATGTTGCCTTCGGAGATCAGCTCGCTCACGGGCAGGCCATAGCCGCGATAGCCCATGGCGATCTTCGCCACGAGCCGCAGATGGCTTGTCACCAGCTGCGCAGCGGCCTGCGGATCGGCATGCTCCTGATAGCGCTTGGCGAGCATGTATTCCTGCTCGGGCGCCAGCACCGGGAACTTGCGGATCTCGGCCAGATAGCGGTTCAGCCCCGCCTCACCGCCACCAAGGGCAGGGACCAGCGCTGTCGATTTCTTCTCAGACACCTGAACACATCCTTTCGCCGCGCCCGATTGCAGGGGGCGCGAACCTCACAGGCCTGTGTCGCGAGACGTTCGCGGCTTGTTCCGGTATATCGGAGAGCCCCGAGTCTTGCCACACAGCAAAACTATTCGCCCACGTAGCGCCATTCGATACAGCGCGTTTTTGGGGCATTGCACCTTTTATCCATAGGCTGCCGTCAGCCACCATGCCCTCCCAGTTCGATAATGAGCGTCCTGAGATCGACGGGCGTCGGGCTGGCAAAGCGCACCGAATCGCCGCTCGCCGGATGGATGAAGCCAAGCTCGGCCGCGTGGAGCGCCTGACGACCGAAGCCGAGCCGGGCAAGCAAGGGCCGATGCTGGGATGACGTGCGTCCATAGACTGGATCGCCCACTAGCGCATGGCCGATTGATGCAAGGTGAACGCGCACCTGGTGGGTTCGCCCGGTCTCGAGCCGACACTCGATCAGCGCGGCGCCCTGCAGAATCTCGATCGTGCGGTAATGCGTGACGGCATGCTTGCCGCGCCCGTCAGCCACCAGCGCCATCTTCTTGCGATCCCGCTCGCTGCGCCCGATCGCGCCGCGCACCGTGCCCGCCGCAGGCACCGGCACGCCTGTCGTCACCGCCTGATAGACGCGGTGGATCGAATGGTCGGCAAACTGCCGCGCCAGCCCCTCGTGCGCCGCATCGGTCTTGGCGACGACCAGCAGCCCCGAGGTATCCTTGTCGATCCGGTGCACGATCCCCGGCCGCGCCACGCCGCCGATGCCCGAAAGCTGGCCCCGGCAATGGTGCAGCAGCGCGTTGACCAGCGTCCCGTCGAGGTTCCCAGCCGCCGGATGCACCACCAGCCCCGCCGGCTTGTCGATCACGATGAGATGCGCGTCCTCATGGACCACGCTGAGCGGAATATCCTGCGCCGCGGCTTCAGCCGGTACGGCCTCCGGCACGCGGATGGTGAAGGGCGTGCCTTGCGCCGGCTTGAGCGAAGCCTGACCGGCAGGCTTTCCGGCGAGCGCCACGCGCCCATCATCGAGCAGCGCCTTGATCCGCTCGCGCGAGAGGCCGGAGACATCGGCAAGCGCCCGGTCGAGCCGCAGCCCGCCGGTCGGGATGATCCCTTCGATGATGGTCTCGCATGCCCCCATGGTCGGTTGGATATGGGAACGGCGTGGCGGGGCGGCAAGGGTGGGGCAGTCTTGACAAACCTTGCCAAAAATCGGCAAACTGCTGGCATGGCAACCATGAACATTTCCCTGCCCGATCCCATGAAGCAGTGGGTCGAAGCGAAAGCCGGTTCGGGGCGCTACAGCAATGTCAGCGACTATATCCGCGATCTGATCCGACGCGAGCAGGAGCGATCGGATCGGATCGCCCGGATGCAGCAGCAGGTCGATGAAGCGCGGGCAAGCGGCACCAGCAACGAAACCATGGCAGACATTCGCGCCAGGGCCCTGCGCGTCGCCGGCACCGAACTCTAGGGGTGGCCGGATTCCGGCTGTCTCGGGCCGCAGCAGACGATCTCGTCCAGATCTATCTGGAGGGACTGGCCTTGTTTGGCGCGGCGCAAGCAGATCGCTATCACGATGGTCTTGGTGCGGCCTTTGCATTTCTGGCGGACTATCCGCTCGCGGCCCGGCTGCGCGATGAAATTGCACCGCCGGTCCGGGTGCATCGCTACCAGTCCCATCTGATCATCTACGAAATCGCCGAGGATGATGCGGTGCTCATCCTGCGCGTGCGGCATGGCCGCGAGGATTGGCTGCAGGCCGCCGATGGCGCATGATCCGCACGCCGATGGCACCGCCATGCACTTGACCCTCACCCCACAAGCCCACGCCGCCATCCTCGCCGCCGCTGCCGAAGCCGCGCCGCGCGAAGCCTGCGGCCTCCTCCTCGGCTCCGGAAACCACATCGAAACCGCGCTAAGCACCGCCAACGTCCATCCCGAACCCTCCCGCCATTTCGAGATCGATCCCGCCGCGCTCATCGCCGCACACAAGGCGGCGCGGGCGGTCAAGGCTTCGGGCGGGCCGCAGCTCATCGGCTATTTCCACTCGCATCCGAACGGCCTTGCCCGCCCTTCCGCCACCGATGCCGCCAGTGCCTCGGGCGATGGCCGGATCTGGGCCATCGCCGCTGCCGGCGCAGTCAGCTTGTGGCGCGATGCGCCATCAGGGTTCGAAGCGCTTTCCTACGCGATCAAGGAGAGTTAAGGCAGGTTGGTGACGTCACGCCCGACCCTTCCTTGTGTGCTTCGCGATCGCTGCGGCAGGGCCCCATCCCGGGCAGCGCACGTTTCCCTCAGGACTGTGTCAACTGTGTCAACTTATTCAGCGAAAAGGCCTGAATTCTGAACATGAACACCGATTCGCTCGATCTCGCCAGCCTGCTCTGCTCGCGCCTGTGCCACGACATGCTCTCCCCCGTCGGCGCGCTCACGAATGGTCTCGAACTCCTCGCCGAGGAGAAGGACCCCGAGATGCGCCAGAAATGCTTCGAGCTGCTTGAGCAGAGCGCACGCATTTCCGCCGACAAGCTGCGCTTCTTCCGCCTCGCCTTCGGCGCCGCTGGCGGCTTCGGCGAGATGGTCCCGCTCGCCGAGCCGCGCGCGCTGATCGATGCGCTGGTCGGCAACAACGGGCGCATCCAGGCCAACTGGGCGCTTGCCGGAGACAGCCTGCCCAAGCCTGCGGTCAAGACGCTGCTCAACCTCGCGCTCATCGGGATCGAGGCGCTGGTGCGCGGCGGCACGCTCGATATCGCGGCCGAACTCAGGACGGATGGCGCAAAGCCCTGCAGCGAGATCGTGATCCGCGCGACCGGTGCCCGCGTCGTGTTCGATCGCAACGTCGGCCTCGCGCTCGAAGGCGCGCTCTCGGGCGAGGAACTCTCCAGCCGCACCGCGCCCGCGGCCATGCTGCGCCAGCTGGTCGATGGCATCGGCGGCACGATCCAGTATCACGCCACGCCCGAGGCTCTCGTCATGGGGGCCATGCTGCCCGTGTCTGCCTGAAGTGTCGGGGCCTGATCTGCCATGAACCGCTGGCTGGTCCACCGCGAGGTTCCCTCGCCCAACTGGAACGAGCGCAAATCGCGCGTCTCCATGGTGGTCCTGCATTACACCGGCATGCGCACCGCCGCCGATGCGCTCGAAAGGCTGTGCGATCCGGCGGCCGAAGTTTCGGCGCACTACATGATCGACGAGGATGGCACCGTCATCCGCCTCGTCGATGAAGGCAAGCGCGCCTGGCATGCGGGCCGATCCTACTGGCGCGGCGAAACCGACGTGAACTCGGCCAGCATCGGGATCGAGCTCGTCAATCCCGGCCACGAATTCGGCTACCGCCCGTTCCCCGAAGCGCAGATGGAAGCGCTGATCCCGCTGCTCGCCGATATCGTGAAGCGCCACGATATTCCCCGCGCCAATGTCGTCGGCCATTCGGACGTGGCTCCGGCGCGCAAGCAGGATCCGGGCGAGCTGTTCCCCTGGGACCTCCTCGCGCGGTACCGCATCACGCTGCCCAAACCGCAGCTCACCATGCGCCTGATCTATGACAACCCAAGCGCCTTCTACCTCGCGCTAGAGCGTTTCGGGTATGACATCACCGATCCCGAAGCCGCCGTCCGCGCCTTCCAGCGCCGCTGGCGCCCCGCGCGCATCGATGGCGAAATCGACGGACAGATCGGCGCACTGCTGTTCGAGCTTTTGTTGGAACGCGACACCGGGCGTGCTAGGTGACCCCTCGCCAGGGGGCCGGGCAGCCGCGTTCCCGCTCATCCTGAGCTTGTCGAAGGGTGGCGGGACCGAGGAAAGTCCGGGCTCCACGAAACAAGGGTGGCGGGTAACGCCCGCCGAGGGAAACTTCAGGGAAAGTGCCACAGAGAGCAGACCGCTAACCCAGCGTGTTGAAAGACATGGGGGGCAGCAAGGGTGAAAGGGTGCGGCAAGAGCGCACCGCGCGACTGGTAACAGAAGCGGCAAGGCAAACCCCACCTGGAGCAAGACCGAATAGGGACTGCGCGCTCCTTTACGGAGCAGGCCTGTTTCGGGCCAGCAGTCCGGGTTGGTCGCTTGAGCGCGCCCGGCAACGGGCCGCCTAGAGGAATGGCTGCCGACGCGGATACGGTCCACAAGTGGGATACCGTCCGCGCCACAGAACCCGGCTTACAGGCCCCCTGGCAATTCGGGCCCCAATTCGGGTACTGCAATCAAAGCGTTTTCCTACCCGCCATGAAGGCGCTAGGAAGCGGCGCATGTCCGGCGAGCACCACCACCACCACCATGGTCACGACCACAGCCATGCGAACACGCATGGTCACGGGCACAGCCATGCGCACGCGCATGGTCACGGGCACAGCCACGCCCCCGCCAGCTTCGGCCGCGCCTTTGCCATCGGTATCGTGCTCAACAGCGGCTTCGTCCTGATCGAAGCGGGCTACGGTTTTGCCGCAGGCTCGATGGCGCTCGTCGCCGATGCGGGGCACAACCTCTCGGACGTGCTGAGCCTTGCCGTCGCTTGGGCGGCCAGCGTGCTCGCCGCGCGCCCGCCTTCGTCGCGCTTCACGTATGGCTACAAATCGAGCTCGATCCTCGCCGCGCTGTTCAACGCCGCGCTGCTGATGCTGGCGCTCGGCGCGATCCTCGTCGAGACGATCCACCGCCTGATCGCGCCGGAACCCGTCGCAGCCGGCCCGGTCATGGTCGTTGCGGGGATCGGCATCGCGATCAACACACTCACCGCGCTGCTCTTCCTGCGCGGGCGCGAGCACGACATCAACATTCGCGGCGCCTATCTCCACATGGCGTCGGACGCAGCGGTTTCCGCCGGCGTGGTCGTGGCTGGCGCGCTGATCGCACTCACCGGCGCGTGGTGGATCGATCCCGTCACCAGTCTGGCGATCGTGGGTGTGATCGCGTGGGGTACCTGGGGGCTTGCCAAGGATTCGCTCAAGATGGGCCTCCACGGCGTTCCGGCATCGGTCGATGGGCACGCCGTCGAACACCACCTTGCCGCTATGCCGGGCGTCAGTGCGGTCCACGATCTCCACATCTGGCCGATGAGCACCACCGAAACCGCGATGACCGCGCATCTCGTGATGCCCGGCGGCCACCCGGGGGATGCCTTCCTGGGCGACCTATCCCAAACGCTCGCCCAGCGCTTCGCGATCTGCCACGCCACGGTGCAGATCGAGACCACCGATCTTGCCGAACTTGCCCGCCATGGCTGCGGAAACGGACGCTAACCGGACGCACCAGCCATTTGGCCCTTAGGGGTGCCTGCGCGCGACCATCGATGACCCCTATAGCGCTGCCAAGAGCGCTCCTGAGGGGAATCGATATGCTTCGTACGGAATTGAAGATTGCCAGCATTTCGATGGCCGCCGCCGCCGCTATTGCCGCCACTGCCCTGGCTTCTGGCCTCGCCGCGATTATCGTCCCCGGCACCGCTCCTGCCTCAGGCTACACGGTGGCCAGCGGCAAGATCGTGCTGACCGACGCCGGCTCGCGGCCCAACTGATCGCAGGGACTCACAAAAAGGGGGCGGCGGCCGGACACGGCCGCCGCCCCCTTTTTGCGACCTGCCTTCCCGGCAGATGGACAGCGCTGATTTCCTGACCACAATGGCCGAAGCCAGTTCAAGGAGTCGCACCCCATGCAGATCGATCGCCGCACCGCCCTCACCGCTGCCATGACCGCTGCCGCGGCCGGAGCTATCCCCGCCGCCGCACAGACCGCCGCCGCACAGACCGCCGCCGCGCCTCCCGCTCCCTCGGGCCCGGTCTTCGCGCCCGCCCCGGCGCCGCTGCCCTTCGATCCCGCCACGATCCCCGGCCTTTCCGCCAAGCTCCTCACCAGCCACCACGACAACAACTATGTCAGCGCGGTGAAGCGCATCGGCGCCATCAAGGGCGAACTGGCGAAGCTCGACATGACGGCCGCTCCCGGCTTCATGCTCAACGGCCTGAAGCGCGAGGAGCTCATCGCGTGGAACTCGATGCTCCTCCACGAAGTGTATTTCTCGTGCCTCGGAAACGGCGGCAAGCCGGGGGCCAAGCTCGGCGCTGCAATCGAGCGCGATTTCGGCAGCTTCAGCCGCTGGGCCGCGGAATTCTCGGCGATGGGCAAGGCGCTCGGCGGCGGCTCGGGCTGGGTCCTGCTGCAATGGTCCCCGCACGATGGCCGCCTCACCAACCAGTGGGCGAGCGACCACACCCAGACCCTCGCCGGCGGCACCCCGATCCTTGCCATGGACATGTACGAACACGCCTATGCCATGGACTACGGCGCGAAGGCCGCCGCCTATGTCGATGCCTTCATGGCCGCCGCAACGTGGGGCGCGGCAGACGCACGGTTTGCCAAATTGGCCGGGTGATAGGAGTCCTCCACGAGAATAGCGCGGCGCAGTTTGGGCAGCGAAGCCCGGTGCATACCGGGCCGACTTGCGCAAGCTTGTCTCGGCACCTCGACAGGGTAAGCTGCAGTTGTAAGTCGTGGCCTCTATGGGAGCGGACATGCCGGTAATCGCCTACCAGTCGTTCAACGCCAATTCGAGCACGACGCACGGCCTCGCTTCGATGTGGCAGCAGCCGCTGACCCGCGCTGCGGCGCGCCGGGTGGGACGAGCGGGACATCAAGCGCTCGTCCTGCCTTCACTGGATAGCGAGTTCTCCCTGCCCGTTGAGGGGCCGGCGAATCTGCGCCCGATCCAGGCGCTGGGCGGCGCACCGACCCAGGTCGCCTTCGGCACTCAGATCGCACTGATCTATCAGAACATCTACCGCGCTATCGGCTCGATGCCGGACCTGCTCGTGTGCGGCGAACTCGATGTGAGCAATGCAGACTTCGCAGGCCTCCGCCAGAGTTCGGGTCTGCTCGCGAATGTCACCGGCAATGCCAAGGCATGCCAATGCTTCACGGCATTCGCTCAGGCTGGCGTCGCGGGGCAGATCAAGCTGCTGGCCGAGGGGCTGGGCTTCGTGATCTACTCGATCAATGGTCTTTCCGTGCTGTTCGTCCATGTGCCGAACGCCATCGCGACCAACGCGGCGAAAGTGCGAGACTTCTACGCCCAGCTCAACAACCACCTCGTCACGATCGGAAGCGGCCCGATTGATCTGGTGATCGGCGATACCAACCAGAGTTCCAGCAATTTCACCCAGAATGCCCTGCCGCAGGGCTTTGCCAACGCGCACACCAGCGCTGTGGTCTCCCCTTTTGATAACTGGAACGTCAAGCAGGGGGGAACCAACAGCGCGGGCTCGAAGATGTTCGATGTCGCGGTCTACAACACCACGACGATCAATCTGGAGGCCGGACCGGTCTATCTGTCGCAGTCCTCCGGCGCGGTGACCGTGACGGATCACTGCGGGCTAGCGGTCAAGGTCAGCCGCAAGGTGGGGTGAAGCCCAAGGAAACGGGCCCGGAAGTGCGCTTCCGGGCCCGCTTTGTTTCAGTTCCGAAGCGGTGCCTTGCTCAGGCCGCTTCTTCCTTGCCCTTGAGCACCTGAACCGGCTCCTTGCGGCCGTCGACGACATCCTTGTCGACCACCACTTCGGTCACGCCTTCCAGCGTCGGCAGATCGAACATCGTATCAAGCAGCAGCCCTTCAACGATCGAGCGCAGGCCGCGCGCGCCAGTCTTGCGTTCGATGGCGCGCTTGGCAATCGCTTCAAGCGCGTCATCAGTGAAGGTCAGTTGCACGTCTTCGAGGTCGAACAGCTTCTGGTACTGCTTGATCAGCGCGTTCTTGGGCTCGCGCAGGATCTTGACCAGCGCCTCGATATCGAGGTCATTCAGCGTGGCAATCACCGGCAGACGACCGACGAATTCGGGGATCAGGCCGAACTTGAGGAGGTCTTCCGGCTCCGCCTTCTGGAGCAGTTCGCCCACCTTGCGCTTGTCCGGATCCGCGACATGCGCGCCGAAACCAATCGAGCGCTTCTGCAGGCGATCCGAGATGATCTTCTCGAGGCCGGCAAACGCACCGCCGCAGATGAACAGGATGTTGGTCGTGTCCACCTGCAGGAATTCCTGCTGCGGATGCTTGCGCCCGCCCTGCGGCGGCACCGAAGCCGTGGTGCCTTCCATCAGCTTGAGCAGTGCCTGCTGCACGCCTTCGCCCGAAACGTCGCGCGTGATCGAGGGGTTCTCGGCCTTGCGGCTGATCTTGTCGATCTCGTCGATGTAGACGATGCCGTGCTGCGCCTTTTCGACATTGTAGTCGCTCGCCTGCAGCAGCTTGAGAATGATGTTCTCGACATCCTCACCCACATAGCCGGCTTCGGTCAGCGTCGTCGCATCGGCCATCGTGAAGGGCACGTCGAAAGTCTTGGCCAGCGTCTGCGCGAGCAGCGTCTTGCCCGAGCCGGTCGGCCCGACGAGCAGGATGTTCGACTTCGACAGTTCGACATCGCCGCCCTTGCCGCTGTGCTTGAGCCGCTTGTAGTGGTTGTGCACCGCGACCGAGAGCACACGCTTCGCGCGGTCCTGACCGATCACATAGTCGTTCAGTGTCACGAAGATATCGCGCGGTGTCGGTACGCCGCCATCCTTCTTTCCGGCGAGACCAGCCTTGGTCTCTTCGCGGATGATGTCATTGCACAGCTCCACGCATTCATCGCAGATGAACACGGTGGGGCCGGCGATGAGCTTGCGCACTTCGTGCTGCGACTTGCCGCAGAAACTGCAGTACAGCGTGCTCTTGGTATCCGATCCGGAAAGCTTGGTCATTCTTACATCCCAGACGCCCCTCCACGAGGGGCGGGCCCGGTTATCCTACTACCCGGAGGGCATTAATCAACCGGACACGAAAATAGCGAACAAATCCTGATCCAGCACCCTGCCATTTTAGGGCAAAATGCTGGGATCAGGCCGAAATCATGCCGATGGCGCGCCGCCTGAACCTTCTTCGCCGCCCATCTGGTCACCTTCTGGACGCGATTCGTACACTTTGTCGACGAGTCCGAACTTCAGCGCTTCGTCGGCTTCGAGGAACGTGTCACGGTCCATCGCCTTCTCGATTTCTGCGAGCGTGCGGCCGGTGAACTTGACGTAAAGGTCGTTCATCCGGGCGCGCATGCGCAGAATCTCGCGCGCCTGGATCTCGATGTCGGAGGCCATGCCGCGCGCGCCGCCCGAAGGCTGGTGGACCATGATGCGGGCGTTGGGGAGCGCGATGCGCATGCCCGGCTCACCCGCCGCGAGCAGGAAGCTGCCCATCGAGGCTGCCTGGCCGATGCACACGGTCGAAACGCGCGGGCGAATGTACTGCATGGTATCGTAGATAGCGAGACCCGCCGTCACCACGCCGCCGGGCGAGTTGATGTACATGGCGATGTCCTTCGACGGGTTCTCG
>NZ_JAIXPP010000054.1 GCF_027486195.1 Novosphingobium sp.
GGGTGCGACAGCGGATCGATTTCGAGCGCCATGGTGTCGCCTTCCTTGCCCCAGGTCGAGCGGGTCTCGAACACGGTGCCGTCGGTCATCTGCACCTTGATCATGTGGTAATCGGGGTGAATATTGGCCTTCATGGGTTTCGCTCCACAATGCGAAGCCGGTTCCGACCGGCCTCAGGGAATCTCGGAAAGGCGCGCCATTAAGCGGTTTGCGCGCAAAAGGCAACCGGTCAGCTATCCGCGATCATTGCGGTGAAGCTGACTTCCGTCGCGATCTTGTCACCCAGCATCGCCTTGCCCGCAAACTTGCAGACACGCGCGCGCTTCTGGGTGAATTCCACGTGCAGATCGAGCAGGCAGCCCGGCTCCACCGGCGTGCGGAACTTGGCTTCCTCGATCGCCATGAAATAGACGAGCTTGCCAGTGCCGGCGAGGCCAAGCGATTCCACGGCGAGGACGCCGGCGGCCTGCGCCAGCGCCTCGATCTGCAGAACGCCGGGCATGATCGGACGGCCCGGGAAGTGGCCCTGGAAGAACTGCTCGTTCATCGAGACCGCCTTGATGGCGTGGATGCGCTCCCCCACCACCAGTTCGACCACGCGGTCGACGAGCAGGAGGGGATAGCGGTGCGGCAGCGCCGCCATCACCCCCCGAATGTCCAGGCTGAGCGGCGCAGAGACGTTTGCCTCTGCGCCGGCGTCTCCGGAAACCTCGCTCATTCCCGTTTGCCTCAGCGGCCTTCGGGCGCCTTGCCCGCAGGCGCGGGCGCGGCGGGAGCAGCACCACCCTGGGCAGCCTGCTGGGCAGCAGCTTCACGCTGTGCGCGCGGGAGCCAGCCGGCGGGCGGCACGAGCTGGACGCTGGGGACCAGCGTGTTGAGCTCGTTCAGGATATCCTGGTTGAGGTTGTAGACCGCATCGGCCTTCAGCACGCTCTGCGAATCGAGCACGAGCGTGATCTTGCGCTTGGTCATCGCGGCCTGCGTGGCGGCGGTGAGCTTGTCGCTGATCTGTTCGATGATGTACTGCTGCGCCACATTGAGCGGCTCGGCCATCTGCTGGATCTCGCGCTCGGCGGACTGCTCGATCTGCTGGATCTGCGCGGCCTGAGTGCGCAGCGAGGCCTGATCGGGCTTCGCGGCCTTCTGGTCCGCCTCGAACTTGTCGTAGAGCGGCTTGAGCTGCGCGGTGATCTGGTTGCGGCGGGTGTTCACCGCATCGATCTGCGCCTTGTAGGTGACCGGCAGCTGGACCATCGCGGTCTTGTAGGCAGCCGAGGCGCCGACAACGGCCTGAGCGTTGGCATAGGCAATGCCGGGGGCGACAATGCCGCCAGGCGTGCTCGAAGCCGGAGCGGCCGCAGCCTGCGCCATGGCATCGGTCGCCGCACCAAGCGCGAGGGCGGCAGCCAGTACGGCGACAGGCGCCGCGATAATACGGTTTTGCATCAGAACTGGGTTCCTACGTTGAAGTTGACTGTCTGGGGATCGTCGCCATCGACCTTGCTGATGACTTTCGCCACGTCGATGCGGAACGGTCCGAACGGCGAGTTCCAGTTGACACCGAAGCCGATCGAAATGCGCGGCTTCGGGCTGTCCCCAACAAAGGTCTCGTCGAACTTTTGGGACACGTTGTTGGCCTTGCCGGTAGCATCGGCAGCCGAGGTGGTCAGGCGGCCCGTAACATTGTCCTGGTACAGCAAGGTAGTACCGAACACGGCCGGCCGTGCGACGCTGAACACCGCGCCTGCGTCCACGAAGATCGAGGGCCGCAAGCCCAGCTCGCGCGCGCCCGAGCCCAGCGGGATCTCGAGCTCGGCATGGCCGAGGTAGTAGAACTTGCCGCCCAGCGCATCGTCGACCCACTGGTTGCGGTCAGTGCTGGTTACGCCGCCGCTGCCATCCTTGGGATCGAACCCGCTGTAGAACTTGCGCAGAACACGCGGGCCTACGCCGCGAATGTCGAAGCCGCGAAGCTGCGGCTGGCCGAGGAAGAAGCGATCGGTCAGGCGCACATCGTCGATCGTGGGATCATTGGTGCGGTTGCTGAGCGCCTTGATCGCCCCGCCCTCGCCGCGCAGCGAGAACACGAAGCCCTTGCCCAGCGCAAAGTAGCGCGAGGCATTGGCGTTGATGCGGGCATAGCGCACTGAACCGCCCAGACCGGCAAAATCGACGCCGACCACGAACTGCGAGCCGCTCGTCGGGCGCAGGCGGTTGTCGAGCGTATCATAGACCACGCTTGCGCCAATGATCGAACTGGTCCGCTTGCCGATCGCATCGCACAGGTAGCGACCCGCGAGGTAGATCGAGCACTGCAGATTGCCGTTGGCATCGGGCAGGTAATAGGTGTCCCTGTCGAGCGTCACGTTCTCGAGATTGAGCGTGTAGCGCCCGATCAGCGACATGTACTCGGTCAGTGGCAGGCCCGCGCGCACCTGGAAGCCGGTGGTCGACTGCTTGTAGGTCGTGTTGCGGTTGGAGTTGAAGAAGTTGAAGCTGTTGAAATCGCGGCGATACACGTCGACGCCGAGCGAGACGTTGCGATCGAACAGATAAGGTTCGGTGAAGCTGACCTGCACGGAGCGGGAATAGCGCGAATAGTCGACACTGGTGCCGATCGTCTGGCCCCGGCCGCGGAAGTTGTTCTGCTGGATCGAGGCCTGGAAGATGAAGCTTTCAAGGCTGGAGAAGCCGGCCGAAAGCTGGAGCTGCCCGGTGGGCTTTTCCTCGACGTTGGCCTCGAGCACGATGCGATCCTGCGCGGAGCCGGGCTTCTGCTCGACCTCGAACTTCTCCTGGAAGTAGCCGAGGGATTTGACGCGGTTCGACGAACGCTTGATCTGGAACGAGTTGAACGCATCGCCCTCGGCGACGCGGAACTCGCGCCGCACGACCTTGTCCTGCGTCAGCGTGTTGCCGTTGACATCGACCCGTTCGACATAGACGCGCGGCGCTTCCGCAATGCGGAAGGTGACCGACATCGTCAGGTCGTCCTTGTTGCGATTGAAGTCCGGCCGCACGTCGGCAAAGGCGTAGCCGAAGCTGCCCGCGGTCTCGGTCAGGCTGTCGACCGTGTCCTCGACCAGCTTGGCGTTATACCACTGCTGTGGCTTGAGCGGCAGGCGCTTGGCCAGCGCATCGCCATCGAAATCGCGCAGCTGGCTATCGACCTTGACGTCGCCGAACTTGTAGCGCTGGCCTTCCTCGACCACGTAGGTGATGATGAAATCGCGCTTGTCCGGCGTGAGTTCGGCAACCGCCGAGACGACGCGGAAATCGGCATAGCCGTTCGTCAGATAGAACTGGCGCAGCTTCTGCTGGTCGAAGGCGAGGCGATCGGGATCGTAGCTGGTGCCGCTGGAGAAGACGCGGAACACGCGCGCCTGCTTGGTCACCATCTCGCCGCGCAGCTGGCTGGCGGAGAACTTCTCGTTGCCGATGATGTTGATCTGGCGAACGCGCGACTTCGGGCCTTCGCTGATCTCGAACACGATATCGACGCGGTTCTGATCGAGCATGACCATCTTGGGCTCGATCGAGGCGGCGAAACGGCCCTGGCGCTTGTAGAGCTCGATGATTCGGGCAACGTCGGCACGCACCTTGGACCGGGTGAAGATCTGGCGCGCGGAGAGCTTGATCTCCGGCAGGATCTTGTCCTCCTTCAGGCGCTTGTTGCCTTCGAGGATGATCCGGTTGACGACCGGGTTTTCCTTGATCTCGATCACCACGTCACCGGCGTTATCGCGGACCTGGACGTCGGCGAAGAGCTCGGTGGCGTAGAGGTCCTTGAGGACCTGGTCAGCCGCAGCCTGGGTGTATTTGTCGCCTTCCTTGAGGCGGATGTACGAGCGGATCGTATCCGCTTCGAGGCGCTGGGCGCCGGAAATGGTGATCGACCGGACGAGTTCGACCGGAGCTGGTGCCGCAGCGGGGACAACCGGAGCGGCGGGAGCCGGCGCGGTCTGCGCAGCGGCGACCACAGGCATTCCGGCGAGGCAGGTCGTTGCCGCGAGTGCCGCAAGCGTGGCAGCCAGTCGAGGTTGACCGGTCATGCGCCAAGCGGTCCGGGGCAAGTTGCAAGCATTCATCACCAAGCGCCATCCCGTTTCTTCGTGCAGCGAAGCGGCATCCGCCGCCTCGCCCCGCACCATGGCGCGCGACGGCAATACTCCGTCACGCCCCGCGATGCCGCCTCCTGCCCGATGCAGGCCCGCCAATCAAGCAAGCTCACCGCAGCAGACCGTAATTGCCCCGCATTTTGTGGAAAATCCGGCTTCCCCAACTGTCCCGCGATGAAGCGGGAAGCAAACCGGGCCGACGTAAGTCTCCTCACCCTCCGAAAACGCGCAGCGATGCAACGTCATTGAAGGTCACGAACAGCATTAGTGCAGCAACGAGGGCAAGGCCGGTGCGGAAAGCCCATTCCTGCCCGCGCTGGCTGACCGGCCGGCGGCTGACCGCCTCGATCGCGTAGAACGCGAGGTGGCCGCCATCGAGTACTGGAATTGGCAAGAGATTGATGAACCCGAGGTTAATCGAGATCAGCGCGATGAACCAGACGTAGTTCGCCCAGCCCGAGACCAGCTGTTCGCCCGAATATTTGGCGATCTTGATCGGCCCGCCAAGCTCCTTGATCTCGCGCTTGCCGGTGACGATCTGGCCGATGCCAGTGATCATCATGCCCATGATATCGCGCGTCTGCACGACTGCATCGCCGACGGCTTCCACCGGCCCGACAGCCACGCGCTCAGCCGTCGCGGGGCCGATGCCGAGATAGCCGATCTTCTGCGTGTTGCCGAAACGGTCGCTCACTTCCTTCCACGCCGCGACGGCCGGGAGCGCGACGCGCCGCCCGCCGCGCTCGATCACGAGATCGAGCGGTTCGCCCGGATGCTGCGCAACGGCGAGGCGGATCTGCAGGAAACTGTCGATCGGGGACCCCTGCAGCGAGACGATACGGTCGCCCAGTTGGACACCGGCCTTTGCCGCTGCCGAGCCTTCCTGCACCATGCCCACCACGGGCGGCACGACAACCTTGCCGTATGCAAGGGAAAAGCCGGCGAGGATCGCCACGGCGAGCAGCAGATTCGTCACCGGACCGGCCAGCACGATGAGGGCGCGCTGCCACACCGGCTTGGCCTGAAATGTCTGCTCACGCTCTTCAGCGGGGAGCGACAGCCATTCCGCACTCGGCGTGCTGGCGGGGTTCATGTCGCCCGCGAACTGGACATAGCCGCCCAGCGGTAGCGCAGAGAGCTTCCAGCGGGTGCCGCGCTTGTCGGTCCAGCCCGCCACTTCCTTGCCGAAGCCGATCGAGAAACTGTCCGCCTTCACGCCGAACCAGCGGCCGACGAGATAGTGACCAAGCTCATGGATGAAGACAAGCGGCCCCAGCACCAGCACAAAGGCCAGCACGGTGAGCAGAAGCCCGGGGCTTTGCACGGCAGCGTTCAGGACACGGTCTCCATCGTTTCGGCAGCACGGATGCGGGCTTCGCGGTCTACCGCAATGACCTCTTCAAGGCTGGCGGGTGCCCGGGGGAGGCCCCTTGCCAGCACATCCTCGGCACATTGCACGATGCGGGTGAACGCGATCTGACCAGCGAGGAATGCTGCGACCGCGATCTCGTTTGCCGCATTGAGCACGGCCGGTGCCGCGCCGCCCGCCATAACCGCTTCGCGCGCGACGCGGGTGGCGGGAAAACGCTGCTCATCGGGCTTGAAGAAGCTCAGGTTGCCGATGGCGGCGAGATCCAGCGGCGCACAGGGCGTCTGCATCCGCGCTGGCCAGGCGAGCGCCGAGGCAATCGGCACGCGCATATCGGAAGGCCCGAGCTGCGCCAGCGTCGAGCCATCGCGGTATTCGACCATCGAGTGGACGATCGACTGCGGGTGGATGACAATACGCAGGCGTTCCACGCCGACCGGAAACAGATGGTAAGCCTCGATGAATTCGAGGCCCTTGTTCATCATCGTGGCCGAATCGACGCTGATCTTGGCGCCCATCGACCAGGTGGGATGCTTGACCGCTTCGGCCGGAGTCGCGCGGTGGATGCGCTCCATGTCCCATTCGCGGAACGGGCCGCCGCTGGCGGTGAGCGTGATCGCGTGAACGTGCGCGGGATCGTTGCCCGCAAGGCACTGGAAGATCGCGTTGTGCTCGCTGTCAACGGGGAGCAGCGTCGCGCCGGTGCGCTTTACCGCCGCCGTCATCACTTCACCCGCCGATACCAGCGCTTCCTTGTTGGCAAGCGCGACGGCCTTGCCGCATTCGATCGCGGCCATGGTGGGCGCGAGGCCCGCACAGCCGACAATCGCGGCCATCGTGATATCCGCCCCGCGCGCCGCCGCCTCGATCACCGCCGCCGCACCGCCCGCCGCCTCGATCCCGCTGCCCGAAAGCGCCCCACGCAGTTCGGGGAGCGCGTCCTCATCGGCGACAACGGCCACTTCTGCACCAAATTCCCGCGCGAGAGCGGCAAGCTGCCCGGCATTGCCATTGGCGGTGAGCGCGACAACGCGGAACATCTCGCGGTTGCGCCGAACCAGATCGAGCGTAGAGGCGCCGACCGAACCCGTTGCGCCCAGAATTGTAATCGTGCGCGTCATGCGCCTCCTGCTCCCAAGCCTGCTGCCCCAGAGGCGGCCCACGCTGTACCCGCTATGATGGCGACCGGCAGCAGCCCGTCAACCCGGTCGAACAAGCCGCCATGGCCCGGAATGAGGCGGCCGCTGTCCTTCACCCCGGCGCGTCGCTTCAGCCAGCTTTCGTAGAAATCCCCGGCCTGCGCGGCAACGGCAAGGCCTGCCCCAGCCAGCGCCGCCATGCCAATGCGCGTGGTGCGCACCGCTTCGGCTAGGCTGGGGCCGTTGGGGCTCATGCCTGAGAGAATATAGGCGGCAAACAGGATGAACAGCGTGGACCAGAGCGCTGCCGCCGCCATGCCGCCAGCAAGACCGGCCCAGGTCTTGGAGGGGCTGATGCTCGGCGCGATCTTCGGCCCGCCGATGGCGCGTCCGGCGAAATAGGCACCGGTATCGGTGCAGATGACGAGGCCCAGCACCGCGATCAGCAGGACCGGAGGCATCACGATGAGCGCAAAGGCCGCCCAACCGATATAGAGCCCGCCGGTGATCACGGCCGTCACCATCCGCGCCGGATCGCGCGCGATCTTCGCGGCGAGCGCAACATATTCGGCAAAGACGCCAAAACCGACCAGCGCGATGAAGCCCTTGAGCACGAGGCCGCCCTGCCACAACGCGAAACCCGCGATCCCGAGCATGACAACCGCCGAAGCCACCCGCACCGGCAGATCACTGCGCGGTTTCACGGCCTCAAGCGGCGCTGGCTCAACGCCCTCCATAACGGCGCTCGCGGGTGGCGTAGTGGTCCAGCGCCTCGCGCAGGTGGCCGGGGGTAAAATCGGGCCAGAGCACGTCGGTGAACCACATTTCGGCATAGGCAGCCTGCCACAGCAGGAAATTCGAGAGGCGGACCTCGCCCGAAGTGCGGATGATGAGATCGAGCGGCGGCAAGTCTGCCGTATCGAGTTCGGCTTCGATCGCAGCGACGGTAATCTCGCCCTTGGCAGCTGCCGCAGCCGCCGCACGGGCGATTTCCTGCTGCGAGCCGTAGTTCAGCGCAATCGCCAGCGTGGTGCGCGAATTGTGCGCGGTGCGGGCCAGCGCATCGTCGATCAGGCTGACGATATCGGCCGGCAGCATGCGGTAGTCACCGATCACCTTCAGCCGCACATCGTTGGCGGCGAATTCATCGATATCGCTGCGGATGAAGGCGCGCAGCAGGCCCATGAGGTCCGAAATCTCGTCCTCGGGCCGCTTCCAGTTTTCGGACGAAAAGGCATAGAGCGTGAGCGCCTGGAGCCCCATGTGGCGCGCCGCGCGCACCACTTCGCGCACCGCATCGACACCGCGCTTGTGGCCGACAGCGCGGGGCATGAAGCGCTTCTTCGCCCAGCGCCCGTTGCCGTCCATGATGATCGCGACATGGCGCGCGGGGCCGATGTAGCCGCCGCCCATCTGGCCGGCGACCGCTTCGTCCCCCTGAGGCGCCGCAGCCGAGCTCACTTGCCCAGGATTTCCTTTTCCTTGTGCGCGCTGGCCTCGTCGGCAGCCTTGATCTGCTCGTCGGTCAGCTTCTGCAGTTCGGTCTCGAGCCGCTTGCGATCGTCCTCGGAGATTTCCTTCTTGTTTTCATCGGCCTTGAGCGCATCCATCCCGTCGCGCCGGACGTTGCGGATGGCGATCTTGGCCTTCTCCGAATACTGCGAGGCGAGCTTGGCCAGTTCCTTGCGGCGCTCCTCGGTGAGATCCGGGATCGGCAGGCGCAGCGTGTTGCCATCGTTGATCGGGTTGAGCCCAAGGCCGGCCGAACGGATCGCCTTCTCGACGGGTCCGATGTTCGACTTGTCCCACACCTGCACCGTCAGCATGCGCGGCTCGGGCGCGGAAACCGTCGCCACCTGGTTGAGGGGGGTGTTCGCACCGTAGACGGTGACCATGATCGGATCGAGCAGCGCAGTGTTGGCGCGGCCCGTGCGCAAGCCCGAAAGATCGCTCTTGAGCGATTCGACTGCGCCCTTCATCCGGCGTTCGAGATCGGCCTTGTCATACTTGGCCATGGATCGGTCTTCCTTCTTAAGCGCTCATCTTCTGAACGATGGTCTGGGTCCCCTCACCCGCCAGCACGCGGGCAAGATTGCCGCGTTCGCGGATGGAAAACACCACGATGGGGATGGCATTGTCGCGGCACAGCGCCACGGCAGAGGCGTCCATCACCTTGAGATTGTCGGCCAGCACCGTGTCGAAATCGACCGCGTCATAGCGCTTGGCGTTGGCGTTCTTCTTCGGATCGTCGTCATAGACGCCGTCGACGCTGGTGCCCTTGAACAGGGCGTCGCACTTCATCTCGGCTGCGCGCAGTGCGGCACCAGAATCGGTGGTGAAATAGGGGGCGCCGACGCCTGCGGCAAAGATCACCACGCGGCCCTTCTGGAGGTGCCGTTCGGCGCGGCGGCGGATCACCGGCTCGCACACTTCGTCCATCTGGATGGCGGACTGCACGCGGGTTTCGACGCCGATCTTTTCGAGCGCGCTCTGCATCGCGAGCGCATTCATGATCGTGGCGAGCATGCCCATGTAATCGGCCTGCGCGCGGTCCATCCCCTTGGCCGCACCCGCCATGCCGCGGAAAATATTGCCCCCGCCGATGACGAGGCACAGTTCGAGCCCGGTTTCCTTGGCAGCCTTCAGCTCCTCGGCCATCTGCGCGACGAAATCGGTATCGATACCGAAGGGCTGGCTTCCCATCAGCACTTCGCCCGAAAGCTTGAGAAGCACGCGCTTGAGGGGAGGAAGGCTCATCGTCCGGAAGAACTCATCATAAAGGGAAGCGCCGCCCTTATACGCGCGGGGCGGCGCGTGCCAAGGGCATGGGGCACAGGTTTGTGCGCCGATACGGCGCAGCGCTCCCGGCCCTGCGGGGAGCGCTGCGCGTAGCTGACTTACTTGATGCCGGCAGCCGCAGCGACTTCGGCGGCGAAGTCGGTGGCTTCCTTCTCGATGCCTTCACCGAGCTGGAAACGAACGTAATCGACCAGCGTGATCTTGGTGCCGGCAGCCTTGCCAGCCGCCTCGACGACCTGCGCGACCGGGGTCTTGTTGTCCATCACGAAGAGCTGCGAAAGCAGCGCGTTGTCCTTGGCGAACTTGGCGATCGCGCCATCGACCATCTTCGCCTGCACTTCGGCGGGCTTGCCGCTCTCGGCAGCCTTTTCCGCGGCGATCTTGCGCTCACGCGCGATCATCTCGGGATCGAGGCCATCGGCGTTCAGCGCCTGCGGGAAAGCGGCGGCGATGTGCATCGCGATCTGCTTGCCAAGCGGCTCGAGCACGTCGGCACCGGCTTCCGATTCCAGCGCGACGAGCACGCCGATCTTGCCGAGGCTCGGCGCGGCGGCATTGTGCATGTAGGGCACGACGAGGCCCGACGAGACCGCAACGGTCTTCATGCGGCGAACCTGCTGGTTCTCGCCGATCGTGGCAACGTTGTTGGTCAGCTTGTCGGCCACCGTGCCGCCATCGGGATAGGCCGCCGCCTTGAGCGCCTCGACGTCGTCCGCCGAAAGGTCGAGCGCGACTGCAGTGGTCTTGCGCACGAAATCCTGGAACTGCTCGTTCTTGGCCACGAAGTCGGTTTCCGAGTTGACTTCGACGGCAACGCCGCGAGTACCCGAAACGGCAACGCCGACAAGGCCCTCGGCTGCGGTGCGGCTGGACTTCTTGGCAACGGCGGCAAGGCCCTTGGCACGCAGCGCGTCAACCGCGACCTCGATATCGCCGCCGGCTTCGTCCAGCGCCCTCTTGCAATCCATCATGCCCGCGCCAGTGCGCTCGCGCAGGTTCTTCACGTCAGCGGCGGTATAGGCCATCGCGGTGATCCTTCTTGTCTCGTGAATATGGGTTAGGCCGCAGCCCGGTCAAAACTACCCGGCGCGGCCCGTAGTGAATGTCCGGGTCAGTTCAGTGACGGCGCCTTGTTCAGCGCCGCCACCGAACCTGACAGGATCAGGCTTCTGCCGGCTCAGCCGCAGCTTCTTCCGGAAGCGGCTCAGCCATCGCGCCGAGATCGGCACCCGAAGCGATTGCAGCATCGCGGCCGCCACGGGTGGCGGCAGCTGCGATCGCTTCGCAGTAGAGGCGGATGGCGCGGCTGGCGTCGTCGTTCGCCGGGACCGGGAACGCGATGCCATCGGGCGAAACGTTCGAATCGAGGATCGCCACGACCGGGATACCCAGCACGTTGGCTTCCTTGATCGCCAGCTCTTCCTTGTTGGCGTCGATCACGAACATCACATCGGGAATGCCGCCCATGTCGCGGATGCCGCCGAGCGAGAGCTCGAACTTGTCGCGCTCACGCGTCAGCTGGAGCACTTCCTTCTTGGTGAGGCCCGCGGTGTCGCCCGAGAGCTGCTCTTCGAGCGCCTTGAAGCGCTTGATCGAACCCGAGATCGTCTTCCAGTTGGTGAGCATGCCGCCCAGCCAGCGGTGGTTGACATAGTGCTGACCCGAAGCGCGCGCGGCCTGGGCAATCGGCTCCTGCGCCTGGCGCTTGGTGCCGACGAACAGGACCTTGCCGCCGCCCTGCACGGTGGCCGAGACGAACTCGAGCGCGCGGGCGAAAAGCGGCACGGTCTGCGAGAGATCGAGGATGTGAATGCCGTTGCGGGCGCCGAAGATGTAGGGCTTCATGCGCGGGTTCCAGCGGTGGGTCTGGTGACCGAAGTGCGCGCCGGCTTCAATGAGCTGCGACATGGTGACGACGGGAGCCGCCATAATACGTTCCTTTCCGGTTGAACCTCTGGAATGCAGGAACCGCTGGCGGGAGAAACCCCAGTGCGGCACCGGTATGTGCGCATTCCATGTGGATTGCCGCGCCGGATTGCGAACACCGTGTCCGAATCGTGACGTAGCGTTGGGGCCGTTAGCGCCGCGAGGACCCGCCGTCTACAGCCAAGTGCGAGACCGCCAAGCCGGAATGCGGCTAACCGGACGTCAAGAACGGCTGACAACTGTCCAATACGTAGTGAATACTACTTGTCAAAGTAAATGGACACCAGCATAAGATGTTGCGACGGGCAATACCGCCAGTCGCGAGATTATCCTGCGTTTTCAAGATGCCTCGGATGAATCGCGGCTTCTCAGGCTAACAACTCCGACAAGCGGATCTTGCGGAGTGCCGACCGGCTCCCAGCCGGGAATGCCCATGCCGTTACTTCCAGCTACACGTCCGTAGCTCAGCTTGATTGCCTGATTTCAACGAGATTGGCCGCACACCCAGGCGGCCATGCCGGCCGCACACCCAGCGGCCCTTGGCGGTCGCGCCCGGACCAGGCGCCCTCCCAGACCGCCGTAGCGGTCCCCGCGCCCCCCGCGCGCGGGGACCGCCTCACGGCAATCTGCCTGTAACCGCAAACAATCCCTTGGGCGAATGACAACCGGCGCACCGATCGCGGCCGCATGCCCTGCTACACCATTGCTGGAATTTTGGCCGGTCCTGAAATTTTGAACCACCTGCGTCGAATCGGCTTGACGGGTTGGAACAAAAAGAGAACAATCAAGCCATCGACGGGACAGACTTGGAACATCCGATTCTCTCCCCATGTTATCCACAGGGTATCCACCGCCTGTCAAGCGGTTCGCCCAGGTTCGAAAGGCAGCGTTTCCATGTCCATGGTCTCCCTCCTCGCCTCGCTCGTGATGGCCGGCGCTGGCTGCCTGGCCTTTGCGGCAATCGCTGTCACCGTGCGCGCCCAACTTCCCGCCGCGCGCAGGCTGCTGGCGGATTCGCGCGCGCTCGCGGCGGATCGGGAATTCCTCGTGCAGATCACGGCCACTTCGGCGCCGGCAGCAGCGCGCGCAGCAACGCGGCCGCGCCGGGCACCAGTGCGGATCGTCAGGCCTGTTCCGGCTTCGGCTGGCCCGCGCCTGCGCGCTGCTGCATGATCCGGCGATAGCGCCACACGCCCACCGGCATCAGCGCGAGGTAGATCGCACAGAGCCCCACCAGTGTCAGCCACGGTTCGGTCAAAAGCGCCACGGTGAGCATTCCGGCAAGCGCGATCACCTCGAGCCGGATTGCACGGCGCGGACGGAGTGCTCCCCAGCCCAGCGTCGGCAGATTCGAGATCATCAGGAACGCGATGAGCAGCGCCCAGGGACCGACCACGACGGGCGCCCGCATGATATCCAGACCGCTGGAAAACCACAGGTAAAGTGGCAGGAACGCAAGGGCTGCGCCCACGGGAGCGGGCACTCCGGTCATGAACCCGGCAGACTTGTGAGGCTGGCCAGGCAGATCGATCGACGCATTGAAGCGCGCAAGGCGCAGCGCACACGATACCGCAAGCGCCAGTGCCGCGAACCAACCATAGCGCGGCACCGCACTGAGTGACCACAAGTACAGGATCAGCGCCGGGCCGACCCCGAAGGCGATCGCATCCGACAGACTGTCAAGCTCCGCACCGAAGCGCGACTGCGCCTTCATCAGCCGCGCCACGCGGCCATCGATGCCGTCGAGCAACCCCGCCAGCATGACGGCCAGCACCGCCGAATGAAAATCCCCGCCGATCGCGAAGCGGATGCCGGTAAGCCCGCTGCACAGCGCAGCCGAGGTGATCGCGTTGGGCACCAATGCCCGCAGGGTCAGGCCGCGCGGCAGCCTGCGGCGGCCGAAATCCTCACCCGAATAGGCAATCCCAGCCCCGTCCCTTGCCACCCCGTCCCTTGCCGCGCCGCGCTTGGCCGGCGGGGGCACCTCGTTCACTGGCGCACACCCTCGATCATGGGTGTCTGACCCAGCACGGCGAGCACGGTTTCCCCGGCGACGATGCGCTGTCCGATCAGGACGCGCGGCTCGGTGCCCGCGGGAAGATAGACGTCGACGCGGCTGCCGAAACGAATCAGGCCGACGCGCTGGCCGCCCGCGACAATGTCCCCCGCCTTGACGAAAGGCACGATGCGCCGTGCAACAAGGCCCGCGATCTGGGTGAAACCCACACGCACGCCGTCGCTGCGCTCGACCACGAAGTGCTGGCGCTCGTTCTCTTCGCTCGCCTTATCGAGATCGGCGTTGAGGAACTTGCCCGGAATATAGACCACGCGCCGGATCGTGCCGCCGATCGGGGTACGGTTCACGTGGACGTCGAACACCGACATGAAGATCGAGACGCGCGTCACCGGCACATCGGCAAGAGCCGCCTGGCCGCTGCCATCATCGGCGGTCATCTCGCGCGGGGGGGCAACCGTGCAGATCAGCGTGACCAGGCCATCGGCAGGCGCGACGATCATACTGTCATCGCGCGGCGTCACGCGTTCGGGATCTCGGAAGAACGCGAGCACGCAAAACGTCAGCACGGCCAGCGGCCAGCCCAAAAGCGATCCGCCCAGCAGCGCGCCGCCAAGGCAAAGCGCAGCGGCAATGGCCCCGAACTTGCGCCCCTCCGGATGGATGGCGGGCCATGTGAACCCGGCGGAACCGCGCCCGCGATTGTCTAGAATTTCTCCCGGCATGCCGTCCCTCTAGAGCGTGTTGGGTTCGGGTGGAAGCGTCGTCGTCATGTCAGCGCGCTCGTGGGCAGGAAACAGTGGGCAAGGCGGCCGGTTCAATTGTCGGTCGCCATGCTTCGTCATGGCCCGCTCCTTCTCCCGCGCACCGGAGCCAGAATCGCCAGCATGGTGATCTGGTATCCCGAGTCGGCGAACCACCTTATCCCGGCGAAGGAGCGAAGGAGCGGCCAGCAGGCATGCCAACCTGCCGCGGACTAGCCAGCGCCCCAAGCACTTACCTTTCGGCCCATCTTGGTAACCGATGGCTACGTGGATGTCGTAAAAATCGTCGCAACAAAGCCGGTTTCCAATCCGTTTCGGACCACTTTCAAAAATACTTTTTAGAGGCATCCGGCCCTCCCCTTAGCGCCTAAGGCGGTAACACCTTGCATCCCATCAAGGACCTCGTCTAAAAATTATCATTTATTTTTAGATATTTATTCTGATATCGCAGCCGACATCCTAACTGTTGATGGTTAACGCCAGCGCAAAGGAAATAAGCCGCATCCGGCTGCCGTCCGCCGCTCCAGGCTGATCCGCTCTTACCTGATGTTAACCACAGTGGGTGGAAAGGCCCACGTATGAATACGTACCTCATCCCCCTTCGCCGGGCCGCAGGCATCGCTGGATGCTCGCTTGTCGCCCTTTCCGTGACCGCTCCCTTCGCGAACTCCGCGCATGCCACCGGCGTGCTCGCGGGTACGCTGATCGAGAACACCGCCACCGCAACTTACCAGTCCGGTTCAACCACCGGATCGGTCACGTCGAACAAGGTGACGGTCAAGGTCGACGAGCTGCTCGACGTCGCCGTCGCGACCCTGAGCACCGCGCCCGCCACCGCGAACAGCGAGCCGGCGGTGCTGATCTACGCGGTGACAAACAGCGGCAACGGCCCCGAGGCCTTCAATCTTGCCGCCGACCCCAAGATTTCCGGCAACGGCTTCGACGGCACGATCAAGTCGGTCGTGCTCGATAGCAACAGCAACGGCGTTTACGATCCCGGCGTCGATACAGTGCTCACCGCCGGCTCGCTGGCGACACCGGTGCTCAGCCCCGACAAGAGCGTAAAGGTGTTCGTCCTGGTCGATCTGCCGGCGGGCGCGAGCGATGCGCAGACCAGCCAGGTCCGCCTCACCGCAACGTCGCAGACCGGCAGCGGCACCCCCGGCACCAGCTTTGCCGGCAAGGGCGAAGGCGGCGGCGATGCTGTCGTCGGCCTCACCACGGCTTCGGCGAATTCGCTCGCCGCCCTTATCGCCAGCCTTGCCAACATCACGCTGACGAAGTCGGCCACGATCCTCGATCCATTCGGCACCGCAAAGCCCGTTCCGGGCGCTGTCGTCACCTACTCGCTCGCCGCCAAGGTGACCGGGAGCGGCACGCTGGACGGCCTGCACGTGGTCGACACCATTCCCGACGGAACCACCTACGTGCCGGGTTCGCTCAAGCTCGATGCCAGCGTGCTCACCGATGGGGCCGATGGCGATGCCGGCGTCGGGGGTTCCAGCGGTATCGACGTCACGCTCGGCAAGATCACCGGCGGCACCACCCGCACCGTCGCATTCTCCGTCAAGATCAACTGATTAGCCAGGAAGACCAACCATGAAGCTCTCATTCCTCGTCAAGTCTCTCGCAGGTGCGGCGGCTATGGTCGCCATGACCGGTCCGGCCCTCGCCGCGGCGCAGTCGGCACCGTCTCCGGTTTCGCTCAAGGGCGATGTCATGCTCGAAAAGACCGTGACCGAAAACGGCGTCAGCAAGGTCCAGTTGGTCGAGCCCAAGGTCGTCATCCCTGGCGATCATCTGCTGTTCACGACGCGCTATCACAACGACGGCGCCCAGGCGGTGACCAATTTTGTCGTCACCAACCCGCTGCCTCCCGCAGTTGCGCTTTCGAGCGAGGCAGCGCCGGGGACGGAAGTCTCGGTCGATGGCGGCAAGACCTGGGGCCAGCTCGGCAGCCTCAAGGTCGCTGCAACGGAGGGCGGCGAACGCGCCGCGACCGCAGGCGATGTGACGCACGTTCGCTGGACCATCCCGTCGATCGCTCCGGGCGCTGCGGGTGAAGTCCAATATCATGGAATCGTTCGCTAAATCGGCGGAACGGGGGGTCGCCAGGCCTGTGAGCGACCAGAATATTCGCAGGCAACCCAGTGGAGCATAACAATATGACGTATCGCAGCAGACTGCTGGGTGCGGCGGGCATCCTTGCCTTGGCCGTTCTCGGCGCAAATCCGGCCCACGCGGCCGGTACCATCGCCGGTTCGACGATCACCAACACGGTGTCGGTGACCTTCAATGTCAACAGCATCGCGCAGACCGGCACGACAGCCTCCGACACCCTGACGGTCGACCGCCGTGTGCAGCTGACCGTTGCCGAAGTCGGCACGACCACGACGACGGTTACGCCTGGCGCGGTCAACCAGGTGACGGCGTTCACGGTGGTCAATACCTCGAACGCCCCGCTCGACCTCGCGCTGGCCGCAGCGCAGCAGGTTGGCGGCGCCGGTGCGCACTCGAACACCGACTCGTTCGACGTGACCAACGTGCGCATCTTCCGCGACGTGAA
>NZ_JAIXPP010000033.1 GCF_027486195.1 Novosphingobium sp.
GAGAGAGTGGCCTGCTGGCCGGTGCCGATGGCCTCAGTCGCCAAACCAAGCCGCTGCACAGCCTCTGCCGTCAGTGTCACGCGCATGAGTTCGGTTTCGTGGCCGATCGCTTCCACTTTGGCGGGCGGCTTCGGCTTGTCAGCAGGCACGGCCCCGCAGGCCGCCAAACCGCACGTAAAGATCAGAGCTACAAGTGAAGACAGGGGGTGAACCGGCATCTGCACCCCCTAGCAGACAAG
Source organism: Novosphingobium sp. (assembly GCF_027486195.1). GTDB lineage: Bacteria > Pseudomonadota > Alphaproteobacteria > Sphingomonadales > Sphingomonadaceae > Novosphingobium. Next base: position 240 of record NZ_JAIXPP010000033.1, read on the forward strand.
ACTGACACGACACTGACATGCTGGGCGCGGTGCCCATCAACTGGTATCGCCGCGTCCATGCACATCCTGCTGATCGAAGATGAAACTGACCTGCGCGTGCTGGCAACAGAGGGACTGAGGCGGCGCGGCTTCGTCGTCGATGCGGCCGGTTCGCTCGCCGCCGCCCGCGATTGTCTGGGCGTGGTGCGCCTCGATGCAGCCATCGTAGATCGCCGCCTATCTGACGGCGAGGGACTTTCCCTGCTCCCGGAACTGGCGCGGCACGGCGTGCCATCGCTGGTCGCCACGGCCTATGGCGACATCGAGGATCGCATCGCCGGTCTCAATGCCGGGGCGGACGATTACATCGTGAAGCCCTATGATCTCGACGAAGTGGCCGCACGGCTGCGTGCGTTGCTGCGCCGGCCGGGGCAGCGCATGGCCCCCGTGCTGGTGCAAGGCAGGTTGCGGCTCGATCCGGCGGCGCAACAAGCCTGGCTCAGCGATGCGCCGCTCGATCTGGGACGGCGCGAGCTCGCGTTGCTCCAACTCCTCATGGAAGCCGCGCCAAACGTAGTCGTGCGCGATACCGTGCAGGATCGGCTCTATACGCTCGATGAAGCGGTCAGCCCTAACGCGCTGGAAGCCATCGTCTCGCGTCTGCGGCGGCGGCTTGCACCGGCAGGCTGCGGCATCGAGAACCGGCGCGGTATCGGCTGGCGGTTGATACAGGGTGAGGCGCCATGCTGACTTCCCTGCGGAGCCGCATCGGTCTCTCCATCGGTGCCACCATCTTCGTAGCCGCAGTGGTCACAATCGGCTTTGTCGCGCTTGAACTAAAGGAACTGGAACAGGGCGGAAATCTCGATCCAGCCCATGTCGAATATGCAGAACTTCTGCTGGTCCTCCTGCCGTTCGCGGTGATTGCTCCGCTGGTGGGCGTGCTGGTGGCTGGCTGGAGCCTGAAGCCTCTCTCCACGGCCGTCGCCGCATTGCAAGAGATCGGGCCTGATCAACCAAACAGGAGACTTTGCGAGGAAGGACTGCCGAAGGAGATTCAGCCCTTCGTAGCCGCCACAAACCAGGCGCTCGATCGCCTTGCCGGTGCCTATCTGAACGAGCGACGATTAGCGGCCGACGCAGCCCATGCGCTTCGCACGCCATTGGCTCTCGCAAAGTTGCGGATGGACCAATGGCAAGACGGGGCCACCATTGATGTGGTCGGTCTGGCTGGCGATCTGGACAGGATGCAACGGTCTATCGCCCAGGTGCTCGCCATGGCCCGGCTGGATACACCCGGCCAGCCTGATGATTGCAGGCCGCTTGTCGATGCGTCCCGTCTGGCCCGGCAGATTGCCGCCGAGTTTCTGCCGCTGGCCGACAAGATGGGGCGCACAATCACCGTCGATGCCGAGATACCCGCTCCGGTGAATGTGCCTGACCTCGATGAAGCCCTGCGCAACCTTGTCAGCAATGCGCTGCACCATGGGCAAGGAACCGTTTCTTTGTCGGTGTCCGTGACTGGCGAGGAGATTGTCATCACCGTGCAGGATGAAGGGGTCGGACTCCAGGAAGTCGAGCGGATCCGCATGCTCAGCCGCTTCGCCAAAGGGGAGCACTCGCCCGGCTCAGGCCTTGGGCTTGCCATTGCTGCCACGGTGATGGAACGGGCTGGCGGGCGGCTTACTTGGCCGATGCCTTCAACATTGCAGTTGCATATGGCAGGATGCTCGTTCGCCGCTAACGGCGATGGCTAGCCCGAGTGACTATAGCCTGAGACGCTTTGCAATCGGACTGCTACAGCGCGCCCGATAGTCGGCTTCGGTCAGAAGCAGACGATTGAGCTGGCTCGTATGAACGACCTACTTTGGTCGATTGCTCGCCCAATGGAGGCAGCTTACGCTGCCCCGTTCCCGACCGGCCGAATAGGCCTCACTTTGTCTCGATTGGCTGGCTTGTTGGTAGTGCAGCAGGTTGTCCAATAGTCTATGGTTCGCGCCTGCCTCTCGAACAGCTCGCCACACCGAGCGCGCCCGCATCAAACGGATCACCATCGAACATCGGCGCTTGCAACACGGCAAGATCGCCATCTAGTGTCAGCCTTGGACGAGGTCGAAGCTCCGCTAATCTTAGCCGCCAGCTGTTTCAAATACTCTGACGACGGATATGCCAGGGAATAAACGAATATGAGGGCGGGTCTGTTAGCAAGCTTGCTCGGCGTCTTCCTGATCTCCTTCAGTGCTTCCCAGTCAACGGCCAAGACCGATTCCCGCGTTGCGGATCTGATACTGATTGACGCCCATGTCTATACGCTGCGCTGGGGCGAGCCCGCGCTCGATGGCAAGCCTGCGCCCGATGCGCCCACCATACACGGCAGGTGGCACCCCGATGCCGCAGCGGTGGCGATGCGCGGCGGAAAGATCGTCTATGTCGGCAGCGAGAAGGGGGCGCTGGCGCTGCGCGGCAGGCGGACCCGGGTGATCGATCTGAACGGCGCGACCGTGATCCCCGGGCTAGTCGATTCGCATACCCATTTCATCGAACTGGGCGCCAAGCTGGAATCGGTAGACCTGACCCATGTTACCACCGAAGCGCAGGCGGTCGCGTTGGTGGCCGAGCGGGCGAGGTCCGTCCCCAAAGGCGAATGGATTTTCGGTGCCGGGTGGGACGAGGGTGCCTGGGCCAACCGCTATCCGGACAAGCAGCAGTTGAGCGCAGCGGTGCCCGATCATCCGGTGGTGCTGCGCAGTCTTCACGGTTTTGCAATCTGGACCAACCAGGCCGCGCTCGATGCCGGCAAGATCACCAAGGTCAGCCCGGTTCCGGTGGGGGGCGAGATGCGGCTGGGCACGGATGGCCAGCCCGCTGGCCTGTTCCTGAACCGCGCAGCGGCGATGGTCGAAGCGGCGGTGCCGCCCGAACCGCAGGCGGTTGTTGCGCGCCATGCGCTGAAGGGGCTGAGGCAGATGGCCACCGACGGCTATGTCACGGTTCACGAGGCCGGTGTGGGCAGCCAGGCGATGGCCGCACTCCAGCAATTGGAGGACCAGCACCGCCTGCCGATCCGGGTCTATGCCATGCTCTCGCTGCGCGACCCGCCCTTGATGCGGCAGTGGATCGCCCGGGGGCCGGACCGGGACAGTGACAGCATGCTCGTCACGCGCGCGGTCAAAGCCTATTACGACGGCGCGCTGGGGTCGCGCGGGGCGCGGCTGCTGGCCGACTATGCCGACAAGCCGGGCCACCGCGGGATCAGCGGCAGTGGTTATGGCTTTGACCGTGATCTGGCCAAGGAGGCGATGAAGGCCGGCTTCCAGCTAGGGATCCATGCCATCGGCGATGCAGGCAACCGAGAAGTGCTCGATTTCCTTGAGGTGCAGTTCAAGGCCGATCCGGGCACCGCACTGGGCCGCCACCGGATCGAACACGCCCAGGTCATCTCGCCCGAAGACCAGCCGCGCTTTGCCCGGCTGGGCGTGATAGCCTCAATGGAACCGCCCCACGCGGTGGAGGACAAGACCTGGGCCGAAGATCGTCTGGGCCCGCAGCGCATCCTTGGTGCCTATGCCTGGCGCACGCTGCGCACAGGCGGCGCGCGACTTACCTTCAATGCCGACAATCCGGGCTCCGACCACAGCATTTTCTACGGCCTCCATGCCGCAATCACCCGCCAGGACAAGCAGCTTCAGCCCTCCGGCGGATGGTATCCGGAGCAAAGGCTAACGATCGAGGAAGCGATCCGGGCCTATACTAGCTGGTCGGCCTATGCCGCCTTTCGCGAAGACCGGACGGGGATCATTGCCAAGGACCGGTGGGCTGATCTGACAGTCATGGATATCGATCCCTTTGCCCTTGCTGCGACCGCGCCCAAAAAGATCTTGGCTGGCAGAATTCTGGCGACCATCGTCAGCGGCAAGGTGGTTTATCAGCGATAGGTCGATGGCCAGTGTTGTCGGTCATCTTCGAGATCATGTGCTGCAGGAACAGCAGCGAACCATCGTTGATCGCGGGCAGGCCGGCACCGAAACGGCCGTTGAAGCCTGTCTCCGCCGCTTCCTTGGCAACAACCTTTTGCTGGTCCTTCCACTCGACGCCAAAGGGCGGGTTGGCCAGCATGTAGTGAAACCGCTTGCCGGGGAACCCGTCGCTGGTCTTGCCGTCGCCCAGCGTGTCACCCAGGATGATGTGGTCGGTCTCCTCATCCTTGATGAGCATGTCCGAACAGCAGATCGCCCAGCTTTCGTCGTTGTATTCCTGCCCATACAGGCCGAGCTGGGCACGGTCATTCTGCGCGCGGATCGTCTCTTCCGACACGGACAACATACCGCCCGTGCCGCATGCAGGGTCGTAAATCTCGCGGTAGATGCCGGGTTTGTAGACGTCCTCCTCAGTGCCATGATTGATCTGCTGTTTTCGCTTGGTTACTTCATGCTTGGGGTCACAGCGGTTGGCTGGCTAGCGAACCGATGCAATCGTAATCCGAAACTGCTGTTTCGCTTGGGGTTTGCGGTTGTCGTGTGTCTAAGTCTGGCCATGATAATCAGCATTGCCCGGGGGGATCTCTTTCGCCTAGCCCCCGGTGGTCAGGACTCGGAGTGGGACGACGAGCCTCGGCCAATTCTCCCCTGAGATGCGTCGCAACTACGCCGATTCAACGGACGGGTAGGTGTCAGTTGTTCAACGACCTGACTGGGGGCACTTGCGGGTACCCTTAAAATTAGAGAACGGGCTGATTGTTGCGGTTTTCGTCTGTACTACACACGTTACTCCAGACACCGTCCAATTGTCCTGAGTGGACATGAATCTGTGTCCGCGTTTTGACCCTGCTTCTTCCGCCCCTGCGTCAAAGTTCAAGGCACTCGATTCAAGGTGGTGCGCTTGCTCTGCCATCTGGCCGCGCGTTTGCCATAGACAGTGCATTTTTGACCCCAAGGTTTGTGCCCGAGGCCAACAAGCCCAAACTCGCGTTCAAGACGGGCGGGCGCACATTTCAGCATGTAGTGAACCTTGCCGCTAAGAGCTGCATAATAGGCGTGGATGTTGACGTCGATATCGTCACCGAACATCAGCTTCTGAGTTTGTGTTGTCCCTTTCAAATACTGGAGGCCTCGCCGTTTCAAGACCTGCCGCGCCCATTTATGAGGGCGTCCGCGCAACAGAGGTGATATCTGGGGAGCGACGTGTAGAAGCACGTGACAGTGCGCGCCGAAGTACGACCCGTATTCCTGCACCCAAATCCACGGCATGCCGAATCCCTGATTGCGGAGGTAGTCGCGGGCCAGAGCAATCCATTCGCCGGTAGCCTTAACACTCTCCAATGGGTCGAGGCCCGAATGCCCCCAAGCAATGGTGATGTACCTGTTCAGAGGTTGATCAATGTCCGCCGCTTCAACGCTTGGCCTCAAGCCTTTTGAGCGCCGCCAATAGCATCTGGGGATCGACCTCGCCGATGGGCATTTTGCCGATCGCAGGTTTCAGCAGCGCCAAGAACCATTTCGCCTTGGCGACGGTAGTGTCGGCTCGACCCTCGCCTTCCATTTTTGCCAAGTATTCTCCAGCCACTTGTTCAAAGCTGTTCTCAGCGCTGAATTTTGCGACAGCCTTTTCCCGTTTTCGCTCAATGGTTGGATCCACGCCTTGCTCAATCTGTGCGCGCGCGGCATCACGACGCCTTCTGGCGTCGGCAAGAGGCACTGCAGGATAGGCGCCAAGCGCGATACGTTTCTCCTTGCCCTCGATCCTGAATTTCAGCCGCCAGAGTTTCGAGCCATTGGGGAAGACCTCAAGATAGAGGCCGCCACCGTCGGCTCTCTTGACTGGCTTATCAATTGCCCGAAACGCTCGAATTTCTGCGTCTTTCAGCGGCATTTGGGGGCATGACCTTTCGCCAAAGCGATGCCCAATGCCTGTCATGCCCCCAAATTGCGTGGATTGTGGGGGAACGATGGTAACCATCCAGCGACAACGCGGGACGCTAAATGGCAGATTTCTGAGGGTTTGGCGAGCCCCGAGGGGCAATCTGATACAGGGAAATGGTGCCAGAAGAGGACTCGCATCAATTAATGTTTTCTGTGTTATAACAGCAACATGGACGATGTGATTTTTGCGAAGGCCCGCAGAAAAGCCCGCATTTCAATGTGGCTTAGAGGTTCGAGTCTTTTCCAGGGACTCGAATCTTCAGAGAATGGCGGATTTCCGCCATTCTGGCACCGTGAACAAAAGCAGAAAATTTTCGGAAATAGGGACCGAAAGGCCCGCAAAAATTCGTTCCTGCAACGTTCCAACTTGCCTCACAAAATCCCGCACAGTCACGATCAGAGCCAGCATGCTGCGTCTGTCATCCACCACGTTGCGTCAGATCGGACCTTGCCGACTCACCGGGGTGTCATCGAGCAGTTGTGACCTGAATGCGGCCAGCAGTGTCGGCTTTGACATCAATAGTCCCATCCCAGCCAGTCGCGTAAATCGCACGATCCATTGCAAACGGCACGAAAGTCTTTGTCTTCGTAGCAACCATAACCGACTTTGAAGGGCGCTTACGTGTGACAGCTGCGTAAAGCAGATCGGAGGTAGCCTTGCGTGGATGACCATATGCCCAAGCTGTCCATTTCTCCTGGGTCATAGGCGATCCCATCGACATCACTGCGACCTGCGGCGAGACAGCTGAAAGGAAGGCCGCCGTTGTCCCGTTTGCGGCTCCATGATGACTGACCTCGAGGACATCAGTATCGAGCAGCGTTGTCCCGGCGTAACGAGCCAATAGGTCGCTTATACCAGCGTTCTCTAGGTCGCCAGGAAACAGGAATGAACTCTGCCCAAAGTCGACCCGGATAACCAGGCTATGGTTATTGCCGTTCTCGATATCTTCATCACCCCAGTCTGAGGGCCGAAACTCTGTTCCATCCGGTAGCTCACGGCCGCCTGCAAGCACCCGGATGCGCGGATCGATTGTTGGGCATGCAATCGGATCGATGATGTTATCTGTAAGACCTGCGGTCCCGGCCGCTTCAACATCCGCTTCTGACACCGCACGAAATGCGATGGCAGGGGAGGTTTCTCGGGCGTGTGCCAGCATCCATTTTGCGTTAGCTCTCCCAGAGCCACGCGCTACTCCGTTGTGGATGTAGCTACCCACCCGATACTTCATGACAAGCTTGTCGAGACTGGCGTTGTGGTCGATGTGGGTATGCGTGACAAAAATCGCTGCCAATTTTCCACCGAGATCGGACCGGCGGGCAAAAAACGCTTCAAGATAAGCTAAGAGTTTCGTTTCCGCCTCATCACCCCGGCTTCCAGCGTCGATGAGCACCGCACCGCACGGGAACTCCAGCAGCGCTGCGTTAGCTTGGTCGACATCTATGTAATGAACGACAAGTTGGCCGGCCGAGTTATCGACAAGGGCTTCGGCAAGCGATCCGACCGTCCGGCGAACGTAGGTGCGATACACCCATCCCGCGCGGCCGTCGGGCAATTGTACGTGATAGTACCCCCTTGAGACTGCACCATCGTCCAGAAGGATGAGGTTTGTGCCAACGGCAGGAAACTCAACAATCTCGCTTCGACGTGATGGTTTGGCTCGTACCGTTACATCGCGCGCAACGACTACATCGTCAGCAAGTGCGGGGCTAGATGACAAGCTAGCCAAAGCCAGGGCAATGGTTGCTCGGATCAAAGCCTTACGGATAGTGCTCGTCATTGTTCCCATAGCGCCCCTCCATGTCCTTTCAGTCTTCCGCGCATATCTTGTTGATATCGAAAGAAGACATAACTGCCTACTGGATGGTGAATATTATTCTTAGTTATGTTGATTTTGTGTCTGGCACAATCCGATGTCGAACATTTCTTGCATGTTCCGCCAGAATAAAGCCGCCCAATCGGAGGTCAGATCACGAAATAGACAAAAAGAAAAGCCATCCCAGCAAAAAGCAGTGTGGCTTCGACCACCATCGAGAAGGGTGTCGGGTCTGGCTTCGGCCATTCTTCATTGTTGTCAGTCATTACATGCCCCTGATCGGCAAAATGAAAAACCAAAACCGCTTGATAAGGCTATTTTACAGATCGGGGTTAAACTTATCCAATTTGGTTGTTACATATCCAAGCGAACGGCATCACCAAAAAGGCCGCAGAGGCATAGACAAATACTCTGCTCTTATCGCCGAATCACGCATCATTTGAAAGGTATCATGGCGTGTGGCGGGTCGATCTGCTTTCAGACCTCTGGCAAAGGCGGTGACGCTTACAATTCCGCCGAGTAGGCTACAACTGACAGAGCTTTGGTAGCGTCTCGGCGCTGCTTGTACTGCCCGATGAAAACGCCGGGATCTGCGGGTTCGTTTATTCTGTTCAATTCGAAACGCCCAGGTCCGATCGGTGAGAGGCGATAAGCGCGGCCATTCATGCGGCAGAATAGCTCCTTCGACCCGGACAATGGAGTCCATTTGCAGTCGGCACCTGCGAGAAATCTTCGTTCAAGTGCGACGCGTTCCGCTTCCAGTATAGCTCGATAGCGGGCTTCTCGTTCAGTTTGCAGCCTGCGCCATTCCTGTTCGATGTGCTCTTGGAGAGCGCCTATGATTGCGGGGAGTTCCGTTCCTTCTGCAGCTTCCCGGGCAAATAGTGCCTCGCATGAGGCTCTCAGATCTTCCTTGGGATAGTCCGCTCTATCCCTTTCCTGAAAGTCCCGCATGCGTTCGGCGACATCAGTGCGAGTCAGATGAGGGCCGGGCATTGCATTGAGGTGCTCAGCGAGGGCTGGGATCGGCACCCAGCAGGGTGCCGCTGCAATTACCAATCGCTCACGTTCAGGATTCCATTTCAGCCAGGCTGTGTTGTTCTGATTGAGCTTCGCTACAATCTCGGCGGCTAGTCGTGACACCACGAAACCATTTCGGATGTGTTTTAGCGACGGGCTGCTGACGTGATTGAAGAGGAGGTCGCGGACGACGTCCGTGGGATCGGCCATGGTCGTATCCTTGCAGTTACGGTGTGTCGCTGCTTACTGGGATTGGATTCGTTTCCTCCCGACCGAAAGTACCACGGGAGGCGCACAATATGGAGAGGTCTATGGCCGGAAGCGCGAAGCTGGCGATTAAGTGGCTGGATCCAGGCCCGGCCGAGAACACCATTGACCTAATCCCCCAGCATTGGTTCGCGCACGAGACCAGCGAGACGTTCAAACAGCACACGGTGCTTGATGCCAATGAGCTGAGTTGCGGACGAGTTCGCTGCAACCTTTCAGTCCGGGGAAGCACCGTGCTTTTGGACTACGCGGGTGAGCACACGGAGATCAACGAGCGCCTAGGCTTCATCGTCGGCTGCACCCGTTTGGTTTTTTCGGACTCCAATCGCAGCGGTACCCCAGACGTAGAATGGCGAGATAAGGATCAGACAGCCTTTTCGGGTACATGGAAGACTGACCCCAAGCTAAAGCTGCTGCCATGGAAAAACTTCGATCGCTTTCGTCCAAAAGATGCTGAGCAAGGCCAGAGGGAACTTTATCGAAAGGTCGCTGTTCGCCAGGGCCAATCTGCGTTCCGCGATAAACTTGTAGCTGCCTATGGTGGACGATGCGCCGTGACCGGATGCACCATCGATGAGGTGCTCGAGGCCGCCCATATCGAGCCCTATGCGACTGGCCGCAACAACGACGCCAGCAACGGGATACTTCTACGTGCGGACATCCACACCTTGTTTGATCTTGGGATCATCAGGGTCCGGCGCTCCTACATAATCGAAGCGCCAGAGAGTATCCGCGCAGCTTTGTCACTTCCGCATCGGCTGTTGGTCGTTCCCGACGACAGCGCGCAGCGGCCTTGCCCAGACGGCTTGGAACGAAAGTGGGTTCTTATGGACCAAATGCCTCCTGACTGACGCGATTGTTCTTGTGGATCTAGGGTTCCTGCAAACGTGGTCTTCTGTGCAGGCCGGGCTCCACCTACAACCCTCGCAGTTCGAACTGCGACACTTACGTCGGAGTCCCGGCCCATCCCCGCTTACGGGGAAGCCGCATGGAGTCGGGGATCAAAATCCGTTTCCGACTGCCAAACCTTGATAAGGACGATCGCCAGCTTGCGGGCGAGCGCCACGCGCGCTTTCGAGATTCCGATGCGGGCGCGCAGGGCGTCGCCCCAGGCCTTCAAGGCACTGGATTTCTTGACCGACACAAGCAGAACGGTTGCTGCACTGACAAGGAGCGTACGGGTTGCCGTACAGCCCTTCTTGCTGATTCCACCCTGGCGCGACTTGACGCCGCTTTGATAGACAGAAGGCGTTAGCCCCAGATAGGGGCCGACCGAGCGGGCATGCTTGAATCGGCTCACATCATCAATGGCACTGTAGAACATCAGAGCGGTCTTCGGGCCAACGCCTGGCACCGTCATCAGGCGCCTGCAGACAGGGTGCGTTTGCGCCAGTTCCGCAAATCGCTTGTCGAGCGACCGGATCTGTTCGTCGAGCGCTTCGGCAACCGCGACAAGCGGGCGAACATCGGCATCAACATCCACGCCGTCGCGGCGCAACAGGTCCAGTTGTTCCTCGACATCTTGTGAGAGCGCGCCCTTGGCGACGCGTCGTTTCAGTTTACCGCCATGCATCCGGACAATGGTGATGACCATGGCATCGAGCCGGACGCGGACACGGACAAGACTCTGACGGGCTATGAGCCTGGTACGCAGGTTCTGGCATTCGAGGGACTTCAGGTGAACCTCGGCGCCAAGAGATCGTCCGACGCGTCCGAGTTCGGCGAGTCCAATGGCATCGTTGGTATCTGTCTTCTGCCGGCGTACGGCGAGGAAGCGCTGCGCCTTGTAGACCTCGTAGAGTTTGACCGGGTAGCCTGCCGCTAGCAGGTCGCGGATCATGTGGGTGGCGACACCCGCTTCGACCGCGATGAGACGGAGCGATTCTGGCGGGAATCGTCCCAGAAAGGCGCTTACCGACGCGGTCGTCGTCTCGCATTTTTCCTGCGCAATGATGAGGCCATCCTGATCAATCGCGCAGGCTGATGTATGCAGGTACCCGCAATCAAGTCCGATCCAGATGTCTTGCTGAGTCAAGGCCACAATTCCCCGAATTCTGCGCCGCGTCATTTGGTCTCCCGGCTCATGCCTCGCAAATTTCCGACGTCGACGGCGCTATCCTCTGGTCTGACAGACTGTGAATGGCTAGTAGGAACTGTCCTTTCGTCTCCTTCAATTTTCTAAGATATCTTGCAGAAGGAATAGCTCGCGCGTGGAAGAGGTGGCGACCAAACTGGCCGCGTTGATCCAAGAGCATGGAGAGACATATTCGTCGATCTCGCGGCTGCTGGGACGCAATGCAGCCTATATCCAGCAGTTCATCCAGCGCGGCAGCCCGCGCCGCCTTGATGGCGAGGACATTGCTGTTCTTGCGCGCCACTTCGAGGTCAAGCCATCGGTGCTGGGCGGCATTGATCCGCCGCCTTTGGGTCCCGGTGACGTGGTCGTTCTGCCAATCCTGAATCCCAAAACCGAAGAGACCGTAAGAGCCTTTGATTCGCGCCTTCTACAACGCATCGGCGTGCGGCATTCAGTCGCGGCTATCGTGCAGATCAGCGACGACACGATGTACCCCACGCTGTCAGCGGGTGACGAAGTGATCGTGCACAGGCTTGGCGGCAAAGAGGTATTGCGCGACGGGCTTTATGCCTTGCGGATGGAGGACGCCCTCGTGGTGCGCCGGCTCGCGCTTGAGCCGGCTGCAGGCAAGGTGACGGTCAGCTGCGACCACGCGCACTATCCGCATTGGCCTGGTGTGGCCAAACGCTCGCTCACCATTATCGGCCGGGTGTGCTGGATTGGGCGAACGGTAGGGATTAGCGCGCGGGGAGATTGAACGAGGGCTGGGCCAAAGATCATTGATCTAGAGTTGATCGCGGTCGATCATCCGGCTCTGAGATGGTTCTCCTGATCGGAGAGCTGTGCGAGCAGGTTTCCTTCGAAGTGCTCGATCTATGGCCGCCTGGATCATTTGCCGGCTGACTTTACCGCGCTCTCCTCAATCCATGTGGAGATGTCCTCTTCAGCCCAGGCCACGGCATAGCCACCCAGTTGCACAGGTTTCGGGAACTTACCCTCTGCCATCCAGCGGTAGATGGTCGACCGGCCGAGGCCAACGCGATGCTGGACCTCCTTGAACCTGACCAGGCGCGTCACTCTGCGCGGTACTGCGGGATCGTAGTCAACCATTACGTCCTCCTGCGTCGGCCAGAAGGGCGTCCTTGCGGGCAAGCTCGTCGAGATGGTCTGCCAGAAGCCGGGCAACGCGGTGCGCCGTCCCCTTGGCCCAGCGCGGCTTAACATCGTGAACCTGGTTGCCCAGGACGCGTTCAAGGCTGGACGGCAGTTCGCTGACGAGCTCCTCGAAAAAGTGGGCGATATCCGTCTGAAGCCAGCGGGTCGCTTGGTCGCTGCCCGCTCCAAGGAACAGCAGCATGGGAGCGTGCGGTGACATCCCAGATGCTGCGAGGATCCGAAGCGCTTCGCCAAGGCTTGGGCTGCGTTCGCCGAGCAGCGTCCGGCGGAGCGCGTCCTTGTGGAGGTCTGCATCGCGCGCGATCTCGCAGCGGTTGCGGCCGCTTTGCTCGACAGCTGTTTGCAAGAGCTGGGCAAGGTCTCTGCGGGTCTGCATTTCACCTAGTACGCTGAGGCTGACCATGACTGTTTCTCCTCTGGCTGGCGTGGTCGAATCACCGGCTACGCGAAGAGGAACTGTGTAGGAAAATAAAAAGAACAAAAAACGAACATAGCGGAAAGCGCGAATCAATGCTGGATGTCGATTCGCGCACAAACCGGCTCTGCGCGCGCGAAATCCGGGAGGCTGGGCGCACTTTCCGGCCATTTGTGTCGATGCGCTGCACCACGCGGCGCGAACTACGGCCACCTGAACCTTCGTGGTCGCTTTTTGCTTGGTCCAAGCCGCAGCAATTGAAGTCCCCATTTCCTACACCCGCGCTGAGGGAGCACGAAGAACAGACAGCGAACGGTCTCCCCGATTGCTGTCACTCCAACCTTCGAAAGGCTCCATCCATGAAAACATTCGTTCCGCGTTTCCCCCGGCCGCGGCTTGCGCAGTATGCGCTGCCGGCGATCGCTGCGCTTGCCGTTGCGAGCGCCGCGTATGCGGGAACCGACGCCACGTTCACGCCCGCCCTCACCAAATTCACCGCTTTTCTCCAGGGCTCCGGCGGCAAGATCATCACCGTCCTCAGCCTCGCCAGCGGCCTGATCGGTCTCGCGTCGGGCCGCTTCTCGATCGCGCAGATCGCGGTTCCGGTGGGCGTCGGAATTGGCGTCGGCACGGGTGTGCCGATCGTCACCTCCGTCGTGACCGCGGTCATCTGAAGCAGCGACCCGGTCACGGCGGGAGGGCGGCAACATGGCTGACAAGTACCTCGTACCCCAACGTCTCGACGATCCGGAGCTTATCGGCTTCTGGACGATCGACGAGTTTGCGGGGCTGTTGATCCCCTTCACCTGGGGGATCCTGGCGCAGCACATCTTCATCGGGATCGCTCTCGCCTTTGCGGCCTGGTTCGTCTTGCGGAAGGCGAAATCCAGACATGCGGGCTCGGCGCTGATGCATGCTGCCTACTGGTACCTGCCCGGGGCGTTCCTCGGGCTCAAGGCCACGCCGCCCTCCCATTGCCGTTTGCTGGCCGGCTGAGGGGGGCGTCATGCGTGCAGAGTACGCTTACGAAGAGGCGCAGAAGTACTTGCGCCAGCGCAATCGCCTGGCTGTGGCGACCGGGGTTCTCGGGCTTGCCAGTGTTCTAGGGGTCGGCGCTGCGGCGACAAGGGACCGCGAGGTCGTCCTCGTGCCGATCACGAGCGAGCGCCTTTCGCTTACCAGTGTCGGGGCCGACGCACATTACCTTGAGCTCGTCACGCGCGACACCGCACTGCTCCTTCTGAACCGGTCGCCCGAGGGGCTCGACTACTGGATGAGCGGGATCCTGCGGCTTGCCGATCCGGCAGCCTATGGGCGGCTGAAGGCCGAGCTCGTCAAGATTGTCGAGGAACAGCGCGGGTCGGATGTCAGCCAGGCGTTCGTGATCCGGCGGATGGATGTCGACCCCGGCACTCTCACCTCAACTGTCGCGGGCACGCTCAAGACCTTCGTCGGCGCGCAAGTGATCGCCAGCGACGATCGCAGCTTTCGGTTCCGCTGGAGCAGGCGGGGGCTCTCCCTCGCGCTCACCGGCTTCGAGCAGCTGCCCGATCCCAACCAGAAGGAAGCAACACAGCCATGAGTGCAACGATCCCCCTTGCCTCGCCGGCACTTGGCGCGGGCGTATTTTGCCTCGGTCTCGGCGCAAGCCGCCGCATCGACACGGGCTGGAAAGCGCTGAGCCTCGCCCTGTTCGCCTATGCCTGCACTGCGAGCCCGGCTTTTGCCGATCAATTCGTCGAGGCTGCCGACAACGCCAAGATCGACTGCGTGCTCTCGCGGAGCGAGCTGACCCGCATAGCGCTGGTCGGAGACGGCTTTGCCAATGTTTCGAAGATCGCGAGCGCTTATCCATACAGCGACTTCACGATCACCAATGAGCCGGTCCGCGGCGACATCTACATCTCGGTTCCGCCGCAGTTCGCATCGGACAAGGTCAGCTTCTTCGCCACGAGCAAGGCTGGGTTCGTTTACAAGTTCGCCTGCCGGACGGCAGCCCAGGAAGCGAGCCAGGTCTTCATTACGAACCCTGCGCTCAAGGCGCGCGAAGCGGAGGCGTGGGAGCGGGAAACCGGCCCTGACGATGCCGCAGTACGGCTTATCGAAGCCATGGCGACTGACGGTGTCCTCCCTGGTTTCAGCCGGCGTGCCGAACTCGGGCTTCTGCGCAAGACCGGCTCGCTCGAGGTTCAGCTCGTCGCAGAATACATCGGCGCGGAGCTCACCGGCCAGCGCTTCCGGCTTCGCAATCTCGGGAAAGGTCCGCTTGAGCTCGGTAAGGATCGTGAGGGTCCTGCCGGCGTGCTCGCGTTCGCCTATGGCCGGGACGTTCTCCTCCCTGGTGAGATCACCAGCGCCTTCCTCGTGTTTCGCAAGGGAGGGCTCGAATGATGCAAGATCCAGAAAACCCGGTCCGCGGGTCCGCCCATGCGGTGCACGAGGTCGACGAAGCCAACGCCACGCCCGCGAGCCGGCGCGAAGTCGGCAGGCGCAATCTCAATCGCCAGATTGCACAGCGCCAGAAGGTCCTACTGGCCGGCGTTGGCGCCATCGCATTGCTGGGCGGTGCGGCTTTTCTCTTCGCCGGCGGCGATGACAAGAGTGGTGGAGCGGCGGGCACCGGGGTCAGCATCGACACGGGTAGCCTCGTCAATCGCAATCTCTCCGAGCGCGAGTTTGTCGCGACCTACGGCAACAGGGCTGATGCGCAGGACCGCGAAATCAAGGCCCTAAAGGAAGGCCAGGTTTCGCGGCCGGAGCTCGAGGAGCAACTCGCCGCGCTCAAGACCGAGAATGCCCAGATGCGGACCGATGGCCAATCTGCCATCGATGCGATTTCGGCAGAGAACGCATCGCTCAAGGCGCAGCTCGACCAGGCATCGCGCGCGCTCACCGCTCCAGCCATGCCGCCGCCTGCCTATGGCCCAGGTGTTGCGCCGGGAAGCGTGGATGGAGCGAGCCGCCAAAGTGCGGGTGGCCCGGCACCGGAAGCCAAGGTCAGTCTGATGAGCTTCGAGACCAGCGGCGCGGCACCTGCGAAATCCGGCAGTGATCCGAGCATCCCCCAGCTTTTGCTACAGGACAGTCCCGATTACCTGCCGCCCAACAGCTATGCATCTGCACGGGTAATCGTCGGCGTCGATGCCTCGACCGGTGTTGCGAGCCAGACTGATCCGCTCCCCGTGGTGCTAAGGATTACCGGTCCGGCACGCTCGGTTCTGCGCGGCGGGAAGGTCCTGACGACCGACATCACCGGCTGCCTCGTCAACGGCGCGGCCCGCGGCGATCTCAGCAGCGAGAAAGTCTATGTGAAGCTGGCGCGCATGACCTGCGCGCAGCCGGGCGGCCGCTATGCGGTAAGCGAGGTCAAAGGCTTCATCAGCTTTGCCGGCAAGTCGGGCGTGCGCGGCCGCGTTGTCAGCCGCGCTGGGAGCCTGGTCGGCAAAGCGCTTCTTGCCGGAATCGTTGGCGGTTTCGGGCGGGGCTTCTCCGCCAACGCCAATGGCATCTTTACTGGACAGATTGGCGCTGACGGCAAGCGCCAGGCCCTTTCGCCGACGGACATCGTCACCGGCGGCATCGGCCAAGGCGCAGGAGAAGCCGCCGACACGGTGAGCAAATACCTCATCGAGCGGGCCGAACAATACCAACCCGTCGTCGAGATGCCGACCGGCATCGAGGTCGAGATCGTCTTTCTCGACGGCGTTCACGTCAGGAGCAACACGAAATGAACTACTCGGATCATCGGCCGGGCCTCAAAGCCCGTGCCGCCACGGCGGCGCTTGCATTCAGCACCGCGTTCGCCGTCGTAAGCCTCGGGCTCGCAGCCGTCATGGGATCGCCCGCGCAAGCTGGCGTCATGGCGGATGCGGTGCGCGACGCGCTCAAGATGCGCCTTCCCAAGACGCCCATCGACGCACTGACATGCGAGGGCTTCGGCGGGCTTTGCGAAGTCGTATCGGGAAGCACCTTGTTCTACGTCGATGCCAGCGCGCGCTATCTGCTCGTTGGCAGGCTCTACGACATGGAGGCGCGCCGCGATGTGACAGCGGGTCGGTTGCTTGAACTAAACCCGGACCTCATCGCCGCCGGCGCAGCACGCGCGGGCGGCGAGAGTAAGGCGCAGGACGAAGGACCGGCGAACGCGGTCCCGACCAATGTCGACCTCGCAAAGCTGCCGGCAGAAGGCGCTGTGCGCTGGGGCAATCCGACAGGTCCCAAGGTCGTCGTCTTTTCGGACTTCCACTGCGGCTACTGCCAGCGCCTGACCGGCGAACTTAGCAAGGCAGGAGTACAGGTCGAAGAGCGGCCGATCTCGATCTTCGGCGCCAAGAGCCGGGCGCTGTCTGAGGCCGTCCTCTGTGCGTCCGATCCGGCAACCGCGCTTCATGCGGCCTATGCCGGTGAGGCACCGAAGCCCCGATCGGGCTGCAAACCAAAGGGTCTCGATGCAAACGAGGCTTTCGCCAAGGCAAATGGCTTCAACGGCACGCCTGTCCTGGTGCGGGCGAGCGATGGTGCCGTCCTGCAGGGTTATCGCCCCGCAAGCGAGATCCGCCGCTTCCTTGGCCTCGCGCTGAACAAGGGAGGTCAGTGATGCGCCTCCCCGACAGACCTTCCCTCGCGCCCGCGCGTTTTGCTGCCATCGCCGTCTTCGCTGTCTCCACCAGTGGCTGCGCAGTGATGGACAGCAATGTCAAAGGGAACTTCACCTGCCGTGCGCCTGAAGGGACCTGCGCGCCGACGTCGGTAATCGACGCGGCGGCGACCAAGGCTTCCGAGAAAGTTGCCGAACCTGTGCATTCGGTATCGAGCCGCAGCATAGGGGCCAATTCCGACGGACGGCTTCAAATCGTGCTGGCGGCCTATCGTGACGAGAATGGCCGGACCCATGAAGCGCGGGTCGTAGCGGTGGCACTGCCCGCGACGAGGACAAGCCAGTTTACCGAGCCGGCGAGCCGCCGTGAGGTTGCGAGGGCGCTTGCCCGGGCGGTCGATGCGGCGCGTCACACCGGGAGCGTTGAAGAAGCACCGCGTTCGATTGGCCTGACCGCCAATCCGGCCTCCGACCCTGCCACTACCCGCTTGCCGGACGTGCTCACTGCCCCCTTGCAGCACGCGCCGGCTGGGGGATCTGGGACAGCCTCCCTCCCGGCCCAGGTCCCCCACCTTGATCCGCAAACCGGGGACCTCGATCCTCAGGAAGGTCACGTGCCATGAAGCTTTCACTCGCCGGCGCGCGGGACGCGCTTAAGGGCTCATTGTTCGCCGATACGGCTTCAGCAGAAAGGCCGCGTCCGCGCTTTGGTCTCGATATGCTGTCGGACTGGCTACCTTATCGCGTCTACGATGAGAGCGCGGGGCTCTATCGAAACGCCCGGTCAAAGGGCTTCATCCTCGAGGTCACGCCGCTCATCGGTGCCGATGAGCGCACCGGCGAGATCCTCGGGCAGTTCTTCTCCGAAGGACTTCCCGAGGGAGCCTGCCTCCAGGTGCTCAACTTTGCGAGCCCGCGCATTGGGCAAGTGGTTTCACCGTGGTTTGCACCGCGCTACGAGCAGGGCGGGGTGTACGAGGCGATCGCGCGGGAGCGGATAGCCCGGTTCTACGATCTCGTCTGGGAGAGCGGGTCGGCGCACGCGCCCTTCCATGTTCGCAGCAGCCGCTTGATCGTCTCGCTCGGTGTTCGTGAAGGCACAAGCGTCACCGATGCTGAACTTGCAGAATGCCGTGAAGGGCTGCTTGGCCTCCTTCATTCGCTCGGTCTCGAAGCGGACGTACTGCGGCCTTCGGCGCTGATCGGTCTGATCGACGAACTCACCTCTCCGACCACGGCGCGCGAACCTGAGCGCAAAAGCTGGAACCCGCTCGAGCAGATCGACGTCCAGGCTATCCGCTCCGATATCGAGCTTGAGGTCGAGGATGACCGCATGGTGCTGAGGACCGAGCGGTTCCGCGAGATGGGCCGCGATAGCGCCGGCAATCCCGAAGTTGGGGTGTGCCTGCCTGATACGTTTGATCTTCGCCACTTTGCCGTGCGCGCTTTCCCCGAGCGTTGGGCTCCTTGGGAATGTTCACGCCTCATCGGTGACATGTTCGCCGACAAGCTGCGCTTTCCCTGTCCGACCGCAACCATGCTCTGCCTGGTCTATCCCGATCAGGAGGCGGCCTCGGCACGCGCCGGCTACAAGTTCATGCGCACCACGAGTCTGAGCCAAACCAAGAGCGCGCGGTTTCTTCCTAAGCTTTCCGACCAGTCAGCCGAGTGGCGGCAAGTCCAAAACGAACTGCAGGCCGGCAAGAAGCTGGTGAAGCTGTTCTACGGGCTCACCAGCTATTCGCCGCTCGGCCAAGGCGATGCGCACGAGCGGGTGATTAAGGCGATCTTCAAGGCCGCAGGCTGGGATCTTGCCGACGAGCGCTTTCTCCAGCTCCAGGGTTTGGTTGCATCCTTCCCCTTGAGCCTCGCCGATGGGCTGGCCGACGACATGCTCCGCCTGAAGCGCATGCGCACTATGCTCTCGACGACTGCGGCCAATATCGCGCCGATGCAGGGCGAGTACCTTGGTCGCGCCGTGCCTCATCTCCTCCTCGTCGGTCGCCGAGGTCAGCCCTTCTGGTGGTCGCCCTTCGAGAACGGGGCGGGAAATCACAATATCGCGATTTGCGGCAAGTCCGGATCGGGAAAATCAGTCCTGCTCCAGGAGCTTTGTGCGGCGCTGCGCGGCGCAGGAGCCAAAGTAGTCGTGATCGACGATGGCCGCTCGTTCGAGCACTCGGTGAAGCTCCAGGGCGGCCGCTTCGTTGAGTTCACGATGGCGGCGGGCTTCTCGCTCAATCCTTTTTCGATGGTCGATGACGCCCGGGCGGCGATTGACGATGATTACCGCCTCGATTGCTTCGCCATGATCAAGGCGATGGTCGGCCAGATGGCGCGTCACGATGACAAGCCGAGCGATACCGAGCGTGGCCTGATAGACCGGGCGGTGACCACTGTATGGGATCTGCTCGGCAGCGGCGGAAGCCTTGACGACGTCGCGTCTGCTCTCGAGCAGAGCGGTGAGATCGGGGTGAACCTCGCTACGGCGATCTCGCCCTATTGCCGAGGCGGCAGCTATGGCCGGTTCTTCACCGGTCAGGCGAGCTTTGCGCTCGACGATGACTTCACCGTATTCGAAATGAGTGATCTTGCGAGCCGGGACGACCTCAGAAGCGTCGTTCTCTCAGCGATCATGTTCATGACCGGGCAGGCCATGACGCGTACGGCTCGCAGCACCCGCAAACTGCTCCTCATCGATGAAGCCTGGAGCATGCTGAAGGGCGGCTCGATGGGTGAGTTCGTCGAGACCTATGCTCGAACGGCTCGAAAGTACGGCGGCGCACTGGCGACAGCCACGCAATCGCTCAACGACTACTACAAGTCAGATGGGGCCCGCGCGGCGCTCGAGAACAGCGACTGGATGCTGATCCTCCAGCAGAAAGCCGAGACGATTGCCGACTTCCGGCAAAGCGCCCGGCTCGACATGGACGACCGCACTGAGACGCTAATCCGATCCTTGAAGCGTTCGGGTGCGGAATACTCCGAGATTTTCATTAAGGGACCTGAGACTGAAGCGATCGGCCGCCTCGTGCTTGACCCGCTCTCGGCCACGATCTTTTCGTCCGATCCAAGCACCTATGCTGCGATCCAGGCGCTTGAAGCCAAGGGTATGCCGCTCACGGAAGCCATTCGGCAGGTCGCCGGACTTCAGGAAGGACATCGCCGATGACCTTCCACGACACCCCGTTCGACCACGTTGGCGTTTGGCCGCCTCCTGTTCGGCTGATCCCAATCCTCCAGGGTACGTGCTTTGTGCTGATCGAGGCCATGCGCTTTGCCGCATCGAGCTTGCTGATCGTGCTAGGTCTGCCGCTCTTTGCGTTCCTCGTCCTCATTGGTTGGGACCTTGAGCTGCTGTTTGCGCAGCTGGGCAATCTTGCCGACCACTACCGCGAGGCGGATGCGCTCCGCCGATATGCATTCTCGCAAGACCTCCAGGGTGTGTTTGTTGCCAGCGCGTTAGGCGTGGTGGTGGCGCGCGCGCCGCGGTTCCTGAGGCGGCTTGCGGGCGGCTTGGCCGTAACAGCGAGGGAACCAGACCATGGCTGATAGCAAGACTGCGCAATCGACCGGTGGTGTGCTGGCGCTGCGCCTGATCGCGGTGCTCGGCGTAGTTTCAATCCTACTCTGGGCGGTCTGGGTCAGCCGAGAAGCGACCCGTCCGCATGAGCAGATCGTCACGGTTCGCTTGTCGGAGACCATAGCGCATTTCGTCGATGCCGAAGCGCGCAGCGGCAAGCCGCCGCAAGACACACAGGCGAGGACGATCACGTACCTCAAGGCCGCCGAAGCTGCAGTCCGCGAGATGGGCCGCAACGGCCGCGTGGTGCTGGTCGCTGAAGCTGTTCTCAGCGGTGATGTTCCCGACGCGACCGCCGAACTCGAGCTGCGCTTGGCGAGAAAGCTAAGCGAGGGGAGGCGGCCATGAACGAGCTTCTGGCTGGCGCCTGGCGCGGTGCGAGGCGGTCCATTCTTCTGACCGGAATCGTCGCCTTGTCGTTTGTCTGGGCGCCGCTTGCAGCCTTCAGCGAGGATCATGCCTTCCTGATCAATTCGAGCCCAAGCCTACCGAACTGGGCGTTCTGGCTCGACAAGTCTGCACCGACTACGCGCGGCAGCCTGATCTTCTTCGAGCCGCCAGCCTCGCCGCTGCTGGAGAAGCATTTCGGGAAGGGGCCGCATCTCTTCGGTAAGCGCGTCCTCGGCCTGCCGGGTGACGTGGTGAGCCACGAGGGCGCCGAGGTCCTGGTCAACGGACGCAAAGTCGGCGCGCGCCTCGCGCGCACCCGTCGCGGACTGACGCTCAGCCCCGGCCCCGAAGGGGTTATCCCGCGCGGCTGCTACTATGTCGGGAGCGACCACCCGCGCGGCTTCGACAGCCGCTATGCCGAAGTTGGCTTTGCCTGCCGTGGCCACATTCTTGGCAGCGGGAGGGCGATCCTGTGAGGCGCGCCCTTATCCTTCCGCTCTGCCTTGCCTTCGTCCCAGCGGCTGAGGCCCGTGACTATGGCCAGCAAGGTGCGGTCTTCCCGGTGATCGAGCGCGATCTCCTCGAGCAGATCCATACGCGGCTGACCGCGATGGAAAAGTCGGGCGAGACCGGGCGGCTGAACCAGGAACTGCAGCGGCGTACCACGGCCCGGGTCAATCGGCCCGAGCCGGTCTCCGGACTGGTCCGGGCGAGCGCCGCCCGTCGCTGGAGCTTTGACCCGACGATTACGCTCGAGACCGATATTCGAGGGCCCAAGGGCGAGCTCATTCATGCCCGCGGCACAAGGGTGAATCCGCTCGACAGCGTCCCCCTGCGCGCCGAGCTCCTGTTCTTCGACGGCGACGATCCCGATCAGCTCAGTTGGGCGCTGAGCCAGTCGGGAACTGCGAAACTCATTCTGACCAAGGGCGCGCCGCTCGAGCTGATGAAGGCTCGGCAGCGACGCTTCTACTTCGACCAGGGCGGCAAACTCATTCGCCACTTCGGGATCGAGGCGGTGCCGGCGCGGGTCCGCCAGCAAGGCCGCGCGCTCGAAGTCAGCGAGATCGTTCTTCCGCTTCGCCAAGGAGCCCGCCCATGACCCGTTTTCGTCGTTTGGCTGCGGTTATGCTCGCAAGCCTCGGTCTGGCGTTGGCCACTCCAGCCAGTGCCGATGCGGGTCCGGGCCGCTGCACCGGCAGCTTCGTCAACCCGATCACCGACATCTGCTGGTCGTGCCTGTTTCCGATCTCGGTCGGCGGCCTCAAGATCTGGCCCTCGAGCCGTCCCGATCCTTCCAATCCGACCCTGCCGCTATGCCTGTGCGGTTTGCGCCCTGGCATTGCTATGGGGTTCTGGGAGCCGGTCCGGCTTGCTGATGTGAGCATGAAGCCCTGGTGCTTCGTCAACCTGGGCGGGATGAAGCTCAATCCCGGCTTCGATATCGGGTTTCGCTCGATCAAGGGGCCGTCAGCCGTGGGCGGAGCCAGCCAGAATTACTCGAGCTGGCATGTCCACTGGTACGCTTACCCCTTGATCTACTGGATGGAGATCATCGCCGACTTTCTGTGCCTTGAGTCTGGTTCGATCGACATTCTCTACATCTCCGAGATCGATCCGCTTTGGCAGGACAGCGAACTCACCGCGATCATCAATCCCGAGGCGGTTCTGTTCGCCAATCCGCTCGCGCTCGCTGCCTGCGCGGCCGATTGTGTGTCCTCGACGGTCCACTTGCCAGTCGACGAGATGTTCTGGTGCGCCGGCTGCCAGGGCTCGATGTACCCGATGAACGGCAATGTCTCGGCCTCAATCGGACATGTCCAGGCTTCACGGCTCGTGCTCTCGCGCTTTGCCTACAAGCTTCACCGTGAGCTCGTCGCCTGGGGCACGATGGGCAGCAAGGGACTCTGCGGCAAGTACCTGATGCCGGTGATGCGCAAGCAGCAATACCGCTTCCAGGCCACCAATCCGAACCCGGCGACCAAGGGGCGCTATGCCTGCCCTCCGATCGGCGCCGCCACCACCTTTCAATCGGCCGGACAGGTCATCCCCGCGATCGGCGAGGACATGGGTTACCTTGTCTGGCGCAAGCGGAACTGCTGCGCGCTATGAACCGGAAACTCTTTCTCATCCCCCTGGGCTTGGCGCTTCCCCTCGCGGGACTCGCGCTCGCCCAGAGTGCCCCCGACGGCATAGATGTCGACGCCATTCGCGCCCGCTCGGCGGAGCACGCCGAGGACGCAGCCGCCCTGGCGGCGGCGGTCCGCAAACGGGCCGAAGCGGTGCACGATGATGCACTCCAGACCCAGGATAAGGCGCAGGCTGCTGGCGCGCGCTACGCGGAAAGTCTGCCATCCACGACAAAGAGCGCGGATGTCTTCGATTTCGATGCGATGGTTCGCGAGCGTGCTGAGGCAGAGAAGGCGCAGCTTGGCGAAAGCCCGCGCTTCATCGCCTTTGCCAGTCTGTCGATGCCGCCCGAGGCCTTGAAGGCTTTGGTGCGCGACATGGGCCGCGCCGGCGGAGTGACCGTGCTGCGGGGCTTCCCATCGGGCGATTCCAAGCGGTTCAAGGCGCTCCTGACCGATATCTGGCAAGGCGAAGATGCCCCGCAGGCGCTCGGGATCGACCCGCGCTTGTTCCGCGCCTTTCGCATCGAGGCAGCGCCTAGCTTTGTCATGGTGGGGAGCGATTTTTCACCTTGCGATGGGTTCGATTGCCAGGACGTCCTCCCGCCTCACGACCGGCTGACCGGCAATGTGACGGTCGGACAGGTCCTCCAAACCTTCAAAGACGGTGGCGGCCCCGGCGCGGCGCTGGCGCGCCTCCATCTTGCCCGCCTCGAAGCAGGAGTGGATCGATGAGAACGATCCTGACGCTGCTCTGCGCCGGTCTCCTGTGCGCGGGCGCCGCTCAGTCCGTCGCGGCCCAGTCCCGATCAGGACAGACGGCTGCTGATGCAAAGGCTGACGGCAAGGCCTTCGGCAATACCGTGATCGACCAGGTGAAGAGTGCAGCGACCACTGCGCCCGACGCTGCGCGCGTGCCTGGTTTCAACCCTGCCGCGATGCAGAGTCTGGAAGATCTGGCCGCCCATCCGGACCGGATCGAGGGCGCGGCGCGCAGTGCAGCCACCAGCAACACTGCCGTCCGCACCATCGAGGATTCGATGAACAATCGGGCGCGCTTCTCACCCCAGGAGATCAAGAGCATCCTCGCGCGCTCGGGTGAGATCAGCAAGATCCCGCTCGACTACACCAGCGGCATGTCGGTCTCCGGCTCGAAGGGCAATTGCGTGCCCTTGCCACCCGGCACTGGCTCGGTCGGCACGTACATGGCGACCTGCAACACCGGCTATACGGCTGAGCAGAAGTCCGCATCCTGTTCAATCACGCTCAAGGCCAGTGCTGCCCCGCGCGACATCTATGGCTATTATTGCGTTGGCGGCAGCGGGGTCGATCCCGCCAGCATATACGCCTGCAAGAATTATCCGGCGCCGCAGTGCACGGTAACGCAGTCTTGGCCGATCAACCTGTGCGATCCCTATTTCGGGATCTACTGGGGCTGCAATTACGGCGACCTGCATGTCGACCTCGTGAGCTGCACCGCACCGGTCGAGGGCGCCACGCCTTACACCACGACCACCGAAACCGTGGTGACGACCCAGCGCAACGAGAGCCAGTGCTCCAGCCTTGCAACTGATGCCAATTGCTCGCTGGACAGCGAGGTCTGCGCCGACAGCGATCCCGTCACCCGGATCGTCGACGGCGTGTCGGTGATCCAGCCCTGCTGGGCCTGGCAGCGCAATTACACCTGTTCGGCCAGGATCGCCGGCAATGATTGCAGCGAGCTCGAGGCCAACGGCAGCTGCCATTTCGTGCGCGAGGATTGTCTGACGGGTGACACTCCCTGTTCGACCGCCGAGCGTGTCTACGAGTGCCCGGTGCCGCCGAGTGAGACGTCGGGCCAGCAATATGTCTGCGACGGCGATGTCTACTGCATCGACGGCTCGTGCGAGACCATCCAGCGCGAAGCCAACGATGAATTCAAGGACGCGGTCGTCGCCTTGAGCGCGATGGACCAGGCGCGGCGCGAATTCGATCCTGGGACCATGACCCTGTTCAAGGGCAAGCGAGAGACGTGTTCGTCCAAGGTCTTTGGCGTGCTCAACTGCTGCAAGGGCAAGGGCTTCCCACTCATCCCCGGCATCCAGTTTCTGGTCATGCTGGGCTGTAGCCGGGAGGAAATCCTGCTCCACCAGCGCGATGCGCAGGGCCTTTGCGCCTATGTCGGGACCTATTGCTCCTCGAGCTTCCTCGGCATCTGCCTGACCAAGAAAAAGGTCTACTGCTGCTTTGAATCCAAGCTGACCCGCATCCTGCAGGAGCAGGGCCGCGCGCAGCTGCCCAAGCCCTGGGCCAAACCCAAGTCGGAGCAGTGCCTGGGCTTCACGCTCGACGAGTTCGCCCGCCTTGACCTCTCCCGCATGGATTTCTCAGAGGTCTATGCGGAGTTCACCGACGCTGCGCGCCTCCCCGACGAGCTGCAGACCTCCGAACTGATCCAGCAAAAAATCCGCGACCGCTATGAAGGGAGCAGCCAGTGAGCGCGCTTCGTACCTTTGTGACCGGCGCCCTCATGGCTGCGCTGCTCGTCCCGACAATGCCGCTCTTCGCCCAGAACAATGGGCCGCAGCAGGCCGTGACTGGCGACGAGGCTGATGCCTTCTACTGCGGTGAGCGGCGCCTGGGTTACTGGTTCTACTGCGTACGGCCCAAGCCGGCTGAACCGCCTGAGCAGGGATCGGCGCCCCAGATGCAGTCGGCAACGGCCCAGCTGGAAGCCGTCACGGCCGAGCTGCGCGAACTGAAGGCCCGGGCAATCATCGAGCCGACGCCTCAGAACGTGACCGCCTATATCCGCTTCCAGCGCGAGCAGCTCGATCGGGCCTCTCTGTTTTCCGACATCTGGCAGCGCGCGATCTGGCAGCAGCCCGAGCTCGACTACACGCTCGAGCGCCCGGTTGGCACACTGGCCAAGCGGCAATGGCAGGACGCACGGGCCGCCGAGCGTGATACCATCATGGCGCACCTCAGTGATCGCTACGGGCTGTTCTATTTCTTCGCCCAGACCTGCGGCGCCTGCGAAGTCATGAGCCCGATCGTCAAGGCGGTCGCCGACCGCTGGCACCTGACCGTCCGGGCTATTTCGACCGACGGCGGTCCCTCGCGCCATTTTCCGCAATACACCGTCGAGAACGGGCAGCGCCCGCGCATGGGTTTGGAACCCAAGATCACCCCGGCGCTGGTCCTATGGGACAGCGAAGCGGGGCGCGCGATCCCGATCGGCTACGGGGTCCTGTCGGCCGACGAGCTGCAGGATCGCATCTTTCTCCTGACCTCAAAGGAAGCCGGTCATGATTTCTAAGCTGCGCACAGCGGCGCTTGCGCTTGCCGCCACGAGCCTCGTTGCGACCCCGCTCCACGCCAATGTCGGCGACAGCATGGACCGCTTCATGAACGACATGGGAGGCGCGGCGAATGTTACCGGGCCGAGCGCCTTCCAGGGCCAGTCGGCAGGCTACTACAGCCTCGGCAATGTGTGGACTCGCTTCCCGCAAAAGACGACCAACATTGCCAATCTCCAGCTGCCCAAGGCGCGGGCCGGCTGCGGCGGGATCGACATCTTCGCCGGAAGCTTCAGCTTCATCAACGCGAGCGAGATGGTCGCGCTGCTCAAAGCCGTCGCGAACAATGCCGTGGGCTTTGCCTTCAGCCTGGCGATCGACACGGTCTGCCCGGAATGTTCGAAGATCATGCAGGAGTTCGCGCAGAAGGCGCAGCTCATGAACAACCTGTCGATCAACTCCTGCGAGATGGCGCAAGGGCTGGTCGGCGGGATCTGGCCCAAGGGCGATCTGGCCGACAAGGCGATCTGCGAGGCAATCGGCAACAGCGAGGGCATCTTCACCGACTATGCGGCGGCCAAGCACGGCTGCGGCACACGCGGGCAGCGAAGCTCGACCAACTCCGGGGCAGGCGCGAACTATGCCGACGTGAACCCGGCCGTGGCGCGCAACTACACCTGGCATGTCCTCAAGAAGTCCGCCTTCTTCACGCCGAATGGATCCTTCGACCGCGAGCTCGCTGAATACGCGATGACGCTGATCGGCACGGTCATCTACGTTCCGCCCAAGGACGATGAGCCGGGCAAGTTCGTGCCGTTTGCTGGCGATGCATCCTCGACCCTGGTGACCGCGCTGCTCGATGGGACGCAAGGCCAGACCGTCCGGGTCTTTTCCTGCGACGAGCCGGACCAGTGCCTCAATCCGACGTTCCGGGATATGAGCCTCAGCTCCGCTAAGGCAATCCGGCCGCGGGTGGCTGCGCTGATCGGCAGCATGGTGACCGCGATCCGCTCAGACACTGCGATAGGCGATGCCGAGAAGGAGCTGCTCCAGGTTGCCTCGGTGCCGCTCTACAAGATCCTGACAGTCCAGGCTGCCTATGGCCGGGGCATGGCGACCGATGATCGCGACACGCTTGCGGAAATCACCAGCATCGACCTGCTCTACGCGGTGCTCGACCGGATCGTGTCCGAGGCTGGCCGCTCGATGGCGAGTTTCATCGCCGCCGACGAGGCCAAGCTCGCGATCTGGCGTTCGCAGGTCGCTGACGTCCGCTCGAGCCTCGCGCAGCGTCAGGCGACGGGACAGGCCAAGGTCTCAGCCATCATGCAGATCATCGAGAAAACGGCGATGATCGAGAACATGCTGGCTGCCTCGATGTCCCCATCAATGGCCGCATCGCTCGACTGGTCACGCGCGCTCCAGTCCCGTTCCATCGTCCCTTAAGGCGAGACAAGTCATGGTCGAGATCTTCACGGTCGGCGGCGGCGAGTACATCGTCAATGTCCTCAATGCCGTCGCCAGTTGGACGGGCGCGGGGGGCTACAAGAGCCTGATTCAGGTCACCATGGTGATGGGTCTGGCGCTTGCCGTCATTGTTCTTGCCTTCAACCAGGACTGGCGGGCCTGGCTCAACTGGTTCCTAGGCGCGACGCTCATCTACATGTGCCTGATGGTGCCGCGCATGGACGTCCATGTGACCGACCGGGTCAACCCGAGCCTGGCTCCGGCGAACGTCGCCAACGTGCCATTGGGGCTCGCGCTCATGGCGAGCTTCACAAGCCAGGTCGGCGATTATCTCACGCGCTCAGCCGAGCTCGTCTTTGGTCTGCCCGATGATCTCAACTACTCAAAGAACGGCATGATTTATGGCGCGCGGCTGCTGGAAGCGACGCGCGCGCTGCGGATTTCCGATCCCGAGTTTGCCGCCAATCTCGACGAGCATGTCCGGCAATGCGTTTTCTACGACCTGCTGCTTGGCCGCTATTCGATGAAACAGTTGGCTGAGAGTGATAACGTCTGGACCACGATCGCGCCCGGCAGTGCGGCGCGCGCCCAGAAGTTTGTGACCCGCCAAGCCGATGACAGCGTGACTGCCTCGATCGTTACTTGCCGTGATGCCTACTCCGCGCTCTCGAACCAATGGGCGGGGCTGATCGATTCCATGGCGCTCAGCGCCGGACGGCAGCTCTATCCGCGCCAGAGCGCCGCACTCGCCAAGACCAAGCTGCTCGCGGATCTGCCGGTCGCCTACCAGTATCTCTCGGGGGTCTCGAAGAATGCGAGCGACATCTTCCGGCAGGTTCTGACGATCAACGCGATGAACCAGGCCATGCACGGGTTCGCGGGCGCGAGCGGCACCTCGAGCATCGACGTCTTCGCCCAGACCCGCGCCGACATTCAGACTGAGCGGACCTACGCCTCGATCGCGGAGAACGCGATGAAGTGGGTGCCGATCCTCAATGTCGTGCTGACGGTCGTCTTCTACGCGATGTTCCCGGTCATCTTCCCGCTGTTCCTGATGCCCAAGACCGGGCCGGTGGCGCTGCGCGGCTACGTCATCGGGTTCTTCTACCTCGCGGCATGGGGCCCGCTCTTTGTGATCCTGCACATGATCCTGATGTTCAAGGGGGCGAGCGATGTTGCGGCGGCCGGCGGCGGCACCGGGCTCTCGCTCGCGACCTTCGCGGGCATGACCGACGTGAACCGCGATATTGGGCTTCTGGCCGGTTATCTCGTCGCGTCGGTTCCGTTCCTGGCAGGCGGCGTCGCCAAGGGCGCGCTGGCCATTTCTGGGCAAGCGACCTCCTACCTCAACCCATCGCAGAATGCGGCCGAGGAAGCGGCGCGCGAGGCGAGCACCGGCAATGTCTCGCTCGGTAACAGCAATCTCGACAATTCGACGGTCTTCTCACGCCAGTTTGCTCAAGGGGCGCTCAATCCGAGCATCTCCTACGGCGCCCCGCAGACGCGCGGGTTCAGCGATGTGGGCACCCAGACGACAAGCTTCGGTGAGGCGGAATTCGCGACCGTGCCGAACTCGCAGTACCCGTTTACACCCACATTGGGGCAGGATTTCACGAGCAGACTCTCGACCATGGCGAGCCAGAGCCGGGGCCAAAGCGAGACCTATTCGAATCTTGCCCAGCAATCGACCAGCTCAGCCGTCACCCGGTTCAACGAGATCCGGAATGCCTACAGTCAGGGGCGTTCTTCGGAAACGGTCAGCGGCACCGGCAGCAACGACAGCATCGGCACAGCCTTCAGCGAGGTCGACAACGCCTCCACCACCCTGCAGCGCCAGTTCGGCCTGTCGCGCCGGGCCGCCGACGACATCACCGTGTCGTGGTTCCTCAATGGCCAGGCCAGCGCTGGCGTCGGAGGCAGTCTGGGGCCAGTTGAGCTTGGCGCGAAAGCCAGTGGCGGGCGAAACAAGTCTTGGACCGACAGCGACGTCGGCATTGCGTCTGAGGATCGCAACCGAATTACAGGGACGTTGCAGCAGCTTTCAGACACGCGGAACTGGTCGAACACGCGTGAAGGCTTCCTCCGCCAAACGAACTCGAGTTCGAGTTCGCAGGTCTCGACCAGCGCTGCGGGTCTCAGCCGCTCATTGACCGAAGCACAGACCTACTCTGTCGAAGCACGTCGCGCCGAAGAATTGGCGAGCCGGCTCGAAAACCAGGCCTCTTGGTACGAAGGTGCGAATGCTGCCGGTTCGCTCAATCTCAGCCAGGCCTATCGGGAATGGGGCATGGCGGAGCTTGAAGCGAACCGCGACTATTACGGCCCAGTCCGCTTCGACGACATCAATTTCCAGATGAGCGCACAGGGCCAGCAGCTCCAGGCGCGGTTCGTGGATACCTATGCCGACCGGCTGCATGATGACATTGAGGGGCAATTGACGCTGCCTGAGTTCGCGCCGGTCAGCCGCCCTGCCGTTACAAGCCAAAGTAGCGTCCGCGCGCATGGACCCAGTGGCGGCGGTGGATCAGGCAATCCTGGTGCGGCTCCTGACACCTCGGGGATCAGCGAAGAAGTCCGGGCGGCGCAGGCGCGAGGCCGAGGCCGGATCGGTCAATCCAGGAGCAATCTTGACGCTACCACTCGAGCGGCCAAGGGCGCTTCAGAAGAGGCCGCAGACGAGGTGAAGGAGTGGTAGATTTTAGAGGATGAGCTCATCAACGACGAGGTAAATCAAGAACGCAGCCAGCAGAGCAAAAACCGTGATCATCTTGGCCCGGCCCCAAGGATCGGCCCAGGTCTTCTGCCACGTATACGCAGTTAGGCGATTTTCCGCGATGGCCCGGTCGATCTCTTTGAGACCCTTCCAGTCCCCGGTCGCAACCGCGTCATCAGATGACTTCAACATAGGGCACCTATTCAGCAGGCAGGCTGCTCCAAAATCGCTGCATTATCCCAGAATTCGGGGCTTAATGCAGCGTTTCTGGCACACAAAATCATGGGTGCCAAGCGGATGTTCGGCGGCATTTTCATGAACTGAGTTCAAGATACCGACAGAAGGCATTCGCGAGTTGCATCTGACGAGGCGTGCGGCATTCGGCCTCGAAAACTTGCGGAGAGCCGACAAGGATCGTGACGCATTTTGCACGTGAAGTCGCAACGTTCAGCCGGTTCAGGCTATACAGAAATTCCATGCCGCGCGGCGCGTCGGCATGCGAGGAGCTGGCCAGCGAATAGATCGAGATTGGTGCCTCCTGGCCTTGGAACTTGTCGACCGTCCCGACCCGCGCTTGGGGGAGCCGGCGTTGGATCTCGAACACCTGGGCATTGTACGGGGCGATGATCAGTATGTCCGCGATTCCGAGCGGCTTTTCGTTCCCTTCGCGATCGATCCAGGTCGCACCCTGTGCCAATATGTCGGAGACCAGTTCGGCGATAACGTCAGCCTCTTCGGATGAGCAATTCTGATTGCCGGAATGCTCGACGGGCAGGAACCTCAGACCCGTGCCATTGGCGATGCCCTTGGCGTTTACCCGCTGCCCGGCCGCTTCGGCCTTCGCGTCGAGCTTGCCCTCGTAAAAGAGCTCGGATGTGAACGCACAGATATCCGGATGCAGCCGCCAGGTGACGTCGAGAAACAGGCCTTCGTCGGGTGCGATGGTTTGCTTGCCCGAAAGCAGATGGTCGAGCGCAGAGCAGCCGGTGCCATCCGGGTGACTGCCTTGCATGGGTTGGTCGAGCTGCTGCGGGTCTCCGAGCAGAACCAGCGTTTTTGCCGCCTGCGAAACGGCCAGCACATTCGCCAGCGACATTTGTGCCGCCTCGTCGACAAAGAGAACGTCGAGACTTTCAAAGGCATCCTCGGTCGACCACAGCCATGCTGTGCCGCCTGCAACGCTGCAATCCGCGTTGAGCGCGGCGAAGACCTCCGCATTGTTCTTCTTCGCGAACCGCAGCCGGTCGGTTCCTTCTTCCTTGGACCCGCCTTTCGGCTTTTGGATGCAGATCAGGGCGGTGTTGGCCTCCTCGGCGACCTCAATGATCTTGTTCAAGAGGTTGCGGATCACTTCGTGACCATTGGCCACGATCCCCACCTTCTTGCCTTGCCGGACGAGCTCGCAAATCATGTGCCCACCCGTGTGGGTCTTGCCGGTGCCAGGAGGCCCCTGGATCGGCAGCACGCCTGCTGAGATAAGCGGGCCGATGCGCACGCCCGCATCAAGGGGCTTTTCACCGGCGCGCCGCACGGCGCTGCCGTCTGCAATGCGCGGCGCCACGCGCATCAGCATGTCGCGCGCCGCCTGGTAGGTTTCTCCCTCGTCCATGCCATGCTCGCAGACATGAGTTGCCAGTCTGACCAGCGCTTCCTGCATCGGTTTGGACGGCACATGCTCATGCACGAAGACGGCGACAGGATGTTCGTCCGCCATCGCTGAGGCCTTCTTGATGTCGATGGTGCGCTGTTCCCTTGAGATGTCCTCAACGGTGCCCAGCGTCAGGCCGCCCTGCGCTCTCAGCCCTTTGCCTGCGCGGATATCGGCTTCCTGCACCGGGAAGCTATAGCGATCGATCGGGCATTTGGCTGTACCGCCGACCGTTTCCAAGAAGGTGAGACCTGCGAGGCCAGCGCGCTCGTCGATGAGTTCGTCTGCGGAGAGGTCGCTGAGGCGGAAGTATTCCCACCAGGTCGCCTTTTCCTCGCGGCGATGCCATTCGAGAAGATTGGCCAGGAGCCAGCGCGCATGCTGCTCGGCGGTGCGCTCTTCCGGATCGACAGGCACGTCGGCAGTCAGCTGCTCAATCAGCGGCGTGATCCGCTCGAGCCATTCGGAAAGGCCTTCGCTGGGTCCGCTCTCACCTGGTTCCGGTCTGGTTACCTCGATGCCTCGAGCAAGGAGCTTGGTGCGTTCGGCTTCCAGCCAATCGCGCAGAGCCTCGGTCGAGACACAGTCGTCGCGGTTGTAGACTTCGACGGTCTGCTTATCCTCCGGCAGAATCCCCGCCGCGTCGTTTAGTTCAAGGCTCACCTGCAGCCGGTTAAGCGCCAGGTTGGCATCGGGCGGGCTGGCGTCACGAACATAGCCGTAAAGCGGCTCGAGCTTCTTGATGGAATAGCTCTCGACGCCCGCACGCAGCGAATGGCGGACCACGCTCAGCAAATCGACGAACACGAGACCACGCAGCAGCGAATCCAGATCGTCTTCGCGCGTGCCATATCGCCCCATCAGCCGCTTCAGCGCGCCCGGTTCGTACCCGCCATAGTGGTAGACGTGGAGCTGCGGGTAGACCTTCCTCCGCTCGAGCACGAAATCGATGAATGTCTCAAAGGCCGCCTTCTCACCAGCGCGGTCTAGCGCCCAGAGCCCGCGGTATTGTGGCTCGCCCTGCTCGCGGAAGTGGAAGCCTAGGAGATATTCCAGCCCATGCTGGCCCACGAAGGAATCTCCCTCGAAGTCGAGAAAGATATCGCCCTCGCAAGGCTCGGGCAGGCAGTTGAGACCGAAACCTGCCACCGGCGCCAGAAGTTCATAGCGCAGTTCGCCACTGGCTCTGGATTCGTGCTGGATCCTGGCCTGCTCGCGAACGCGGGTCAGGGATTCTTTCGAGCCGCGCTCCGGTTTCCATTGCAGGGGCAGCGGCAGTTCTGCCAGCGCCGTTGCCGTGGTGACGCCGTGATCCTTGAGCTCGGCAATCTGCATCGAGGAGATGCCCGCGACGAGGCACAGGTGATCGTCATCCCGGCGCTGCTTGTCGCAGCGCGCGCTCCAATTGCAGATGTCGCAGTTTGAAGTCGGCTCCGGGTAAGTCTGACCAGACTGCTCGCTTCCGATCGCTCCGAGCAATCCTTGCTTCACCTGACGATGGTAGGCGGCGAAATCGGCGAGCCGATACCGCTCCGGTTCAAAGTCGGTCCAGGGCGGGATGACGCTGGCGAAGACCGGCATTGTGCCTTGCACTTCCCCGATGAGCTCGGAGTAAAGGCACAGCTGAAGGACTGTGCCGCCTTTCGTTTCCCGCGCGAGCTTGGTGTCGGCGGCTTCGTAGGACCAGTTGCCGAGGTCGCTTGGGGCCTCGACGCGCTGCAGGATGTCGGCGCGGCCAGCCCAGGATCCGCCTCGAAGTGCGCCCTGGACGATCACGTCTATGCCCGCACGCATTGCGGCGATGGTCTGGGCGACGGCGTCGTCGCTGACGTCCACACCTTCAATCACGACGCATGAAAGGCCTTGGGCGCGCAAATGGTCCACATAGGCCAGCTCGTGCTGCTTGCCACGCTCCCAGAGCGCCTCGAGCGCTGGATCGAAGAATTTCGGGCGCGAAAGTTCACCGCGCGCTGCCGCATGCTCCAATTGGGTCAAATGCCGGCAGTTCAGATATCCCACCAGATCGGTAGCGCTGAGGCGCGGCGTTCCATTTTGAATTTGCACGATAATGCCCCCGAAAACTCAGCACGCTTCAGTTTCGGCAAGCTCGAGCGTGAGCTGCCGCAATTGTTGGATGACGGCTTGCCGTGAGCCGAGTTCGACGCTCATCGTGTGGAGCCGGGCTTGATCTGCGCCGATCCGGTGTGACGCCAAAGTGCCAGGGCTGTCAGCCAGCGCGAAGTGATGCGGATAGAGCAGGCTGAGGCTGTTGCAGTGGTAGATCTGCCCATAGGCCATCATCTGATAGACGTCGGCCTGAGAGACCCCCTGCTTGGGATCGTCGATCCGGGAGGAAATCCGCTTCCACTTGGTATCGATGATCTGCACGACCTCATTGCCACGCTTAACCAGAATATCGGGCCTGGTCTGAAACACCTGGCGGCCATCGGTCTCATTCTCGAGGCAAAAGAGACGTCCGCCTTGAAGGCTGACGCTAAATCCTGTGCCCGAGAGCGCGCGCTTGAGCAGGCGGCCCACATACTCCTCGAACAGCGTGTTCATTTCGAACAGAAGCGAGAAGCCATCCTGCCGGCCCATCGAACTCGTCTGGAACCGGTCGCCGAGGAGAAGCCGGGCTAGCGTGATCAGCTCCTTCCAACGCGCGTTGGTGCGATCGAGATGCACGTCGTCCCAGCGCAATCCGCTTACCGGAACATCGGCAATGTCGGCATAGGCGAAGCCCAGCTCGGCCAGCCTGCGCTGGTTGTCCGCATTGTTCGAAACGCGCAGCAGCCGGGAAACAGCTGCCTTCATGATCTGATTGAGCGGGGTGTCAGGCGACAGTTCGTCAAAACGGCAGGCGAGACGCTGCGGCGAAGCGGCGAGACGCGTAAACTGCCGCACCACATCAAGTCGCCCGCGAAGTGCGGGCAATTCATCCTCGCAGGCCATGTAGCGACGAGGCATGCCCTGCCGCAGGGCGTCGGCGAGCTTTCGGGAAAACAGCCCGATCAGGACTTCGAGCAAGGTGTCGCGCTGAGACCCAAGCGCCGTCAAGGTGCCGCTGTCGATCTCCAGATCGAGCGCGACGGCCAGCATATGCACCAGGCGATCCCGCAAGTAGCCGCGATTGTCGGAATCGCTCTCTGAAGGTTTGGCATCGATCTTGGGCAGGATTTCCAGCGCACACCCATCAGCGACAATTACGCCCACCACCTGACGAGCTCCAAGAGCATGCCGGCCATGCTCCAGGATTCCCTTTCCATTCTTGCCGGCTAGGGGGGAGCGGCGCGCAATGGCGACGAGCCTGTCTGCTGCCCATGCGGGGATGCATTCCTCACCCTCGCCATAAGCGAGCGATTGCCATTCGAGGAGTGATCGCCGGATCACGCAAAGCCCTTGTAGGCATCATCTGCAAACTGCTGCCGGACCTGCCAGCGCCAACGAGCTGGAGCATCGCCATCGGAGTCGAGGCCGTTGGGGGCCTTCAACTCCCGCCGTTCCAAGAAACGCTCACCGGTCGTGTCGCCAAGCACGGCAGCGACTTTGGACCAGTCCTCATAGAAATACTCGGCGAGGAGCGGGATAACCTTGTGCCGCATGCACTCATCGACGTCCGACCGGGTCGCACACCCCATGAAATAGGCGTGCCCGATCTGGTGTTCGCGGTCGAACAGGTACTCGATGCGCTCGTTTAGAGAGGCAAGGAGATTTCTGAGCGCAATGCCATCGACATCCTCAGGCAGCGCCTCGGTGTCGGGCATGAGCTCGCGGAATGTGAAGCGCCGGCGCAGAGCGGTGTCCAGCAAGGCGATGGAGCGATCCGCCGTATTCATCGTGCCGATAATGTGGAGGTTCGACGGAACTCCGAAAATCTCACCCGAGTAGGGCAATTTCACGCGAAGCTCGTTCTCTTCCCCGATCCGCTTGTCCGGTTCCAGCAAGGTGATGAGTTCGCCGAAAACCTTGGAAATATTCGCGCGGTTGATCTCGTCGATGATGAGCACGTAGGGCTCGGGTACGCCCGTAGTGGCGACCGCATCCCCACCCGAAGTGACGATCTGCTCCAGCGCGTCCCAGTCGATGTAGCGATTGTTCAGCTGATAGACGGAAACCTGGCTGAAGGTCTTCCCGTAGATGCGTTCGCGCGGGAGGCTTTCATCAGAGTGCCACAGCCATTTGACCGAGCGGCGATGATTGTACTCACCGTTGGGACCGGGCACGAAACGATAGCCCCCGGTGACCTCGCCAATCGCTCGGAACTTCCGGTTGCCGTCAGACACGACGACCAGCGAGCCGACTTCCATGTTGATTCTGAAGGCGTACATTTGGGACATGTTGGGGTCATTGCCGGTCGCCTCGGGGTGATCCTCGCGCCACCGTTCCTTGATCGCCTCCCACTTGTCGAAGCGCGGATCTGACCAATCGACGTCGCCGCCATATCCTAGGACAATGTACCCATCGCGGATTGCATCCTGGAAGATCGCGTCATCTTCAGCCGACCAGCTTCGTCCGAGCGACATCTTGAAAATCTTCTGGCTACGATCGAGCAGCGGCTTCCCAGCGTCGACCGCATGGCCACGGTTTTCGGAAGCAAGGTTGGCAATCTGCTTGAAGATGCCATCGTGCGGCTTCAGGCTGAACCCTCCACTGGCCGGGCCATCGTCGCTCTCCTCGCCCGTGACGGGCCTCAGCCCCTCGACGAACTCTTCGTACGAGAAGGACTGGTGGAACGTGACAAAGCCAATGCGCCCCTTGCGATGTAGGGACTGATAGACGTCCATCAGCTCCTTGCGGCCAAGCTTCGTCGATCCTGGGCCATTACAAATTTCGACGGTCTCGGCCGCCGTTGCATAGGTCTTTCCCGTTCCCGGAGGCCCGTAGAGGATCAGGTTGGTTGCAGTCGGCATGGAGGGTCTCATTTCTGAAATTGCTTGTGTTGAATCGGCAGGTTGGTCTTCCTGGCTCACGACCCAGAGGAAGCTCTGGACGTCCCACAGGTCTCTGGGCTGCCATCCCCATCCGACCATTTCCTCGTAAAGCTTGTGCCCGAAGCGGAGCACTTCGGCGTATTCTTCGGCTGAGAGCGGGCTCCAGCCAAACAGCGGCTTGTGAACCAAAGCCTTGTAGGCCTTCGAGAGCGGGTCGGTGTTGATGCCCAAAGCCTCGCCCGGTCGAACCAGAGCCAAGAACATCGACGGGATATTGCGGCTTTCCGAGTAGGGCTTGCTCTTCTCCTGTCCCTCCAGGAGGACGGGCCAGATCGCATCGACCATTTGCTTGGCCGCCTCCGGCGGGTCATCGCTCGAGCGGGCCAGGTGGGCCGCTGCCTGTTCAAGAACATTCGGATGCTGCTGGCGAATGGCAGCCAGACGGTTGTTGGTCCGCCAACCGGGAAGATCGATGCCCGTCAGGATGTCGAACAAGGCGCCGCCCAGCGCCTCGGGTGCCAGCGGTGGCTCGGATTGCATGAGCGCCGCAACCTTGGCGACGGCCTCGCGCTTGTAGTTGATGACATCGCTGAAGACCTGCGAGGTCGAGCCGGCAAATCCTTCCGGTTCAAAATCGGGATAGGTCCTCAGGAAGCGAGCCTTGAGGTCCGCAAGCACGGCGGCATCAAGGATCAGCTCGTCACCGTGGATCGACCCTTTTGCAGGAATTCCGAGAGCCTTGGCGATCTCAGGGGCGATCTCATAGGAAGTCAGCTTCTGTTTGCCGTATCCCAGATAGGGCCGCCGGCCGTTGTTGGACCGCAGCACCCGTACCAGACGCTGCTCCTTGAACAGCGCCCGAGCCACCGCCAGGACATCGTCGGTTTCAATGGCATCTTCGGTCTTGTTCGAGGCGCCCATGATCCGGAAAGCTTTGACCCCCGACTGCCGGTTGGTTTGGCGAATAGGCCAGTGAACCGTTCTGGAATCGTCAAAAAGTGCGATCCGCTTCTCGGCATCGACACTGTCAAACCCTTCTCCCGCAGTCCCTGATCGGAACTGGATGTAGTAATTCAGCGTCGAGCGGTAGTGCGAGAGGTTCGCATAGAGATTGCCATCAATCGGAAAGCGAGCCGGGTTTTCCCGGCCGGCACGCTCATCGGCCTTCGAATAGGAAAGTTGGGCCTTGATGCCTTCGAGGCCATCGGCGTCATAGGCTTCGTCGAGATCGCCATAGTGCGCCTCAAGACGCTTCGCGTCTTGCGCCTGGGTGTTTTGCGTAGACAAGGAATGACCTTGATCCACCATCCACTTTCGAAATTCAGATTCTTGCATTAGTGCTTTCTCAAAACGCTTTGAATGGATGAGACCAAGGGTTGCAGTCTATTTTGTATCTGTGAGGTGGCGAACCACTTCGACCATGGCGAATGTGTCTTTTGCACAGTAAGTTCTGAGCGATTGCGCTATTTCAGCCACCCGGGCCTCGGTAGTGACCGGCGAAATTGCCTCGAGGTAGGCAAGCTGCGCCGCGGAACCATCCGCGACATCCAGCGCGGCGTAGTCGCCGCTATTGCTGATGGTCGGCAGAACGGCCTTGATGGACCAGCTGCCGCCCTGATCACGGTGGTACCAGTGCTCTCGGGTCACCGGCAGCAAATCGACGATGCGCGCCGCGATCGCCTTGAGATCCTCGGCCAGATCCGAAAACCGCTCCGCCAGCCGGAGGATGCATGTCCGCTCAAAGGCTGCGTTGTACGCGATGACCCTTCCTTCCTGGGGGATTTGGGCCACGAGAGCCTCTGCGCAGCTGCGGCGAGGATCTTGGCCATCTAGGCTCAAGAACTCCCGATGAGTAATCTGCCCTGCGCGATCCTCGATGTGCGCTGAAAACTGAAAGGGGACTTGCTCCCAAGGCTTGGTTCCAAGCCAGCGAGGCAAGGCAAAGGCGATGGTCTCGAAATCGAGGTAGGTCCGAGGATATGCCCAATCGCCGATGATCCGCCGCGCTCCATCCACGTCGTGGTAGGGGATGCCCGACAAGGTCGCTTCATGAATGCGCGCGTGGACGGCATTGGTGAAACTGCCAGGTGGGACATCCTCAAGCTCGAAAATGCCGTGCTCGGCCCACTTGGCGGCAAGTTGCCGGCCCGTTCGGGGCAGCGAGGAAACCGGATACCGCACCGGTTCCAGATCGCGCGAGCAATAGGCCACAAATTCGCATGGGAACGGATCATGGCAATGATTACCAGGATCGCGAGCGGGCTCTTCCGAGGCAAGTACCGATCGCATTTCAGCGACCAGCTTCGGGCGCTTGAGTGCCAGTGGCTTAGCATCCTCCAGAGATGGCGTATCCACGAATGCGCCATGGTAGTTTCCTTCCTCGGTCAGGAAGAACTGGTTGTTGAGATGCCGGATGGCGGCCGAACTCACTTGGACGCCGGCCTCACGCAGCACCCAGAGCTGGGTTGCCAGATCGGCGACATGATAGTCCTTGCGGCTCGTCGAACTCTTCACTTCGGCAACGTGCCAGCCCCCAAGGCCATCGGGTTCCATGATATCTACCCGAACGAGCACGCCATCGTGGACAAAGGTGGCCTCGAACAGCGGCTCGTGGGCCGATGCGGATGTGAGCTCCTGGGTGCGCTGAAGCGCAGCTGCAAGGTCCGGCTCGGCCTCTATCATAATGCCGCCGGTACATAGCGCGCAGGCCGTGTCCCCGACTTCATGACCAGCAGCGAAGCGCGCCTCAGCACCGGCATCAAGCTCTGCCAGTTCAGCGCGGTGCGTCTGCAGCCACAAGCGCTTCGGGCACTGCTCGAAGGAAGTGATCTTTGATTTGGAAAGGCCGAACTGCCGGCTGCCAGAATTCATTGAACTACGTCATGCCCCCTCATTCCCCAATGCACAGCCTCTCTAACACCGTGGGATGACAAAATCTGTCACCTTGGGTCACACGTCATCCTTCGAGATGAAAGAGATTGGGGCGCTCTGCTGGTCATTGATCAGCGGTATCTCCGACGGACGGCGCAGTTCGAGCTGCTCGG
This sequence comes from Novosphingobium sp., assembly GCF_027486195.1. GTDB lineage: Bacteria > Pseudomonadota > Alphaproteobacteria > Sphingomonadales > Sphingomonadaceae > Novosphingobium. Next base: position 40,686 of record NZ_JAIXPP010000033.1, read on the forward strand.
GAATATCCGAGGTAAGGCCATAGGCCAGGAGCAGTCGGGAGGTATCGCACTTGATGCTTGTCATCTGTGCCGGGGGGCTCGGATGCATGAGCTTTAGATCGCCGAGTGTGGGGTGCACCCGAGCAATAAGCTCCTTGTGCACCGCAGTCTTGCAACCGCCACCGATTGCCATGAGCTGGACAGGATTACGGCGCAAGGTGGCATCGAAATTGCGCGGAGCAACGCGGGGATGCCGCGCATAATTGAACACCTGATCGTATTGCTCGATGCACGCCCGCCGAAACAGATCATCCGGGAAGCCGTCGCTTCGCGCGGCTTCAAGAGCTGCAGCGCCGAGTAGGTTCACCTCAGCAGCGAAGGCCGCGACACGCTCTCGATTGACGAGGTTGAATGCTACGACATCAAGCGTCGATGCCCCAACGTCGATGAGGATATGGGCGCCGTCCCTTGCAAACGGCTCATTGGCGTAGCCGGAGATAGCTGCGGTGAGCTCTGGCACGAGGTCAAAACCCGCCGGCAGATCGTGCGTTGAGGCCTGATAGCACTCTCGAACCTTGCTGTGGGTGAGGCAGGTCGCATGAGGCATCAACGTCCGCGCAGCGCTCACAATGTGCCTGAAATCCCGGTAGGTTTTGGTGTCGTCCTGGGCTGCGACTGGAATTCCGATGTTGATAGCCAGGAAGTTCCTGGCTGCGTCTCCCCCCAACGGCAAGGTCTTCCCATACCAGCCAAGGCAATGGGCCAGCTGAAGCGCAAGGAAAGCTGCGGCAGCTTCGTTTCGGGTAACCGCTAAGTCAGGCAGAATGCGCTTGCCGCCGCCACCGGCCAGAATGCCTGCCTTGAAGCCTTCCAGCGCCACCTTGCCTTTACCGGGCAGCAGGGAGAAATCTTCGGTGTCGGGCGAAAACCAGATCACGCTCTGCCACAAATAGGGATGCCGGTTCGATTGCAGCAGATTCGGTGCGGGCCGTGCGGCGGTCGGATTGCCCGCCCGGTAAGGCTGGCGAACGGCGAGCTTGATTGAACTCGTCCCGAAGTCGCAGCCTATGATGTACCCTGAGTGGTCAGGCTCCGGCTTTGCCCGAATGACTTCGGAACCGAACGCGATGCACTCTTCGACGCCCGTACGAACCCAAGGGAGAGCGCGCTGCGGGCGTGCTTCGATCGGAGGCGGCGCCTCACCAAACAACACCCGAATTCGCTCAAGGAGCTGTTTGGTCGTTGGCGGTGGTGGAGGTGGAGGTGGAGGTGGAGGGGCTACCGGAACAGCGGACGTCGTTGTGACTGCCTGCGGGACCGGTTTTAGCTTGGCGACGATGAGATTGGGCAGGTGAGGCAGTCGCGCCTTGTCGATAGCTGCCTTCTTGCCACTGATGGCCTCAACCTTTGGCGGGGGCGAAGCGGCGGGCGGGCTCTGCTTGGCGATGAGCAGGGAAGGTTCGGGTTTCTTGCGTTCTTCGAGGGGCCGCTTGGGTAGCAAACCGGCCTTGATTTGATGCGGGAGGGGTGCCGCCGTCTCGACCGGAACGACCTTGGATCGTCCGCGACCGGTCGGCTGAACTTCAAACTCCTGGCGCTTGGCCTTGATTGGCGCACTCGCAGCCTGCTCTTCGGCTTTCTTCACCATGGCCGCTCCAACATCCGCAAATCCATTTGAATGCGAGAGGTCAGGCTTTGCGGGAGGAGCTTGATGCCGGTGCTGGGCAGAGCCGGGCGTGCTTTTCAACTTCTTGAAAGCCTCGGCCGCGTCGGCAAATGAGCCGAATGACTGACCTTTCTTTCCCATGCTCACCGCCCCCCAACTACTATGAGCGCAATGCCTGCGAGGATGGGCTCCTCGAACGTCAGTCGCCTTTCTCGCTCGGCGATCTCGTCCAATTTGACGTCCATTCGTGCGAGGAACTTGTTGAGCTTGCCTTGCTCAAGAAGAGCAATGCGCATGCGTCCATCGCCGCCAGTCAGCCGCAGATCCCGAATCCTGCTCTCGGCTTCGCGGCGCCTGCGCTCTTTGTGTTCGACAATCAGCGCGCGCTGCGTCTCGACGCGGTCATAGTGATCGGCGGCAGTCGCCTGCTGAAAGTCGTCCCACATGGCCTCGAGCGACGGCAGAAGCCTATCCGAGATCACCGCGCTGGCTGAATCGCGCTCGGCCGCATCGAGGCTATGCAAACGCGGCGCGGCGGCGAGCGCCTCCATTAGCAGGCGTTCTGCGTCGTCTTCGGCGACAATGCTTTGTGTCGACAGGTTCACGCCCAGAAAGCTCAAACGATCAATCGGCAAGAGCCCGTCAATCGACCAGCGCTGGACAGCTACAGCATAGGAGCCCGCCTTGAACTTCGATCCGGCAGGCTTTGGAATATGGAACGCAGTGGCCGGGCGCGGAGCCATCCCTGCCTGTCGATCATCAAGGATCCGCGCGCAAAACCTCGCCAACGGGTGGGTCATCGGCACTGCTTCTAGTGCACGATAGCGCAAGGGGTCGGGATTGCTCCCGAATATGACTTTTACCCCGCTCGCAGCGTCACGGCTGAAGCGCGTGGGATAGCGGCGGATGTGTTGCGAACGGTAGCGTTCGAAGTCGGCTTGGCCTCTCGGTGACAAGCGGATGTCGTAGGCGTTGATGTCGAGGTTCGCGATCGGCTCAATCCGTGTGCCGGGATAGCTGTGCGTCAAGACAGCCGACACATAGTCCCGCAGATCATCGCCGGTCAGGCGCTTGTAGGGAGCTTGAGCATCCTTGATCTTCTGAAGGATGCTGTCGCCATGGGCCACGAGACCGGGCGCTTCGCGTTCAAGTTCGTCGCTCTCGCGTTTACGCTGTTCGGCAGCCTGAGTGGCACGATCGAGCTCTGCAGCCCGCCGGTCGGGGCTGAGCTCCGGATCGGTGAGCACCAGTTCGATGTCCCGGATGATGTCGCCCAGGATCGGCTCGAAGTCGCCAAGGGCTTCACGAATGATGCCCAAGCGCTCGTAGAGCCGATTGTACACCTGCTCCTCGATTGTATCGGCGGCGATCAGATTGATGATCTCGATCGACGGGGACCGCTGGCCGATACGATCAATACGACCGATGCGCTGCTCGACCTTCATCGGGTTCCAGGGGAGATCCCAGTTGAAAAGGATGCGGCAGAATTGAAGGTCGAGGCCTTCACCGCCGACCTCGGAAGTCAGCAGGATGGTCCCGCCGGGTGAATCGGCAAAGCGCGCGATCGTGGCCTGGCGATCATCCTTGATCCCGCCGTGCAGTTCCATCACGCCAAAACCAGCGGCTTGGAGGCGACGAGCGAGGTAGGAGATTGTCCGGCGGAAGCTGGAGAAGACGATGATGCGTTGATCACCGTCTGCCTCACGGACACGGCCGAGCCATTCGACCAATCGCGCAAATTTGGTGTCGGAGGCTTCAAGCCCCTTGAGGGTGGCGGGATCGTCGCAAATCTCGCCGAGCGCCTGGATCAGGGGGCCAGGAACTTTCGCCGGTGGGCGGTCATCCTCTTCCTCATCGAGATCGAGTGAGCCGCTGCGCTCGCCCCAATGGCGATAGGCTGAAGGCAAGCTCGAAGCCAGAAAGCGCTGGGTTTGGGCGAGCAGAAACCGCTCGTTGATGTCGTGGGTGTAGGCATATTCCTCAATCCGTTGCGTCGCGGCATCGTAGAAGTCACGCTCGGTATCGGACATTTCCCAGCGCGGCGCCTGGGGACGGCGCTCCACGCGAAACTCCGCGACATCACGCCGGCGCGTGCGGTTGATAAGCGAGCCCAGCAGCGACATTTCTTCGATGCGGGCTGCCACTGCCACCCGATTGGCCGGCGTATCCTCCATTCCCTGCGCGAGTTCATGGCGCAGGCGCTTGAGGCGGCCCCCAGTCTTGAGCACTTGGCCTTCCGGCAGCTCATCCACCAATGTGATGAGGTCACCCATCGATGTTCGCGGATCGCGCGCCGCTTCCCAGGCTGCGATCATCGGAGCGTTCTCGGCCTGCAAGACGTCGAAAAGCCACTCGCGCTCGAACGTTTCCGGATCGATCAGCTTGAGGATCGCGCGAAGGTCGTTTGCCCGCAGATTGATCGGCGTGGCCGACAGAAAGACGGAGTAGTCGGACGCCTCGCTCACCATCTGCCCGAGTTTGTGATTGAGCGTCTCGGTGTTCCGGAGGTGATGCGCCTCGTCGAACACAGCGAGGTCGAACAGCTCTTCCTCAGCATCGGCCATGTAGCGTGCGAGCTCTGCTCGCGGCCCCTTGGCGGGTTCATCGGGATTGTTCCAGTTTTTGGGTGGCCGGATTGCCGAGATCGAGACGATCGCAGCGAAACCCTCACGCCGGACCTGGTCGTCCTTGATCCGGTCCAACAGGTCAGCCGCATCGCAGATGCGGGCGTCGACATTGAATTTCGAGCGGAGCTCTTCTCGCCACTTTTCCGTGAGCGGCTTGGGGCAGACGATAAGCAACCTGCGGCTATCAAATCTTGCGACCAGCTCGGTCCAGATAAGGCCAGCCTCGATGGTCTTACCAAGGCCCACCTCGTCGGCGATCAGCACGCCGCGGGACGGCGAATTGAGAAGTTTCAGGACGGGCTTGAACTGGTAGGCATGGAATTCGGTGTTGGTCGCGCCGATGCTGTAGATGATGTCAGCGAGCTTGCCGGTCATGCGCATGTGCGTCAGCGCTCGCCGCAGGTCGTCGGGCCCGGAGAGCTTGCCGGTTGTAAAATCGGTCAAAGCATCGGCAGTCTCGGGCACTTCCTCGAGCTCGATCAGCGGCACCGTTCGCCGGCCAGCAGGCAATTCGATCTCGATGAAGGTGCGTCCAGCTCTCTCCAATAGGGGCTTCGCTGTGATCACGCCGATGGACGACGGGTCACCTTTGAGCCGAACGCGGGTACCAGGTTCCAAAGTATTCCCCCAAGCTAGGAGTGGCAAATCTGTTCGAAGCGCACCTTGGCGGTCAAGTCTGACTGCCCAGTAAACCATCAGAATTTAAGGCGATGATGGCGATGTGCAGCAGTAATGATTGCTCCGTCATCGCCGACTACGAGGTAAGCATCGAGTGCCTTTTCCAGCTTGAGGAACGCCGATTTGCCCATGTCCTTGAGCATCCGGGACCGGCTTTGCCGAGTGAGATAGCAAACCTCGGCGCCGCGATGATGACGATACTCTCCATAGGCCATCAGGGCATCGACGGCCTGATGAGAAATCGCGCGCTGCTGCATGCGGGCTTCGGCGTGGTGCGTAAACATCTGATCGTCCTTTCCCCTGATGATGATTTGTGTCTAAATCATGGGGGTGACAGAAACTGTCATGGGGGACCTTTATGTCATTTGCCAAGGCGGTGGATCTCTTGCGTCTCGCGATGATGGCCACGTCCCGACAGGGGGTTTGTCTCAGTGATGTGGAAGCAGAATTCGGCGGTGTCCGGCGGACGGCACAGCGCATGATCGCGGCTCTCGAAGAGGCGTTTCCTGCGACTGAACACTATGTGGGTGACGACGGCCGGCACTATTGGCGCCTGCCGTCTCGGGCGGTCGCGCCACTCCTTACCCCATCTGCAGAAGAGCTTGTAAGCCTCAAGTCGGCGATCAGCGAACTCGAGCGGGTCGACATGAACGGCGAGGCTATCCAACTGCGTAGCCTTGAGCGCAAAGTCCGGGCTCTAATTCCCAGCGATCGAACGCTTCGTCTGGCAACCGATGAGGAAGCTCTGCTCGAAGCCATGGGCTTTGCGGCCCGGCCTGGGCCCCGTCCATCGATGAACGAGGCTGTGGATCTCGCCATCTCGGAGGCAATCAAGGGGCCGTTCGAGCTCAAAATTCACTACCAAGGCAGAGGTGATGTGAAGCCAAGCTGGCGAACTATCGAGCCGCTTGGCCTGCTCTTGGGCTCTCGCCGCTATCTCGTCGGCATCGACACGGCCAAGCGTGATGGCCGCTATCGTCATTACCGGGTCGAAGACATCACGGATGCCCAGGTGCAGACTGGGATCTTCACCTATCCGGACGAATTCGACCTCGGAGAATACGCGACCCGTGCCTTTGGATCATATCATCACGAGGCCGAGTACGGTGAGGTAATCTGGAAGTTTGCGCCTGAAGCGGCTGATCGAGCGGCAAGGTTCCAGTTCCACCCGAGCCAGGCGGTTGAGCGTCTAGATGATGGATCTATGCTGGTGCGCTTCACGGCTTCAGGGCACCTCGAAATGAGTTGGCATCTCTACGCTTGGGGCGACAGCGTCGAGGTCCTCAACCCTCCGGCTTTGGCCGACATGGTGCATCCTTACCGGAGGTCCGATTTTGCAGCGCTGCCCTGATGCCCCAATCCAACAACCTCATGTTAGCCTCTGACGCGTAACACCTAGCCATATTGAATATTTTTGAATATTTTACCTTAGGGTAACGCGCGGGGTTAAAAGATGCCCGAGGAAATTCTGACCGTTCGGGAAGTGGCCGAGTTTCTAAAGGTCACAGAACGAACGATTTATCGGCTCGCGACGGAGGGGCAAATCCCTTCGTTTAAGGTTGGAGGATCTTGGCGCTTCCAACGCTCTGACCTCATTCAGTGGATGAATGAGCAGGCGAAGGCGCAAACTGATCGTGGCGGCCAGCCGCACGGGGAGAAAGACTGAACATGTTGGGCCTGACGCTAAGAGAAGAATTCCGGAGCAAGCGCCTCAAAGGCACCGCGATCGAACTCTCGAACGATTCCAATACTGGCGCGACCCAAATCGCTGCGCAGGAATTCCTCAACATCACATATCCAACACACGATTTGCTGAAGGGCATTGAAGCTGTTGGGCCTGGCCAAGGGCGCCCGGTAGTCGTTATCGGTGAGCGCGGGCTTGGTAAATCGCACTTGATGGCCGCGCTTTTTCACGCTGTGAATGATGCCGCGTCTACTGGCGCCTGGCTAAACTCGTGGGCAACCACACTGAGCGATCCAAAGATTGCCAACATCGCGTTGCGCAACGGGATGCAGGTGATTGGCGAAAGCCTTCACCGCCAACGGTACAAGTTTTTGTGGGATCTGCTGTTTGATCGCCATCCTCATGGGACGTACATCAAGGGCAAGTGGGAAGGCATGGGTGCGGCAAAGACCGATATTCCTTCAGACAAGCTGATTATGGAGATGCTCGAAGCCGCACCGACGATGCTGCTTCTGGACGAATTCCAGACTTGGTACGACGGGCTCACTAACACCAAGCAATACCCCTGGAAGAATTGGGCATTCAATTTCATTCAGATTTTGTCCGAGATTGCCAAGGATAGGCCTGATCTTCTGGTTCTCGTGATCTCCGTCCGCAACGGCGGCAGCGACGCATACCAGCAGGTGCATCGCGTTAACCCAGTAGCCATCGACTTTAAGGCTGGAGGCAACGCCGAACGAATCCAGCAAGATCGACGGCGAATGCTCTTGCATCGCCTTTTCGACAACCGCTTGCAGATTGCAAATGGAACGATTGAAGCGCTGGTTGCACAGCATGCGGTGGAATTTTTCCGGTTGCAGGATATCCCTCCGTCCGAACAAGATCGCAAGCGACATGAATTCACTGAGGCTTGGCCATTCGCACCCCACCTCTTGCGGCTGCTTGAAGAGCAAGTCCTGATTGCAACCGATGCGCAAGAAACGCGCGATATGATCCGGATTTTGGCAAATCTTTACAAGAGCCGCGGGGAAGCTTCGCCAGTTCTCACGGCCGCAGATTTCCGCCTAGATGACGACGCCTCCGGCATCGGAGCTCTGCTGGATTCGGTTTCCAATGAGCATCACCGGACCCTTCGGGCGAAGGCCCAGCAGAACATCATTTCCGTGACTGAAGCTGTCACCAACCACGCCGGCCTTGCTCCCCACCTGCAAGAGATTGTCGGGGCATTGTGGCTGCGATCCATTGCGGTTGGCAATTTGGCCGGTGCGGAGCCTTCAACGCTGCAGGTCGATATCACGCGCGATAAGGCGGTCGATGACAACGCGTTTCAGGTGGAACTGTCGACCATCGTCGAGAACAGCTTTAACATCCACCAAGACGGTCCTCGACTTGTTTTCCGCGAGGAGGAGAACCCTCGCGCCAAATTGATGGCCTGTGCACGGAACGACAAGCTGTTCACCGACGGGTCCGATCAAGCCCAGCTGTCCAAACAAGTGCGCTATGTAATTGGCGGCACGGACGAGGTTGCCAAGCTCTTCCGCGTTATCGCACTACCGAAGTCGTGGCAGACCGATCCGTGGTCGACTCTCGACGAAGCGGAGCAGCCGGATCGATGGGATGACCGCCTACCGATATTGGTGCTTCCTGAAGAGCCCGACAATATTGCCCCGGCGCTGGGGCGTTGGTTAAAGGATCACCTCCAGAAGCGGCGCAACACAATCCGATTTCTGCTCCCGCGCTCCGGCTCGCTGAACGCCTATCAGGATCGCGACCTCCTAATTTTAGCACGGGCCGAAATGAAGGCGCAGGAATGGAGCGGCCAGAGCCCCGAATACAAAAAGTTGCAAGCCGAATACCAAGGCGCGCTGCGCGACTTGCTGAAAAAGCGCTTCGATCGCTTCGCTGTTCTGCATCGTTGGAATTTTGCGGATCCGAGCCAATGCTCGTTCAACGTCGAGAGCCTGAAAAAGCAAGGAGCCCAGATACCTGAGGGCATTGAAGAGGCTTTGATCAACGATCTGTTCGTCCCTGAAGATTTCGAAGATCTGGTCCTGGAGGCTGCGGCCGAGAATTCGGCCGTAGGCAAACTGCTTCGTGAATTGCAGGAACCCCGGCCTGCAGGTCAGGATTGCATCCCGTGGCTCGGCGAAACGGCCATGAAGGAACGCATCCTTCGTCTATGCGCAAAGGGCAAGATCGCCATCAATTTGCGCGGCATGGAGTATCTGCAAACACAGCCGGGCGAAGATGAAGACACAGCGTGGAAGCGCCTGCGTCCCAAGCTATCTTACACCGGTCGCCAGCTCGACGAGGTGTTCCTCATGGCACCTTCGGCAGTGCCAACAACGGGTGGCAGTACGCCCGTTACACCAACGCCACCGGGCGGCGGTGATGCTGGCGGTCTGTTCGGTGGCGCCACACCGACGCCGCCCAATCCATTTGGTGGCGGCACCGGCGCAGGAGGTGAGACGCAACCAACTCCAGGTGGTGTCTTCGGCGGCACCCCGGCAACCCCCGGCGCTAAACCTCGAATTCCTCTCAACAATCCCGCCACCTCACCGCTCAATCTGATTGGCAAACTTGAAGGTTGGGGTATCGGCCCGGCCACCAAGGTTGCCGAGGTGGCGATAAAAGTGTCGGCAGCCAACGGTGCCCAACTCAAGGAGCTGCTTAAGAAGCTGCCCGATGGCATGACATTCGAGATCAGCCTCGAGAAGGAGGACGATTGATGGCGCTAGATGCAGCGGTTCTCGGGAGCTTGGCCAAAGGTTCCGACAAAGATGCGTGGCGCGTCATCATCGATAAGACTGTCGAGATCGCCTCAAAGCCATTGGCGGTTGGCAATGCACCGAGCGAAGTCATCAAGCGCGACCGGGAGATCGGGGTGCTCGATCACTTCCTGTCATCCAGCGCTTGGGACCTTTGGCGAAGTTTCGGCTCTACTGTGGAGCGTAACTCAGATCGCCTCGCGCGCTGGTGGTCAGAGCCATACAGCGCGAAAGCGGTGCTGATATTGGATGGCCTCTCACTTCGCGAACTGCCCTGGTTGCTCCAAGGTGCCAAAGAGCGAGGCTTCACTCTGCACGAGGTCTCCGCGAATGCCTCCGAACTGCCCGGCGAAACCAATGAATTTGCGAAGGCCCTTGGGTTCGGAAGCCGAAGTCAGCTGCAAAACAACGGCGGCGGGCTTTCTCATAGGCTCCAGCCAACCGCCACCGAATGCGTCGACATGCCTTGGAAAGACTGTGAAGGCTTGATCGACGGCTCAAAAAACTGGGTTTTCTGGCACCATTGGCCGGACAGCAAAGTCCATGATGGTGCTGTCGCCGGCCAGGGACTTGATACACTAATCCGTGATGCCACCGATCAGCTCAACAGCGACGATTTCTGGGCATTCGTTGAACGTCTGGCCACGGGTCGTCGGTTGGTCATCACGTCAGACCATGGCTATGCAGCGACCGGCTACTTCCCTGATGCAGAGGGGGAAGTTGGTCAATTTCTGAAGTCGACGTTCGCCAGCAGGCGAAGTTCAAAGGGGTGCGGCGAAACTGGCCCCTTCGTTCCTCCAGTCGCGCTTCAGATCCAAAGCCCCCATGGCGAACACCTTCTCGCGGTGGGCCGCTGGAAGTGGAAGAGTCAGGGCGGCTACCCTACTTTGACGCACGGCGGCCTCTCGCTGCTTGAGGTGCTCTCGCCTTTCATCGAGATTACAAAGTAAGGATTGCGCCAAATGGCATCGAAAAAAGAATTGTTGGCGCAGGAAGTTGCGAAGGCAGTCGGTACGGGCAAGGCGGTTGCACTTGAAACTGTTGATTTCAATGACCCCAACCGTCCAAAAACCTGTCTGGAAGTCGATTTCCCGATCCTGCCGGTCAATCAAGTAGCTGTCATCGAGGGCAACGCGGGAAAACCGATCTACCAAATGTCAAAATGGTGGGCCCGGCGTCGGTCGAGCGTCTTCCGTTCGATGCTGATTGCGGCTGCCACAAAGGCTCCTGAAGACCCTTCACACGCTGCGAAGCTGGTGTGGGACAATTATTACGCCAATCACCAGAAGAAAGGCGCTTTCAAGAATCTGAAGGTGGCTGACATCTTTATGGGTGGCGGGACCACCTTGGTCGAAGGCTCACGCCTTGGCATGCAGATGATCGGGAATGACCTGAATCCTGTTGCCTGGTTTGTGGTGAAGCAAGAGTTGGCCAATGTTGACCTCGATGAGGTCAGGCGCTTACTGGCGGACATTGAGGCCGAAGTGAAGCCTCAGATCATGCCTTACTATTATTGCGATGGACCAGAAGGTGAAAAGGGCAAGTGGACCCACCTTCCGTCAAAGCGCGTGATGCCGGTTGATTTTGATCCTCTAACGCTGACCCCCGAGCAGCGGCCGGAATATAGCTATGAAGGCCCGGAGGTGATTTACACCTTCTGGTCAAAGCATGGCCCATGTCAGGTGACCGGCTGTGGCCATCGTACGCCAATCATGACCAGCCCGGTCATGGCGGTAAAGACAATTAGCGTGAAGCACTGGGAACATACCTGCCGGAAGTGTGGCACGGATTTCCACGTTGAAGAAAATGCAGCGCGTATGGCTCCAGACGTGCCGCTCTACGTTGCGCCGTCCGAGCATCCGTACTCTGTTCTTGATCGGAAAAAGGGAGTGGTATGCCCCGAATGTGGGGCAACCGAACTGATTAATCTGGGCAAAGGTACAAACAAAAAGGTCGAATTGACGCTGCTAGTTCACCCTGAATGGCTCGCCGGCAGCTCCAAGCAAGATCACAGCGGACATCCCTATGGTGGATCAGCTAAAGATGATGTGACGTCTTCGGTCAGGTGGAATCAGGAGCGGGCGGCAAAAATTCGCCTCTTGGAAGTGCGGGGCGAACTCCCTGGCGAGGTAACTTGTCCCGAGACTGATGTGACATTCGCACCCGATATTGGAACGGTGCCCAAGAAATCGCATTACGCATGCGGCGCTTGTGGTACCGTCCAAGACGTTCTCGATACCATCAAGGCTTCAGGTAAGACGGGTCCCATGGCCGGTTATGCCGTTCAAGGTTATGCCCCCAAGCGTGACCAAAATGGCGCCCCATATAGTGGTCGGTTTTTTGCGCCTTTTGATCACGCACATGCAGCGCAATATGACGCAGCGTTGGCTGAGTGGGATACGCGCAAGGATGCCGACCTGGCAGCATATTGGCCTAGGTCAGAACTGCCTTACGGTTTCATGACTCACCATTTACAGGGTGGCGTGCCAAACCACGGGTTTACCCATTGGTGGACCATGTTCAATCCGCGCCAGCTCTTGGTGCACACTCAGTTGCTGAAATCGATTACCGAAACTGGAGAATACGATTGGAAAACTCGTGAATATGTACTTGGCGCTTTTCAGCAATACTTGAGAAATCAAAGTTTATTCACACTTTGGAACGTCCAAGGCGACAAGCTGGAGCCTCAGTTTGCGAATAACAACTATCACCCGAAATCTACCGTAGTTGAGAATTGTGTTTTTCCGGCTCTTGGCCGCGGAAATTGGGCCTCGTGTGTCGAAGGGGTGATAGAAGGTCGTGATTGGGCGCTTCAGCCGTGGGAGGCGGTGAGCGCAGAAGGACTTAAGCGTCGCGATCCTGATTTAGCCGCCGAGATTTCCGGGAAGAGCGTCAAAGTCTACCCGTCCGATCCCGTGCGGGAAGCTGCGCCATTCTGTGGCTCGTCAACTGAATTGGAACAAGTGCCAGATGCGAGTCTGGATCTGGTCATTACGGATCCCCCATTTGGTGGTTTGCTCCATTATTCAGAACTGTCTGATTTCTTCTACGTCTGGCTCCGCCTTGCTCTAAAAGATAAATATCCATCATATTTCAATGCCGAGTACACACCCAAGTCTCTCGAGGCAGTTGCCAATCGTGCCCGCGAACCCGAAGATCCAGACGGGTTCTACAAGCGGCTGCTCACGCAGTGCTGGCGGGAAGCACATCGGGTCCTGAAGCCAAGCGGAATTCTCGCGTTCACTTTCCACCACAGCGAAGATGAACCATGGGTTGCCGTGCTCGAGTCCCTTTTCGACGCCGGTTATTATCTCGAGGCTACCTACCCAATTAGGTCCGATGAGACCAAAGGCGATGGGGAGTTTGGCTCGAAAACCATTGAGTACGACATCATCCACGTTTGTCGCAAGCGCACCGAGGAGCCGACCCCAGTGAGCTGGGGTCGCATGCGGCGTGAAGTCATGGCCGACGTGCGCCAGCTGCAGGCGATGCTGGAAAACCACGCCAAGGAAGGCTTGCCTGCCGCAGACATCCAGGTGATCCGCCGCGGAAAGGCGCTGGAGTATTTCTCTCGTCACTATGGCAAAGTCTATGTCGATGAAGGGAGGCCGATCACCGTCAAGGATGCGCTGGTCGGCATCAACCAGCTTATTGATGAGGACGCCGACAAGGGCAAAGAACCGCCCCCCGTCAACGCGGAGCCGATCACGCGCCAGTTCCTACGCACGTTCGGCACCGCCGCGGAAATGAAACGAGATCAGCTACAGAAATTCCTTAAAGGCTCAATCACGACACCTGATGAATTCGAACAGCGTGGCTGGTGCTTCGAAAAGAGCAAGGTTTTCACACGCGTCAACCCGCTCGATTTTGCCCGTGACTGGTCTGGGAAGCACAAGCGTCGCCTGACATCAGACTTGGATCAAGCCCTGGTGCTGATCGGCTCCTGCTTTGATGGCAGCGGCATCAAAGCATCCGACACATTGCAAAACGAAAACTTCAAACCCCACGTAGCCCTGAAGCCGCTGTTGGAGTGGCTGCAACGGAATGGTCCGGACCAGGCCAACCGCAACGCAGCATCGCGAGCGGTCACTATCTACAATTCCTGGGCTGCGTCTCAAGCAACTAAGCCCCGGCAGGGCTCGTTGTTCGAGGAGTATGATCTATGAAGCATACACTCGACACCGTCTGGCAGCGGCGTGGCACCAGTTGGATCTGGGATGAAGAGGCGCGCAATCAGATCTGTTTGGCAAACGAGGTCTGGAGTCTGCGTCAGTTCCTGCAATGGGCAGGCAATTGGCCGGAAGACCTTCCGAGCAACCAGAACAACACCCTGGTTGTAGCAGGTCTGGAAGGCAGCCTTGATTTGCTGGCTCCCAGTGACGCCGAGGCGTGGTTAGGCGAAACAGTCAAGGATGCGATCCTCTCGTTTCAAGCGCATTATGAGAGTGAAGCAGCGCTGATCTTCTGGCTGCCTTCCGGCCATGGACGCATCAAATTTCACCCTGCCACAGACTCCGTTGAATGGCGCTGCGCTGCCCCCCATACCGATAGCCTATTGGCCTTCGGTCGAATTCTGTGGGGTGAAGCCAACGAGTACCCGCAGGAAATCCTGTTGCGTGAAGGCGCCAAGCCCGCAGGCCTTTTCCATCTGCGAATTACCTGAGGCAAACGCGTGGTTCCAGCACCCCAATTGCAGCCCGGCGAACGGATTACCCATCCAGAATTTGGCCAAGGCGTTGTCCTTGACCCTGCTCGTGACGGCTACCTTCGCGCGTTTTTCAGTGTCGGCGAACGCCGCGTGCCAGTTACTGCGGTACGGCTCGAGCTCTCTCGCACCGAGCGTATTCTTCGGTCGGTTGAAGGCACCGACGATCGGGCGCGCAAAGCTTGGCTCTCCTACGAGGCGCACGTCCTGCCGCTGATGGAAAGCGCATCAGCGCTGACGTCGGCCCGCATCGACCTTTTGCCGCACCAGGTGGTCCTAACACACCGGATTGCGACGGCTTCACCCCGCAGGTTTCTGATTGCTGACGAGGTGGGCCTGGGCAAAACGATCGAGACCGCGCTGGTCCTCAGAGAACTTGCCAGCCGCGGCGAACTCAACCGCGCGCTGATGGTGGTGCCGGCCGGATTGGTGAACAATTGGCATCGTGAACTCAACGAGATCTTTAACCTCGACTTTGAGGTTTTCGGGTCCGAGGGCGACATCACAGACCGCAAGACCAACGCATTCGCCAAGCACGACCTGTTGATTGCCAGCATCGACACATTGAAGCGGCCGAACCGGATCAAGCGCCTTCTTGAAGCCCCACGTTGGGATCTAGTGGTATTCGACGAAGCCCACCACCTGACGGCCTATCGAACAGGCGGCAAAGTCAGAAAGACCGAAAACTACAAACTGGCGGAGGCTCTGAAGGGCCACACCCGGGACCTCCTTCTCCTCTCCGCGACCCCGCATCAAGGCAACCACTTCCAATTCTGGATGCTCATCCAGCTGCTAAATCCGACGCTGTTTGGCGGTCCAGAGGAGATGGTCGAGCATAGGCACCGGCTAAATACAGTGATGTACCGCCGGACCAAGGCGGACGCCTGCAAGCCCGACGGTGAGCCGCTGTTTGCCAGGCGCTGGGTCCACACCGAGTCCTTCCTGATGCAGGAAGAAGAGCGCCGCTTTTACGAGAAGTTGCGCGAATATCTGGAGGACGGATTCGATCTGGCCAAGCGCCAGGGAAGCCAGGGGCGAGCCCTGGGGTTCTTGATGGCGATTTTCCAGAAAATCGCTGCTTCGAGCTTCGCCGCCGTCCGTCGGACTCTGAAGCGACGTTTGCTGATGCTGACCCTCAAGGAAGCCCTCCTCCGGGACCGCGAGCTTGATATCGAGGGTCGCGAGCGCCTTTACGATGAGGCCCGCGAACTGATCCATCTCGAGTGGAACCTGGGCCGCGACCCGATTGGGCGCAGCGAGGTCGATCGGGTGATGGCCGACCTCAAGTACCGACTGGCGAGAAAGCTCGACGACGACGCCTTAGAAATGGCTTCTGATCCTTATGGCAGCGAGTTCGCCGCGTCACACGTCGAGGATATCGCCTCCTCCGTCGTGGATCTTCACCTGCCGGAAGAGCGGCTGCGCATCGGCGACCTCCTCGACGCGTTCCCGCAACCACGCGAGACGAAGGTCCAGAAACTGTTGGATGGGCTAGGAACGCTGTGGCGCCAGAATCCTGGCGAGAAGGTGGTCATCTTTGCGACCTACCTTGGCACTGTCGACTTGATCGCCCGTGAGATCGAGCAGGTCTATCCGGGCCAAGGCGTCGTTGTGCTTCGCGGTGGCGATCATGGCGCCAAGACAGCGGCTGAGCGCCGCTTCCGTATGAAGGACGGACCCCGTGTTCTGGTCTGCACTGCCGCCGGGCGTGAGGGGATCAATCTCCAGTTTGCCCGTGTCTTGTTCAATTTCGACCTCCCCTGGAACCCGATGGATATGGAGCAGCGGATCGGGCGCATCCATCGCTACGGCCAAGCACATACTGCGCAGGTCTATAATCTGGTTCTTTCCGACACGATCGAGGGGCGGATTTTCCTGCTTCTGGACGACAAGCTCACCGAGATCGCCAGAACACTGGGCAAGGTCGATGATCAGGGCAATGTCGCCGAGGATCTAAGAGCGCAGATTTTGGGGCAACTGTCCGAACGATTGAACTATGACCGTGTGTATCAGGAAGCCCTGTCGGACCCCAGCCTGCAGCGAACAACTGTCGAGCTCGAGGCAGCACTATCAAATGCCCGAGAGGCTCGGGAGGTCGTCTTTGATCTGTTCCAGGATCTCGATGGATTCAGCCTCGACGAATATCAGCCATTTTCTGACGTCTCGACCGGCATGGAGAGGATCATCCAGTTCATGTCGTCCTCCATTCCAGACAGACATCAGCGGCTCACGAAGGTGGATGAACAAACATACGATCTCACGGCCGTTGATGGGTTACGCAAAGCGCGCTTCACGCTTGATCGTGATGTTGCCACTAGCCAGGAAGGCATCGAATTGCTCGGTTTGGACCACCCGTTGGTACAAGAAGAGCTGGGCCGTTGGAGAGGTTTGCCGCCGGAGCAATTGGGCCTTTCCGTGTCCAGTGACGATGTCAGCCACACACTCCTGTCATTCTGGATTGTTGAGTCGGCAGTTGGGACTGGCGAGCGGCGCACAACTGTTCAGACGATTGCGGTGCAGCCAGACGGCACACGGGTGCCTGCTATTGAAAGGCAGTCGGTCCTGTATCTACAATCACCAGCAGCCCAACCATTCCTGACCGCTGAAGAACGGCTTGAGCTTTTCGCAAATGTGGTCGAGCCCACATTGCAACGCGAACTTAAGCACAAGGGGCTGGCAACCGGTGATGGAAGCTATTCTGCGGAGTTGATTGGGTACGTCGAAATCTGCGGCAAGTAGGCGACGACTAGCAAAATCTATCCATCGAATGCCTTCAGGTATTCCTCAACCCTATCGAGCGTCCGCCGCCGTGGCCTCCGCCCCATGCGTAGGTCCAGCACGAAGCGCGGATCGCCGACTGCCCGTCGCCCGAAGCGGGTGGCAGACATATGGGTATCCTTGAGATGACGCTCGATACGCTCCAGCAGCTTCATGGCTTACCTCGAATCAGATTTGGCTTGTGTTCATGTTATGTTCTTATTAGGAAGGCTCCATCGAGTCTAGGATGAATTCCTACATGCCACCTGGACCGCTCCTCGAAAGGCGCTGCCGATGGAGAACGTCAGAGAAGAGTTGGATCGCCTGATCCGGCAGAGAAACGTGGGTTATTCGGCGGTGTCGCGGCTGCTCAATCGCAACCCCGCTTATATTCAGCAATTCATCAAGCGTGGTTCGCCGCGCAAGCTGGATGACGAGGACCGGCGTATCCTTGCCCAGTTCTTCGGGGTCGATGAGCAGGTGCTCGGTGGACCTGCGCTTCCGGTGCGCGATGGCCTGGTCGAAGTGCCAATTCTGAACGTCGATGCCTCTGCTGGCTTTGGTGCGATCGCGGAAAGCGAGACGGCCCACACCCGGTTCGGTTTCGATGAGCGGTGGCTGGGCAAGCTGACCCGGGCGAAAGGCCCCAGCCTGTCAATCATCCACGTCCATGGGGAGTCGATGGAACCGACGCTGCGGGACGGCGATGAGGTCCTGGTCGACGCATCGGATCAGGGCTCGCGGCTTCGCGACGGAATCTACGTTTTGCGCGTCGACGATGCGCTGGTCGTGAAACGTGTGACGATCCAACCGGGCGGACGGCAGATCACCATCTCGAGCGACAATGCCGCCTACCCGACCTGGACCGACGTTGAGCGCGCGTCGATCCATGTGGTCGGCCGGGTCATCTGGTTCGGTCGTTCGGTCTGATCTGCCGCTATCAGATCCCTGCAAATCGCTCCCGGTGGCGTGCCACGAAGTCTGCCCTTGGATGCAGTGATCGATCGCGCGGCAGCCGGATTTGCTGACCCGCTGGCGGAAAGAGCTGCAGAAGCTCGGACGGCACCTTGTTGTGTGACACGAGCAGGCAGAGGTTGTCGTCGAAGGTGATGAGGTGTCGGTCAAACAGCCAATGGGCTGTTGCTGACAAGGCGACCCCGTTTTGGACGATGTCAGGACCACCATCGGCAACCGACCAGATGTGGGCCGCCTGGGCTTCTGCCTTGCCACCACCATTGACGATCCTGAGCCCGGTGACGGCGCAGGTGTTCTCGTAAGCGTCAAGGACGTGGTTGCGGAAGTTCGCGTCACGAATCTTGCGGTTGACGAGCATTTGCTCGACCCGCCGCTCCGCGAAGTGACCCTGCAGAAGCAGATTGGTTTCCGGGTCGATGCGCGGGGCATCGAGCTCGAGGCGGATTCGGTTTTCGGGATCGAGGGTTTCGGCAAGCCCAGCATTGACGATCGCCACGAAATCTTCGTTTTCGAGCATGCGGACCGACTTGCCGCGCAGGCTTCGCCCGGCATCGCCTGGCTTTGCCATTTCGCGCAGGAACCGCTCGGCAAACCGGCCGCTGCTGTCGCGGTAGGGGACAGGCTGGTCGAACTCGAGATAGTCGCACACACGCGCATAGAAGTGGCTGGGATCGCTCGGGTCGGCATCGATGCGTTCGACGAAGGCCGCGGCGATATAGGCCATTCGCCCGCCAGAGACCCGGGTTTCGCGGTAAACGATCCAGTCGTTCGCAAGCTCTCGCGCAACCGACAGGTAATTGCTCGGAAAGTGATACCGCTCGGTGATCGCGTCGTCGTACCGCGAATTGCCGCTGATCTCGAAGACGCCCTTCACAGTCCCGCCCGTAGCCAAAGTCGATGCGCGTCAGGTTGCCTGGAGAACGCTCCGCCGTCCAGGCTCGAAAGCGAAGACGTCAAATGCCGATCTCGAATGGCTTTGTGCGCTCTTTGGTCAGTTCGGGCGGCTTCTTTGAATGATCTTCCTTGGTCGTGGCGCCAGCGGCCAGGCCCTTCGCGGCTGCCTCGCGGAGCCGCTCGGTCACTTCCAGTGCCGAGGTCTTTTCGCCGGTGTTGTGGGCGACGGCCTTTCCAAGCTTGTCGGCGCTGTCGACCACAAGGGTCAGGTGATCCCGCAGGCGGGTGACGGTGACCAGGAAGGTCTGTTGGTTGGCCAGATTGCGTTCACGGCTGTCCATGACTGCAATACCTCGATCAGATGTCAGCCCCTGGGCCATATGGGCATTGAGCGCGTAGGCGAGGTCAAGTCGCCTCAGCATCGGGTCCCCACGCTCGAGTTCATGCCGCAGGCCGGATGACGTCACCAGCGTGACCCGCGCGCCCTCGACGGCTTCGATCCGCGCCTGGTCGGCATTGAACAGTCCCCGTCGATGATCGTTCTCGGTCCAGCGAATCCGATCGCCGTCATGGACCGAAAGGCGCTTCTCCTCGAACAGCGCGAGCCGATCGTCCTTCTCACCGGGGCGGATGCGGCTCGGGTGAAGCGTTCGCATTCTGCCCTTGGCATCGCGGAGCCGGACCTCGCGGGATTTGTCGTCGATGCTCTCGACCTTGTATTCGCCGCGCGGGAGACGCTGCTGCTTGTCAGGGCTGCGAACGTCGAGAACCATGCCTGGGCGGTAGGCCGAAAGGTATCGGAGTTCCTCTCGGGTCGCATTGACCCGCGAGAGCACGGTCAGTTCCACCGGGGTCTTGCCGAGCTCGCCATTGGCCTTGAGCCCGCGTTGCACAGCGTCATTGACCGCGCTGCGCAAGAGCCGGCCAGAGGCATAGATCGCGGTCCTATCGCGGTCCGGTGGCGCTAGCGCTAACCATTGCTCGGCAGCGATCAATGCGCTGTCGCCCCTTGTCTCAATCGTCGAGCCTTTGAGATGACCGAGGGCGGTATGGACATCGCCCGATTGAGCAGCGGCCTGGGCGAGACGCAGCTGCGGGTCCCGGCCGCGCAGGTTGGTGGTCATGTCTGCGCGCGCGATGCCAGCCTTCTGGACGAGATCGAAGGGTTTGCCCGCATCGACCGCGCCGAGCTGGCGCGTGTCGCCAACAAGAACAAGCCGCCGGACGCCGACAAGGTTGCCCAGCGTCACGAGGCGTTCCTTGTCGTGGTTCGAGACCATCGAAGCTTCGTCGAGGACCAGGACCCGGTCGCCCAGCTCGTCCTTCGCCTCAGCCTGCAGGCCGGCGTTTCCGGGATCTTCCAAGAGCGGCGCCCAGCTCTTGAGCAGCCGAGCCAAGGTCATCGACGTGATGCCGGTATCGCGCTCCAGCATCTGTACCAGGGTGTTCTGGACTGCCAGCCCGATGATCTCCTTACCTTCCTCACCGAGGATCTGCGCCACGGGCTTCAGGACACAGCTCTTACCGGCACCTGCTACACCCTGGATGGCGATCGTCCGGTGGGTCGATGACAGGATCAGGCGTGCAGCTGTTTCCTGGCCCGGGTTGAGGTCGATACCGTGATTGATGGCAGCAACGGCCTTGACACGTGCACCTGCTTCATTGCTGTCGAGAAGGGGCGCAACAGCGTCCCTCCCGGCTTCGACGGCAGCGAGAATGCGATGCTCACTAGCAAGCGCATCGCGCGAGGTTAGCCAGCCCTTATGTTCTCCTGACCCTGGAACGAGATCGCCCGAACGCACCAGCGCATTGACCCGCGTTTCGACGGCTGCGATCGTTGTGGGCAGACCGAAATCCAGCGCTGCTTTGTAAAGCGCCTCACGCGGAAAGGCCGCTTCGCGCTGCGAGAGGTGGCGAACGGCAGAGGCCGTTGCCTGGGCGGCGGCAACGGTTTCGCGGTCCTGCTTAAGCACGTGAGCCGGGATTAGCGGATCGGCAGGATTGCCCTTGATCCGCTCGGCAAAGTCCCGAAGCCATGCCTTGCCGCGCTCGATCAGGCTGGTGCCGGATGCGGGCGTGCGAGATGCTGGATTTGCGAGGGTCTGCGCCTGTTCAACCATAGCTGGCAGGTCGAGGCCTGCGGCCTGGGCATGGTCTTGCCAGCCCGACAAAAGTGCGCCCCGATCTGCGACTGCTTGCTTGGCGCTGCGGGTGTCGAGGGCGGCAATCTTGCCAGCTTCAAGCCCGGGGCCACGCCGCGCGTCGAGCACTTCCTGGCGCCGGGTGGAGAAGGACATGACCTGCTCGCGGGTGAAGCCTGCCGCCTCGAAATTGCCGTGTTTGCCAACGGGCCCTACCGCATAGCCGAGCTTTTCAACCGAAAGGCGGAAGCGCGCCATCGTCATGCTGTTGAGGAGCGTGTTGAGCGACCAGAGCCGGTCGTTCTTCAATGTTCGCCATTTGCCGTCGGCGCCTTTGGTGACGTTGGCGACTACGGCGTGGAAGTGGAGATTGGGCTCCTGGTTCCTGTTCGTATCGTGCTGGAACAGCGCCACGGTGAGGTTGCCGGTCTGAACCGTGCGCACTTTCCCGCTTTCAACGAGGCGCGTTTCGGCCGGGTTCTTTTCGGCCCATCGCAGCGTCTCGATGACCGCTTCGCGATAGGCTTCGATGATCCGTTTATCGCCGCCAACGAGCGCGAGAACTGACCAACTCTTCGGCAGTGAGAAAGTGAGATCGGTTCCGGCACGGTGCTGGTTTTCGTGGCCGACCCTGGTTCCGTCGGGTAGTTCACCTTTGAGGAGCTTGTCGAAGACCGCGGCATCAACTTCTCCGGAAAGGCCCAGCGCCGCGGCGCCTGATCCCACCCATTGACCCGATCGGTCGGCGTCCGCGCTTGCGTAGTAGTTGTCGGCAGCAAAATAGCTGGCCGCGCCGGAGGCTGACCGGACATTGGCGACCGAAAGCATGGATCCTGTTCCTTCAAGCAAGGTGCCCCCTTGCTTTGCGGCTCTCAAAGATCGGGTTCGTAGAAGTCCTGTTCGCCGCTCTCGATGCCGCCTTCGAGCAAGTCTCGTTCCGCCCTTACGGGAGGATGGTCTCGCTCTTGCGGCCGCTCGATCGGCTGCGACTTGAGGTCGCTCGAACCGGGCTTGTCTCCTCGCATCAGCGCCTTCTCATCAGGGGACCGCTGCGCTCCGTCGGTTGCTTCACTCCTGCCAGAGAGAAGCGGTCCCGGCGGCAGTGTCGCGGCAGTTCCGCCCGCCGCGGTGGCTTCGGTGGCTATCTCAGCCTTGCCTTCGTGGAGCGCTCCCCGCGCGTCACGGATAGGCAGGGTGCGGGACTGTTCCTCACCCTTCTGGCTTGCCTCGTCGGGCGTGGGCCTCACGGTCTGCAGGTCGAGCTTCAGTTGCCGGGGGACGACCGGCTTGCCGGCGCCATCGTCATTCGCGGCTGGCGCACCTTCGGCGGGTTCGGATCGCGATGCAGGAGAAGAGGTGCCCGCTGCAGCTCCCTCATCCGGGGCAGTCCGTTGGGGGCCAGGTTCGGAGGCGCGCGCAATGAACCCTTCGGCCAACCGGGGCAAACGGCGCGGCACGAGGGTGACCGGAGCGGCCGGGAAGCCGTCCGGGAACTTGAGGTAGCCGGAGAGCCGTGGCAAGTTCATGAACTGGTCGGGAAGGAGCAGTGGTTCGATCTGTCGCCGAGGAGTCAGGCTGACGGCGTCGCGAGCATTGTTGTAGCCGTAGCTGTACCCTTCCTCCATGTCGCGCACCTGCCGATGTCCGATGAAGTCGGAGCACCAGGTCGCCGTCTCCCGGTCGGCCGTGGCAAGGATCAGTTTGCTTCGAGCCAGCGAGGATAGGGTCATCGCCATGTTCTCGCCGTAGACCTCCTTGAGCTTGGCAAAGGCATGGACGCCGGTGACGATCGCGCCGCCAAAATTGCGGGCGGTCTGGAGCCCTTTTTCCAGCGCGGGCAGCCGGTGCAATGCTCCCAGTTCGTCGACCAGGAACCAGATTCTGAGATCCGGGGTGCGCTCCATGGTCATCAGCGTGTTCATCGCGGTGTCGAGCCACAAGGTGAGTAGCTGCGAACAGATCGACATGTCGACATAGCGCGCCGAGAGGAACAGGATCGATCCCGGAGCGGAGATGCCTCGCGTCCAGTCCCGCACCGAGAAGCGCGGGCTATTGTTGGGCAGCAACTTGAGCGCCTTGGCATTGGCGTTGAACACGGCCCGGATCGACTCCGCCATGCGCGCCGCTTCGGGAGCGGTAAGCGGGTCAGCCATGGTGCCGCGCATGAGCTTGTGGACCTGTGCAAGATCGGCGGTCATTAGCCTAGTCGCGAGCGCGTGGTTGGTAGCCTGCCCGGTGCGCTGGAGATGCAGGCACATCTCGACGAAGAGCATGCGGGCGGCGAGCACCCAGAACTGCTCCGAGCCGCCACCGTCGTGCGGAACGAGTGCTTCGGCCGCTGCGTGGAATTCGCCCTCGCTGGTGCAGTCATGAAAAACGCTCCAGGTCGGGCAGCGGGCATCGAGCGGGTTCAGGATGATGTCGCGCTCGGGGTCGTAAAAGGCCTCGATGAACGCCCCGGTGAGATCGAAAACCACCGCGCGTTGCCCACGCGCCCGGGCCTCGGCGAGGAGCTGGCTCAGGGCCACGGTCTTGCCGGTGCCGGTTGTGCCGATCAGCATCGTATGGCTCTGCTCAAGGCGCCATGGCCAGGACACGCCGGCGAGATGAGCCGGGCTGTAAAAGCCTGCCTCTTCGGTCGCTGCAGCACCGGCCAGCCGCCATTTCCAGCCGAGCGCGGCTTGCAGTTCGCGAGCCCGTTCCGTGCTGTTGTGCCGGTCGATTTCTGCCTCGAGCTCGTCAAGGGTAACAAGCATCGCGCCGCGCTCGTGCTTGCGCTCCTTTGATTTGCCGCCGAACCGTTCAGCGAACCACCAAAAGGCGATAAAGGCAGGGACGAGGATGAGCGCAGAAAGGCCCATGCCGCGCCGAATGGCGGTGCCGAGCGCAGCTACGGCTTCACGCATTGGAGGAAAGTCGCGAACGACATTGAATGGCAGGCGGACGGTGCCGCCACCGGCCAGCTTCAGCTCCACCAGCTTGCCGGGATCGAACTCCATGAAGGCGTAGCCCGAAGCATAGAGATGCATCCATGCCAGGTAGATTTGGTGGTCGGTAAGCGTCGTGGTTACTTCCCAATAGGAGAGCCAGGCAGTGACA
This sequence comes from Novosphingobium sp., assembly GCF_027486195.1. GTDB lineage: Bacteria > Pseudomonadota > Alphaproteobacteria > Sphingomonadales > Sphingomonadaceae > Novosphingobium. The sequence continues at coordinate 64,659 of NZ_JAIXPP010000033.1, forward strand.
ATGAAAGTCACCAAGAGCGGCCCTTTGAGCCCTGCCGCAAACATGAAACCGAAGTGACCGAGGAGCTGGCTGCCGCGCGTGAAGTTGAGGAGATTACGCTTCATCGCTGCCTCCCTCGGGTGCGGAGGCGCTGAGCCCAAGCCGGGCGAGCCTGCGATTGTAAGCCTCGTGCGTACGCTGCCGCAACGAGCCATCAGTATGGCTGGCCAGGAGCGCTTCGAGGGCTACCGTGATGAACAGGTTTTGCCGCACCGGGTCGAGGGCCCCAGGCCGCTTTCGCGCTTCGTTTTCACGCTGCCAGGCATCGACCAGCTGATCGCGAATGACGATGCTGACGGAGACCTGCTGGTCCCGGGCTTTGCCCTTGATCCAGTCAGCAAGTGGGCGGGGTACGTATGTCTGAAGACTGAGATGCCGATCCATGTTCTGGGGTCCAATTGACCCTTGCGAACCTGGTTCGATCTTGCGGAAGACAGCGATGAGAATAAATCAGGAACATTGGCGCGTCAATTGCGATAAACTGGCACCAATTCAGAGAGTTAGGTAGCCCCAATTTGCCCGTAAATCGCGAATCCAAGGCATGCATCACGCTCAAATTGGTTTAACACCAGCCCGAAACTTCAGCGTATCACACTGATATACCTATACTAAATCCAGCAGTGTCACTGCGTACGGTGTGCTCAGTCTACCAAGCTGCGGGAGGGTGATCCGGTCACTTCGCTGGACATGCTGGAGGGATTGAAGGGCCTCGATAGCGCGGAGCCAAAGCGCGTGCGGGCGCCGATGCCCGCACTCCGCTCGTCGCAACTGATCCCGAGCGCGATCGAATCAACGGCGAGCAAAATAAAAGGGCAGGAACCGCTCCCGGCTCCCACCCTTTTCGGCGTCAGAGTTCATCCAGCATCGACCCGTGAATGGTGTGGACGACACGCGTCGCCAGGTGTGCCGGCAGGGCGCAGTAGTCACCTTCATCGAGCGCGATGTATCCTAACTCGTCGTCTGCCACGATGTGCTGATCGAAGTAGCTGTGCAATGCCCTGCGTTCGGCGAGTTCCAGGGCCTCGAAGTAGCTGCGGGATGAAGCGGTGCAAGGTGCAGAATAAGCCATGATAATCCTCCTGAGGTTGTCTTGAACGACAGGGGGAAGTGCGATGTTCGTGCGCATGACGGGTCAGGGACCGCGCGCTCGCGCGGCCGCGTCAGCGGCGGTGGGGGAAACGATTTTGTCGGGGGAGGGATTCATCCCTTCTCCGGCAAAATGGTGGGGCCCTGCCGTCCTTGAGGCGGCATGTGGACGGACATCATGCTGGGCATTCCGTGAGCCAGCCCCTCTACCCTCGCGGTTGCAGGGGACGGCTATAGTCGGGCGCCGCTTTTCTCATTTTCCTACACCCTGGGCGCTGTGGCAGAAGAACTCTCGAGGGACCACAAACCAAGGGGGCGGAAAGGACTGACATGCCCCGCAAGAACAATCCGGTCGATGCCTTGAAAAAGCTCCGGGAACAGCGCGACGAACTGGCGGCCAAGGAAGCAAAGCTTCGCGACGAGGCTGCGATTGTCCTCGGCCACATTCTGATCGAGTGCGGCGCCGAGACGATCGAACCGGCAAAACTGCGCCAGATCGTGCGTGCATCGATGGCACTCGGGATCGAGGAAACGCTGAAGCGGATCGCTCCTGCTTAAGGCCAACCCAGCGGCGGCAAGGGGTTCGATGCCCCGCGCCGCCGCATCGCCCCAGAGCAAAAGAAAAGGCCCCGATGGCATCTGCCACCGGGGCCTTGTCGTGGGGCAAGGACATTCAGTCCTCGTCGATGTCGGGTGCTCCCTCGTTGCCGCCCGAACGGCCCTTGGTGAGGAAGTCGACCTTGTCGGCGATGATCTTGCAACCGTAGCGCTTGGTGCCGCTCTGATCCTCCCACTGGGTGTAGTGGATGCGACCTTCGACCGTCACGAGCTGGCCCTTGGTGCAGTACTTGGCGACGTTCTGGCCCAGGCCGTTGAAGCAGGTGATCCGGTGGAATTCGCTGTCCTTGGCGGTGTAGCCGTTCTCGTCCTTGTAGGTCTTGCCATCCTTGCGGGCGGGACGGTCGGTCACAACAGAGATCGAAGTGATGCTGGTTCCACCCTGGGTGGTGCGGGTTTCGGGGTCGCGAGCGATGCGGCCAACGAGGATAACGAGATTGGTCATGGGCTTTCTCCTGATCGAGCATTCCGGGTCCATCCCGGCTGCAAACCCGAGCAGAAGCGCCCCGCGGCGAAGCGCACCGAAGGGGAACCCGGAACTGGTTCGGGTGGTGCGGGCAGCCGGGCACAGCCCGGCAACTCGGCCGGACCTGATCCGGGTTGCGCGTCTCGACGGGGGGTGATTCAGGGACAGGTTTGTATCGAAGCCGGGTGGAGCCGGATGCCTTGAACAGGTCAGTCCTGCCTCGTTTCCCTCCGGTCTTGGGCGGATCATTCCCCCGCCAGCCCTCCACCGGAGAACCCCTTCCTAAAGCTCGGTAAGGACCGCTCCTCCAGCAGGTGGCCTGGTCCTGGACGCAACTGCTTCGCCGGGGACAGGCATATCGATCGTCACCCCTTGAGCGCCGTCCAGAGGGTTGCCTCGCAGCATCCAGGCCTGCGGCGTGATCAAGCGCGCCCAGTCAGCAAAGGAGGGGATCGAGCCCAAGTCTTCGCGGACGTGCTGCTCGCCGACCAGTCGCACCGGAACGACCCGACCATCGGCATTGACGAGGGTCTCGCCGAAGATTGCCTCCAGCATGAATATCCCCTCGGCATGGTGCCGCAGCGCGCGGTGCCGAGGGTCTGCGAGAATAGCCTTCGACTGGTCGAACCACTGGTGCAGCGGGAGATAATCATCGACCGTGCCGCCCCATTTCCGGACCGACGAGAGGGCGTGGTAGTAGCAGTGGGCCATGACAGATCTCCTAGAGCTCGGTCGAGTGATCATCGGTCGCGATGAAGCGCAGGCTGCAGTCGAGCACGAAGGTCGCTGCAGCCACATCGATCACGAGTTCGCCGCAGGCACCGTCGTTGATCTCCCAGCCAGGGTGGTGTCGTTCGAGCGCCAGATAGGTCAGCTGCTCGAGAGCTTGCCCAAGCGACGGCAGCTGCTCGGAACCGGCACCATCCGCCGTATGTGCTTCGCCTTCCTGCAGCGTAACATCAGGGCACGCGATCGCCGCACCGGCTGCATCGAGGCAGACACATTCCTCGACCGCACCGCTGTCGCCGCAACCGTCAAAGCGGATCTCGACGCGGGCGATGTCGGCTTCCTGCAAGCGCGGGAGAATGACGGTCTTGAGCTGCTGAATCTCTTCGACCACCTGGGTCTGCCGCTCGGCCTGGCGAACGGCAAAGTCGGCCATCACGGCTTCGATATCGATCATGGAATGCCTCCTGTAGAAAGGAGCCGACGACCATTCGCTGGCTCCAACCGACAGGCGCACGCCTTTCCTCTGACGGACGACGCCAGCGCCGATCCGGCGCTGGCGCGAAGACCGACAGGGTCTCAGTCGGTCTTGGCCGAAGTGTTCTTCGGATTGGTGCCCAGCGGCCCGCGGCGGTCGACCACGGTGATCCGCCGCGCCTTGGCCTCGATCACCAGACGTTCAAGAACACCGTTCCCCGGAAAGGCGATGACGTAGCGCGGATCGAGCGAGAGCATCCGCTCGTTGCGCTTGAAACCGGCACGCGCGCCGAGGCGCATATCGAGCGAGAACGTCACCTGCGGAATGCCGCGACGTTCAGCCCAGCTCGATGCCAGACGGTCGACGCCCTTGGTGTCGCCGCCGTGGATGAGCACCATGTCCGGCACGCGGTCGCGGACCTTGTCGAGGGTGGCCCAGACATTGTTGCCAAAGGTCAGCGCATCGCCTTCGGTTGCATGACGGGTACGTCCCCCGGCGAACACCACAGGCGTGCCTTCGGGCATGGCGGCACGGCGCTTGGCTTCAGCGCGGGCGCGCAGGAAATCGCGGCCTTCGACAAGCGCGGACGTCAGCATGGCGCTGTGATTGAAGCGCGAGCTCGACACTGGCTTCCAGGAGGAGCCGAACTCGTTGAGGTACATGGCTGCTGCAACCTCGCGCATCTCTTCGAGCGCCAGCATCGCGCCCTCGGCGCATTGCGCCCGCTCGACCTGGGTCTCGAGGTCATGGGTATGGACCTCGGATCCATCTGCTGTCGCAACCAGCGCGCGGACCTCGTCGGTCGCCCGGTCGACTGCCATGGATTTGCGTTCCGCCGAGCGGTGGAAGATGTTGACGAAGGCCCAGCCGAGGTCTTCGGCATCGGCCTCGAGCGCGGTGCCGGACACCATAGCGAAAAGATCGGACCAGACCGCTTCGAGGGTGTGGACGACCTGCTCCCGGACCGGGAAATCGCTTGTCGATACGGGGGCAGGACCGATGGAAAAGCCGGCAAGATCGAGCCCGGCGAGTTGGTCGGCGAATGGCGTGTGCATGGGGAAGTCCTCCTGACTGGCGTGAGGCCGGCGCACCCGCTCATGGCTGCGCCAGCGAGAGCCCGTCAGGGCCAGCATTCAGTCAGAGTTGCGCACCCGTCAGGGGAAACCTGGCTTGGCGGGCTGGCGCGGGCAGGCCTTGAGCCCTAAGGGCGAAGGCCAACACGGGCCCGACCAAGCCGGGTTGCGCAAGGCTGGCGGCTGGCCCAGGGCCTCTCTCGCATGGCGCCAGACCATGGGCGTTCGGAACAGCCATTGGCAGGGGCACGCCCTATGCCTCATGCATGCACCGCCCCTGCTCAGGTCAAGCCGCACGCTTGGTGTAAACGCCCTCTCCGTTCGACATGTGCCCGAGACAGTCATAGTCGCCGAACACGGCATCGAAGCGGGATGCGATCTGGGACAGCCAGCGCTGTGCCCGCGGTGAGCGGGCCGTGCGCCAATTGGCGTCCCAATAGGCGCCGTCATCGCGTTCGACGATCCAGACGGCCACCAGCCCGCCGTAGACCGATACGCCGAAATCCGCATAGGCATTGCGCATGAGGATCCTGTCTTCCCGTCCGCGCCAGCCGTCATGCGGGATCAGCGACGGGAAGGCCCGGCCGGCCCGCTCGCGCAGGTCGTCGCGCAGCCACTCGTATTCGAATTCCCAGTCGTCCTCGGCTTCGACCTCGAGAACCGTGAACGCGACGATTGCGCCGCTGGGATAGCTGACTGATCGGCCCATGATATCCTCCCTCAGGCAGCGAGCGCAGCATCGTCTGACGCGTCGTCAAACTGCTCAGGCATGACCCTCCCGCCGAGCTTCAGGAGCAGGCTCGAAGCCTCTTCGGCCTTGGCGGCAGCGGTCAAAATGGCGCGGTCGTCATCCTTCAGAAGCTTGAGCCAATGCTCGATATAGCTCGCATGGCTGTCGAGATGCGTTACCGGCAGCCCCAGCTCGGCGCCCAGCATCGCGCTGGAGAGTTCCGCGACAAGTTCCTCGGCGGCATAGGCCGACGTACCGAAGCGGTTCTTGAGGTCACGTCCCAGGCGGCTGGCATGGCCTGTCCAGTGCGACAGCTCATGGGCGAGCGTCGCATAGTAGTGGTCGAAGCCTGAAAACAGGCTCGTGGGCGGCATCGTGACACGATCAGCAGTCGGTTCGTAACAGGCTTCAGAGCCCTGGTGACGCAGATTGACGGGGATGGCGGCGAAGAAGGCGTCGAGCTCGGCCTCGCGCCCTTCAGGCTCGACCAGATCCAGCGTTGCAGCCGGATGGAAGCGCTCGGGCAGACCTTCGACCTGATCGGCATTGAAGACCGGATAGGCCTTGAGCACCCGGCGGGCCTCGTCGGTCTTTTCGCCGGTATCGGGGGCTTCCACCTCCTTGGTGTAGCTCTTGTAGAAGATCGCTATGGTCGACTTCTCGCCCTTGCGGACCTGGGCACCGAGCGACTTGGCCTGATTGTAGGTCATCCAGAACGGCGAGGCATAGCCGCACATGTCAGCAACCATCCACAGCCAGAACACATTCATGCCCCGGTACGGAATCCCGCAGGCCCGCAGGGGCCGCGAAACGGGCACGCCGCGCCACGGCTTGATCCACGGCTTCGTGCCAGCCTCCAGACGTGCAATGATTTCCTGTGTGATGCGGGTAGCGGGCGACAAGCCGCTGCTCTGTCCCTTGCGATAGGCCATGATGGTTCTCCTGATCTTGGCATCCGGACAGTCGGCGACGGGTTCGCCGGTCAGTGCCGCAGGAACCCGCGCCCCCTCTGCTCTCCTTCCAAAAAGGAAGCGGCCCTCCGGCGTAAGCCGAAGGACCGCTTCTCGAGGTACGAGTGGCCTTACCTGTCAGGAGGAGGTCAGGCGGCCAGCTCGCGGGGGGACTGATGCTCGGTGTCGACGCCTGGCTCAGCGTCAGTGGCGTCAATCTCGGGATCGCCAGCCTCCGGCGCAGCGGAGGCGAAGCGCATGACCTCAGGCACCCAGGCCAGAGCTTTCTCGCGCACCTCGACTTCGGTGATGTAGGTGCCGGCGAAGACGCGCTCGGCACTCATCGCGAGGTCGCCCTTCTTGACCGCAGCAAAGCGCGAGGAAAGCTCGAGACCGCCGACGTCGGTGAGCGCGTCGAGTATCACCTGCTTTGACACTCGGTCGAAGTAGTTGGCCGCAGTCGGCCGCCACCACTGCGCCATGTCGAAGCCGATGAGGCTGCCGAGGTGGTCCTGGAACGGCAGCTGACGCTCGCTCGCCATGTTGAGGCTCGCCTCGAGCGACCGGGCAACGACATAGCCAAGCCAAGCGGCACGGCTGTCATCGGATAGCGCCCGGAAGAGGTCGAAGCGGGAAGTCGCATCGCCGCCAGCGCGCCAGCTTTCGTCGAGACTGGACCTGAGCTCAGCGAGCGCGCTGCTGGCCGGAGCATCCTTGGCTTCGAAGCCGATGATCGGCCCTGCCGGCACTGGCGCGCGCAGCGTGGTGGCAGCCCGCGCCCGCCAGTCGTGCGTATCGGCATCAGCCAGCGTGAAGACCATGACATCGAGCGCAAGCCCCGGATCAGAGGCAACATGCAGGGCCAGGACATCGCGGCGCTGCATGGCCAGCTCATCGGCCAAGCGCTTGGACAAGGTAGTCCGGCGCTTGTCCGAACCCTCCTCACCAGCAACGACTTCGATTCCGCTGTCGCCTTCAGCGGGCTCAGCCTGCCTCTCACCATAGAAAACCGGCTGGAGTACCGGAGTGCCATCCCGTGAAAGCACCAGGATCATGCCCGCCTCGGCCTTCAGCTCGGGCGCAATGACTGGCGGGCGTGCGCGGATTTCCTGACACTCGCGTTCGATGGCCTCGATAGCCGCTTCGGCCGCCGCCACAGCTTCCTCGGCGCTGTCCTCATCTTCCAGGATCGCGGCATGTTCGTCATAGGAGGCATCGAGTTCGTCGAGCTTCGCCAGTTCCGCTTCGGTGAGCGGCGCCGGTTCGGCAGGAAGCCGAACCAGCCCTTCGACCAGATCGTGGCTGGCATAGGGATCAAGCGTTGGCTTGACCCAGGCAAGCCCCTGCTCGGCGGCGAGGGCTTTGGCCTGCTCTTCCATCTTTGCCGCCGCGAGGCTTTCGAGCAGCGCAACATCGACCCAGGATTCGCTGTCGTCGTCATCGAAGAGTTCGCGCTCGATCCGACCCCCGGCGGCGATGTAGGCGTCGCGGCCAACGAGCCGGGCGCGCGGATCGCTGCCCCGGACAGTCCCGGAGAGGACCATTCGCCGAATGCTGTCGGGATTGGGGGCATAGTAGGCCGAGGAAACCTGCTCGAAGACCCGGACCTGGATTTCCTGATCCGAGGTGGCGCCAAAGGCTTTGGCGATGTCGAGAGTGATCTGGCCGGAGGCCAGAGCCTCGAACACGACGGGCGCGAGCGTCGCGAGACGCAGACGGCCCTCGACGAAGCGGACGGTCAGGCCGAAGCGGCGGGAAATATCTTCGACAGTCGCACCACCTGCGACAAGCGCGGCAAAGGCCTGGGCTTCATCGGCTGGGTTCATGGCGAGGCGGTGGAAGTTTTCTGCAAGGCTGGTCTCGACCGCGGCTTCAGCGCTGTCCTCGAGCACGAGGCACGTGACTTCGTGATCGCGGGCGAGGATCTTTTCGTCCGCTAGTGCAAACATCGCAGATCGGCGGCGCTCGCCGGCTTCGACCTCGAACTTGCCCTTCGCAGCAGGCCGGACAATGAGATTCTGCAATAGTCCATGGGCTGCGATGCTGGCTTTGAGCTCGGCATCGGCAGCTCGATCACTGTGACGGCGGACATTGCGGGGAGACTGAACGAGTTTGTTCAGCGGGATCGACTTGATCATGGGACACACTCCTGATTGTGAGCCCGGTGCATCGACCTTCGACGCCCAACTGGCTCAATCAGGGCAAAGCCCACTCCCCTCTAATGCGTTCGCAGCGGATATCCTTTAAGCGCGGGGCAATGGCGAATGACTATACTTGGGGCAATCTGGACTGTCCGCTAAGGGTAGCGATCAGGCGGAAGCGGACGTTCCGAACATTCCCTCGTCAGCGTAAGCGTTCCCAGTGCCGCTCAACGCTGCCGCCGATCGAGGCAAGCACCCACACCGCACCAGGATTGAGGTATTAGTCGCACTCAATATTCCTCATCTTTCGCTCGACAACCCGTTGCTTAGCTTGTGTTCTTGCTTGTTCAATAGCCTGATGTACCTCACTCAAATTCTGAAGACATATCTGGGCACGGGCGGGAGGAAGATCGGTGAGATCGAGGTTCATCCGCCTGATGAAGTAGTAAGCCATGGACAGCCGCACTTCGATTTCACGCCTTCCACCCTCCATTGCGTAGTCGCGCTGGATGGCCAGGCTCTGCTCCTGCGTGAGTCCGGCGTGAGGACGAAGGTCCAAGGTGATCTTCCTGTTCCACTCCAGATCGTCAGCGGGATCGAAATCTGCCTTGGGGCCCGCATCGATTTTGTCGATGCGCGTCAGGACGAAGTCCCGAAAGTCGTCGCGATCGCAAGCCCATGCGCGAACATGCCAACGATATCCGTCGAAGGCGAGGGCATGGGGCGCTATCTGCCTTGTGCGTGAGTTGGTGAGCGACTGGTATCGGACCTCCACGCACTGTTTGGTCCGGATGGCGTTGAGGATCAGGCGCAGGCATTCGGCATCAACATGCCTGGCGATGTCCGGCGCCATATCTATTGACGGCATGTCGCGGAACCAGACTTCGCGCCGCGGTAAGGCCCCGGTCAGTAGCGCACGCAGTTGAATGAGCAAGCGGTCGGCGGACGCCTTCAGGAAGGATGGCTTGATATCGGGGGTGGGCCTAAACGACCGGCTTGTGCCATCATACTCAATGTTGTCACCGGCCAGTTCACGATATCGCCGGAGATCGACTGATGCCTGCGGCGTTGAGATTTCGAACGTTTCCTCCAGGTCGCTCCGGTTCAGCGCTCCTTCCCAGAACAGCTTCCATTCGATGAACTCGAAACGGCGGGTCTGCGTCCAGGGGCGCTTTTCGTCCTCGACCATGTGTATAGTTCCTTGACGGGTATAGTTACGATACCCATATTGTTTCTAGCGGGTCGGCAACCCGAGTCGCGCATCTGACCGCCCGCGTCAAGGACGGAGGGCTTCCGGAGACGATTCGATGAGCCGAGACCATGTTGGGCATCGCGATATTGTGCGCTTTGCCGAAGAGCGAGTGAACCTCCCGCAGGACAAGGCGCAGGAATATCGCGCGCAGGCGAGGCGGCTTCGCGAGAAGCTGGAAGCATATGTTGATGAGCATCCCGATTTCACGCTGCGGAAGATGATGCTTTCGGGCAGTCTGGCGAAGGGCACCGCCCTGCGCTCGCTTAACGACATCGACGTGGCCTGCTACATCAGTGGTGCTGACGCGCCGCATTCCGTCAGCGCGCTCCTGACCTACCTGGCGGAGCGCCTCCGGAAGGCATTCCCGAATTTCTCTCCGGATCAGGTTCAGCCTCAGACCTATTCGGTCACCGTGTCCTTCCGGGGATCCGGACTGGATGTGGACGTCGTGCCGATCCTCTATGACGGGGATGCACAGTGGTATGGCAACCTAGTCAGCCAGGAGGACGGCTCCTTCCTGAGGACCAGCATCCCTCTCCACCTCGAGTTCGCCGGGAAGCGCAAGAAGGCGCAGGAGAAGCATTTCGCCCAAGTCGTCCGGCTGGTGAAGTTCTGGGCGAGGCGCCAGAAGCAGGAGCGCGACGGCTTCCGCTTCAAGTCGTTCATGATCGAGATGATCATGGCCAAGCTTTGCGATGACGGGCTGGACCTCTCGGACTATCCCGAGGCCCTGCAGCACTTCTTCACCTACATCGCGACCAGCGGGTTGAAGGATCGCATTGCCTTCTCCGACTATTACCCTCTTTCCAGCATCGGCACGTTCTACGATCCCATGCGGATCATCGACCCGGTAAACGCCGAAAACAACGTATCGCGGCTCTACACCTCGGCGAACATGGACGAGATCGTGGATGCCGCGCTGGACGCCGGCGACGCCATCGATGCCGCATTGGCGGCTCCCACCAAGCAGTTGACCGTCGGCTATTGGCAGAAGGTCTTTGGCTCCACCTTCCAGGTCTGAGAGGTCACGATGTCCAGCTATAGCTATACGGAAAGCACGACCTTCACCGTGACGCATGCGCGCCACATGGCAGCCAAGATCGCAACCGACCTGAAGCGGATGCAGCGGCTCTATGGGCAACCTTACGACTGGCAGATCACTCAATTCGAGCAGGAGGCGGTCGCGATGATGAAGGCCGGGTATTTGGCTGACGTCACCTACGGCTTCAAGCGCAATGGGCAGTGGATCGAGCCGACCCTCAAGTATGCAGCGCGGGACTTGGCGGGGGCATCTGCGGGCGATGATGATCCTGGGCGGGTATTGCCTGGCAAAGACATATCCGGCGCGACATTTGGCAGCTTCATGAACTACTCAATGGCCTATTTCCTGCTTTCCGACAGCGAAAAGACGAAGTTTGAAGGCGATCTCCCCGTCCAGCGCACGACGGGGTCTGAGCCGACGATTAATGGGTATCTTGCCTCCGATCGCACCTACTCCGCTGGTGGCCGAGCTCTCGATCGTTCCAGCGTGAGGAGCTACTGATGCAAAATATGCCGAGTCTCGACGAACTGTTCGAGCGTCGCCAGACATATCCCGACTTTGATCCCCAGGAACGGCTTGCGCGCCTGGTCGGTCTGGATGATCAGAAGTCACGGCTGGCCAAGATCCTTGGCCTGCTGGTGAATCCGCAAGGATTGGAGCGCTGGGCGGAGAAGTTCGTAAAGGGCGATGCCAAGCCCATGCTCGACGCCGTACTGCGTCGTCCGCCGCTTGTCGTTCTTGCTGGCGACGTCGGTTCCGGCAAGACGGAGCTCGCGGAAACCATCGGTGACAAGGTCGCGAGGCAGGAAGGGATCGAGATCACCCTCTACCCTCTCAGTCTGGCGACCCGCGGGCAGGGCCGCGTGGGCGAGATGACGCAGCTTCTCTCTGCTGCGTTCGAGCACACGGTTCAGGCTGCCACGCGCCTGAAGGCATCGGGCAAGGCCAAGGGTGGCATCATCCTGTTGGTCGACGAGGCTGACGCCTTGGCGCAGTCGCGCGAGGCGGCGCAGATGCACCACGAGGATCGCGCCGGGGTGAACGCCTTCATCCGCGGCATCGACCGGCTCGCCAACCTTCGCCTGCCCGCGGCTGTCATCATGTGCACCAACAGGCTGAACGCACTCGACCCGGCGGTCCGAAGGCGAGCGGCGGATGTCATGGCCTTCGCGCGGCCGAACGACGAGCAGCGCTTCCACATCCTATCCATGCGACTGGGCGGCTTGGGATTCACGCAGCCCCAGATCCACGAGTTGGTCGTCTCGACCGGCGCTGCACAGGGAAAGCCAGGGTTCACCTTCTCCGACATCACCCAACGCCTGCTCCCTGCAATAGCACTGGATGCCTATCCGGACCGGCCCATCGAGGCCACCCGCGCACTACAGATCGCGAAGGGTATGACCGCGACACCTCCGTTCCGTGACGAGGTGCAGACATCAGGAGCTTTGAAATGACCTGGTCCATCCAAACGCTGCTGTCGGAACTCCATGACGACATTCAGGATCGGCTCGCACGGGCGCGAAAGGCTTTTGGCCATCCCGGCACCAAGGGAGATGCCAGCGAGTCGGTGTGGCTGGAGCTGTTGGAGACCTATCTGCCCCAACGCTATCAGGCGACTTCGGCGCATGTTGTCGATAGTGATGGCAAGTTCAGCGAACAGATCGACGTGGTCGTCTTCGATCGGCAGTATTCGCCCTTCATCTTTAATTTTCAGGGCCAGAAGGTGATTCCCGCTGAGAGCGTCTATGGCGTCTTCGAGGCGAAGCAGTCGATCAACGCCGAGCATGTCGCCTATGCTAGAAAGAAGGTGGCCAGCGTCCGGCGTCTGCATCGCACCAGCCTACCGATTCCCCATGCAGGCGGCACCTATCCGGCCAAGCCGCTACAGCATATTATCGGTGGTCTGCTGACTCTGGAAAGTGACTGGAGTCCAGGGCTGGGAGAGCCATTGACCAATGCGTTAGCGACGGTTGGGAGCGACGACCGTCTCGACCTGGGCTGCGTCGCGGCGCATGGCATCTTCTCCTGTGACAACGATGGGTGCGGCACGCTCACGCCCATTGGCAAGCCGGCCACTGCGTTTCTGTTCGAGCTAATCGCGCGGCTGCAGGAAAAGGCTACCGTGCCGATGATCGATGTAAGAGCTTACGCCCGCTGGCTCGATGTTGATCTGCCAGTATGAGTGCATCAATATTAATAGGCAGCCAGCTTGTAGCGGCACCTTGGCTCAGACGTACGCGTAGAAGCGGATGGGTCGGAACGTTTCGCCCTCACGGGTCGAGTTAACAACCGGCAGCTATCAGGAACCTGAAGCGGCGGTCTGAATGCCTGGAAGCAAGGCGATTTTTGCCATTTCAGCGGTGAGGCCGGCAGCTTCGGTGGACGCGCTGGACACCGAGCATTATCGTGGTCCGCCATGCTCCGCCTCCATTGCACCAAGAAACTGCTTGATCGGATCAAACCGGAAATCGTTGCCCCTGGGCAAAGCGACACCGCCCTGGGCAATTGGTATGCCACGGTGCTGTTCTGGAAGCCGCAAGTCGCTTTGCTGGTTTCTGAGCGCACGCTGCTTCCTGTGCTTATGCCTCTGGCCCCAGCGGCCTCGTTTGCTCGAAGATTCCCCGCACAATTGGCGCTGGTTCTGAAGGAGCACGGCGTCTCATCTGAATTCATTGCCCAGGAAGTCTGGCGGATGGACCAGGTCCGGTACGCAAAGACTGCGAACCGGAGCGTCGTGGGCATCCTCAATGAGTTCGTTAAGCAGGCCGAATTCTGGCTGGCCGCCTATGCCTATGAAAAGGGTGATGATGACGACCTCCTAGCGATTTCGGCCAAGCTTGCGGAGACGCCATGTAGCCCGCTGTACAAGGGCCCAGTTTCGCCGGACAAAGCCCTTCATGAAATCGTGAAGGCTGGTACGCAGACTTGAGTCTTTTGGCCGGACACTGTGCTCCCAGATTCTACAACACTCGGCCAGAAGCCCAACTCATGCGGTCAGACAGGATCGGCCGGCAAATCGACGATACGGAAAACAGCCCCTGATCCAGCATCACGCACGAGGTCAACGCGCGCTCCATCCCAGTGGTAGTTGAGGTGCCGCCCCTGGAGGGGATTTGACGCGCAGTCCGGGTAGAAGAGCGCGACGCATTCCCCACCGGGATGCCGGATGCTCGGGTAGGCAATGCCGTTTGATCCCGCGGCCTTGAGGTGCCGCGCGAACGCTTGGGATGCGGCATAGCTGTTGGGATCGAGCGCCGGAACCGGCTCCCCCGCCAGAGTTCGGAGATCATGCAAGTCGGCATCGACTGACATGACGATCTCCCGGAACTGCGAGGTCCAGCCAGATGCTTCCTTCGTCCGGGCCATGAAGCGGGCATGGTGGTGGATCGTCTCGAACAGTGCGGTCTCGAACCGGTCGCCCAAGTAGAGCACGCCGTAGCTGCCATCGGTAAAGCGGCTTGGCCGATCCGTGCTGACGTGGGTGAACGGCGCCATGAGGTAGGACGCGCCATTACCGCCCACGCGGCGTTCGACCGGAATGAGGTCGAGATTGCCAATTGTCGCCATGATGCGCGGATTGGTCTTCTGCTCTGCCGAGATCAGCAGCGGCCAGTCGGCTGGATCAGCGATGTCTTCGAACAGGTCGATCGGCGGAAAGGCGCTGCGGATGATCCTGACAGCGCCCTTCCACTCAACTCGAGAAACGGGGATATCCGCCGTTTCGTTCACCAGCCACCACGCTCGGCGTCGAGGTAGCGACGCACCCGCATGATATCGGTGAGTTCGCCCCCGAGCATCGCGTCGAGCGCACTGGATCCGCCAAACGCATCATTGGCCGACCTGATCCAGGCATAGCTGCGGGTTGCCTCCGAGAAGATGATCCGAAGCGCCTTATGAATGCCCATCAGGTTGGACAGCCGAGCGCGGCCATCGCGCGAGACGCGCCCGGGGCCTTCGGCTTTCCAGCGGCGATAGGATCGCACCGGCATGTCGAGCAGCGTTGCAGCCTGCTCGTCGGTCAGCTCCCATTTGCCGAACAGATTGAGGACTGCCCGAAACATGGCAGCTGCCTCGTCCTGGGTAATCGGATCGGGACGGAAAGCGGTAACGGCAGTATCAACGGGTTGCAGAGCCAGCATGGCAGATCTCCATATGGCATCATATACGCCAATCAATGCCATATGGCAACGATCTATGTGGATGATGCCAATCTGGCAATCACGTTCGCCGCGCCCTCGATCGGCACGAACAGCCGCGTCTGGTAGCGGATGATTTCCGTGAAACACCCTTGAGCCTTGTACCAGTCAAGGCGGGCTATGCTCCATCCGGTCAGTTCTATTCGCTGTGAGCCATTGACCAGACTGCGCTTGACCATGAGCTGCTCACGGCCAGCGAATTCCACGGCTCGGCCTGTCGCCAGGACGGTCTGGACGATCTCATCGGCGGAAAGCGATTGCACGCGTTCCAGACCCAGTGCCCGGCACAGTTCTGGAACACAATGGAGAGGAACCTCCCGGCCAAGGAGCGACCGGCCATCCGCCGCTGAGATGCGGCTGACCCTTACGAAATCGGATGGGAGCTTGTCCCAGACCGGCAGCAGGAGGCCCGTCGCCAGATAGAGGCGCTCGCGCTTGTGGTTCGACCGCGCTTCCTCGACCTCCGCGGCCCAGGCTTCGCGGAACTCGCCCACAGGGATCTGCTCCCAACTGCTCTCAGCCAGCTGACCCTCAGTGATGTGGCTGCGCTTCAGCGGGCGCAGTAACTCGAAGCGGGCCACGCGCGTGCCGTCATCGGCAAGAATGCTGCGGGTGGGCACGAGCAAGGCAACCCGGCCTGAGCGGGCGTTCCGAACAGGCTGCTGCCGTTGCCCGGCGAGGCCGTGGAGCTCCTCGAGCCGCTTCAGCGTGAGCGGCTTAAGGGCTCTGGCGATTTCCAGTTCCAGCAGATGGGTGGTCGCACCCGAGGCCGGATCGGTACGCAGCAACGTGTCGGACAGGATCACGAAGTCTTCGACCGCGATGGTCTCTAGACCGAGGTCGAGTGTGCCGGCCTTTCGGGCAGCATCGATACGCGCCTCGACCAGCCCCATGAACTCATCGAAGATCGCGTTCTGCAAGGCGATGGGAAGTGCGAGGATGCGGTTGAGCCAGCGCTGGATCGGCGGCAGGTCATCGACCATCGATCCGTCAGGGGCTTCGATCCTGAGACCTGTCAGCTCTTGGAAGCGCCCCAGGCTGACCGCTTCGAGCTTGCCGGTGAACATAAGCCCGAACCAGCGATGGAGCGCCTCCTTGGCATAGATGCTCTCGAGGTTGTCAGCCGGATCAAAGAGGTTCTGACCGCCGGTCTGGCGCTGCCCGCGCGTCAAGGCACCGAGGCTGTCGAGGCGGCGTGCGATCGTCGAGATGAACCGGCGTTCGCCGCGCACATCGGTCGTCACTGGCCTAAACATTGGGGCCGACGCCTGGTTGGTGCGATTGGTCCGGCCAAGTCCCTGGATCGCGGCGTCAGCCCGCCAACCCGGCTCGAGCAGAAAATGGACGCGGCGGGCCTGGTTCTTGGCCGCGAGATCCGCATGGTAGCTGCGTCCGGTCCCTCCGGCATCCGAAAAGACCAGAATCCGCTTGGTCCCGTCCATGAAGGCCTGTGTTTCAGCGACATTGGCGCGCGGCGAGCGGGATTGCAGTTTCTGACAGCCATCGCGGCCGACGATGAGCCGACGTGTCCGGCCGCTCACTTCCGCCACCTGATCCACGCCGAAGCGTTCGATGATGGCATCAAGCGCGGTCGCGATGGGCGGCAAGGCGCAGAGCTGCTCTATCATCCGGTCGCGCGCGGCGAGGGCCGACCGGCACAATACCGGCGCGCCCTGCTCGTCGCTCATCGGCTCGGAACGAGGATTGCCGTTTTCGTCGGTGAAGACGGCCATCAGCCGGACAGGAAAGCTCTTGGCGAGATAGTCGATCACATATTCCCGCGGGGACAGATCGATTTCCAGCGCTTCGCGTTCCTCGTCCGAAAGGTCGGCAAGCCGCCGGTTGAGCATGGCTTCTGCGGTCGAGACGAGCTGGACAACAACAGCGTTCCCATCGGCAATGGCGGCGTCGATGGCTGGCAACAGGCTCGGCAGCTTCATCGACAAAAGCAGCTGCGCGAAAAAGCGCTGCTTGGTGCCCTCGAAGATCGACAGCGCTGCGGACTTGGCACCGGAGTTGAGCGTCCCTCCGGTTTCGCTATCGACAATCCGCGTGGCCTCGAGCGCTTCGCGCAGGTTGGCGTGGATGATCGCCCAAGCTTCAGCGTAGGCATCATAGACCGCGATCTGATCCTCGCTCAGGCGATGCTCGAGGATCTCGTATTCGACGCCGGCGAAGGACAATGCGCGCGCGGTGTAGAGGCCGAGCGACTTGAGGTCCCGCGCAACCAGTTCCATTGCTGCGATCCCGCCGTCACGAATGTCGGCCACGAAGGCCTCGCGATTGGCGAAGGCGGTCTCAGGTCCCCACAGGCCAAGGCGCGTCGCATAGGCCAGGTTGTTGACGTCGGACGCGCCGGTTGCCGAGGCATAGAGCACCCGCGCGCGGGGCAGGAGGTTTTGCAGGCGCACGCCGGCGATACCCTGCTCCGAGCCCTTGACCTTGCCCCGTGATCCTTCTCCGCCAGCGGCATTGGCCATGGCGTGCGCCTCGTCGAACACGATTACGCCCTCGAAGTCATCGCCCGCCCAGGCGAGGATCTGGTCGAGGCGGGTCGCATCACTTCGGCCTGACCGCAGGGTCGGGTAGGTCACGAATAAGATGCCGTCGCGCATGGCGATGGGGGTGCCGAGTTTCCAGGATGCAAGCGGCTGGATGTCGATCGGAAGGCCGCCAAGTGCAGCCCAGTCGCGCCGGGCATCTTCCAGCAGCGCCTCATTCTTGGAGATCCAGACATGGCGGCGTTCACCGCGCACCCAGCGATCGAGGATGACGCTCGCAACCTGACGGCCCTTCCCGGCGCCCGTTCCGTCCCCGAGGAAATAGCCCTGCCGGTAGGTCAGACCGTCCGCCGATGCCTTGAGCGAACAGCCCTTGTCCTCTGGCTCGAACCGGCCGGGAAGATCGCGCCCATGGGCGCTTGCAGCGTAGATCAGGGTCTCTGCCTGGGCAGCTGATAGCAGCCCCGTGGCAATCAGCCCGTCGGGCAGCTGCGGCACAGCTTCGGCCATTGGTGCGGCGATCGACCCCATGGCGACGGACTCAACGAGCGGCGTCGGATGCTCGGCGGCTCCATCGATCACGATTCTGCTTGGGCGATAGGGCAGATAGTGGCCGACCTGAGGGGCAAGCGGCGCAGGGGCTTCGAGCGACTGATAGGTGAGCGACCCGATAGCGGATGCTGTAGGAGTGATCCTGCCTGGTGTCGGCAGCGGTCTGCGCGGCGCGGCCATCAGGCGAAACGGCGAACGAACTGGAAGGCTCGATTGCTCGGGAAAAGCCTCCAGGCTGGCGCGAGCCGGCAAAGCATCGACAAGATCGACCAGCTGGCCGATTTCGCTGGTACAGATTGTGACGGGCTCCTTGGAGCCTCCCACCTTGTCGATGACCAGCAGCCGGGTGGTGATCCCGGTGCCATGCCTGATGAACGCACGTTCGACGGCGACATTGAGCCGCAGCGAAGCTGGCCCCTTCAGCCCGGCCAGAAACCTCGCGCAATCGAACCATTCGGGCATGATTGCGACAAGCCGACCGCCGGACGCCAGACGGTTCCAGGCCGACCTCAGGTGGCGCAAGCCGGTGCGACTATCGTGCCCTCGCTCGATGCCGCGCGAATAGGGCGGGTTCATCAACACGACGCCAGGGATGATGGCGGGATCGAGCAGTTCGTCGATCAGCTCGGCGTCATGACCAGCCACTCGCGCAGCCGGGAATACAGCATTCAGGCAGTTGCGGCGAAGCGGCGAGATTTCGTTTAGAGCGAGGCGCGAGGCAGCCTTGGCGGCCCAGACCGCGAGCATGCCCGTTCCGGCCGAGGGTTCCAGCACAAGCTCGTCAGTCGCCAGCGCGCAGGCCCGAGCAGCAAGCCAGCCAAGGCGCGGCGGTGTTGCGAACTGCTGCCATTCGATCTGCTCGTCGCTGCGATTGGTCTGGGTCGGCAGTACGGATTCCAACGCCGTAAACATCCGGTCGGCGTCGGCTGCCGAAGCGGTAAGGTCGATCTGTGCGTTGGCCTGCAGAAATTCGGTCTGAGCCAATTCCAACGCGATATGCGCATCGCGCACCGACCAGCGCCCATCTGCGTCTGTGCCCCCGAAATGATCGGTCAAAAGCGTATGCAACTGCCGACGCGTGATCGGTTCGCCGGATGCTAGGTTTGCGGCGATGGTGCGAGCAGCTAGCAGGACTAGCGGTTCAGATGGTGGGGGAAGCAAGAGAGCGGGAGCAGAGCTTGGCATTTGAAACCTCCTAACGAAGCCCAGTCCACTGGGCGGGCTTCATCAGGCCAAAAGCCATCTCCCCTCTTCACGTCAGGACTTGGACCGCAGCCACGCTTGCAAGGCGTCGTTCCAGTCTTTCCCGTGACCACGCGGGCGACGCGTGACGATCGTTCGGTTTTCACGGGCGTAGGCGCTGCGCGCGCGTTCCTCGGCAATGTCGCCGCCTGCATCATGGTCGACGAACAGATGCAATTCGCGCACGCTTTCCGGGATCGACACGAGGCCAAAACGCTTATTGCCGAGCGAGGCCCAGCAAGGGATCTGGGTCAAGGCCTTGGCAGCGAGCGCGCTCTCGATACCTTCGGCAAGGCCGAGCCGCCCGTCGATAGGTTCGAAGAGGCGAACTGCGCCTGATGCCAAGCTCCCGAGTGCGCGCTTGGGGTTGGCGAAAGGGGGCACCGCGGGCCTCAGCGGGTTGAGAAACGTGCGGTGAATTCCGACCAGCCCATGATCCATCGTCACTGCCGCGATCAGAGCAGGCAAGTATTGCGTGTTCCCCTTCGGTCCGAGCGGGGTATGAGGGTGAAATCTGAGCGCGCGAGAGACGGCGCGGATGCCGCGGGCCTGGAGATAGGTCTTGGCGGGAGTACCATCGATTGGCGTTGCTTCACGCCAAATTCGCTCTGCAAACGCATGGTATGCTGGCTTGCCGACATTGGCACTTGGCTCGACTTCGACCTTCCCAGCAAAGAAGCTCCCCGGCGAAACACCTCGATCGGCGAGTGCAGTCAGCACCTGATGCTGGCTGCAGCCCGCGAAACAATGAAAGAGGATCGCGCGTCGTCCCAAAGTTACGCTGAGCGAGGGCGTTCGATCATCGTGGGAGGGACATCGCGCCATGCCCTTGGAGCCGGACCAATACCCTCCCAGCTCCTCGCAAAGCTGCTTTGCTGCTGAAGCAAGGGACAAGCTGGTAGGACTGGATAACGCGTGGGACATGCGGGGCTCCTCAAGCTTAAAATACCGTCCCCTTGCGAGCGACCTCTCCTCCCAATCGCGCGCGTAATAGCACTTTCCTACACCCCTTTGTTCACTATACGTTCCGTTTCGATTCGAGGCAATGCGACGAGATGGATGATGATTAGATTTGGAAGGATCGGGATGCTCTTAATGAGCGTTTCCGCGGTGCAGGTTTCAGCCCAAGCAGACACGCCATCCTTCGCGATATTCGAACATCGACCGATCCCTATAGAGCCTGAGGCTGTCGAGCCGGCTCTTCCGGCACACGGTGAGATGAAATTGAGTCTGCGCAAGGCGGCGTTCGCGCGCCCGTTCCGCGAAGTGATCTATTTGGCGAATGTGCGGGAGGCTGAGCTTCGATATGGCCTACCCACTGGCTTGCTGCAGGCGTTGATCTGGACTGAATCGCGCTTCAATCCGATGGCGATCAGCCCCGCTGGCGCGGCGGGGCTGGCGCAGCTGATGCCAGGCACGGCTCGCTACCTCGGCATCACGAACCGGCATGATCCTGTTGCGAGCATTGATGGCGGGGCACGCTACTTGCGCGAGATGCTGGACAAGTTTGGGCAGATACATCTCGCCCTCGCTGCTTATAATGCTGGACCTGGAGCGGTTTCGAGAGCTGGCGGCATTCCCAGAAACAGCGAGACGCCCGGCTATGTCCGCAGCGTGCTTGAACGATGGCAAGCAATTGGCTCGCGCATATGAAAGGCGTTCGTCTAAAGATAGATGAGGAAGCGATTACTTGAGTGAGGAAGGCCAAGTTTAATGGCTCGAAAAGAAGATCGAGGCACGAAGGATGACAATGTCGTTCGCTTCGATTTCCGGGACAAACTGAGGAAGCAGCACGACACGCGTCGGCGCAAGGAGTGGATGTTGGGCCTAGCCGCGTTCTCGATCGTATTCGCCGGCGGGATGCTGGCATTGAATTGGCCTATGTCCGGTCTGACCTCAACCGCCTCGTCAGAACTCGCGCCCAAGCTTTTGTTGGTGGGCGGAAGCGCCTCACCGCGCTTCGAGCTCTGCGGAGTTACACGCCGAACCTGCGTCGTTGATGGAGATACCTTTTGGCTCGAAGGCCAGAAGATCAGGATCGCAGACATCGACACCCCCGAGATTAGCGAACCCAAGTGCGATTCTGAGTATCAGCTTGGTATGAAGGCGACTTACCGGCTCCGCGACCTGTTGAACGAAAGCGCGTTCGAGGTCCGGCCGATCGGAAGCCGCGATGAAGACCGATTTGGGCGCAAACTGCGCGTCATCGTTCGGCACGGTCAATCGCTTGGAGATCAGCTCGTTAGCGAAGGCCTCGCTCGGACTTGGACTGGTCGTCGGGAACCCTGGTGTTGACAGCGACCGGGCCATTGACCGGTCAACATTTGTTCCTGGATGATCGGTAGGATCCGACGAACTGAACCCGCTCCCCGAACTTCGGGCGAATAGCTGCTCCTGCCGGAACCCGCCGTTCGCCTTCCAATCAGCGGTTTGACCGGAGCGCGCCCCCAGGGAACGGCCTCGGCGCTCGAGTTATCTTGACCTGACTGCCTTTCGGAATTGGGCACAATGATCGGCATAGACTCTCTGGTGTTCGCCCGGCGGATCAAGAAAATCTAAGGAATCTGTCGACGGCACTTCAAGCTAGGATAGCTGCGTTAGGACCAAAGGGCGTCAAGCCGTACAAAGTGCCTTGAGACCGTTGTAGTGAACCGGCGCCAATGCCTCGATCATCTCCAGCAGGAACCCGATATTGGTTTTTGTCTCTTCGACGAGGGCAGGGTCGAAGCCTTTGCCGGTCGGATGGGATTGATCGTTCACGAACTTGTAGATCGCCGTTTTCTTATGTTCGTCGAATGCCACCTCCTCCAACTTGAGGTAAGGCTTCTTCGCCGACGGCGTGTAGAATTCCAGGAAAGTCTCAAGCACCTTCCGAGCAATGTTTGGAAGGTGGTAGGCGTTGGCGATCGTGCCGTCGCAGGTGTAGCTATACAGTTGCTTGAACAGATAGTGGTACTCTGTAGCGTAATTTCTCAGCATCGGGTCCAGTGGAATGATGCTGGCATTGCGCGTGTCGCCGTTCTCGTCGCAGCGGATCATGTAATATTGGGCAGCTTTCTTGTTATGCTGATGCCAGTTGAGCAGCAGCCTCAAGAAATCAAAATTGTGCGTCAGGATGAAGACCTGCTTGGCGTTCTTGACGCCGGCCTTGAGGAAAGAGAATGCCTGATAGATAGCCGATGCGTCCAGGCTGGAGATTGGGTCATCGATCACAACGATGCCTTCCTTAACGTCAAAATCCTGATCGCCGAGCTGAACCAGGAAATAGACAAAGGCGATTGCGGTTTTCTCTCCCTCGCTCAGCCGCTTGGCGGGTTTGCCGCGACGCTCGACCCGATAGCCCTGCGCGTCGGACTCAAACTTGAGATCGCTGCGGCCGAGGAAGGTGACGACCTGCTTTGTCAGCGTCTCGCTGGCGGTGTGTGCACTCGATACCTTGGCGCGCTTTTCTTCGAACGACGTCTTGAGCGCCTCGAGACTGCGCGCATCGTCTAGGTCGGCCGCGCCGTCGGTGAGCTTGCCTACATCGGCACGCATTGCTGAGACCTTGTCGTTCAGCTCTTTCACAACGCCGGCGATGCTCGACAGGTAATGGACCTCTATCGCCGTTCGCGCCGACGTCAGTGTCTCGCCGAAGGCAGCGGTCTTGGCATTGTTCTTATCGACCAGCGCCGCAACTGCGCCGATCGCGGCGACCAGCGCCGGTGTGTCAATTTCGATCGTCACCTCGTAAGCGGTCGTACGACGTTCCTGTTTCTCCGACAGGATCTCGAGCAGTCGCTCGACGCCCGTGCGGACCGTCGTCATGGCGTCGCTGAACAGCTGCACAGCTTGGTCGATAGGCTCGCGCATTTCGGAATAGAAGGCCGAGCGCGGCGGCGGGGCCATGCCCTTCATTGCGCTCAAAATGTCCATGGCTAATTGTGCCGTAGCCGCGACATCCGCCTTGAGCCGCTGGTCCTCGACGCCGAAATGGGCCGCCAGCTGGTCCATCCGCTCGGCCAACAAGGGTTGCGCGCAGAATTCGCAGGAGGTTGAGGCATGGTGTCGGTGAATGGCGAGACCATCTTCAATCCACTTGGCGATAGCGGGCTGCTCGCTCAGCCGCGCCAGCGCGCTCCCTTGCGCCGAACGCTGCGTGAGCGTCTGCGCGCGTTCGACCGCGATCGCGATCCATTCGGCGAGGCTGCGCTCGACGCCATCGGCTTGCAGGGAGACCTGCGGCTGCACGAACTGTGCGATCGCCTCCTTCTGTTCCTGATGGACGCTGACACGGTGCAGCTCCAGCTCGGCATCGGGCAGGATTTGCGGATCGGTGATCTTGGAAAAAGCCTGTTCGGCATTTTGCTTGCGATATGTTCGCAGGGCTGTGCCGCTGGTGGCCTCACTGATCGTCTTTGCGATCTCCGAGAACCGCTTGCCCCGGTCCGTCTCGACCTTGGCGATTGCATCGTTGAGGTCGCGGATCCGCGCCAGCCGGGCATCATAGATTGTCTGCTCGG
This sequence comes from Novosphingobium sp., assembly GCF_027486195.1. Taxonomy (GTDB): domain Bacteria; phylum Pseudomonadota; class Alphaproteobacteria; order Sphingomonadales; family Sphingomonadaceae; genus Novosphingobium. The sequence goes on from NZ_JAIXPP010000033.1 coordinate 88,253, forward strand.
CCTTCGCCTCCTCCGCGAGCGCCTTATTCTCCTCGCCGACGATCAGGATGTGCCGAAGCGGGCCTTTGAACTGACCAATATTCGCCTCGATGAAATCTGCGTTGAAGACCCGCACCTTGCGCTCATAGGGCGTGCCGTGGCCGACTTTCCCTAAGGCGGACGTGATCTCGTAGGTCAGGTCGGGATAATCCGGGTGCTGGCCGTCGCCCAGCGCAGCGAGCAACCGGGTCAAGGTTGTTTTACCCGACCCATTATGACCGTAGATGCAGTTGTAGCGCGCGAATTCAGGCAGATCGTTCGCGGCGACGAAACTTTCGAAGACGCCGAGCTTCGCGATCTTCTTGACGGTTTGCAGCATGGCGCGTCACCAGCCCTTCAGTACGAACGGTTGGCCATGATCGACCGGCACCCGCACGCTAGTTTCGCCATATTCGCCTGGCGGCGCGAGCGCGATGATGAAGCGGGAGCGCATCTCACTCGGTTCATCCTCGGGCGGAAGCGTGTGGCGCTCCGGCAGCTTCCGAAACAGGTGTGTATGATAGATCCAGATATCGTTGCCGCGCAGGAGGACCATGAGCTGTCGGATGCGGCGGCGAAGCGCGATCTCCTCGACCGAGGTCGGGCGATCCAGGCTGCTCCGTTCGCTCCACGTCAGGGACGTGAGGATCGCGATCAGCTCCTCGGCATATTCGCCGGTCTCTTCGTTCAGAGGCACCATGATCTCGCAGACAAAGTCGTGAACGTGGCTGGCTTCCTTGAACAGGACGCCTTCATCCATTGTTACGTTGGCGAGATCATAGTCGAAGCGCGGGACGAGCCGATCCTTTCGGAGGTCAGAAAGGATCGCATCAAACACGGTTTCGCCGTCCGCAGCAACAAGCTGTAAGGCAGATTGCCGAACCGTAATCTGTTCACGGTGCACGCCTAAATTCTTTGCCAAGAGTTCCATAGTCGCGACGGAAATGGGAGCACTCTCGTTCTCAATCTGACGCAATTTGCGCTCGCTGACGCGCACGGCGTAAGCGAGTTCTTTTTGGGTCGCGTTGCGCTCCAGCCCAAGTCGCAGCATTTTAATGCGCGGGCCATCGGGTATGATCTGCTTCATGTATGACTCCTCAACCTTTGCTGAGAAGCCCGGTATCGCATCCTCGACGTGCCCGGTCGGCACCCCACCGGCAAAGACCGGCACACGGCCGGCATCGCGCAAATGTCCAAAGCAAGGAACATATTCCCCCAAATTTGCTTTGCCGCATCACGCCCGATGCTTCGTGAGGGCCTCTCTAGTTACCGCGTGGCGCTCGAAGAGAGCAAGGCAACAATCCGCGCATGGCGCCGAAATGGCGCCGACGAGCGAGTGCGGAACGTCGGGTTCTGACACGGGCTACCGCTCTGCATGTAGCTCGCGAACGACAGGAATGTCACAGTTCTAGCTAGACCCTAACGGTGTTCAAAATCCCGGTCAGGCTCTTCCCGCAAACGCGCCCTTGATGACCTTGCCGCCCTCTCGGATAGTATCGAGGTAATCACTCCACCACTGCGCCATGCGGACACGTTCCTCCCAGTGTTTGCCGCGATGATAAACGCCGCGAACGGCATTGCTGTCGCCGTGGGCCAAGCCGCGTTCAATCGCGTCCGGATTCCAGAGGCCGCTTTCATTCAGCATGGTGGAGGCCGTAGCCCGAAGACCATGGGCGGTGACTTCGTCCTTCGTAAAGCCCATCCGTCGGAAAGCCGCATTCAAAGTGTTCTCGCTCATCGGGCGCACGGAGGCGCGAGCTGACGGGAACACATATCCTTCGGCGCCGACCATCTCGGCAAGTTCTTTGAGATACCCGACTACCTGTTTGGACAACGGCACGGCATGAGGACGGCGCGCCTTCATCTTTCCCTCTGGGATGCGCCAGACGCCTTCTTCGAGGTCGATCTCTTTCCAATCGGCATGACGTAGCTCGCCAGGGCGTACAAAGACATGGGGTGCGATGAGCAAGGCGTACCGGGTGATGAAGTTGCCAGTGTAGTCCTGGATCGCACGGAGCAGCCCACCAAGATCCTTCGGCTCAAGGATCGCTGCATAGTGCTTTGCCTTGGGCGTGATCAGCGCCCCGCGAAGCATGGTCGTAGGGTCGCCTTTGCAGCGTGTCGTGGCAACCCCATAGCGGAACACGCGGCTCGCAAAGGACCGGGTCTTTTTGGCGGTTTCGTGCTTGCCCTTCGCTTCGAGGCGCTTGAGGGGAGCTAGCACCTCGAACGGCTCAATCTCATCGATCGGGCGGCTGCCGATGGCATCCGTCAGCTGGTCGAGGAAGAAGTTGGCCTTGATGATGGTCGCATCCGCCCGACCGTTCTGCACCATCATCTCATCAATGTACTCGCGGGCCACCGCCTCGAATGTCTGGGCGGAAAGGAATTCCGAACGGATCTTCTGCTTGCGCTTCTCCATCGCCGGGTCACCGCCCGCCGCGACTTTGACCCGCGCCTCATAAGCCGCTTGGCGTGCGTCCTTGATATTGATTTCGGGATAGGAGCCGATCGAGAGCTTCTTTTCAACGGTGCCGATTCGATAGCGGAATCGCCAGAGTTTTCCGCCCGATGGGGACACCTCGATGTACAATCCGCGGTCGTCGGCGACCTTGTAAGGTTTGTCCTTTGGCTTGAGTGCGCGAAGCCGGGTTTCGGTCAGAGGCATGGGCGGGCCTTTTCCCAATGTGGTTTTCGCAAAGGCCCGCAAAAGGCCCGCAAAAATGTGTGGAACCCCCGAGAAAAGGCGGGACGATCCGGCACGATCCAAGGGCCAATTCCCTTGGATTTCTGCGGATTTAATACACTTGCTGGGTTCTTCTGAGAAGAACAAATGGTGCCCAGAAGAGGACTCGAACCTCCACGCCCTTGCGAGCGCCAGCACCTGAAGCTGGTGCGTCTACCAATTCCGCCATCTGGGCACGGTAGCGAGCGACAAGTGCGCCGTTCGCCGGGTAGGAGGGCGCCGATAAGGCACGGTCTGGCGCGAGTCAACCGGGGGTTTGCATTTGCACGTAAACCATTGAACCGGAGGGCGCGGGTGTGGCAAGAGGCGCGCGGACTGGAAATGGAACCCGACGCATGAGCAAGGACATCGCGCACGATCTCGAAGGGCAGCTGATCGCGCTCGTGGGCGGCAGCGGCTTCATCGGCACGCATGTCGCGCAGGCGCTGCTGGCGCGCGGTGCGCGGCTGCGCGTGTGCAGCCGGCATCCCGAGCGCGGATACCGGCTGAAGACGCTGGGCGGGCTGGGCAAGATCCAGCTCGTGGCGGTCGACGTGACCAAGCCGCATACGCTCGAAGTCGCGCTGACCGGCTGCGACGCGGTGGTGAACCTTGTCGGCGTGTTCAAGGGCAAGCTCGACGCGGTGCAGGGGAGCGGCGCGGGCCGGATCGCGCAAATCGCGCGGGCCAAGGGGGCCAGGGCCTTCGTCCATGTCTCCGCGATCGGGGCCGATGCGGCATCTTCGGTGGGGTATGCAAGCAGCAAGGCGGCGGGTGAAGTGGCGGTGCTCGCGGCGTTTCCCGAAGCGGTCGTGCTGCGCCCCTCGGTCGTGTTCGGCGAGGATGATGCCTTCATCAATCTTTTCGCGGGGCTGATCGCCAGCGCACCGGTCATGCCGGTGTTCGCCGCCGATTCGTGCTTCCAGCCGGTGTTTGTCGACGATGTGGCCGATGCTATTGCCAACGTGGTCGCCGCGCCAGCGCAGTTTGCGGGCAAGACCTTCGAGTTGGGCGGGCCGGACGTGATCACCATCGGCGATCTCAACCGCCGCATCGCCAAGGCGGCTGGCCGTTCGCCGCGGTTCCTCGAACTGCCCGACGGCATCTCGGCGGCGTTTGCCGCGCTGACCGGCTGGCTGCCCGGCGCTCCGATGAGCCGTGACCAGTGGACCCTGCTGCGCCAGGGCAACGTGGCGAGCGGGACGCTGCCGGGCCTTGCCGAACTGGGCGTGCAGGCGCGGCCGCTGGGGCTGTTCCTCGATCGCTGGATGGTTCGCTTCCGCAAGCATGGCCGATTCGGGGTGCGGTCCAAGGCAGCCTGATCGATTGCCGCAGCCGGCGGGCTGGGCCTGTCGGGATTCCTTACGGTTGACACAGTTGACACTGTCCTGAGGAATAACTGCATTCGATCAGTTTCACGCTTTTGATCGGCTGGGCCGATTAAAAGGTAGCGGACGTGTGTCTGCGGTTCCGGGCATTGGGGCTGATCTCGCTGAAGGGGAGCTGACCGCCAAGAGTCGCAGATATGCGCGATGTAGGAAAGCGCCGCGCACCCCCGCATCCCGCGAGGTTGCCATCATGGAGCGGAATGGGCTTATCCTTGGCGGCCAAGTGTGGCAGCCTGCGCCGGGGCGACCTGATGGTTCGGCAATCTTGTCCGGGGGTAGCGGTGCAGCGGATCGGGCGTATGTTTTGGGGCCTTGCAATCGCAGGCCTGTGCGGTCTGGCGCAGCCGGTCTTCGCCAAGTGCACGGTTGGCATGGTGGCGCGGCTTCCGGTGACGATGGAAGGGCCGCGCGCAACGGTTCCGGTCGAGGTCAACGGCAAGACGACGAACTTCTGGCTCGACAGCGGGGCGTTCTACAGCATCATGTCGAAGGCGCGGGCGGCCGAACTGGGGCTCAAGACGACGAGCATGCCGCCCGGTTTCTATATCAGCGGCATCGGCGGCGATGCGACTGCCGGAGTGACCACGGTCAAATCGTTCAAGATCGTGGGGCAGGAGCTCAAGAACCTGGAGTTCCTTGTCGGCGGCAGCGATGCGGGCAACGCCCTGATTGGGCAGAACATTCTTTCAGCGTTCGATACCGAGTACGATCTTGCCAATGGCCACGTGAACCTGATCCAGACCAAGGACTGCCGAGACGTGAACCTGGCCTATTGGGCCGAGGGCAAGCCCGTCGCCATGGCGGACATGTTCAAGTCCGATAACGAGCTCGATCGCCACATCCGCGTGAAGGGCGAGATCAACGGCAAACCGGTCACGCTTCTGCTCGATACGGGTGCCACGGCGAGCTACCTCAACCGCTCCGCTGCCGAGCGGATCGGCATCGATTTCAGCGCGCCCGGCGTGGTGCAATCGGAATCCACATCAGGCTTCGGCAAGAGCTATCGCCGCACCTGGATCGTGACCTTGAAGACCTTCGGGATCGGCGGCGAGGAAATCCGCAACACGCCGATCCGCGTGATCGAGAACAAGGGGGACAGCCCGAACTACGATGTGCTGGTGGGGGTGGACTTTTTCCTCTCGCACCGACTGTTCGTCTCACCGGCGGGGCGGCACGTTTTTCTGACATACAACGGCGGGCCGATCTTCTCGATGACGACCGATGGCGAGATCGGTGCACGTTCGACGCGGGCGGAGGGCGGCTGGGGTATGGACAACACCGAAGCGCCCAAGGACGCGGCAGGCTTTGCCCAGCGCGCCAGCGCACGCGCCTCGCGCGGGGACTGGAAGGCTGCGAGCGCGGATTATGACCAGGCGATCAAGCTCGAGCCCGGCAAGGCGGCGTACTGGCAGAGCCGGGCCAATGCGCGGTGGCGTTCTGGCGATGATGCCGGGGCGCGGGCCGATTTCGACAAGGCGATCGCGCTGGCACCGAATGACGCCGATCTGGTGATCCAGCGCGGCTTCCTGCGTCTGCGGGAGGGCGACGAGAAAGGCGCGCTGGCCGATGCGGAAGCGGCGCTCGCCGGCTATCACGAAGGCTCGCTCGAGCGGCTGGCGGCGGTGGCGCTGTTCGACCGGCTCCACCGGGCGGATCGTGTGCTGGCGCTGATCGACCCGATCATCGCCTTGCACAAGAGCGACAACGAACTGGGCAATCTGCTCAATACGCGCTGCTACAGCAGAGCACTCGCCAACATTGAACTCGCCAAGGCGCTGGCCGACTGCAACAGCGCGATCAAGCGCAATGGCCCGATTGCCGCCTTCATCGATAGCCGGGCCATGGTGAAAGTGCGGCAGGGCGACCTTGCCGGAGCACTGGCCGACTATGACGATGCGCTGGCCAAGGCACCAAAGCAAGCGGCCTCGCTCTATATGCGCGGCTGGACGCGGCGCGCCGCCGCGAACGGGGATGCCGAGAAACTGAAGCAGGCGGAGGCGGACTTTGCGGCGGCGAAGGCAGTCGATGCGGACATAGCGGAGCGGTTCACGCCTTACGGGTTCGCGCCCTGAGAGGCGGAACCGTCATCGCGCCGGGCAGGGGAAGCGCTTGCGGAAAAGATCGCCGACTGCTGCCGAAACCGGAATGCGGGGCCGCGCAGCAACGGGATAGCTTTGCATATGCGCGATGAGCTCGTCGCTGTTGAGAGCGGCGCGTTCTGGCGGGCAGGCGCTGGGCTTGCCGGTGGCGGCCTCTGCCTTGAGCTGGCGGCGGAAAGCCTGGGCGGAGCCGGTGACTTCGCCCTTGAGCAGGCTGACATCCGACGAGAACGCCGCCATCAAACCCTTGGCTTTCAGCGCTTCTACCTTGGCGAGGAAGGTGGCCACGCTCATTGATCCGGGTGGCGTGACCGTCTCTGCGCTGACCGTGGCCGGAAGCGTGGCCAGGGCGGCAAGGACAAGACCGATTGCAGGAAACTTCATGGCAACGCGGTCTTTCGCGAGGGGGCAACAAGGGGCCTTCAAGTCAGTCTGAACACCTGGATCAGCCGGCCATTGGCCTTGGGGCCGAAATCCGGGACCGGGATTTCGGGCGGGACCGGGTAGGTGAGCGTCGCGACGAAGGCGGATTCGCGCAGCCAGGCGTATTTCTTGCCGGGGACGTTGAAGGTGGGCAGCAGCCGGAACTTGTCGTCCGTGTAGCGCGGGCCCTTGTTGTGGATGATGATCTGCGTGCCGTCGTCGGTCCTGAGGCGGTAGAGCGCATCGATGATCTGGACGCCGTCAGGCCGCGTGACGGGAAAATCGCCGCCGCCGGGGACGACGGTGCCCTTGATGCCGCGGCCATAGAACGTGCCGCCGACGATCGGCCAGAGCACATCGCGGTCGCCATCGGCTGAAGTCTGGTCAGCGGGGTCGCCCATCACTTCCGGTTCGGTGCAGAAGGGCAGGATGTTCATCACCCATTCGAGGCCGACCGAATCAAAGATCTTCGGCGCAGGGCCAGCGGGCATGGGCGGAGCGGCGGGTTCGCGGGTGTTGGGCGTGACGGCGCCAAGCCGTGTGGCGGAACCGGCCAGCGGCAGGCTGGCTCCGATCAGGCCGAGAGCGCTGCGGCGGGAAATCGTCATCTGTTGCACTCCTTCCGTTGGCTTCAGGCGTTTACATCCGCGTAGTGAGCGGGCGGCTGGATCACGTCCATGCGTTCGGTGAGGAGGGGGCGGAAGCTGGGGCGGCTCTTGAACACGGAGTACCAGCTGGCGGCCTGTTCGTGCAGCGACCAATCGATCCCGCCGAGGTAATCGGCCACCGAAATCTGCGCCGCGGCGGTGAGATCGGCGAGGCTCATCGTGCTTCCCGCGAGCCAGGGGCGGTTATCGATCAGGTAGTCGATGTAGTAGAGGTGATCGTTGGCGAGGCGCATCGCATCGCGCAGCACGCGCGAATCCGGCGATTGGCGGTAGACGAGGCGCTTCTTCATGCGCTCTTCCAGCAGGGGCTGGGTGACGGCGGCGAAGAAGTTTTCATCGAACATCGCGACGAGGCGGCGGATTTCGGCGCGGCCGGCGGCGGTGCCGTTGATCATCGGGGCCTTGTCGACCGTTTCTTCGAAGTATTCGCAGATCGCGCGGCTGTCGATCAGGGTGATCTGCTTTTCGGGGTTGTGCAGCACGGGCGTGCGGCCCGCCGGGTTTAGCTTGCCGAACTCGTCGCGGTGCTCCCACGGGTTTTCGCGGATGAGTTCATAGGCCACGCCCTTTTCAGCGAGGAGCAGGCGCACCTTGCGGCTGAACGGGCACAGCGGGAATTGATAAATCTGCCACATGGTTCGCTTGCATGTACGCCGGGGCATGGCGAAGTCCAGTGCGGGCGGACGCGTGGGGGTGGAATTTTCGGAGGATAGTCGAGAAGGTAAGCGGGGTTTCGCGCGGGGATGCGATGAGAAGTGAAGGGGTTTCGCGCAGAGGGCGCAGAGGGCCGCAGAGGCGCAGAGATGTCGCGGCCGCGGCGACGCCGCTCTCTAGAGGAAAGCGCTGCGCCAGACGCGACGTTCCGAGGTAAGGGCTGCTGCGCCGCAAGCCCAACCCCTCTGCGCCTCTGCGTCCTCTGCGCGAAACGCCCTTCTTCTTTCCCGCCGCGCTTACCCCTGCTAGGGGGCGCGCCATGCTAACAATTCAGGGCCTCACCGTGCGGCTGGGCGGACGCACCATTCTTGACCGCGCCAGTGCGACGATCCAGCCGGGCTCCAAGGTGGGGCTGATCGGCCGCAACGGCGCGGGCAAATCGACGCTGATGAAGGCAATCATCGGCGAGCTTGAGCCCGACGACGGCGCGATCGAGATGCCCAAGCGCACGCGGCTGGGCTATATCGCGCAGTCTGCCCCGGCGGGGGCGGCAACGCCGTTCGAAACGGTGCTCGCCGCCGATACCGAGCGCGCGGCGCTGATGGCGGAGGCAGAGAGCTGCGAGGACCCGGACCGGCTCGGGGCCGTCTATGACCGGCTGATCGCTATCGATGCTTATACGGCAGATGCGCGGGCGGCGCGCATCCTGATCGGGCTGGGCTTTGACGAGGCGATGCAGGCGATGCCGCTCGACAGCTTTTCGGGCGGGTGGAAGATGCGTGTGGCGCTGGCCTCGCTGCTGTTTTCCGCGCCCGACCTGCTGCTGCTCGACGAACCTTCCAACCACCTCGATCTGGAAGCGACGCTGTGGCTGGAGAGCTTTTTGCAGAGCTATCCCGGCACGATGGTGGTGATCAGCCACGAGCGCGATCTGCTCAACAATGTGGTCGATACGATCCTCCACCTGCAGGGCGGCAAGATCGCGCTCTACGCGGGCGGATATGATGCGTTCGAGCGGCAGCGGGCCGAGCGGGCGGCGCAGATGGCGGCGGCCAAGATGGCGCAGGATGCGCAGCGCAAGAAGCTGGCGGACTACGTGGCGCGCAATTCGGCGCGGGCTTCGACCGCCAAGCAGGCTCAGTCGCGCGCCAAGATGCTGGCGAAGATGCAGCCGGTGACCGCGATGATGGAAGACCCGACGCTGAGCTTCGGATTTCCCGATCCGGATGAACTGCGACCGCCGCTGATCACGCTCGATCTGGCGGCGACGGGATACAGCGCGGAGAAGCCGATCCTGCGGCGGCTCAACTTGCGCATCGATCCCGATGACCGCATCGCGATGCTGGGGCGCAACGGCAACGGCAAGACCACGCTGGCGCGGCTGCTGGCGGGGCAGCTGGCAACGAGCGAAGGCGGGATGACCGCTTCGGGCAAGCTCAAGATCGGCTATTTCACGCAGTATCAGGTGGAGGAACTGCCTTCGGATTCGACACCGCTGGAGCTGATGACGCGGGCGATGCCGGGCAAGACCCCGGCGGCGGTGCGCGCGCAATTGGGGCGCTTCGGCTTTTCCGGTCCTCGCGCCGAATCGAAGACAGCGACGCTATCGGGCGGCGAGCGGGCGCGGCTGGCGCTGGCGCTGGTGACGCGCGATGCGCCGCATCTGCTCATCCTCGACGAGCCGACCAACCACTTGGATGTCGATGCGCGCGAGGCGCTGGTGCAGGCGCTGAATGATTATGCCGGCGCGGTGATCCTGATCAGCCATGATCGGCATATGGTGGAGCTGACGGCGGACCGGCTGGTGCTCGTCGATGGCGGGACGGCCAAGGACTATCCGGGGAGCATCGAGGACTACATCGATTTCGTGCTGGGGCGGAACCAGCCGAAGGGCGATGCGGGCAAGGGTGGCAAGGGTTCCGGCAAGGGCGGTACCAAGAGCCGCGAGGACATGAAGGCGCTGCAAAAGGCGGTGAGCGAGGCCGAAAGCGCGGTCGGCAAGGCGGAAGCGCGGCTGGCGGCGATCGATGCGGCGCTGGCAGGTACCGGCAAGCCGGCGGCGGATCTGGCCGGGCTGGGCATGGCCGAGCTGGGGCGCCAGCGCCGCGAGGTGGCGGATCAGCTTGCGGCGGCGGAAGCGCGCTGGATCGAGGCGGGCGAGAAGCTGGACGCCTTCATGAACTGAGCGCTTGCTGCATCGCAAGCTTGGCTTCGATCCCGTCCCACAGGCGCTGGAGGCGGGCGTTGATATCGCTCGATGCGGCAAAGGTGCCGATGGGTGCGCGGCGGGCGGCGGTCTGCTCGATCTGGCTGGCCATGGGGATCACCGGCCAGCCGGCGGCAAAGCCGGTGTGGACTTCGCGGTGCAGCTTGCGCCGGGCATCGTACATCGAGAGCACCGGCAGGATCGGCGGATGGCGCGGGTGACGGTCGAGAATTTCGGCCTGGATCATCGGCAGCGCGCGCGCCGAGAGTGGTGAGGGCGGCAGCGGCACGATCAGGAGATCGGCGGCGGCGAACACTTGATCGCTGATCTCGTTCAGCACCGGCGGACAATCGACGATGATCCGGGCGTAATCGGCGGAGAGCAGGGCTGCGGTGCGGGCCATGCGCTTGCGCTTGCCGATGCGCGCGAGCGTGGCGGGAAGGCTGCGCATGCTTTCATCGGCCTGCAGCACGGCAAGGCCGGGATAGCGGCTGGGGACGATGAGATCGGCGGGTTTGTTGTCCTTGCGGAACACTGCGGCGGCGTTGCTCTCGGCGCAGTCAGGCAGGCCGAGGAGCCAGCCCGCGCCGCCTTGCGGATCCAGGTCCCAGAGCAGCGTGGCATGATGGGAACAGGCGGCGGCGCGCCAGGCCATGTCGACCGCCAGAGTGGTTTTCCCGACGCCGCCCTTCACGCTGTAGACTGCGATGACCGCCATGTTTGCTGCATTTCCTTCGCGACCGTTCGCATTGTGCGCAGGCGCGCGGGAATGGCAAACCCAATTGTGTTGCGGCGTTCGGTCGTCTCGCCCCGGGACATCGAAAAATGGGGACTGTCCCTATTTTTTGTACTCAGCGCAGCAGGCGCATGCGTTCGCGCAGGATATCGAGGCCGATGCGTTCGACTTCGGATTCGAGGCAATCGGCGTGGAGCAACTTGGCCAGGCTGCGCTGCTTCTGCGCGATGAGATCGATGGCCTGCAGGCTGTCCATGTGCCGCATGGCCACGTCCATATCGCCGCAGAGCGAGGCGCCGAGCGCCTCGACTTCCTGCGACAGTTCCTCGAGCACCAGTGCGATCTGGCGATGCGAGGCCGTATTGGCGGGGGCCGTGGAGGCCATTGCGGCGTTTCCCTTGATGGAGGACAAATGCGGGATCAGGCGGCGGCGGCGAGCTGCGCCCCGTCGCTGAGCGCGAAGAGGTTGAGCACCATCACCATTTTGTCCTCGATCGCGGCAAGCCCTTCGAGGAAGGGGACCACGCTATCGTTGCCGACACCCGGAGGCGGGGCCTGCAGGGTCTGATCGGGCACGGTGACGATGTCGCTGACCGAATCGACGATCCAGCCGCCGACCTGGGCACCAAGCTGCGTGACGATGATCGCGTGGCGCGGCGTCGGCTCGGTCGCGCGCCAGCCGAGGCGGGCGGCGAGATCGACCACCGGGAGCACGGTGCCGCGCAAGTTGACGACCCCCGCGACATAATGCGGCACGCGCGGGAGGCGTGTCGTGGGCGTCCAGGCGCGGATTTCGCGGATCGACATGATGTCGAGCCCGAAAACCTGGCCCTCGACCTCGAAAGTGATGAGTTCGCGGATCATCGTGGGGGTTCCTTGGGAGCGAAGGGGATCAGTGCGCGACGCGCCGCACCGCAGCGACGAGCTTTGCGGCATCGAAAGGCTTGACGATCCAGCCGGTCGCTCCGGCTTCGCGGGCGCGGGCCTTTTTTTCGTCGGAGCTTTCGGTGGTGAGCACGAGGATCGGCCGGTCGCGGTGGCGGGTGCCCTCACGCAAACGCTCGATCAGGCCGAAGCCATCGAGGCGTGGCATGTTGATATCGGTGATGACGACATCGACCTCGTTGAGCGCGAGCCAATCGAGCGCGGCGAGGCCATCTTCGGCCTGCGCCACCTCGAACCCTTGCGTCGAGAGGGCATGGTTCAGCAGCGCCCGCATGCTCGGGCTGTCGTCTACAGTCAGGATTCGGGTGGTTTGGGTCATGCTGGGGCTCGCTTGTTGCAATCAGAAGAGTTCGACATCGCCGGACGCGCGTTCCGGGCGAGTGGTGGGATTGACCGGCGGGGCGAGGCGATCCTCGACCGTACGGCAGCGGATCTGGCCGGAAGCCGGACGGAAATCGACGCGGCGGGCGTTGGTGCCGCCGAGGTCCTCGCGCATCACGATGATGCCTTCGCGCTGGAGGAATGCCTGCGCAAACTCGGCATTGGCGGTGCCGATGCGCATCATGTTGCGGTTGACGTTGGCCCCGCCATAGAGGTGGGCGCGCAGGCGCGATTTGCGCGCGCCGATGCCCAGCATCTGGTTGACCAGCAATTCCATGAGATAGACGCCGTAGTGTTCATCGACAGCGGTGGTGCCGGCAAGCCCGGCGGGCGGCTCGGCCAGCAGGAAGTGGTTCATGCCCCCCACCCGCGCTTCGGGATCATAGAGGCACGAGGCAACGCAGCTGCCGAGCACGGTCGAGAATTCGACCTGCAAATCGCAGCTGACCAGCGCCTGGCCCTGCATCACGGTCACGCGTTCGATCGGGCGATCAAGGGATTCGAGGATGCGGCGTTCGAACATCGGATCAGGCCGCCTTGCTGAATGCGTGGCGGGCGATCGTGCCGATCGGTGCGACAACCCCGGCGGCGCCGAGCGCGATGGCAGCGCGCGGCATGCCAAACACGGTGCTGGTCGCCTCGTCCTGCGCGATGGTGCGCGCGCCGGACCGGGCGAGCGCGAGCAGACCCTCTGCGCCATCGGTGCCCATGCCGGTGAGGAGGATGCCGACCGCACCCGCGCCGACCACTTCGGCGACCGAATGGAACAGCACGTCGACGCTGGGCAGGTGGCCGGACACCGGCTCGCCCCGGCGCAAGCGCTGGTAGAGATGGCCGCTGCGGCCGCCGACGGAGAAGTGGCGGTCATCGCCCGGCGCGATGTAGACGTGTCCATCGAGCAGCGGCAGGTCCGGCTCGGCCATCACGATCTTCGGCGGGCAGGACTGATCGAGCGTGCGCGCGACGGCGGGGGCGAAGCGTGCGGAAATGTGCTGGACGACCACGGAGGGCGGGCAATCGGCGGGAAAGCCGCCAAGCAGGACCTGCAGCGCTTCCACGCCGCCGGTGGAGGAGCCGATGGCGATCAGGCGCGGGCGTTCGATCAGCGCCGGGCTGCGGGGTGCGGTGGAAGTGCGCGGCGGCATGGGAGGAGGTGGTGCGGGCCGGGTGACGAAGCGCACCTTGGCGGCATCGCGGATGAGATCGGCGAGCTTGCCTTCGTCATCGAACGCATAGCCGCTGGAGCCTCCGCCCTTGGCGTAGCAGCCGACCGCGCCGATCGCGAGCGCGCGGGCAGTGGTTTCGGCGCCCTCGTGGGTGGAGCCGGAGACGACGATGACGGGCGTGGGGCGCAGCGCCATGATCTTTTCGAGGAAATCGAGCCCGTTCATGCCGGGCATCTCGACATCGAGCGTGACCACGTCCGGATCGAGCTCGCGGATCATCTGGCGGCCTTCCGCCGCATTGGCCGCCGCGCCGACGACGACGATGTCGTCCTCGCGCTCGAACCGGGCCTGGAGAATGGCGCGCATCGTCGGGGAATCCTCGACGATCACGACGCGGATCGGCTTGCTCACTCGGCTCATGCCTCGCTCCGACGATAGATGGTGGGGCCCGCAGTGGCGAGCATCTGGAGGGCGGGACCGGTCACGCGTTCGCTGTGGCCGACATAGAGCCAGCCGCCGGGAACAAGCGCTTCGGCAAAGCGCGCGACGAGGCGCTCTTTGGTGGGATTGTCGAAGTAGATCATCACGTTGCGGCAGAAGATCACATCGAACTTGCCCTGCATCGGCCACTGACCAAGCAGATTGAGCGTGCGGAAGCGGGCGAGCGAGCGCACGGTGGGGGCGATTTCGGTTTCCTCGCCCCCGGGCACCGTCCAGGCGCGCGTGAGCGCCTCGGGAACGGCCTTGAGCTCTTCGGTGCGGTAGCGTGCGGCCTCCGCCTTGCGCAGCGCGTGCCCGGCGATGTCGCTGGCGAGCAGGCGCACGTCGCCGCGCGCGATGCGATCGCCCGCGGTGCGATCAGGGCCGAGCAGGGTCATCAGCAGCGACCAGGTTTCCTCGCCGCTCGAGCTGCCGGCGGACCACAGCCGTGCTTTGCCGCCGCGTGCGAGGTTTTCGATCAGGCCGGGGCGGACTGCACTCGCGAAATGCTCGAAGTGGTGCGCCTCGCGGTAGAAGAAGGTGTGGTTGGTGGTGAGCGCCATGATCGCGCGGTTGCGCTCGGCGGCGTCCTCGCGGATGCGCAGGATGTAGGAGCCGAAGGTGGCGCAGCCCGAATCGCGCACCAGCGGAGCGAGGCGCGAATAGACCAGCATCGCCTTGCCTTCGGCGAGCACGATCCCTGCCTCGCGGTGCGCGATCTCGCTCACCGCAGCGAAATCGGCCGCGCTGTAGACGCCGGGGCTGATGCCGGGCAGCGTTTCGGGAAGGGCGAGCGTGGCGCTCATGCCGCCTCGGCCAACAGGGGGCTGGGGCTCTGGCCGGAAAGGCTGCGCGCGACCAAGCTGTCGACATCGACGATGAGCGCAACCATGCCATCGCCTAGGATGGTGGCGCCCGAGACGCCTTCGACCGAGCGGTAGTGCGTGTCGAGGCTCTTGATCACGACCTGGCGCTGATCGCAGATCGCATCGACGAGAAGCGCGGCGCGGCCGGCGCCCTCGGTTTCGACCACGATGAGCACGCCTTCATGCGCCTGCTCGATCGCGCCCTGCGCGCCGACGGCGGCGTGGAGCGGCAGGACGGGAATGAACTTGCCGCGCACGTTGATCATCGCGCGGTGGGCGCCGAGGCCCTGCACTTCGGTCTGCGTGGGGCGCAGGCTTTCGACGACGTTGGCGAGCGGCACGACGAGGGTCTGATCGCCGACGTTGACGACCATGCCATCCGAGATGGCGAGGGTGAGCGGCAGGGTGAGGGTGAAGGTGGTGCCGCTGCCGGGCTCGCTGTCGATGGTGATGCGGCCGCCGAGTTCCTTCACGTTCTGGCGCACCACGTCCATGCCGACGCCGCGGCCCGAAACATTGGTGATCGTGGCAGCGGTGGAGAAGCCGGGGGCGAAGATCAGGTGGTCGATCTCTTCCTTCGAGAGCTGGGCATCGGGGGCGATGAGGCCCTTTTCGACGGCCTTGGCAAAGACCCGCTCGCGATTGATGCCCGCGCCATCATCGCCGATGCGAATGAGGATGCGGCCCGAGCGGTGCTCGGCGGAAAGGGTGAGCGTGCCTTCGGCGGGCTTGCCTGAGGCGATGCGCGCTTCGGCGCTTTCGATGCCGTGATCTACCGCATTGCGGATGAGGTGGGTGAGCGGTTCGCCGAGGCGTTCGATCACGGTCTTGTCGAGCTCGGTGCTTTCGCCCGAGACTTCGAGGCGGACATGCTTGCCGGTGGAGGTGGTGAGCTCGCGCAGGATGCGCGGCACGCGGCTGAACACCGAACCGATCGGCTGGGCGCGGATCGACATCGCCGATTCCTGGATATCGCGCGTGAGCCCTTCGAGGATGGTGAGCTCTTCCTTCACCGCGAGGCCATCGCCCGCAAGGCGCTGCGCCATCATGGCCTGCGCGATGACAAGTTCGCCCACTGCGTCGATCAGCTTGTCGAGCTTGCCCAGTTCGATGCGGATCGACTGGCCAAGCGCGGGCGGCGCGGGCGGGGCAGGGGCGGCGGCGGCCGGGGTGGGTGCGGCGCCGGGCTGCGCGGCGGCGGGGGCCGGCGCGGCCGGGGCGGCCACCGGGGTGGGAGGCGGGGCGGGGCGCACGGCGGGCATCGGCGCATCGCTGCCGATGGCAAGGCCGCAATCATCGCCGACGAATTCGAAGATATCGCGTGCGGAGGCTTCGCTCACATCAGCATCGAGCGCGAACGCCCAGCCGAGATAGCCGGTGCCGGGATCGAGCGTATCGAGCGGAGGCACGGCGCCGCAATCGCATTCGATGCAGCGCGCACCGAGTGCGGCGAGTTCGCGCAGGAGCAGCAGCGGTTCGCCGCCATTGCGCATGGCACCGGCGTGGGGCCGGACCTTGAGCAGCCACGCGGGAGCGGGGGCAGCGTCCAGCGCGGGTTTGGGGGCATCCATCGCGCCGGTGATGTCATCGAGCATGGCATCGAGATCGAAGGGATCGCCGCCGGTGTCTTCGTCTGCGGAGGTGGTAGCGGGGGCGGTAGCGACGGGTTCGGGCGCGGCGGGCGCGGCGGGCGCGGGGGATGGTGCTGCGCCTGCATTGGCTGCCTGCGCGGCGGTCAGTTCGGCGAGGAGGCCGACGTCATCGGGCACTTCGGCAAGGCCGCGCGCGGCGCCGACGTGATCGCTCAGCGTATCGAGCGCGCGCAGGAGGAGGTCGACCAGCGGCTCGGTGATGGGGACTGCGCCTTCGCGCACATCGGAAAGCAGCGTTTCGAACGTGTGGGTGAAGGCCTGAAGCGCGACATAGCCAAAGGCACCTGCGCCGCCCTTGATCGAGTGGACCGCGCGGAACACGGCGTTGACGGTATCGCTGTCCTGCGTGCCGGCCTTGCAGGCGGCGAGGCCGGATTCGGCGGCTGCCAGCGATTCCTCGCATTCAGCGAAGAAGATGGCCTGGATTTCCTCGGAGGTCATGCCGCACCTCCGTCAAAGAGTTCGGCTTCGAGACCGAGCTGGCGGGCGGTTTCGCGCAAGTGGGCGGAAGGCTCGATCACCGCGCCATCGCCGGTGCGGCGCGCGCTGACGAGGAGCTGGAGCATGGCCTGCCCGATCTGGGTGCAATCACGCGCATTGATATGGAGCGCGCCCGAGCCGAGCCCGGCCACCATTTCAGGCAGCAGGGCCTCGGCTGCGGCGCGGTCGCACCGGGGGGGCAGGGTGATCGTTGGCATAGAGGCGGCTTCCCTCGCTGGCCCCGCATCCGGGGGCACGCTTTCACCGCTGGCTTAGCGGGGAAGCGGCAAAGGTCGCCTTGCCCGGGACTTAAGGTGAGATACCTAACAGCGCGAGGAGAAATTTCAGGGAGACTGGAAGGTATCAACCCGATCAAGCAGCGCCCACTGGCGGCGCGCCAACAGGAAGGTCAGCCTCCCCATGCACGAAGCCCGGGTCCTCGTGGTCGATGATTCCGCCGCGATGCGCGCGCTCTTTTCCGATATCCTCGACGAGGCGAAGAACGTCCGCGTCGTGGGTGTAGCGGCCAATGCCGGCGCCGCGCGCGATCAGATCGCCGAACTCAAACCCAATGTCATCACGCTCGACGTGGAGATGCCGGGGATGAGCGGGATCGAGTTCCTCGCCGAGATCATGGAAACCAATCCGCTGCCGGTGGTGATGCTTTCCAGCCTCACGCAGGCGGGGACCGAAACCTCGCTCAAGGCCTATGAACTGGGCGCGGTGGAATGCTTCCCCAAGCCGCTGAAGGCGACGCCGGAACAGTTCAGCAAGACGGTGGGCAAGCTCGGCAAGATCGTGCTCGCCGCCGCGAACAGCAACGTCCACGACCGCAAGGCGCGGGCGGAGCAGAAGGCGACGGCTGATGTGCCCTTCGCGTGGAACGGCCATATTGCGGCATTCAGCGCCTCGATGGGCGGGATCGACGCGCTGACGACGATCCTTTCGCAGTTTCCCGCCAATTGCCCGCCGACGGTGGTGTGCCTGCAGGCCGAACCGATGGTGGTCGAGACCTTCATCAAGCGGCTCGATACCGATCTCAAGTGCAACGTGCGCGCGGCCAGGGACGGCGCGAACCTGGCGCAGGGCACGATCCACATTGCCGCCGATCCCGATCGCCATGTGGTGGTGGAACCCGGCCAGCCCGCGCGCATCCGCCTGATGGAGCGCGATCCGGTGGACGGCGTGCGGCCTTCGGCCAACCTCCTGTTCGGCTCGATCGCGCGCGGCGCCGTGCCAGCGGTGGGCGCGGTGCTGACAGGCATGGGCGCCGACGGCGCGCGCGGCCTGAAACTGATGCGCGACGCGGGGCAGCATACTCTGGTGCAGGACCGTGCGACCGCGATGGTGGCCGAAGCGCCCTCCGCCGCGATCGAACTGGGCGCCGCCGCGCGCGAGGTGGGCCTCAGCGATCTTGGCGCCGCCGTGCTGAAAGCCTGCGGCATCGGCTGAGGCGCCTTGCCTGTTTCCCCTGAGGCATTCCCCCTCCCCCCTGGAATGCCTGACTGTGGCCCGGAGCCGCTGCGTGCGGTTCCGGGCTTTTTTCTGTGGCGACCGGGTCTGCAAGCGTGAGCCTGGCGCAGAGATTATGCCGGAATATTTGCCCGGAGCACCGCATGGCGCTGCGCCGGTAACCCGATCTTAACGGCTTTGGCAGCGATCTGGGCACGAGGAGAATGCCCCCCATCATGCCGATCCCAGCCCATTTCGAAGACCTTCCGTTCGATCCGCAGCGCCCGCGCGCGCCGCGGCGGCAATTGCGGCTGGAATCGGAAGGTTCCACCGCCTCCGGCGAGACAGCGCGGGTGCTGATCCACAACATCTCGACAACCGGACTGCTGATCGAAAGCGCCGTTCTGCTGGCCGAGGACGAACGGATCGAGCTGGCCTTGCCCGAGGTTGGCAATGCCGCGGCCCATGTCGTCTGGATAAGCGAGAGCTTCTATGGGTGCCGGTTCGAAACGCCGCTGCCCGCGAGCGCACTGGGCACACTGGAACTCTTCTCAAGGGTAATCAGCAAGGCCGCCCCCAGCGATTCGGCTGATACCTTGCCGGTCCGGATCGCGCGGTTGCGCAAGGAGCAGGGGCTGACGCTCGAAGCGCTGGCTGCGCTCGTGAATGTCAGCAAGCCGACAGTCTGGGCGTGGGAGCAGGGCAAGACGCGGCCGACTCCCGAACGAATCGCCGCGCTCGCCAAGCTGCTCGGGGTGGACGAGGACGAACTCCTGACCGGGCGCGATGGCGATGCGCTGGCGCAGGCGCTGAACCAGGCGCGCCAGGTGGTTGCCGAGGCGTTTGGCGTCGATCCGGCGCGGGTGAAAGTGTCGATCGAACTCTAGGCGCGGCATTGCCCAAAAGAATCGCTTTACCCTGAATTAACCACTTTTCATCGTAGTGATTCGCCGTTATCTAATTGAATTAACGGCCAAAAATTAGTCCTGTTAGCTAACTCGCCTAACTTTGGCCGCCCGCTCACGAGGGGGCGGACCATGGAATGAGGCGATCGTTTCGCTCGGGCGGGTCAGGGGGAGCTTGGCTGCGCGGCCGGGTGTGCGGTCCTGACGGGGCAAGGGTGCATGCGGGCGGAATTCACGACGAGAGAACGTTTGGCGGCCTATGGCCTGCTGGCCGACCGTTCGACGGATATCATCCTCAAGACCGATTGCCGGGGCTTTGTGCTCGCCGCTTCGCCGGCGCTTGAACAGCTTGGTCTGGCGCTGCCGGCGATGCTGATCGGGCCCCATGTGCGGGACCTTGTTCACCCCGACTACCGGGATCTGATCGAAGAGGAACACCGCTTCGCGATAGCCGGGCAGGGCAGCGACGCGTGGCTTGAAATCCGCGCGGCCCGCGAGGAGCGCAAGGGGCAGTGGTTCGAGTTTCAGGTGCGGCCGATGTCCGATCAGAGCGGCCGGATCGATGGCGCGCTGGTGGTGATGCGCTGCATCGCCAAGCGCAAATCGCTGGAAGAGCGGCTGTTCGCTGCCGAGTTCACCGATCCGCTGACTCGCCTTACCAACCGCATCGCCTTCGTCGCGATGCTCGACCATGTGGTTTCCAAGCCGCACCAGGCCACGCTTGCGCTGTTCGACATCGATCACTTCATGCGGCTGAACATGCGCTTCGGACAGCATGCGGGGGATGATCTGCTGGTGGCCTTCGCCGGGCTGCTGCGGGCAATGACGCGCAGCGACGACATCATCTCGCGCGTATCGGGTGAGCGCTTCGGGGTGATCATGCCGGGACTCCTGCCCGAAGCGGCGGCGGCAGCCTGCGCGCCGATCGTGGAAACCTTTGCCGAGGCGGGACGCGCGACACTGGGAGGCACCTACGCGGTTTCGACCAGTGTCGGCATCGCCGGGATCTCGCTATCGGCAGACAACACCGTCCAGCAGGCCGAACTGGCGCTGTTTCTGGCGAAGGCCAAAGGGCGATCGCGGATCGAAACCAGCCTGAGGCCATCGGGTGAGGGCTCGCAACGCGCATTGACCGACGGGCGCCCCGGATTGGCGTGATGGGGTTAGCATGTACAAAAGTTAATCAAAAATCCGTTATATGTCTCGGTTCTGTAACTAACTAAAGTCAAGTCCGCCCCGGTCAGACGGTGCATGGGGCAGCGATCATCGCTGCTCCGCCCGTTTCCAGGGAGGACCTTACGAATGATGATCTGCAAGCCATGGACGCTCATGCTGGCTGCTTCCGGTCTGGCGCTGGCGAGTTCCGCTCATGCGGCCGAAACCGCGCCGGTTGCGGCCCCCGCGCCCGCCGACCAACCCGCTGCTGAAGGCAGCACCAGCTCGGGCCTGACCGAGATCGTCGTCACCGCCACCAAGCGCGAGACGAACCTCCAGAAGACGCCCATCTCGATCTCGGTGATCGGCGCCGACATTGTCGAAAAGCGCCATGTCCAGAGCCTGATGGACCTTGCCGACGGCGGCGTTCCTTCACTGCGCGTCGCCACCTTCGAAGCCCGCCAGTCGGCGCTGACGGTGGGCATTCGCGGTATCGTGCCGTTCGACCAGAACCAGGTGGCGCGCGAGCCGGGCGTCGGCGTCTATATCGACGGCGTATACCTTGGCCGCTCGCAGGGGCTCAATGCCGCGCTGTTCGATGTTGCGCGGATCGAAGTGCTGCGCGGGCCGCAGGGAACGCTGTTTGGCCGCAACACCGAAGGCGGCGCGCTGAGCATCGTGACCAAGGCACCTACGGGCGAATTCGGCGGGCGCGTTGAGGCCGGTGTGGGCAACTATGGTTCGTACAACGGCGCGTTCCACATCAACCTGCCGGCGTTTGCCAACTTCGCGGTGAAGGTGGACGGCCTGATCGATCATCAGGACGCGACCACGAAGAATCCGGCCAGCGGCCAGTACGGCTGGAACTACCACAACCGTGTGGGCGGCCGCATTGCCGGCGAGTGGAAGCCGATCGACGGCCTGACGGTCGACCTCACTTATGATCAGGCGAAGGACGAGAACACGCCGTTCTACAGCCAGCTGATCAACTTCAACCCGAACGGATATGCTGTCGGCAGCTTCGTCGGCAGCAAGCTGGTGTGCCCGGGCAGCGCCCCCTGCATCGCCCCCAAGGCACCGCTGGTGCAGGTGAGCGGGAACCACCGCGTGTCGGTCGCCGACCTCGGCGTGATCCAGCAGCCGAGCATCGACGAGACGCACGGCTTCAGCGCGAACATCAAGTACAAGCTGACCCCGGACATCGAGCTGCGCTCCATCACCGCGTGGCGCGGGGTCGAGACGCACCAGTGGGACGGCTCGGCCGGTGCGCATCGCAGCACGTTCGCGCCGAACGGCCAGTTCGGCCGCTACAGCCTGTCCGAGCTGTTCCAGCACCAGTTCAGCCAGGAGTTGCAGCTCGTCGGCAGCATTCCGCAGATCGATTTCGTGCTTGGCGGGTACTACTTCAACGAGCATGTGAACGAACGCGCGGCGACGCCGAACCCGATGCAGTGGAACGCGGATGGCACCGGCTACACCTTCGTCAATCAGGTGCCCGCCAATCCCACCGCGCCGATCACCTCGGGCAATCAGGGCTGGGACCGGGCCTACTGGTTCATCCAGCGGGACAGCGAGGCCGTGGGCAAGAGCTATGGCGCGTTCGGGCAGGCGACATGGACGCCGGCCGGACTGAATGTGCTGCACCTGACGGCTGGCGGGCGCTATACGCACGAGACCCGCAAGGGCGCGCTGACGGTGATCAACAACGCGCCCTATCTTGGCGGCAACCTTGATTACAAGAACAGCCGGTTCGATCCGATGGTGACGCTGGCATGGGACGCGGCGGAGGGGATCAACCTCTACGCCAAGTACTCGACCGGCTTCCGCGCGGGCGGTGCCAACTCGCGCTCGGGCTCGTTCCGCCAGTTCGCGCCCGAAGCGGTGAAGTCCTACGAAATCGGCGCAAAGACCGATTTCTTCGATCACCACGTGCGCCTGAACCTTGCCGGGTACATCATGGACCGCAAGGGCACGCAGATCGACTTCGACTTCGTGGACACCAACCGGTTCCTCAGCGACGGCGTGACGCCCAATCCGTTTTTCAACAAGCACACCGAGGAAACCGCCAACGCGCCGGGCAATTCGCCGATCCGGGGCTTTGAGGCCGAACTCACCGTAAAGCCGATGGCGGGCCTGACGCTGGGCGCGAGCTATGCCTATACCGACGTGAAGGTGCCGGCGACGCCCAACCCGCTGGCGGGGCCCTTGTTCGGGATCCCCTATCAGGTGTTCACCGTTTACACGCCCAAGAACGCCGCATCGGGTTCGTTCGATTATGAACTGCCGATCGGGTCTGGCGGCATGGCGGTGATGCTGCACATGGATGCCAACTATTCCGATCCGACCTACAGCTTCCAGAACGAGGACGTGCAGACGGAATCGGCGTTCATCGTCAACGCGCGGCTGGCGCTGGCGGATATTCCGCTGACCACGAACGGCACCAAGGCGACGATCAGCGCCTGGGCGCGCAACCTCTTCAACGAGGACCACATCTATCGCCGCTCGAACGCGAACAGCGCCCCGACCGTGAACAACGATGGTTCGCTGAACTATTCGGGCGTGCTGGGGGATTACGCCAACTTCAACCCGCCGCGCACTTTCGGCGTGCAGGCATCGATCAACTTCTGATCTAGCCGGGAAAACCTTTCGATGCGCAGACTCCCCCCCGACTGCGCAAAGGTCGGATGGAGGGGCCTGACGGCTCCTCCATCCTTCGAAAGGCCCGGTATCGGGCGGACTCCGGTGCCTAAGGCGGCCCGCCGCCCCGCCCGACGCGACGAAGCACAGAATCTCTGACACTTAAGGGCGGGGGATAGCCTGAAACAGCCCTCGACAGGGTGGGGCGGATGTGGTGTCTTAGCTCTTAACGACTCGTAAGCGGTTGTGAGCGTTGGGGGAATTTTCGCCATGGGACGGGCGGCTAGGGTTGCAATGCCGGCAATTGATCGGCGGGGAATTGAAAGGCTCGAGGCGCATTTCGTCTCGCCCGAAGTCTATCGCCGCGATGACGTTGCCATCCGGCAGGCGCGGCTGGCCGAGGTTGTGGCGGAGCGGATCATTCCGCAGTTGCTGCGGCTCCACACCGAAGTTCTGCCCGATGCACCGCCAGTTGAGTTGGTGGTCGAGGCGCTGGCGCCCAGCAGTTCGGATATCTCGGGCCTCGCGCATATCGTGCTGGGGAGCGATCTGGAGGCGGCGGTTTCCTACATCCTGGTGCTGCGCGACCGCGGCCTTTTGCTGGATACGCTGTTCCTCGAATTGCTGGAGCCGGCAGCGCGCCATCTGGGCCAGCTGTGGGACCGGGACGAGTGCGATTTCATCGACGTGACGCTGGGCGTGGCGCGGCTGCAGAAGCTGCTCGCGATGTTCAATGGATCGCACCTGCTGCCGGGGCTCGACACGCGCCGCACCGTGCTGATGGCGATGACTCCGGGGGACCAGCACTCGTTCGGTGCGAGCATGGTCCGGCGGTTTCTGGAAGGCGCGGGCTGGGACGTGGAATCCGCGTTCGACCGTAGCGCCGCCGAAATCGCCAAAGCGGCGAGCGCGCAGTGGTATGCCGTGGCGGGCCTGACCGTCGGTTCGGAGCGCTCGCTCCCCGCGCTGGAAGAAACGATCCGGCTGATCCGCCGGGAATCGCGCAACCAGATGATCGGCGTGATGGTCGGCGGCCCGGTGTTCACTGCCAACCCCGCGCTGGCGCTGGAAGTGGGCGCAGACGGCACGGCGATCAATGCGCCGGCGGCGGTGCTGATGGCGCAGAAGCTGTTTGACGAAATGGCGCTGAAGACCGCGAACTAAGGTTCAGTTCGCGGTGCTTTTAACTGCCGGTTCGGCCCGACTTCAGTTTCTTCCGAGTAGCGCTAGAATGTTGAGCAGACTGGATGCTGCGAGAAGCATAGTCAGCGCAATCAGCCACTTCTGATGAATGGCCACGCGCTGTGTCGCAGCAGTGTGCGATGCCGTCAGTTCCTCGATCAACCCAGCGATCTGGGAAATGTTCTCTTCATTCTTCAGAACACCGGTCTCGACCCGGGCGAGTCTTGCCGCGCTATCGCCGTTGCCATCAACGGTGGTGACAAGGGACTTTGCGTTCTGGGGCCCCCTGATGGATCGAACCAGGCTTGATGCACTCCTTGCAAGCCTTGGAGCCTGCTCCAGAACCTTTGCCCAGGGAACGGATGCCAAAGCTGCAGTCCATGCCATTCTAAAATCCTACCAGATTGCGCGCCCAGTTATCGCACCGATCACGAGCAATTCCAGTCCTGACCGCAGATAAACTTGGGTGATTGTCTTTGTCGGGGCAATCGGGAACCCGCTGGTTGTGAATTCGGCGGTGTTCCGTTCAGTTCGCGGTGCCGAGCATCGCCTCGCGGATATCGAGGAGATCGGTGCGGATCGTTTCCAGCTGCCGGGCATCGAAGCGCAGTGCATTGTCGAGTATGGTGCGGCGCGCGGCCTGATAGAGCTGGAGCAGTGGCTGGCTGACGGGGTTCGCGGTATCGACCCCGAGTTCGAGCGCAGTGATCGCGGCGACGGCGCGGGTGAGCGCGGCGCTCTTGGCAGAATTGTCGCCATGCTCCTGCGCGTAAATCGCGCGGCCGAGCGAGCCAGCGGCCTGTTCGAGACACAGCGCGACAAGCTGGAGCGAGCTGGCACCCTTGACGCGGGCATCGAAATCGACGCGGCGGTAGGTTTCGCTGGGGTCTCGGCGCATCAGCATCAGCTGCTCTTCCCATTCCAGGAGTCGATCTGCTGTTGCAGGAACGACAGCGTCGATTTCGAGTTGCTGATTCTCGTATCGAGCTTGGCGTATTGTGTGACGAGGCGCTGGCGCAGATCTTCCTGCTTGGTCTCCATCGCGGCTTTCTGCGTACCCAGCGTGGTCTGCAGCTTGGTCAGCCGCGCGATCGAGCCGCCGAGCGAGAACGTATCACTGCTGGAGCTGACGGTGCGGCCGAGTTTGTCGAACGTGGCGTAGACGCCGTAGAGCCCGTTGGTGAACATGGCGCCGGTGCCGACGGGGTCGCGCTTCATCGTGGCGGCGAGACGATCGGTATCGAGCGAGAAAGTGCCGTCGCGGTTGGTCTTGAGGCCGAGATCGGCGAGTGTGGTAGGCGCGCCGTTGGCATCGGCCGGCATGACCTGCGTGCTCGCCAGCGTGGTGAGCTGCCGGCGCAAGGCGCGCGCGCCGGGATCGTTGCTGAGCGCGCCGGTTTCGGGCGCGGTATTCTTGTTCAGTTCGGCGACCATCTCGTTGAGCGCGGAGGTGAGGTCCTGCATCACGGAGGTGATGGCGCTGCCCGGATCGCTGTAGCTGATCGTGGTGGGCGCGCCGGGGTTGGCGCCGGTGAGCTTCAGCGAGAGGCCGGGGGCAGCATCGGCGATGGTGTTGGTTTTCGACGTGCGCGCGACGCCATCGAGGAGGAACGCAGCGTCAGTCGCGGCGGCCTTGAGGCGGCTGGTATCGCCCGAAGGGGCCCAGGCAAGAGCTGCGAGGCCGGGTTCGGTCGGGCTTTCGGTAGCTTCGAGGACGAAGCCGTTCGCGGCGCCGTCCTCGCCCTTGAGCACGAGCTGCGCGCCGCCGGTGCCGGTGGCGACATAGGCGGTGATGCCCGCACCGCTGCCGTTGATTGCGGCGGCAACGGTATCGAGCGTGGCGCCGGTGGGGATGGTGATATCGACCGCGGCGCTTGCCGTATCTGCGGTGAAGGTGCCGCCGCTGACGGTGCCGAAGCGCAGGGTGAGCGTGCCCGCGCCGACGGGGGTGGTGCTGGACCCGAGCGGAGGCGTGACGAGGGTCTGCGCCTTGGCGAGCGAGGTGACCTCGAGCGTGGAGGTGCCGCGCCCGGTGGCGCCCCCCTTGCTGACTTGTGCGACGGTGCTGTTTGCGATCTGCGGCGTGGCGGCGAGATCGCCGGTGCGCACGCGGTCGCCCAGCGAGGAGGCGAGGCTGGTGATCATGTTCTTGAGCGTGGAGGCCGACGAGATCTGGGTGGAGATCTTGTCCGTCTTCGCGGTGATCTGATCGAGCCGCGCGGCATATTGGGCGGTGGCGAGCTGCTCGGCGAGCTGGGACGCGTTGATGCCGCCGCCCCCGCCGAGCGTGGACACCAGGTTGGCGGTGGCCGAGGACGAGGAAGTGGCGGAGGTGGTAGCCATGCTTTCCAGAACGGCGAAAAGGGCGCGCGGTTAAGCCGCCTCGGGGCGGCCTTCGGCGTCGAAACGAAGTTCGAGCGGGACATCGACCTCGGGCTGCGGCGGGGCGTCGCCGCGCTTCAGCGCCAGCACGAAAGCGAGCACGGCGGCGATGGCGGCATAGAGCTCCTCGCGGATCATCTGGTTCTCGCGCGTGGTGAAGTAGACCGAGCGGGCGAGCGCAGGGGAGGACAGCGTGGGGACGGCCATTTCGGCGGCCATTTCGCGCATCGCGAGCGCCTTTTCACCGCGCCCCTTGGCGAGCACGACGGGGGCAGGGGCCTTTTCCGGATCGTAGGCAAGCGCGACACTGAAATGCGTCGGGTTGGTGATGACGAACTGGGCTTCCTTCATCGCCGAAGCGAGGCCGCCCATCGCGATCTGGCGCTGGCGCTGGCGGATCGCGGCCTTGCGTTCGGGCGAGCCTTCGCTTTCCTTGCTCTCGTCCTTGAGGTCTTGCAGCGACATTCTGAGGCGCATCATGCGGCGCAGCCACTGCACGGGATAATCGACGAGCGCGATGACGACGAGGCCGCCGCCGAGCGCGTAGAGCAGGGCGAGGAGCGTGTCCCAGCTATAGGCGAGCTGGCCGCGCAGCTCGCCGCCGCCGAGGCCGACGATGGCGGGGATGCGGCCCTTGATCCAGACGTAAGCGATCGCGCCGAGGAGCACGAGTTTTGCGAGGCCCTTGGCGAGTTCGATCCAGCCTTGCGGGCCGAACATGCGCTTGAGGCCGCTCATGGGATCGAGGCGGGAGGCCTTGGGCGCGAGGTTGCCGCCGACCCAGCGGCCCTCGCCAAGGCCGAGCTGCGAGATCAATGCGGCGGCCATGAGCAGGCCGCCGAGGGTGAGCACCGGGGGCAGCGCGGTGAGCAGCGCGGCGTGGATCAGCGGGGCAGCGTCGAACCGTTCGAGGCTGGCGCGGTCCCACACGAGGCCGATGCGCGCCATGCGTTGGAGGCTGGTGAGCACCCACGGCCCGGCGAATTGCAGCCAGGCCGCGCCGCCCAGCACGCTGATCGCGATGCCGAGTTCGCGCGGGCGCAGGACGTCGCCATTCTTGGCGGCGTCGGTGCGGCGCTTTTCGGTGGGGGCGAAGGTCTTTTCGCCCGGTGTTTCCTCAGCCATGCTTGGCGCTGACGATCTGCGCGGCCTGGGTGACGGCGGCGAGCGAGAGGTCGCCCAAGCGGTCGGTCAGCAGCGGGGCGGTGAGGATCAGCGCGGCGATGCCGGCGAGGACGCCTGCGGGCAGGCCCAAGGAAAAGAGATTGAGGCTGGGGGCCGAGCGGCTGATCACTCCGGTCATCACCTGCACGAGGAGCAGAAGCAGCGTGACGGGCAGTGCGATGGCGATGGCGGCGGTGAGCATCTGCGCGCCGAAGCTGGTGACGAGCATCATGCGATCAGGCGTGAACCAGACAGAGCCGGGAGGAAACGCGCTGTAGCTTTCGACGATCAGCGCAAACCATGTGAGATGCGCACCGAGGCCGAGAAACAGCACGGTGAGCAGCACCGAGAAATACTGGCCGAGCACCGGAGACTGTGCGCCGCTGACGGGATCGGCGGTTGAGGCGATGCTGAGGCCCATCGAGCCGCCGATCATTTCGGCGGCGATGAGCGGGGCGGCGAAGCTCCACTGCAGGACGAAGCCGAGCGAGAGGCCGATGAGGATTTCCTGCGCGGTGATGAGGAGGCCCGAGAGCGTAAACAGCGCGGGCGGCGCGGCGACCGGGGTCCAGGCGCAGACCAGCACCGCGACGGCGCCGGCAAGGCTGACGCGCAGTTGCATGGGGACGGAGTTCGCGCCGAATAGCGGCGCGGCGAGGAGCGCGGCGCCGATGCGCGTCATCACGAAGATCATGCGCCAGAATTCCGCTTCCAGCGCGCCGAAACCGAAGTGGAGGGCGATCATGTGGCTTCCCCCCCTCCCCAGTGGGGAGGGGCTGGGGGAGGGGGGACAGCGCTGGCGGGGGATACCCCTCCCCAACCCCTCCCCATCGGGGAGGGGCTTTTGCAGATAGGGCTGATGTGAAGTTGGCTCATTTCCCGGCCTTCATTTACCCGTCTGCGCGATCTGGGCGAAGATCTCGACGAGGAAATCGCCGATGAGGCCCATCATCGCGCCGCCCAGCAGCACCAGCACGAGCGCGATGGCGGCGAGCTTGGGGACGAAGGTAAGCGTCTGCTCGTTGATCGAGGTGGCGGCCTGCACCACGCCGACCACGAGGCCAACGGCGAGGCTGGCGAGCAGCACCGGGGCGGCGACGAGCGCGGTGACCCAGAGCATGCGGTCGGCCAGGGCGAGGAGGGCGGCGGTATCGTTCATCAGCCGAAACTCGCCGCGAGGCTGCCCATGAGCAGCGCCCAGCCATCGACGAGGACGAACAGCAGGAGCTTGAACGGCAGGGAAACGATGGTGGGGGACATCATCATCATGCCGAGGCTCATCAGCACCGACGAGACGACGAGATCGATCGCGAGGAACGGCAGAAACAGCATGAAGCCGATCTGGAATGCGGTCTTGAGTTCGCTCGTCACGAAGGCGGGGAGGAGGATCGAGAAGGGAACGTCGGCGGTCTTCGCGAACTTGGGGGCCTTGGCCATGGCGGCGAACATCTGGAGATCGTGCTCGCGCGTCTGGCGGATCATGAAGGCGTGGAATTCGGTCCCGGTGGCGGTGACGGCCTGCTCGGCGTTGATGGTGCCGGCGGAATAGGGCGCAATCGCGTTCGCGTTCACCTTGTCGAGCGTGGGGGCCATGATGAACAGCGAGAGGAACAGCGAAAGGCCGATCAGCACCTGATTGGGTGGCGACTGCTGGAGGCCGAGCGCCTGCCGCAGGATCGCGAGGACGACGAGGATGCGGGTGAAGCTCGTCATCATCAGCAGGAGGCTGGGCAGGATCGTGAGCAGCCCCATGATGAGGAGCAGCTGGAGCGAGAGCGAGAGGCTGCCGTTCGACTGCGCGTCTGCGATCTGGCCAAACGCGCGATCGAGCGCGCCGGGGATGGCGGTTCCAGTGGGGGCGGCAGTGGGCGCGGCTGCCGCAAGATCGGCGGCGTGTGCCGGGAGAGCCATGGCCAGCGCGGCCAGCGCGGCGGGGATCACGAGGTGGATGAGCTTCACCGGATCAATCCTCGCCGGCTGCACGCGCGGGCACTTCGGCCAGCCGGACGAGGCCTTGCTTCGAGGCCGAGACGAGGATTTCGCGCCCCCGGAATTCGAGCACGGCAATGCGCTGGCCGGGGCCGAGCCACTGCGTCTCGATGATCTTTACGCTGCGCTGCCCGCCGGTGGGGCTGAAGCGCTTTTCCATGCGGCGGGCGAACCTGAGGCTGGCCCAGGCGAGCCCGGCGATCAGCGGCAGGACGATGGCGAGCTTGAGGAGGTACCATAGCATCAGACTTGCGCTTCCTGCCCGACGAGTTCGACGATCCGGAGGCCGAAGCGTTCGCCTTGCGCCACCACTTCGCCGCGCGCGATGAGTTTGCCGTTGACCATGACATCGAGCAGCTCGTCGGTGAGGCGGTCGAGCATGACGACGCTTTCCTCGGTGAGCGAGAGCACGTCCTTGAGCTTCATCTCGGTGCGGCCAAGTTCTACGGTGAGGCGCACGTCGACATCCTTGAGGAATTCGAAGCCGCGGGTCTGGAAGGTCATGAGGGCATCCTGGGATGGGTCGCCGGATCAGGCGAGCTGGGTGAGTTGAAGGGCGACGCGGTCGTCCACCTCGCCGACGGTGCCGTGGCCGACGAGCGCCTCGCCGACGCGCAAGGGCACGCTGCGGGCGACGGGGACGGCGAGGACCTGCCCGATTTCGAGCGCGGAGAGCGTTGCGAGCGGGAGCGGCACATCGACGAGCACCGCGCGCACGGTGAGCGGCATGTCCGCGAAGGGGGGATCGCGCGGATCGGCAGGGGCGCCAGCCCGCGCGGGGCCGGGGGCAGGGCGCGCAGCGCCGGTGAGATCAGCGAGCGAGGCCATGGGAAAGCCGAGCCGCAGCGACCACGCCGGGCGCGCGCCTTCGCGGATCGCGAAGGTGAGGACGGCGAGCGGGGTAACCTCGGCCAGCACGGCGAGCTCGGCCATAGTGGCGGCGCGGCGCGATGGCCGGATGCCGCCTTCCAGCCCGAGCGCTGCGGCCAGCGGGGCGGCGATCAGCGTTTCGATGCGCTGGACCATGAGTTCGGCAGACAGCGGGAGTTCGCGCGGGAGCGGTGAGGGTGCCTCGCCGGGTCCGCCGAACGCGCGGTCGAGCAGGCGCAGGACCGTATCGCCCTCGATCGCCGAAAGCAGGGGGTGGCCTGTCGCGCCTGCGGCAAGGAGGCTGATCGCGACCAGTCCGGGCGGTGCGAACGCGCCTGCGGCCATCTCTGCCGGCGGGCTGCACTCAACCATGGCCGCCTCGCCGCCATGAAGCGGCGCGAGCGCGAGGCGCAACTTGCGCGCAAGGCTCTCACCCGCGCGTGCCAGCACGGGCAGCAGCTCGGCCGCGGCGGGGGCCGGGCGAAGCAGCGCCTCGCTGTGCCGGGCAAGCGGCCGCTGGGCGACGAGAGGGCGTTGCGGTTTCATGGCAGCGGGCCGGCGTTACTGGACGATGAAGGTCTTGAAGTAGACGGCATCCACTCCGCCGAAGCCTTCGGTATCGGTGAGCACCTTGTTGATCGTGGCGACGAGGCGCTTCTGCAGGTGCGTCTTGCCCTCGGCGGACTGGACGTCCGCGCCCGGCGTATCGGCGATTGCGGTGAGCAGGGCCGAGCGGATCGCGAGCTCGTGCTTTTGCAGCCAGAGGATCACGCGGTAATCGCGGTGAGTGGAGCAGGCGATGCTGACCTGCACCAGCATGTCCGAATCCTTCATGTTCGACGTGAAATCATCGGTGAAGCTGAAATAGGCGGTGCGGTACTCGCTGCCGCCCTCGCCATCGACTTCGTGGCCGCCGCCGCCTTCGCCGCCGTGCTCGCCTTCCTTGGCGGCCGGGGCATAGGGGTCTTCCTCGCCCTTCTTGATGAGCTTGGGATTCTTGTCCTCATGCTCTGTTTCGTGCCCGCTGCCGCCGATGATCCCGGCGGCGACGAGGCCATAGGCTCCGCCGCCGCCCACCGCGAGCAGCGCGCCGGCAGCGCCGATCTTCAGCATCATGCCGCCGCCCTTCTTCTTGGGCTTGGCGTCCTTGTCCTTCTTCTCGCTCATCGGTGGTCCTTACGGGTCTCTTGAATGGGGTCAGGCGAAGATGCCGCCGCGGCGTTCGTCAGCGGATGCGGGCGAGCGGGCCGGGTTGGCGGCGGGGCGCTGGGAGGCGGAGGTGTAGGCGCTCTGGCGCTGCTGGCCGGTGCCGGGCTGGCCCTGACCCTGCGCTTGCCCCTGCCCCTGCCCCTGAGTCAGGGTCTGGCCAGACGTTTCGGGGGCGGAGGCCACGCGCGCGGGTTCTGCCGTGGCAGCGGCATGCGCGGCGGCGACGGCGGGGGCGAAGGTGGGATCGGGGCTCGCCAGCGCGACCGAGAGGCCGGTGGCATCGCCCTCGATGCGCAGCGAGATACGGCCGAATTCGGCGTGTTGCATGGCGACAGCGACGGGGCCAGCGGGCTCCAGACCATCGCGCGCGCGGGCGATGGAATCGACGAGCTGGTCGAAGCTGATCGGCTGCGCTCCGGCGGCGGCTGGCGCCGCGAGTGTGGCGGCGGGCGCGAGCGTGGGCTGGGCCTGCGCGAGCGCGGCGGCGGTTTCAGGCGCCGGGAGGGCCGCGATCTTTGCGGCAGGGAGCGCGGGCTCGGCCTCGGCGCGGAGCTTGCGCGCGGCGGGGCGATCAGGCGTGGGGGTGCCGGTCAGCGCAGCGAGCGTCGAGGGCTGCGCGCGGGCGGCGTTCTGCGTGCCGGTTTCGGGCGCGGCTTGATCCGGGGTGGCGGGCTGCTGCGGCGCGGGGACGGCTGGTGCTTCGCTTTCGAACACGAGGCTGGCGACAGCGAAGGCCGCTGGGTGGGTGGTTTGCGCGGCGGGAGCCGGAGCCGCTGCGGCATCGGCGGAACGGGGGGTGGCTGGAGTGAGGCCCTGTGCTGGAACGCCGGTTTCAGCGGGCTTGGTCGATGCTGGCGCGGCGGCGTGAGCAGCGGCTGGAGCGGATTGGGGGAGCGCCGCGCCGGTCAGCGCGAGGACGAGTGTGGTGGTTACAGTCTGGGGCTGGTCGCTGGCGGTCTTCTCCGCAGGCTCTGGTGCTTCGCTTGCGGCGGGCTTGGCTGCGCTGAGGACATCCGCGGCGACAAGCGTGAACGCGAGAGGCGATGCTGCAAGCTTTTGCCGGGCGGGCGGCAAGGTCTTGCCGGGTTCTGCCGGGGTATCCGGCGTGATGGCCACCTCGGTTGGCAATGCGGTGGCCTGGACAGGAGCGGTGAGGGTCAGCGAAGCGGTGAGCTGCGGATCGGCGGAAGCAGGCACTTCGCGCGCAAGGAGCGCCGCAAAGCCGGGCGTTTCGGCGCCCTGCGCGCCGGATGCTGCTGCAGCCAGAGCGGCCCCCTGGGTGGGGACTGCTGCTGCGACGCTGGAAGGCAGGGCGGAGGCGGGCGCGGTCATGGCGGGCGGCGGTCCTTGGCGAGAGGCTTGGTTAACGGCTGCTATTCAAGAGGCGTGCCAAGCGGACCGGACGGTGCTGAGGGATGCGCATTTTCCGCAGCCTTGCGGGCCATGCGCTGCTGCGCGGCCTCGATCCGGTCGTCCACCGCAGCGCGGCGGCGTTCGGCTTCGGCGGCTTCGGCGGCGCGGGCATCGGCGGCCTCGCGCGCGCGGACGAGATCGGCTGCAGTGGCATCGGCGATGCGGGTGAGGCCAGCGACGAATTGCCGCGTCTGCCGCAGTTCGCCGCCATCGCGCGCATCGCTGCGCAGGCGATAGGCCTTGATCAGCGCGGCGGTGCGCGCTTCGAGACTGGCGACTTGTGCGAGGGCGCTTTCGGCGCGGGCAGCTTCGCCGAGCGCAGTCTGGCGGGCGATGCCGCGCAGGCGTTCGAGCCGGCGCAGGCGCTTGAGCTTGGCGCGGTCGGCGCTGCTCACGCGGCCATCAGTTCGGCAAGTTCAGCCACGCTGCGGTCCATGGGGACGACCTCGCGCTGGGGCTGGCTGAGGAACTGGGTTAACGCGCCGTGCATGGCGATGGCGCGGTCGAGCTGCGGATCGGCCCCGGCGCGGTAGGCGCCCATGAGCACGAGATCGCGGTTCGCCTCATAGTTGGCAATCAGCGCGCGGAAGGCGCGGGCATCGGCCTGGTGCAAGGGATCGACGATATCGTTCATCACGCGGCTCAGGCTCGCGGCGATGTCGATCGCAGGATACTGGCCGCGCTGCGCCAGATCGCGCGAGAGCACGACGTGACCGTCCAGAATCGCGCGGGCGGTATCGACGACGGGGTCGTCCTGATTGTCGCCATCTGCCAGCACGGTGTAGAGGCCGGTGACCGAGCCGCCGCTGGCCGCCGAATTGCCTGCGCGCTCGACCAGCTTGGTGATCGTGGCGAGCGCGGAGGGCGGGTAGCCGCGCGCGGCGCCGGGTTCGCCGAGCAGCAGCGCGATCTCGCGGCCGGCGTGGGCGACGCGGGTGAGGCTATCCATGATGAGCAGGACCTGATGCCCGGCGGCGCGGAAGTATTCGGCCATCGAGGTGGCGAGCATGGCGCCGCGAATGCGCAAGTTGGGCGCATGATCGGCGGGCACGGCGACAACCACGCTGCGGGCGCGGCGGGGGCCGGACATGTGCTTCTCGACGAAATCACTGACTTCGCGCGCGCGCTCGCCGATCAGGCCGACGATGACGATTTCAGCTTCGGTGCCGTGGGCGATCATGTCGAGCAGGACGGATTTGCCGACGCCCGAGCCCGCCATGACGCCGATGCGCTGGCCGACGCCGAAGGTGGTGAGCGCGTTGAGCGCGCGCACGCCGACATCGAAGGGGTCGCGCACGGGGGCGCGGTCCAATGCGCTGGTGCGCACGCCGCCCGAAGGCCATTCGGCGCGGGCGGCGATGGGCGGGCCGCCGTCGATGGGGAGGCCCTCGCCATCCACCGCGCGGCCGAGGAAGGCTTCGCCGACGGGGAGCATGCCAGGGCGGCCTTCGGGGCGCACACGCGCGCCGGGGCGCAGGAGGACCGTATCGCCGAGCAGCATCATCAGCATGCGTCCGGCGCGAAAACCGATCGTTTCGGCCAGCAGCGAGCCGGCACCATGCGCGATGCGGCATTGCGCGCCGATGGGGAGCGAAAGGCCGCTGACTTCGAGCAGGCCCCCATCGCAAGCAGTGACGAGGCCGTAGCGGCGCGGGGCGAAATCGGGCTGGGCTTCCTCGCAGCGGGCGAGGAGGGGGACTATGGTGCTTAGCATGAGGAAAGCGCATCGCTGAGGGCGCGCTGCCATGTGCCGGGGCCGTCCTCGACGCCGCCCGCGCTGCCCTCGATGCGCAGCGCGCCGCGTTCGAGGGCGGGGTCAGGTTCGAAGTGCCAGTCTTCGGGGAGGCGCGCGGCGAGCAGCGCGAGGTCTTCGGGGTGGAGGCGGATCACGCGCTCGTCTGCCGCGCGGGCGAGCATGCCGGCAGCGACCGTGACGCGGGCGGCGAGGGCATCGGCATCGGCGGCATACTCACCCAGCAACGGGGCGCAGAGCGCGAGGACCGTATCGCGCAGGCGCGATTCGAGCTCGCGCGTGAGGTCTGCATCGAGGCGGCCAAAGGCGATCTCGAGCTTGGCGCGGGCGGCATCCTGCGCGGCGAGCGCTTCGGTGAAGGCGGCTTCGGCATCGGCGGCGCCTTGTGCATACCCCGCGGCAAAAGCGCGCGTTTCGGGATCTTCCTCGGGCTCGGGCGGGGGCGGTTCGGATGGCTCGGCAAAAATGGGGGACTGTCCCCATTTATTGCGGCGCAGGAAGCCGGTGCTCCCGCCTCCGAGTTCGGCGAGCGAGAGCGCGCGGACCATCGTGCCTGGGGCGGCCTCAGACATAGTCGTCGTCGCCCGCGCCGAACACGATCGTGCCTTCGGCGGCAAGGCGGCGGGCGGCGGTGACCACGGCCTTCTGCGCCTCGACCACTTCGGCCATCTTCATGCGGCCGCGCGCATCGATCTCATCACGCACGCCTTCGGCAGCGCGGCTCGACATGGCGCGGAAGAAGCACTCGCGTTGTTCGGCACCGATGCCCTTGAGCGCGGCGATGAGCGTATCGGAATCGACTTCGCGGAGCAGCGAACCCATCGACTTGTCGTCGAGCACGAAGAGGTGCTCGAACTTGAACATCTCGTTCTCGATGGCCTTGGCGAGCTGTTTGTCCGCCCGCGCGATCTCGGGCATGACCCGCTTCTCGACCGTGCGGGCCGAAGCGTTGATGATGTCCGCCGCTTCGCGCGGGCCGCCCATGGTGAGCGCGGCGCTGCCGTGGCATTCGGTGATGCGCTGCGCGAGGAGGTCTTCGAGCATGGCGATGGCCTCGGGCGCGACGGGGCCCAGTGTGGCGATGCGCTGGACTACCTGAGGCTGGAGCGCTTCGGGGAGGGCATGGAGCACGCCGGCGGCGACATCCGGATCGAGCTGGACGAGGAGCACCGCGAGCGCCTGCGGATGTTCGCCCTGCACCAGCGGAACGAGCGCATGCGGAGTGAGCCAGCGCGCGAGTTCGAGGCTGGAGCCGGGGCGCGGCGCATCGGGGGCGATGCGCTGCATGAGGTTGTCGGCTTTGACGTCGCCCACCGCATGCGTCATCAGCTGGCGCACCTGACCAACACGGTCGTTGGCCCCGATGGTGACCTGCGCAGCATTGTCGACAAAGCTCTGCAGGGCCTGCGTGATCGCATCGGCGTCGATCTCGCCGATCTCGCACATCTTCGCGCCGAGCAGGCGCAGCTCGGCGGGTTCGAGCTGGGCAAGCAGTGCGGCGGCATGATCATCGTCGAGCAGCATCATCATGACGGCAGCGCGGGTAGGGCCGCTGATTTCGCCGCCGGTCTGGGCCTGGGCCTCGGTGGTCATTCCATTCCCTCGGGTGCGGGTTCGTTGAGCAACTGGCGCAGCGCGTTGAGCGCGTTTTCGGGTTGCTGGACCACGATGCGCTGGGCGACGCCGACCTGACGGCTGAGCGCATCGGGATCGATTTCGCCGGTCTCGGGATCGACGATCGGCTCGATCCGCTGGATCTTCTTGCGGCGGCGGCGGGCGGGGCTCTCGGCGTTGTCGCCCTCTTCGAGGGCCTCGCTTTCCTCGCCTTCGCTGGTGCCGGCGGAGTCTGCGTTATCCTTGACGATGACGGGCGCGGGATCGCGCTTCAGCGCCTTGATCAGCGGGCGCACGCCGAGCAGCAGGGTGAGCAGCACGGCGATGAGCGCCACGGCATTGCGCACGATCATCGCGAACCACGGGGTTTCCCAGAAGGCGGGCGGGGTGACGGCGACAGGGCTGAAATTGCGCACCACGACCGCGACCTGATCGCCGCGCGCGGTATCGGCACCGACGGCGGCGGCGACGAGTTGCTTGATCTGGTCGATCTCGGCGGGCTTGGCCTTGGCCATGATCGCGCCCGAAAGCGCGACGGCGACGGAAAGCCGCTTGATCTTGCCGGGCGTCTGATTGGTGACGGCGACTTCGCGGCCGAGTTCGTAAGTGCGCGCGGAGGAGCTTTCGCCGGTGGCGGACGGTGAGGGAGCAGGCGTGGGGCTCGCGCCCGGGGTGGGCGTGGCACCGGGCGCGCCGGGCTGGGCGGTGGTGGGGGGCGGCGGGGTGTTGGAAAGGACGCCGGGGACTCCAACTGCAGTGCCCACGCCCGCGCCTTGTGAGGCGGACTGCGTTTCGGAGCGGACCACGCCTTGCTTGTCATAGCTTTCGCGCGCGGATGTGAGCTGGTCCATATCGAGATCGACCTGGATCTCGCTGGAGAAGTTGCCTTCGCCGAGCATCGGCGTGAGCAGCTGCGAAACCTGGCTGCGCAGCTTTTCTTCCATGCGCGATTGCAGATCGAGCCGGTCGGTCTCGCCGGGCTTGGCCGAGGAGAGCAGGCGGCCGTGCTGGTCGATTACCTTGACCGCATCAACGGACAGGGAAGGCACCGAGCCTGCGACGAGATTGACGATGGCGCTGACCTGGCTGTCGGCCAGTTGGCGTCCGCGCGCGAGCTTGACCATGACCGAGGCGGTGGGGGCGGCGTTATCACGGACGAAAACGGACTTTTCCGGTTCGGCGAGGTGGACGCGGACGGCCTCCACGCCGTCGATCTGCATCACCGTGAGTTCAAGCTCGCGTTCGCGTGCGGCGAGGAGGCGTTCGCCCTCCAGCGTGCGGCTCGCGCCCATCGGCAATTTGTCGAGCATCTGCGCGCCGGTCTCGGGCGTGGCGAGCGCGCCATCGGAGGCAGCGACCATGCGTGCCTTGTACAGGTCGTTCTCGCCCACGGTGACCGCGCCGGTGGCGTTGTCGATAGTGTAGGCGATCGAGGCCTTGTCGAGCGCGGCGACGACTTGAGCGCGTTCACTGTCGTTGAGATCGCTATAGAGGATGCGCTGCGGCGCGGGGGCCATGGTCATGTAGAGCAGCGCGGTGAGGCCGGCGGCAGAGACGCCCGCAAACCATGGCAGCGCGCGGCGCATCGGCGGCTGACCAAGGAACGCGCCGGTGCGCGCGAGCATGCCGCCGCCTGCCGGATCGGTCAGCGGGGCGAAGAGCGAGAGACTGGGTGCGGTTGGATCGGCCATCTATCAGACCCCCATCCTCATGATGTCCTGGTAGGCGGTGAGCAGCTTGTTGCGCACCTGCAGCGTGGCCTCGAAGGCGACGCCGGCTTCCTGCCGGGCGAGCATGACCTTGGCGATGTCGGTCACCTCGCCCTTGTCGTAGCCTTCGCTGAGCTTCGAGGCGATTTCCTGTGACGCGTTCACGTTATCGAGCGCGGACTTGAGCGCCGAGGTGAAGCCGTTTGCAGGAGCTTCGGGCGCGGCCTCAGGTGCGCCGGACGCGGGCGTGCGCACCTGCTGGAGAAGCTGCGAGCGATCGATGATCTGCTGGCGCAGCGCCATGATCTGCTGGAGCCCCCCGGCTCCATTGATGCCCCCGATGCCGCTCATCGCCGGCTACCGGCCACGGCGATGCCGTTCTCGCGGAATTCGGCGAGGCGGTAGCGCAAGGTGCGTTCCGAAATGCCGAGCTTGCGCGCGGCGGCGACGCGGCTGCCGCCGCAGCTGTCGAGCGCGGCGAGGATGGCGCGGGTTTCGGAAAGCTGGACGATGTTGGAGAGCTTGCCGCCCGGAATTGTCGTCATGCCGGGTGCAGGGTCGGTGGCGACGGGATCGCTTGCCACGCGCACCGGGCGATCGAAGACGATGTGCTGCATGCCGATCTCGGGGGCGTCGCCCGCCAGAAGCAGCGCGCGGCGCATGACGTTTTCGAGTTCGCGCACGTTGCCGGGCCAGGCGTGAGCCTCGAGCATGGCCAGCGCGGCCTCGCCGATCCACGGAACTGTCCGGCCCGCAGGGACATGGCGCAACACCATCGCAAACGCGAGCGGGGCGATGTCGGCGGGGCGATCGCGCAGGGCGGAGAGTTCCAAGGGAAAGACGTTGAGGCGGTAGTAGAGGTCGGCGCGGAAACGGCCTTCCTCGACTTCGCTCGGCAGATCGCGGTTGGCGCAGGCGATCACGCGAACGTCCACCTTGACCGGTTTCGTCGCGCCGAGCGGCACGACTTCGCCTTCCTGCAGCACGCGCAAGAGCTTGGCCTGGAGCGCGAGGGGCATTTCCGCGATCTCGTCGAGCAGCAGAGTGCCGCCATGCGCGGCGCGGAAGAAGCCTTCCGCCGCAGCGTTCGCGCCGGTGAACGCGCCCTTCTGGTGGCCGAACAGCATGGCCTCGAGCATCGTCTCTGGCATGGCGGCGCAGTTGATCGCGATGAACGGTGCGGCGGCGCGCGGCGAGCGCAAGTGGATGAAACGGCTGAGCACTTCCTTGCCGGTGCCGGTGGGACCGTTGATGAGCACCGGGATCTCTGCCTGGGCGAGGCGTTCGGCCAGCGCGAGGACCGAGAGCGTTTCGGGATCGGCGGCGACGGGGCTGCCGGCGGGCGCGGCACAGGCGATCAGCGCGGCCAGCACGGCAGGATCGGCGCTGTCTGCATAAGCAAGATCGTGGCGGCCGCCGTGGCCGCGCGTGATGGCATTGCCGGCAGCGCGCGAGAGCAGCACGGTGCGATCGAACAGGCCGGGGGCGGGCGGCTCATCCGCGCCGCGCAAGGTGAAGGTTCCGGCAGGGGTGAAGCTGCCCAGAACCGAGCGGGCCCGTGCAAGCAAGGCTGCGTGCGGGGCGGGCGTGATGGCGGCGCTTCCTCCATTGCTGCGCGCTGCCTGCTGAATGTTCATGTTTCCAAACCCTGTTCGTGCTGGCGTCTTAACCATCGTGATGGGCTGTTTTTCGCGCGAAAACGTCAAGCGCTGCGAAACTTTAAGCTCCGCGTACGCCCTAAGGGCTACTACTTGGATCCGGCAGATCGCTGCCGACGCCCCCCTTAAACCCGGCAGGCTTTTGCCGGTCTTTGCCGTGGCTGCCGCGTCGATCCCCGACCGGCGTCAACCGGGGAACGACCCCTCTTAACGGAGACAGACCATGGCGGTTATCAATACCAACATCAGCGCGATCAAGGCGGCGAACGCCTCGAACAGCGCCTCGAAGATGGCTGGTCAGGCGATGGAGCGCCTTTCGACCGGCAAGCGCATCAACGGCGCGAAGGACGACGCTGCAGGCCTCGCCATCGCTACGACGATGACCTCGCAGATCAAGGGCATGAGCCAGGGCGTGCGCAACGCCAACGACGGCATCAGCATGGCGCAGACCGCGGAAGGCGCGCTGAACGAAGTGACCAACATGCTGCAGCGCGTCCGCGAACTGGCGGTGCAGTCGAAGTCGGGCACCTACCAGCAGTCCGACCGTGACGCGATGCAGTCGGAAGTCGGCAACCTCAACGCCCAGATCTCGGACGTGCTCAACAACACCAAGTTCAACGGCAACGCGGTGTTCTCGGTGGTCGGCGCAGCGCCGGCGGCTGACGGTTCAGACGACAAGACGGTCTCGATCCAGACCGGCGCCAATACCTCCGACACCGTTGACATCGTTTCGAAGGCATTCGATGGCACCAAGCTGTTTGGCGGCACGGATACGGCCTACGACTCGGCCTCGACGACCCAGGCGCTCGATGTTTCGTCGGCGACCAATGCTTCGACCACGATCGACAACGTCGATGCCGCGCTCGCCAACGTCAACTCGACCCGTGCGACGTTCGGTGCCGGCCAGAACCGCCTGGAATCGGCCGTCAACAACCTGAACGACAACATCACCAACCTGTCGGACGCGCGTTCGCGCATTCAGGACACCGACTATTCGGCTGAAACGACCGCGATGGCCAAGGCCCAGATCCTGAGCCAGGCTTCGACCGCGATGATCGCGCAGGCCAACCAGAGCCAGCAGAACGTGCTCTCGTTGCTGCGTTAAGCTTGCGCTCTTCCAGCACGCCCGTTCTCCACCGGGTGCGCACCTTGCCCGGCGATCCCTGCGCGGATCGCCGGGTTCTTGGTGTTCAGCGGGGCTTGAGCACCCGTGGCAGCGCAGCGCCGAGCACGTTGAGCATTTCCGAGATGTAGGTGCTCGAATTGGCTTCGAACTCGGCGTGGGTGATGCGGTCTGCGCCTTGCGCGCCAAAGAGGACGACTTCATCGTCCAGCCGCGCGTCGCGGTGCTCGGTGACGTCGACCATGAGCGTGTTCATGGTGACGCGCCCGACGACGGGCGCGCGGCGGCCGCGGATGAGGACTTCGGTGTGGTTCTTGCCTTCCGCCGGGAATTCGGGCCGGTTGGAATGGCTGAAGCTGCGGCGAAGGCCGTCCGAATAGCCGATGGGCACGTTCGCCAGCCAGCTCTCACGCTCCAGCCGGAAGGTGCGGTCGTACGCCACGGTCTGGCCGGCAGGATAATGGTTTACGGCAGCGATGCGCGACTTGATCGTCGAGACGGGGACGAAAGCGCTGGTCTTGACCGAGCCGAGATCGCCATAAAGCGCGCCGCCGACGCGGACCATGTCGAGCCGGGTATCGGGCTGGGTGAGCGTGGCGAAGGTATTGGCGGTGTGGCGCGTGAACCCATCCGTCTTCAGGCCTTCGCCTTGCAGCCACGCGAGGTCTTCCTTGTAGCGGGCGAGTTGGCCAAGGATGTCTGCCGCTTCCTCGCTGGGAAAATGCGTCATCGCGCCCGCGATGCGCAGGCGTTTGAGCGCGAGCATGGCGCGGGCATCGGCCTTGCCGTAATCGGTGGAAAGCTCGACCCCGTTGCGCGACATGCCGCCCGCATTGAGCGCGAGGTGGACGGGGAGCGGGAAGCGCGGGCGGCGCTGGCGCCAGAGCGCTTCGAGCCGGGCGGCGGCCTCGGCATTGCCGATCAGTTCGACAAGGCCGGTGCCCATGGCATCTTCCATTTCCTCCGGCGCGGCGAGGCGGATGCGGTAGAGCCTCCCGCGATAGCCCAGCTGGCGCGCGACGCGGGCTTCATCGTTGGAGGTGATCGCGACATCGGTGATCCCGGCCTTGATGACCGAGGGGATGAGGAGCGCGATGCCATTCCCATAGGCGTCCGCCTTCATCACCGCGCAGATGCGCGAAGGGCCGACGATCTTGCGCAAGGTGGCGATATTGGCCGTGAAAGCCGCTGCATCGACTTCGATCCACCCATTGCGCCGCTGCGCCTGCGCAAGGGTGAGGCCGAAGTTCGTGGCGGAGAGGATCGGCGCGGCAGCGGCGCGGGTGGCGGCAAGCACGGCGCCGGCGGCTCCAGCGGCGAGGAAATTGCGGCGATGCATCAGGGTTGACCCCGCTTGAGGAAGCGGCCGGGCCAGGTGCCGGTGGGCTTGCCATCGGCGTAGACAAGCTTGCCGTTCACGATCACGCGCGAAACGCCGGTGGCGAGCGCGGCGGAATCGCCCACCTTGGCATGATCGGTGATGGTGGCGGGAT
Organism: Novosphingobium sp.; assembly: GCF_027486195.1. GTDB lineage: Bacteria > Pseudomonadota > Alphaproteobacteria > Sphingomonadales > Sphingomonadaceae > Novosphingobium. The sequence continues at coordinate 130,848 of NZ_JAIXPP010000033.1, forward strand.
CGAACAGCACGAGATCGGCCTTGTAGCCAGCCCGGATCACGCCGCGCCCGGCGATGCCCAATTGCTCGGCGGTTTGCCCGGTCATCTTGTGGATGGCTTCGGGCAGCGTCAGGACATGCTGCTCGCGAACATACTGGCGCAGGATCTTGGCCATTGCGCCCGCGCCGCGCGGGTGGCGCGAGCCGATCATGCCATCCGAGCAGACCACGCTGTGCTTCCACGCGAGGAATGCCGCCACGTCCGCCGGGGCCATGGCGGTGCCGATCACCGATTCCCCGCCGCCCGCATCGGGGTGCGCCTTTTCCCAATCGAGCGCGCGGTTGATCAGCCAGAGGTAGGTGACCGCCGGTTCCTCTTTGCGCGCTGCGGCGATCTGGCCGATGGTCTGGCCCTCGAACGCGGGCTCTGCCGCGTAGTAATCGAGCAGCATGCCTTCCGGCGTGGAGAGGTGGGTGAGCGCGAAGCGGGCAGCGGCGAGATCGGTGAAATCGCGCTTGGGGAACATGACGGTCAGCGTCGAATGCCAGTACTCGTAGGGGTAGACGTCCGCCGTCACATCGATGCCGCGGGCGCGGGCGGCGTCGAGCTTGGCCAGCACCGCTTTCGCCTGCCCCCAGCGGTCAGCGATGCCGAGCTTGAGGTGCGAGATCTGCACCGGCAGCTTCGCCTTTTCGCCGATATCGAGCAGTTCATCGAGCGCGGCATCGAAGGCGACGTCCTCGCTGCGCATGTGACTGATATAGCGCCCGCCGCCGGCCGCTGCAGTGCGGGCGAGATCGACGAGTTCGGCGTGATCGGAATAGATGCCGGGATCGTATTCAAGCCCGCTGGAGAGGCCGAGCGAGCCCGCCTTGAGATCGGCGGCGAGGAGCGCCTGCATCTTGGCGAGTTCGGCGGGGGTCGATGTGCGCTTGTAGTCCGCGCCCATGGCAGAATCGCGCAGCCAGCCGTGGCCGGTATAGGCCGCGACATTCATTGCGGCAGGGCGGGCGGCGTATTTGGCGGCGAGTTCGGCAAAGGGGCCGTGGCTGCCGCCGTCCTGCCCGACGACGATGGTGGTGACGCCTTGGGCCAGCAGCGTGGGCATGCTGCGATCCTTGTAGTCACCGCTGTCGTGATGGCTGTGCGCATCGATGAAACCGGGCGCGAGCGCGAGGCCCTTTGCCGCGATGACGGTCTCGCCCTTGCGCGGCTTCAGCGCGCCGATGGCGAGGATGCGGTCGCCCTCGATGCGGACGGAGACCTTGCGGGACGGCGCGCCGGTGCCGTCATAGACGGCCGCGCCGGTGATGAGCGTGGATGCGGCGGCGGGCGATGCCAGTGCCAGTAGGGCGGCGATGGCTGCCCTCGCAAATCCTGTCTGCATTGCCGTGTTCCCCCTGCTGAGCCCCGATACAGGCTAGGCGGGGTGGGGGCCGGGGTGCAAGGGGTTTGGGGGTGGGAGGATAGCCACGTTGAAAGGCCTGCTAGGGCAAAATGTGAATCCGGTTGGGCTATAGATCAAGTCGCAGCGCGAAAGTCCCAGAAATGTTCATTTCGAATAAAAAAATTGCTTTGTTCGGGAGTTCTATATGAAAATCTGAAAAAGAACTGGACTGACCAATAAGTTCTAATCCGTTGAAATGCATATCCGCCAAAATGAACAAATTACCCTCGATATCATTGTCAATCGTAGCTTTGACTCCAAATAAGGTCGGCATCATAGCGCAGTTCGGAACGAAAAAACCCGTTGAGGATTCGAAAATTGTAGGGTTATAAGATTTTTTTGAAATAAAACGGTCAGATGTTTCTAGCCATATCTCGTCAATGCCTATCAGACGCATTGCTTCCCCATTTGGGATTGTTGCAACTCTAAATCGGGCGTACGCTGAGATGCGGCCGTCCTCGTCGCGAGCAACATCCCCTTCTTCGATCCGGAGTTCAAGGACGTTGCCGAGTAAATCGATTTGTTGTTCCATTTCGGTGAACTGGGGTAGGTTCGTCCTAAAATGATCCGTGAAATCGGTTTCATTAACGGAAATCTTATAGTCATAATATTCAAGTGTATAAGAACTTGTTAGAATTTTTGCATGGGACTTAAGCCCATCGCATAGTTTCAATTTTTTATCGTATTCAACTCTACAGTGAAGGGCTAGGTTTATTGGAGAAAGAATGTTTTCAATTTCATGGAATCGATCATCTATTTCTGAAATCGGAACCAAAATTATTGGGTCTACGTCAGGACCTGATAATGTTTCGTACACTCTAATTTCTAGGCCGTTGCATATGACGAAATAGTTTGCGCCGACCTGTGCATGGGCGGCGTATGAATGGGCTTGTTCAATTTCACGTTTTGTAATGTCAGTCCGGCCCGACTTGGCTTCAATTATGAAACTACCACGAGCGCCTTTCAGGCCGGCGCGATAGTCTGGATAGCCAACTGGCACATCTTTTTTCGAACGATGCCCGATATGAATGTAGGGATACGCTAGTTTTTCTTCAAGAATAAGGTAGGTATTATTTTGATTATGATAACCCAATGAGCGAACTATTGGATCTATAATGTGAAACCTTACGCTAGCTTCATTATAGTCTGGAGCCTCTACAGCGACCGAATTACCGATGACGTTCATCCCGTACTCCAATCAAATGCGCGTATCTCATGATCATGCACAATACAGCCTGCCGCACATACGTCATCATGTAACCGTGGAATGTTCGATGTTTAGTCGCCTAACAGCTTTTGATTTCCACGAGGCAAATTGATTTTGCTAAAAGTTGCTATCTCCGCAGCCACACCCACCCCTCCACCACCGCTTCACAGCGGTCCCCCTCCCCGTTGCGGGGAGGTGTCTCAGTTCATCAGCAGGATGCTCATCCGCCGGTTGCGCGGGTCGGTGGGGTTGTCCGCGATCAGCGGCTCCTGATCGGCGACGCCTTCGATGCGGCGGAAGCGGCCTTCGGTGACGCCGCTTTTCATCAGGGCGAGGCGGGTGGCTTCGGCGCGGCCGGCGCTGAGGGACCAGTTGTTGGCGGGGTCTCCGGGGCGCCATTGCAGTGCATCGGTGTGGCCGCGCACGGTGAGGCCGCCCGCGTCGGGGCCAAGCGCCTGGCCGATCGCGCGGACGAGTTCGGCGGCTTCGGGGGTGAGGATCGTGGTGCCGAGGCGGAACATCGAGAAATTGGCATCGTCCATCAGATCGAGGCGGATGCCTTCGGGCGTCTGCGAGACGTGGACCTGCCGGGCGAGCTTGCGCAAGGTCGCGTTCCCCGCCAGCGTCTGCTGGAGCCGCTGCTGAAGGCTGGCGGTCCGTTTGGCCTTGGTGCCGCCATCCTTGGGGCCGCCGGTGGCATCGCGCGGGATCGTCAGCGTCTTGGTGCCGGTCTGGCCGGCGCGGTACTGGTAGCTGTCGGCTTCGGTGAGCGAGGAACCACCGAGCAGGCCATAGGAACCCGCGCTGCCCTTCTTCATCGTCACCAGCGTGGGGGTGAAGTAATCCGCGATGCCCTTGCGCTGCTTCTCGGTCGTCGCGCCGAGCAGCCACATGAGCAGGAAGAACGCCATCATCGCGGTCACGAAGTCCGCATAGGCGACCTTCCACGCGCCGCCGTGGTGGCCGCCCGCGACGACGGTGACTTTCTTGACGATGATCGGGCGAACCGGCTCGTTCTTGCCCTTGGGAGATCGTGCCACGGGCTATCTTCCGCGCAGCGCGTCGAGCAGTTCGGAAAGGCCGGGGCGGAACGAATGGCCGAGGCCCGAGCGCGCGCTTTCGACGACAAGGGGCTGCGGCCAGCCGTGCAAGCTGGCGATGATCACCTGCTTGACCGCCTGGAAGATCATCTCATCCTGATCGAGCACCTGCTTGAGGCGGCCCGCGAGCGGGGCGACGATGCCATAGGCGAGCAGCACGCCCATGAACGTGCCGACCAGCGCCGAGCCGATCATCGCGCCGAGGACCGAAGGCGGCTTGTCGATCGAGCCCATGGTTTTCACCACGCCGAGCACCGCCGCGACGATACCCAATGCGGGGAGCGCGTCCGCCAGGTTTTGCAGGGCGTGCTGCGGCTCGCTCATTTCGTGGAAATGGGTCTTCATCGCGTGGTCCATCACATCCTCGACGGCGTGGACCTCGAGCGTGCCCGAGGACACGACGATGAGCGTGAGCGTATCGCAGATCAGGCCGACGAGCGGCTTGTTGGCAAGGATCCTGGGAAACTCGGCGAAGATCGGCGAGTTGGCGGGATCGGTGACATGGCTTTCAAGCGCAACGGGGCCGTCGCTGCGCAGGATCTTCATGAGCCGCGTGCACAGCACGATGGCATCGACGTGATCCTGCTTGGTGTGCCTGGGTCCCTTGAACACTTTGCCGAGCCCGCCGCCGATGGCTTTCAGTTCATGGAGCGAATTGCCGGCCACCACGGCACCGAGCGCCGCGCCGCCGATGATCAGCATTTCATGCGGGATGGCCTCCATGACCGGGCCGAGCGCGCCGCCGGTGATGGCGAAGCCCCCGAACACCATGACGAGGAGAATGACGATACCGATGGCAGCATACATGGTGAGGTTTATCCCGGTGGGTCAGCGCAGGAAATCGAACAGCGAGAGATTGGCGAGCTTGGAGAAGCTGGCCTGGCTCGCTTCGAGCACGGTGGAGAGCTGCTGCAGGCGGGCAAGCGCAGAGCCCAGTTCGGGCGCGCCGATATCCTCTTGCTGCGAGGCGCGAGCCTCGCTCATCGCCTGCTGGCGTTCGGTGGACATGTCGATCCAGCTGAGCCGCGAGCCGACCACGGTCTGCGCGGTGGTGATGGCATCAAGGCCATTGGCGAGCGAACCCAGCGCGGTCTGCGCAGTGGCGGCGGTGCTGGCCGCGCCCCCCGCAAGCGCATCGGACAGCGACTTGATGACGGTCATGAGGTCGGTCGGGTTGCCTGCCGGGTCCTTGAACGAGAGGAATTCGGGGCCTGTGAGGCTGCGGCTGACGGTCTGGCCATCGCCGAGCGAAAGCTGCCCGGCACTGCCGCTGCCGATATACTGCGCGGCGCCGGTGGAGGCGTTGATCTGGTAGGCATCGCCCGCGCTGTCACCGCCGAACAGGGCACGGCCCGCGCTGTCACGCGAGTTGGCGAGGCCGACGAGGCCCTTGTGGATTTGCCCAAGTTCCGAGGCGATGCTGGCGCGCTGCGCGGCAGGCAGGAGCGTGGAGGCGGCCTGCGTGGCCAGTTCCTGCGCGCGCGAGACGTAGGTTGCGAACTGGTTCAGCGCGGTATCGGCAAGATTGAGATCGGTCGTTGCGCGGTTGGTGGCGGCGGCATCGATCGTGCCGATCGCTTCGGCGCGGGCGAGCGCGCGCAGCTGCGAGGCCGCCAGCGGATCGTCGGACGAGCGGGTGATCTTGCTGTTCGAGCTGATCTGGTTCTGCAGCTCTTCCGCCTGTCCGCGCAGCGCCGAAAGGTTCTGCGTCGAACGTTCATAAAAGGCCGAAGTGCTGGTGGCGAAGATGCTCATGAAGTGCCTACCGGATCTGGAGCAGCGAATCGAAGATCGAAGCGGCTACCTGCATGACCCGGCCCGAGGCCTGAAACGCCTGCTGGTAGCGGACGAGATTGACGCCCTCGGCATCGAGATCGACGCCGGTCTGGGCGGACAGCGCGGTCTTGGCTGCGTCCGAGATCGTGGCGAGCGCATCGCGCGTGACGGTGCGGCCGGAGACGGTGGCCGAGATATCGAAGAGGATCGCATCCATCCGGCCCGCCGGATCGGCAGCTGCCAGCGCGGTGCGCATCGCATCGAGATTGCTGGCATCGCGGCTGTTCTTCGGCGCGCTGGCGGGGGCGGTGGCGATCTTTGCGGGATCGCTGGTGGCAAGCGCGATGGTCGCGGCGCTGCCTCCGGTGAGGAGAGCGGCGCCCGCAGCACCGGTGCGATCGGTGCCGCCGCCATTCGCAGCATTGACCTTGGTCACGATGGTATCGGCAAGATCATCGAGATCGGTGTGAAGCTGCGCCAGCTTGCCGAGCGCAAGCTGCTGGCCGGCGAGCGAGCCCCCCGCGAGCGTCAGCGCAGCGCCATCGAGCGTGTAGGCGACGGTACCGCCCGAAGCCGTGGTCATGGCAAGGGTGCGGGTGGCACCGCCGCTGACGAGCGGATCATTGGTGGCCGTGCTGCCGAGCGTGACCGTGACGCTGCCGTCCGGCGCGAGGGTCGTGTTCACGTCGCCATACTGGCTGAGGTCGGCGAGGAGCTTGTCGCGCTGATCGAGGAGCGCGGTCTGGTCGGAGCTCGCGTCCGCCGCGCGGGCAAGGCGCAAGTTGGTGCGCGCGAGTTCGCCGGCGATGCGGTTCACTTGCGTGACGCCGTCTGCGGCCTGGAACTGGAGGCCCTTGCCGACTGCGTCCAGCTCCTTGGAGGCGATCTGGAAGGTGGCAGCCATCGTGCGCGCGGCCTCGATCACCGAGGCGCGGAGCGAAGTATCGACCGGGTCTTCCTGCAGCTTCTGCAGCGCGGCATCAAAGCCGGTGATCGCGGGGTAGACGCCGGATTGTTCGAGCGCGGATTCGATGTTGCCGAGTCCGTTCACTTCGACATTGGCGCGCGCGGTGTCCGATCCGGTGCGGCGCACTTCGCTCTGGCGGAAGGCATCGGCGTTGCGCAGGATCTTTTCCACCCGCACGCCCGAAAGCGAGACGTCGCGCACGTTCTGGTTGTAGCCGGTGGAGGCGACTTCAGTGAGGCCGATCGTGCGGCGGACATAGCCCTCCGTCGCCGCGTTCGAGATGTTCTGCGCGGTGACATCGAGCGCGGTGCGTGCAGCCTTGGCGCCGGAGAGGCCGATGGAAAGGAGATCGGAAGCCATCTGGCTTAGTCCTTTCCGGCCGGATTCGTAGACGGCAGCAGGCGCGCGAACTGCGCTTCAAGCTGCTTGGCGAGGCCGAAGGCGCCGGTCTGCGCGGCGATGTCCGCGAAGCGTTCGTCGCGCATTGAGGCGAAGGTTTGCTGCGCCTGGCCGCCGAACAGGTCGTCCTTGCCAGCGAGGCTGGTGGAGCGCGCGGCGGCGAGCATCTGGCGCACGAAGATCGCCTCGAAGCCCTGCGCCGCCTTCTTGAGCGCGGCGCGATCAGTGGCTGAGGGGGTCTGCGGCGTGGCGGCCAATGTGGGGTTGAGCGGGCTCATATCACCTCCATCTCGGCGCGCAGTGCGCCGGCCTGCTTGAGCGCCTCGAGAATGGCGACGAGATCGGACGGGGTAACGCCGAGCTTGTTGAGCGCATCGACAAGGCTGGAGAGCGAGGCGCCGGGCTTGAACAGCGCGACATGGGCCTGGCCTTCCTCGACGTTGATCTGGCTTGCTGGGGTGACCACGGTCTGGCCGCGGCTAAGAGGGCCGGGCTGCGAAACCTGCGGCTTCTCGTCGATCTTCACGACGAGCTTGCCGTGGCTGATCGCGGCGGGGGAAAGGCGGACGGCTGAATTGATCACGACCGTGCCGGTGCGGCTGTTGACGATGACCTTGGCGGCAGTCTCGGCCGGTTGCACTTCGATCATCTCGATCGAGGCCATCATCGTCGCGCGCGTGTCGGTCGCGGCGGGGAGGCGGATGGCGAGGGTGATGCCATCCTCCACCGTGGCGGCGCCGGGGAAGCGCGCGTTGACCGCGTCGCGCACGCGGCTGGCGGTGAGGAAATCGGCGTTGAACAGATTCCAGCGCAGCACGTCGCCGCTATCGAAGCCGGTGGCGACCGCGCGTTCGACGCTGGCGCCTTCGGCGATGCGGCCCACGGTGGGGACGTTGACTGTGAGCTGGCTGCCGTCCTTGCCGGTGATGCCGAGGCCGCCCACGGCAAGGTTGCCTTGCGCCATCGCGTAGATCTGCCCGTCCGCGCCGTAGAGCGGGGCGAGGATCAGCGCGCCGCCGCGCAAGGACTTGGCCTTGCCGATGGTCGAGATGGTGACGTCGATGCGCTGGCCGGGCTTGGCAAAGGCGGGGAGATCGGCGGTGATCATCACGGCGGCGGCGTTCTTGAGGCCGGGGGAGATGCCCTGCGGCAGCTGCACGCCGAGCCGGCCCGAAACGCCGCGCATCGCCTGCGTGATGTATTCGAGGTTGTCGTCACCCGTGCCGGGCAGGCCGACGACGACGCCGTAGCCAGTGAGCTGGTTGGTGCGCACGCCCTGGAACGCGCCGAGATCGCGCACGCGGTCTGCATGCGCGGGCGCGGGGGCTAGCACAATTGCCGCGAGGAGGGCTGCGAGGCCGCGAAGGAGCGAGGCGCGCGCCATGATCAGAACGGGTTGATCACGCTGAAGAACTTCGACAGCCAGCCTTCACGGCTGGCGCGGCCGATCGAGCCGTTGCCGGTGTAGGTCACGCGCGCATCGGCGACCTGGGTGGAGCGCACGCGGTTCTCCGCATCGATATCGCCGAGGCGGACGATGCCGGAAACTTGCACCCATTCCTGGCCCTGGCTCAGCAGCAAGCGCTTTTCCCCTACAACGAGCGCCGTGCCATTGGGGCGGACTTCGGCGATGGTGACGGATACCTCGCCGCCGAGCGTGCTCGTCTGCGTGGCATTCCCCTGTCCGTTGAACGACGAACCGCCCGAAGCTTTAAGGGCGTTGGGATCGAGGAAGGACAGCGGCCCGGCGCTGGGCGGGACCACGTTGAAGGCGCCGTTCTTCTGTGTCTTCGAAGCGGCGGTCTTCGACGCATTGAGGTTTTCGGTGAGGATGATCGTCAGCGGATCGCCCACGGCATGCGCGCGGCGGCCCTCGACGAGACCGATATAGCCGGTCGAAACGTTGAAGATCGCACCGTCTGCCGGGCGCGGTGCGGGCGCCTGGGGCAGCGCAGGGGCGAAGCCTTCGGCCGGGCGCGTCGGGCGTCCGTGCGCCTTGCCGGACGGCGCGATCGCGGCGATCACCACGGCCGGCGGCACGAGCAGGCACACCAGCAGGCGCAGGCCGAGCGGCTTGCCATCGACAGACGCGCGGAAGGCAGCTTCGAAGGGAGAGTCCATCATGATGAGGTTGTCCGTCAGAGAGTCTGGTTGGCGTTCTTGAGCATTTCGTCGACCGCCGAGATCATCTTGGAATTGACCTCGTAGGCGCGCTGGGTCTCGATCATGTCGACCAGTTCCTCGACGACATTGACGTTCGAGCTTTCGAGAAAGCCCTGCCGGATGCGCCCGCGCCCGACTTCGCCGGCCACGCCGATCTGCGCGGCGCCGCTGGCGGCGGTTTCGGTGAGGAAGTTGTCGCCGCCCGCCGCAAGGCCCGCCGGATTGGCGAAGCTGGCGATGGTGATCTGGCCGAGCTGCGAGGGTTCCGCCGCGCCGGGCAACGTGGCCGAGACAGTGCCATCGGGCGCAATGGTGATCGAGTTGGCGCCTTCGGGGATCGTGACCGGCGGCTGCACGACATAGCCTTGCGCGGTGACGAGCTGGCCTTCGGCGGAGCGGCTGAAATTGCCCGCGCGGGTATAGGCGAGCTGGCCGCCCGGCAGCGTGACCTGGAAATAGCCTTCGCCATCGAGCGCGAGATCCAGCGCATTGTTGGTCGTTTGCAGCTGGCCCTGCGTGGCGATCCGCGTGGTCGACTGGATGCCGACGCCCGTGCCGAGATTGAGCCCGGTGGCATAGGCGGTCTCGCCCGAGGACTGCTGCCCGGCGGTGCGCGCATCCTGATAGGCCATGGTCGCGAAGTTGGCGCGATCGCGCTTGAAGGCGGTGGTGCCGACGTTCGCGAGATTGTTGGCGATCACGCGCATCCGCGTGTCCTGGGCTTCGAGGCCGGTGCGGGCGACGTGAAGGGCGGAAGAAGGCATTGGGTCAGGTCCTTGGTTTTGCGGGGGCTATCAGGTGAGGCGCATGAGGCCGGCGCCGCCTTCATCGAGCTCGCGCGCGGTGGAGATGAGCTTGGTGCGCATGTCGAACAGGCGCTGCGCCTCGACCATTTCAACGAGCACGCGGGTTGGCTCGACGTTCGATTGTTCGAGGCTGCCCGTCTGGAGCCGGGCTTCCTCATCCGCCGGAAGCGCGCCGCTACCGGGCACACGGAAGAGGCCATCGAGCCCCTTCTCGATGCGCGAGCCAGCGGTGCTGACGAGCTTGAGGCGGCCGACTTCCTGCGGCGGCTGGTCGGGTGCTTCGGGCAAGGCGGCCAGCACGCGGCCATCGGGGGCGATGGTGATCTTCGCGCCGGGCGGCACGGTGACCGGCCCCGCATCGCCGACGACCGGACGGCCATCGCCATTGGTGAGCACGCCGGTGGCATCGACCGCAAGATCGCCGCGCCGGGTATAGGCTTCCTCGCCGTCCGCGCCCTGCACGGCCAGCATGGTGGGGCCGGTGAGCGCGACGTCGAGCGGATTGCCCGTCTCGATCACCGCGCCCTGCTTCATGCTGGCGCCGCGCACTTCGCCGCGCGTCATCGCGCGCGCTTCGATGCTGGGGCCTTTCAGCGTCATCGGATCGGCGTTCAGCATCTCGGCGCGAAAGCCGATGGTCTGCGCGTTGGCCATGTTGCTGGCGATCACCGCTTGCGTGACCATCGAACCGGTGAGGCCGGAGTAGGCGGTGTAGATCAGGCGGTCCATTTCAGATCAGCCTCAGGTGCGCAGGTTGATGATGGTCTGCGAGATCTGCGTGGCGGTATCGATCGCCTTGGCATTGGCCTGGAAATTGCGCTGCGCGGTGATCAGGCCGACCAGTTCCTCCGAGAGATCGACGTTCGAGCGTTCGAGCGCGCCCGAAAGGATGCCGCCGTAGAAGCCCGAATCCGGTTCGCCATAGGTGGCGGTGCCGGAAATGCCGGTGGCACTCCAGCTCGCCGAGCCTTCCTGGCGAAGGCCGCCCGGTGCGAGGAACGTGGCAAGCGCGAGCTTGCCGACTGCAACGTTGCTACCATCGGCGTAAGAGGCCGTGATCACGCCGTTCTTGCCGACAGCGACGCCCGCAAATTGCGCGCCCGCGGTGTTGGCGGCCGGAATCTGCACCGATCCAGGGGTGGTGCTGGTAACGGCCCCGGCGGCGTCGGTGGGGAAGGCCTGCAGGCGGTTGCTATTGCCGCGCACGAGATAGCCATTCTCGTCGATCTCGAAGCTGCCGTTGCGGGTGTAGAGCGTATCGCCCGAGACCGCCGAGGTGGTGGTGAAGAAGCCGTCACCGCTCACGACGAGATCGAGCGCGTTGCCGGTCTGCTCGACCGGGCCCTGCTTGAAGTTCTGGTTGATCGCCTCAACCGTGGCGCCGATGCCGATCAGAAGCTTGGGATTGGTGAAGGCGCTGCCCGCGACGATATCGGAGAAGGCGACGCTGCTCTTCTTGAACCCGTTGGTTTCGGCATTGGCGATGTTGTTGCTGATCACGCCGAGATCCGTCTGGGCGTTCTTGAGGCCGTTGAGCGAGGTGTAGAACGACATTTACAGGGTCCTTTCGGTTGGCAGGGTCAGAGCTTCTGGCCGCTGAGCTTGTCGAGTTTGCCTTCGATCGATTTCAGCGTGTCGCTGGTGCTGTTCGCCGCCGAAAGGCTGGAGAACTGGGCTAGCTGGGCGATCATCTGGCTGTTGTCGACCGGCGCGGTCGGGTCCTGGTTCTGCAGCTGCGCGGTGAGCAGCTTGATGAAATCGTTGGCGCCCAATGAGCCCCACGAGTTCTTGGCAGTGGTCGTGGTGGCTTTGGCGGCGGAGGTGGTCGCACTTGCGGCGGCGTAGGGGTTCACGGCTGTCATCACTTCATCCTCATCGTTTCGAGCATCAGCTGCTTGGCGGTCTGCATGGCCTCGACCACGTTCTGGTACTGGCGGGCACTTTCCATCATCTCGACCAGCTCGGCGTTCTCATCGACCGGGGCTTCCCAGACATCGCCGTTGGCATCAGCGAGCGGGTGATCGGGATCGTGCATGCGCACCGGGGCGGCATCGCTGCGGTAGACGCCCGCAACGCGCACGGTGGCGAGGCCGCTCGAGCGGTCGAGTTCCTCCGCGAACACCGGACGCAAGGGCCGATAGGCCGCGTCCTGGCTGGCGGCGACATTGCCGGCATTGGCAAGGTTGGAGGCCGAGGCGTTCATCCGCACGAGCTGCGCCGACATGGCGCGGGCGGTGACGTCGAACAGCGAGAGGGGCTGACCGCTTCCTGCCATCGTCATTCGCCCTTGATCGCGCGGGTCAGCGTTTCGACCCGGCCGCGGATGAACGAGAGCGTGGCGGAGTAGCCCACCGCGTTTTCGGCAAAGGCGGTCTGCTCGGTGGCCATCTCGACCGTGTTGCCATCGAGGCTGGGCATGACCGGCATGCGGTAGCGCGTCGCGGCGGACAGGGCCTGCGCCTCGCTCGCGCCGCCGGTGCGCGCCTTCAGCGCGGCGGTGAAATCGATGTCCTTGGCCTTGTAGCCGGGGGTGCCCGCGTTCGCGAGGTTGGAGGCGAGGAGCCCCATGCGCTGCGAACGCAAGGTCAGCGCCGCGCCGTGGATGCCGAAGAGAGTGTCGCTCATGGTCTGTGGCCTAGAAGACGGTTTTTCCTGCCATGGGATCAGCAAGGGGCGTGCCAACCGCGCAAATCCTGCCGGTTGGCGGGGGCAGCCGATGCCCCATCGGCAAGCGCTTGCCGGGTGGCGGCAAAATGCTTCCTATTGCTCTGAAGTCCGGACGCGGGCTGCCGTTCTGGGATGACGAAGGAGCGAGGCAGGCAGCGATGGACTTGGCGCATATGCTCGACCCCGTGGCGGCGGGCATTGTCATCGGCGGAACGCTGGGGGCGACCGCCCTGCGCAGCGGCGTGGCAGATTGCCAGGCCGCGGTGGCGGCGCTGGGCGCGCTGCAGCGACCACGCTTTCGCGGCGATCTGGTGCGCGGCGCGCTCGCGCCGATGGTCGCGCAAGCCGAGCGCGAGGGCTTGCTGCGGACAAGCCTGAGGCCAAGCGGCGATGGCGCGATCGATGCGGCGCTGGCCGCGCTCATCCAGACCCGCAGCCTTGCCGCCTTCGTGAGCAGCGATGATGCCGCGCGCGAAACCCGCGTGGCATGCGCGCTGCGCGCCGTGCGCACGCTGGCACTGGGGGCGGAGCTGTCCCCGGTGTTCGGCCTCGCCGGAACGCTCGTTTCGCTCAGCCAGCTGCCGGCCGAGGGCCTCGCGCGCGGGGCCTTCATGGGCGCGATCTCGATGGCGGTGCTCACCACGCTTTATGGCCTCTTGCTCGGCAATCTGGTGCTCGCGCCGCTCTCGCGCGCGGTGGAGCGTCGGGTGGAAGCGGAGGAAGCGGCGCGGCGCGAGATCGCCGACTGGCTGATCGCGAAGTTCGCCCCGGCTTGTCCGCCGGTGCAGGCGGGTGGCGGCGCGGCAAGGCGCGCCTACTTGCGCGAGGTGCCATGACTGCACCACCGCACGGGCTTTATGGCGCGCCAATTGCGATGCCGTGGCAGACGATCCTCGCCGATCTGGCGCTGATCTTGTTCATGATGACGGCGGCCGCGCTGGCCAATGCGCCCGATGGGCCGCTGCTGCCGAACGGTCCGAAGCCGGTGCCCCAGTCGCGCCCGCCTGCGCCGTCGGCGCGCGGTGAGCCGGTCGGTGTGTGGCGCGATGGGCCGGGATCGCCCGGCCTCGCCGAATGGCTGGCGCAGCAGGCGCGCGACCCGCGGCTGAGGGTTTCGATCCTCGTGCGCCATGTGCCGGGTCACGAGCGGGCAGCGCTGGCGCGCGCTGAGGCGCTGATGGCCAAGGCGGGTGTGCGCGGCGCGGGGGCACGGATCGTGATCGAACCGGGCGGCGAGGACGGCGCAAGCGTCGTGCTGGCCTATGATGCGGAGTGAGGTGGCATGATGATTGCAGCGATGGGGGCCTTGCTCCCTCTTGCGAAAGCCCTCTGCGATGGCCGCTCTTCGACCTGCTCTCCTTGCCGCATTGATGCTGGCCCCGCTTCCGGCGCTCGCGGCACCGCTCACCGACCTTGCTGCGATCGACATGGCGGTTGCGGCCTTTACCGGGCAGCAGATCGGCGTGCCGGGCGGCGCGGCGCAGCCGGTGGACCGGCGGCTGCGGCTGGCGGCGTGCAGCGCTCCGCTGGCGCTGTCCTGGTATGGCTCGGCGGAGACGAGCGTGCTGGTGCGTTGCCCCGACGCAGGCGGCTGGCGCGTCTTCGTGCCGGTGAGCGCGGCGCGGGCGGTGCCGACGGCGGCGCCCGCAGCCATGGCCGTGATGCGCGGCGAGGGGGTGACGGTAAGCGTGGCAGGCGATGGCTTCACCGTCTCGCAGCCGGGCGAAGCGCTCGAAGCCGGTGCGGTGGGCGCGTGGATCCGCGTGCGCACGGCGGCCAAGGCCGATCCGCTGCGCGCCCGGGTGGTGCGGCCCGGGCTGGTCGAACTTCCGGTGGATTGAGGGCCGAGGCGGCTGAGCGCTGCCGCTTGCTGCCGCATCCTGCAAAATTTTTCCGCCCCCGCTTAAACTTTCCCTGCAACGGCCGTTCTGGTTTGCAGGAAACGCGAGGAGCGGACCATGTCATCCTTTGAAATCGGTGCAGCGCGCCCGGTCAGCGCGGTGCCAGTTGCAGGGCAGGTCAATACTGTTGGGCAGGCCACCAAGCCCGTCCAGACCGAAGCCACGGCTGAAACCCCCAGGGCACCGGCACCGGCTGCCGCCGCAGCTGCGCCGCAGGTGGAAACCAGCGATGCGGTGAAGGCGGGCGCTGCCCCGGTCGACCGGGAGCGGGTCTCGACGATCCGCCATGCCATCGAGACCGGTACATACCCCGTGCTCCCGACCAAGATCGCCGATGCGATGATCGCGGCCGGGATGCTGCTGAGGAGCCCCAAGTGAGTGCAGTTGTCGATACGGTGCAGCCGATCCGTCGTCCGATCGATCTGCGCGATACCTTGCGGCAGATGCTGGCCGTTCTGGAAGACGAGCGGCAGGCGCTTGCCGGGCTCGACGTCGACGCGATCATGGGCTGCGCGGTGGACAAGAACGCCCTGTGCGGACGCCTCGACACGACCGCGCCCGAGGCGATCGACGAGGAATGCCGGGGCCTGCTGGAAGCTGCGCGCCGCGTGAACGAGGCCAATCGCCGCGTGCGCAACCTGATTGCAGCCAACGTTTCGGCGCGTCTCGATGCGCTGACGGGCCAGCCGGCGCTCTACCGTGCGCAGGCGCCCCATGCCCGGATCATCCGCGCGCGCTGATTTGGCACGCAGCTTGCTGAAGACCTTCCGGCTGCCGTGTGACGGCAGTGCGGAAAGGGACCCAAGTGAGCGAGCCTTCGACGATTGCCACAACGCCAGTGCCGCGTCCCGCGCCCGATGTGAGGGGCGCGATTGCGCGTGCGGCGGCGGCGACCGGCACCGACTTCTCCTATCTCATGGCGCAGGCTCGGCTCGAATCCGGGCTCGATCCGCAGGCGCGCGCCGCGACATCGAGCGCGGCGGGGCTCTATCAGTTCACCGGGCAGACCTGGCTTTCGATGCTCGACAAGCATGGTGCGGAGCTTGGCATTTCCGGCACGGGGGCTGCGTCTTCGCGCGCGCAGCTCCTTGCGCTGCGCTCCGACCCAGAACTTTCCGCGCTGATGGCGGGGCAGCTTGCCAATGACAACCGCGATTTCCTTTCCGGCCTGCTTGGCCGCGATCCCGATGCGAGCGAGCTCTATCTGGCGCACTTTCTCGGCGCGGAAGGAGCCGGGCGGTTCCTCGGCGCACTGGAGAGCAACCCGGCGCAAAGCGCGGCAGCGCTGCTGCCCAAGGCGGCGGCGGCCAACCGGGGCATCTTCTTCGGGCCCGGCGGCGCGCGTTCGGTGGGTGAGGTGATGGACCTGCTGCGCGGGCGGATGACAGCTGCGATGAACGCGCCGGACGGCCCGCTGCCTGCCTATGCCGCCGCATCCGAAGCACCGCGCGGCGGGCCGATCCAGCAGGCGTTCGATGCGGCAAATGGCCCGCAAACGCGCTCGATGGCCGATACCTTGCGCGAGGCTTTCGCGCTTGCGCAGCCGGGCGCGGCTCCCGCGCATGTGCGCGCGGCCTATGGCCAGCTGCGCAGCCTGGGGATCTGACCGGCCATGCTGAAACGCTTCGGCCAGCCCGGCGCGCTGGCGCTTCCCGGCGGCATCCTGATCCTGATCGCGCTGATGATCATGCCGATCCCCTCGTTCCTGCTCGACGGGTTCTTCGTGCTCAATTTCGCGCTTTCGGTCGCGATCCTGATGGCGGCGATGAATGCGCTGAAGCCGCTCGACTTCTCCTCGTTCCCATCGGTGCTGCTGTTCGCCACGCTGCTGCGCCTTGCACTCAATGTCGCCTCCACGCGCATCGTGCTGGTCAAGGGCCACGAGGGCGGCGCGGCGGCAGGCCATGTGATCGAGAGCTTCGGCGAATTCCTCATCGGCGGCAATTTCGCGGTCGGCCTGTTCGTGTTCATGATCCTGATGATCATCAACCTGATGGTCGTCACCAAAGGCGCTGGCCGCGTTTCGGAAGTGTCCGCGCGCTTCACCCTCGATGCCCTGCCCGGCAAGCAGATGGCCATCGACGCGGACCTCGCGGCGGGTCTGCTCACGGCGGACGAAGCCAAGGCGCGGCGGCGGGAAGTGGCGACCGAGGCCGATTTCTATGGCTCGATGGATGGTGCCAGCAAGTTCGTGAAAGGCGATGCCGTCGCCGCGCTGCTGATCCTGGGCGTCAATATCATCGCCGGGTTCTGTCTCGGGATGCTCAGCCACGGGCTGACCGCGCAGGAATCGGCGCAGCGCTATATCACGCTGGCGGTGGGCGATGCGCTGGTGGCGCAAGTGCCCTCGCTGCTGCTCTCCATCGCCGCCGCCGTGATCGTGACCCGCGTTTCGGACACGCGCGACCTGGCGGGCCAGATCGGCGGCCAGTTTGCCAGCCCAAGCACCTGGCTGCCGGTTGCGGTGATCATGGGCGCCATCGGGATGATCCCGGCGATGCCGCAGATGGTGTTCCTGCCCGCCGCCGGGATGGCCGGACATATCTGGTGGAGCCTGAAGAAGCGCGAGGCGCGTCTCGCCGTGCCGCCGCCGGTAGTGGTGGAGCAGGTGGACCCGGCAAGAATCACTCTGGAGGAGGTTTCCGACCACACGCTGGTGACGATCGAGCTGGGCTACGGCCTTGTCCATCTGGTCGACGAGAAGCGCGGGGCGCCGCTCGTCGCGCGCATTACGGGCGTCCGCAAGCAGCTCTCGCAGAGCTTCGGCTTCGTGGTGCCGCAATTCCGCGTGCGCGACAGCCTCGATCTGATGCCCGATGCTTATCGCATCGTGCTGGGCGGCGTGGCGCTGGGCGGCGCGAGCATCAAGGCCGAGAAAGTCCTCGCCATCGACGCGGGCGAGGCCAATCCCGATCACAACTTGCGCGGCGAGCCGACCACTGATCCCAGCTTCGGCTGCCCCGCGCTGTGGATCGAGCCCAGCCAGCGCGACCATGCGATTGCCGAGGGGTTCCTCACGGTGGATGCCTCCACGGTTGTCGCCACGCATCTCAACCAGCTTTTGGGCGAACGCCCGCAGGCGCTGCTCGGGCCGGATGAAGTGCGCGCGATCCTCGAAGGTGTGCGCGAGCGTTCGCCGGGGCTGGTGGAGACGGTGCATCCCGCGCCGATCTCGCTCGGCGCGATGACGCGGCTGCTGCATGCGCTGCTGGAAGACGGGGTGAGCATCGCGCATCCGCTGCCGATCCTTTCCGCGCTGGCCGAAGCGGTGCTGCAGACGACCGATCACGAGCGGCTGGTGGACCTTGTCCGGGCCGATCTGGGCGGGCTGTTGGTGGCGCGCATTTGCGGGCCGGGCGAACGGCTGGCGGTGCTGACGCTCGATGGCGCGCTGGAGCAGATGATCGTCGGCGGGATGCACGATCCCGTGACGGGCCAGCCGGTGATCGAGCCCGATCTGGCGCGCTCCATCGGTGAACGCATTGCCGCGATCATTGCCGAGCGGGGACCTGCCGCGCCGCCCGTCGCGCTCATTGTCCAGCCCCGTGCGCGCCGCGCCCTTGCCGCGCTGCTGCGCGCCCGCGCGCCGCAATGCGCGGTGCTTTCGATTTCCGAACTGCCGCCCAGCCAGCCGATCGAAGTGATCGAAGTGGTCGGCGGTGCTGAGCCCGATCCATCCGCAATGCCTCCACAGGACCTTGCCGCATGAACCATGACCACCGCAGCTTTGCCGCCGCGCGCGCCTATCAGGGCGGGACGGCGGACCGCATCCGCCGCTTCCTGCCGATGGTGCGGCGCCTTGCCTGGCACGTCCATGGCTCGGGCCGGGCGGGAATCGAAGTCGAAGACCTCGTGCAGGCCGGGCTCGTCGCGCTGACCGAATGCGCGCAGAAGCACAACGGGCCGACCGAGGACGGCTTTGCCGCCTATGCCAAGCTGCGCGTGCGCGGCGCGATGGTCGATCTGGTGCGCCGCTCCACGCCCTTGTCGCGCAGCGCCAGCGACCGGCGGCGCCTGCTGGCAGGCTCCGCGCAGGCCCTTACCACCACGCTGGGCCGCCCGCCGAGCGAGGAGGAACTGGCCGAGGCGATGGGCATGACCACCGCCGCGCTCGGCGAACTGCGCGCCGCAAGCGAGCCGATGCGCTTCGAGCCCATCGACGATACCTATTCGGACAGCGACATGGCCTTCGCCGACGACCGGCCGGACAGCTTCGAGATCATTGCGGACGAGCAATCGCGCGCTTCGGTTGTCGCGGCGATTTCAGGACTTCCGGAGCGGCTGCAGCGGGTGATCCAGCTCTATTTCGTGGAGGAACTGAACCTGGCGGAAATCGCCGAGGTGCTCTCGGTCAGCGTGCCGCGCGTGCACCAGTTGAAGGCACAGGCGCTGGACAAGCTGCGGGCGGCGCTGGGGGATGAGTTTGATGTGCTTTAGCCGAACGTAGCTGCCGCCTTCTCATGCAAGTGCTGGTGGGATACATTGCCCAACATGCCAATCGCTCAAGTTTGCCAACAGCTAATCGAGTCGCCGGACATGATTTCCGCAGTTGTTGGCGGTGTGATAGGTGCGCTCGCTGGCGGCATCCCAGCTTGGGCGTTAGCAAAGCGTCAGTCGAATGAAACTCTCCGGCGCGACCGCGAGCAACGCAATCAACAACAACGGGCTCTTGCATTCTCAGTTGTTGTAAAGCTCCTCCATATCACAAACAGCACGATCAGCTTAAGCAATCATGTCAAATCGTGTTTATCTCTTCGCGACGAACCAGCCCATGCCAAAATGGAGCCGTGGCAGGTTTTGATACCAATGATTGGTCATGCCGACGGCGAAGGAGATATTCGGTTTACAGCCGAGGAGATGGCTGTCTTCGCGGCAATGAGCGAGTACGATTTTATGCAGGATATGATGTTGTTGACTCTTCGGCATTCGTCATCTTTATCTGCGTTCAAAGAGTACTGCGCTATGCGGAACGAGTTTCGCTCAATAGGGCCCAAACCGCAAGACTTTGAGGGCCAAATTGGCGGTGTGAAACTCACGCAAGAGGAGTTGAATGCCTACAAACCCTACACTATTCCTATGAATAATGTGGTTATGGGACTTGCCGTTGGTTTAGAGGAAGATGTGAGGTTAGCTCGTTCTGTTTCTGAGAGATTTGGTCCCCTAACTGCGAAATACTTCAAAGTGGAAAAATTCGCAGATATGAAATTTCCGTCTGATGAGCAACTTGCTTCGATGAGGCTTCGCCCCAACACCAATTAAGGTCGAGGCGTCTGTGGTGGCATTAGCCTCGGAACGGCACGCACGCAGCCTCGCCGGGTTTGAGTGTTTCATGCGCAGCGCCATTCCCCTCTCCCCTGAATGGGAAAGGGCCTTTAGCATTTGTGGCACTTGCACCCATCCCTCCTCCGGCTTAATCGCGCGGTTAAAGGAGAGATGCCATGAAGATCGAACAGGGTATGGCTGCCGTCGTGACCGGCGCGGCTTCGGGTCTGGGGCGGGCGACCGCCATCGCGCTGGCGGCGGCGGGCGCGAAGGTTGCCATTTTCGATGTGAACGCTGAGGCGGGCGAGGAAGTCGCCAAAGCGATTGGCGGGCTGTTTTGCCATGTCGATATCACCAGCGAGGAATCGGTGGTCGAAGGCTTTGCCAAGGCGCGCGGGGCGCATGGGCAGGAGCGGATCACCGTCCACTGCGCAGTGGTGCACCGCAAGGGCAAGACCGTGGGCCGCAACAAGGAAACCGGCGAGTTCACTCGGCTTTCGACCGAGGACTATGCCTTTGCCGCGAACGGCGTGCTGATCGCGAGCTACCGCGTGGCGAGCCTTTCGGCGCTGGGCATGGCCCATGCCGAGCCGCTCGAAGGGGACGGCGAGCGCGGCACGATCATCCTGACGGGTTCGGTCGCGGCGCAGGATGCGCAGATCGGGCAGGTGGCTTATGGTTCGCTGAAGGCGGGCGTGGTCGGCCTCGTGCTGCCGATGGCGCGCGATCTGATGGACCTTGGCATCCGCGTCAACGCGATCCTGCCGGGCATCTTCGATACGCCGCTGCTGGGCCGCGTGCCGGAGAAGGTGCGTGCGGGCCTCAATGCCTCGGTGCCGTTCCCCAAGCGTTTGGGTCTGCCGGAAGAGTTTGCCAGCCTGGCGATGGAGCTGGTGCGCAATTCCTACTTCAACGCGCAGGCGATCCGGCTGGATGGCGGGATCAGGATGGCGCCGCGCTGATGCGCTGACTTCCCGTTCACTCACCTCGTCGGCCCGTGCTTGACACGGGCCTTGGCTTCTTTTTGCGGCGTCTCGCTGGGAGAAAAGCCTAACCCCGTGTCAAGCACGGGGTGACGGGTAGGGTTAGGTTAGGGCCTCAGCCGACCTTGATCGCGAGGAACGAGGCCGCGACGCCCAGCATCACCACGGCAAAGCCCCGCCGCACCCACTTGGTGCGTGCGGGGTCTACCAGCCAGGCCTGCGCGTGGCTTCCGGCTAGCACGATGGCGAGGTGGATCGCGGTGGCGATGCCGGTGCTGACAAGCGCGAGGGTCAACGCTTCGGTGAGGCCAAGCGTGCGGCCGCCGAGGAACTCCGGCGCGACGACCACGAAGAACAGGTAGGCCTTCGGGTTCAGCAGATTGAGCAGCGCGCCGGTGGCGAAGGCGCGGCGCGTGGCGGTGGGGGGCGGGGCCTTCTCCGCGCCGCGCCATGCCTCGATCGCGAGCCAGACCATCATCGCTGCGCCTGCGATGCGCAGGCCGTGGAGCAGCGCGGGCATGGCCTTGAGCAGCGTCGCAAGGCCGAGCGCGGCGAGTACGCCGTTGGCAAGGAGGCCCAGCGCGACGCCAGCGACGGCGGAGAGGCCGCTGCGTTTGCCTTCCGTCGCGGCAAGGCCCGCCAGCCAGGCCATGTTGGGGCCCGGCGTCAGCTCGATGAGCAGGACCGCGAGCGCGAAGCCGGTAAGATCGAGTGTTCCTGCCACCTAGACAGCGGTGCCCACCAATCGGCCGATGCCCGCCGTGATCGCCATGGCGAGCGCGCCCCAGACGACGACGCGCAGCACCGGTTTGCCCATTGCCGCGCCGCCCGCGCGCGCGCCGAATGCGCCGAGCAGGGCGAGGAACAGGATCGAACCGCCCGCCGTGCCAGCCACCATCACGCCCATCGGCAGGATCGCGGCGAGCAACAGCGGCAGGAATGCGCCGCCGGTGAACATCAGCGCCGAGGCGAGCGCGGCGGTGACCGGCTGCGCGGCGGTTGTTTCATTGAGGTGAAGTTCGTCGCGCGCATGGGCGGCCAGCGCGTCCTTCGCCATCATCTGGCGGGCGACTTCCTTGGCGGTGGCGGCATCAACCCCGCGTTCTTCGTAGATTGCCGCGAGTTCGGCCTGTTCGTGGACCGGATCGGCGGCAAGTTCGGCGCGTTCGCGCGCCAGGTCGGCGGCCTCGGTATCGGACTGGCTGGAGACCGAGACATATTCGCCTGCCGCCATCGACATTGCGCCCGCAACGAGGCCGGCTGCACCCGCGACGAGCAGGGCCTGCCGCTCTGCGCCCGAGGCGGCAACGCCGAGGATGAGGCTGGCGGTGGAGACGATCCCGTCGTTCGCGCCGAGGACCGCGGCGCGCAGCCAGCCGATCCGGCTGACAAGGTGGCGTTCATCGTGGGGTCGCATGCGCTTTCTCCTTAACCCGTCCATGGCCCTCATGGACCTGCTGGGACAGGAGAAAAACGATTCAGATCAAGAATCGCGGCTCGCGGCTACGGCGGGACCAGTCGGCGCAGCGGCCTGATTCTCGATGATCGGCTGGCCAACGCCGAGGCGCTTGCCATCGGTGATGATCACCTTGTCACCCAGGGTGGCAACGCCAAACAGCCGCTTGGCGAAGCCATCGGGCACGCCGATGCAGCCGTTGGTGGCATAGCCGCGTTCGACCTTGCTGCCGTGGATCGAGACGCCGTCATTGGTGAGGCGCAGCATCCAGGGCATCGGCGCATCGTAGATGCTGGAGACGTGGTCGGCGTCCTTCTCGCTGATCGGGAACACGCCGGTGGGGGTGGGCTTGTTGCCATAGCCCTTAAGGATGGCGGCGGCGCCGATTTCGTGCCCATCGCGGAAGACCGAGATCGTGCGCGCCTCAAGATCGACGGTGACGACGACAGGTCCGGTGGCGGCGGCGCGTTCGTCCCAGAAATACTGGCCGAACTTGATGGGTTCATCGATCTTGAGGATCGACTTGACGACAAAGGCACTATTTGCGGGAGCCGGTGCGGGGGCGAGCGTGGCGGGCTTGGCCAGCGGTGCGGTTGCCGGGGCGGCGGCGACATGGGCTTCGGCCTGCGATCCGCCGAACAGCACTTGCGCCACGTCCTTGCCGACATGGAATGCGAGCAGCGAGGCGAGCGACATCGCGATGAAGCCGAGCGGCGCGCTGACCCAGCGGGAGCGCAGCAGATCGATCAGGCTCTTGGCGGACGACGACGCAGGCATCTGGGACAACGCTCCTTTCGCGTCCCCAAATAGCGTAAACGAAGGGGTTGGCGAGCGCCATTCCAGCTGCGTCCCGCCTAGGGACGGCGCGGGCTGCCGCCCTTAAGGAGTGTGGTTAACCCGCCGTTACTGCGCGCACTTCAATCGCCAGCTGGCGCAGATCGGCCTGGCCGAAGCTGGTGAGGAAACTGGTGTCCGCCGCATCACGGCCCACCGCGATCCGCGCGAATGAGGCGGCGTCGGCCATGCCGGTCGCATCCACCATATGCCAGCCCCCCGCGCCTTCCGCATTCGCCAGCCACACTTCCGCCACCGCGTGGAAATCCTGAGGCTTGACCCAGGCCCCGTATCCGCTGGCAAAGCGCGCCGGGATTGCGGCGGCACGGGCGAAGCAGATCAGCGTATGCGCATAATCCCGGCACACCCCGCGCCGCTCGACAAAGCTGTCGATCGCGGTGGTCGAGGCATTGCTCACACCGGGCACATAGCGAAAGTGCGCCGCGATCCAGTCGCGCATCGCCGCCACTTTCGCGCCGCCTTCGAACGCGGCAAATTCCTCGTCAACGAATGGGGAGAAGCGGTTGGCCGGGCAATAGCGCGAGTCCATCAGATAGGGCACGGTTTCGCCCGGCAGGCGGTGCGGTGGCAGCGCGGCGAGCGTTTCCAGCGGCACCGGGCGGCCCAGCACCTCAACCTGAGCCGCGTAGGTCACCGTGCAATCGCCTTCCTGATGCAGCCAGATCCGTTCGCCAATCCCGTCCTGCGCGGGCACACGCGAAAAATGGCCCGCAGGTGTGCTATCGAGCGTGCTCGCGAGGAGCCGCTGGTCGGCCGTCGCGGCGGCTTCGATCTGGAGAAGGCTGTCAGTCGGCTCTGCGCAGTGCCAGGTCATAAGGGTCGTGATGGAAAGGTGCATGGGGTGCCCGGGGCGAGGCCGTGATGGCCGCAGCGCATTGGTGGTTAGGACGGGTTTCAGCATGATGAAAGGTTCGCGTGGGTAATGGGTTCCGCATGACGCAGATTTATGCCTGGCTGGAGCGGGGTGCCCCTTGGCTGGGGCAGCTTTCGCCGCTGTTTGCCGCGACCTGTGCGGCGCTTGCGCTGGTGGCCGTGGGCGGTGCGCTGGCCTCGCGCGGGGGGAGGATCGGCGGCGCAGTGCGCTTTGCGGGCAACCTGCTGATGCTGGCGGTCTTCGCCCTTGCGGTCATGCGCTTTGTGCGGATGGACCCCAGCTTCGATGCGGCGCTCCACAGCATCGGCGGGCCGGCTCAGACTGTCTCTGGCGGGGAGACGCGCATTCCGCTCGCCGCCGATGGGCACTACTGGATCAAGGCGAAGCTCAACGGGGTGCCGCTGCGGCTGATGGTCGATACCGGCGCTACGGTGACGGCGCTTTCGGGCGATGTGGCGGCGGCAGCGGGGGTCGAGCCCGATATGATGCGCCCGCAAGCGTCGGTGGAAACCGCGAACGGCAGCGTCACCGCGTCCCCCGCACGGATCGATGAACTGCGTTTCGGATCAGTGGTGGCGCGCGATCTCGATGCCATCGTCATGCCGGCGGAGGGCGGGCCAAACGTGCTGGGGATGAACTTCCTCACGCGCCTCAAGGGCTGGCGGGTGGAAGACGGCTTGCTGATCCTTACGCCGCATCGGCCGCAGGTGGAATCGGCGAGCGAGGAACCCCCAGCCAGGTAAGCCTGCGCCACAGCGCCTCGAGTGGGCCTTGCCCGAAGCGGGCGAGCCACCAGCGCGGCCATGCGAGCATCAGCGCCCAGCCTGCCAGCACCACAAGCGGCAGTGCGCCGCGAGGCAACACGCCGCCAAGGCCGAAGCCCCAGCCGGCAAACAGCGCGCTCATCACGAAGGTGGTGCCGAGGTAGTTGGTAAAGGCGCAGCGGCCTGCAGCGGCGAGGCGCGTGCCGGCAGCGCTCTGACTGAGGTGGGGCCATAGCAGCAGCAGCGCAGCGAGATAGCCCAGCGTCATCGCAAGGTGCGGGATCGCGGCGAGCGAACCCATGATGGCGAACATCGCACCGGGCGGGAACCCGTGTAGCGCGGCCCAGCCGATCAGCGCGGCGCTCATCGTGCCGCCGCCGCCGATGCCGATCACCGCCATCCGGCGCAGCGATGCTGGCGCCCATTCGCCAGTGAACAGCCCCATGCGCAGCAGCGCCATGCCGAGCAGCATGAGCGGGAAGGTCTCGAAGAAGGTCGCGCCAAGGTTTGCGAGCGGGAGGAACGGTGCGGTGGTGAGGCGGAGCCGCACCGCTTCGAGGAAGGGGGCGTGGAGCACGCGGGCATCGGCGGCGATCGAGGCGGCGATGCGGCCCATCATCGCGGTCTGTTCGGCGGCTTCGGCAGGGGAGCCGTGGCCGGCAAGCACGCGGCCTTCGGTGGCGATTGCGGCGAGATCGCCGACCATTTCAAGCCCATGGCTCGCAAGGAAGAGCAGGAGCGCACTGGCTGCCAGCGGTTCGGGCGCGAGGCGGCGCAAGGCAAAGGCGAGCATGCCGCAAACCGCATAGGGCAGGAGAATGTCCCCCCACCACAGCAGCGCATAGTGCGCATAGCCGAACAGCATCAGCAGGATCAGGCGGCGCACCTGCATGAGATCGGGATTGGCACCGCGCCGCTCCGCCGCATCGGCGAACAGCATCATGCTTGCCCCGAACAGCAGCGTGAAAAGGCCGCGCATCTTGCCTTCGAACAGGACGTAGGCAGCGATGAACCACAATGCGCCGCCACTTTCGAGGTGGGGCATCGCGGGGCTGAAGGTGGCAAGCAGCGGGCCCCAGAACCCGGTCACGTTGATCGCGAGGATGCCGAGCACGGCAACCCCGCGCACGAAATCAAGCGCGCCGATCCTTTCGGGCATGTGACGTCAGGGCGCCACCGCGAGGCAGGCGAAACCCCCGGCCTTGAGCGCGGCGCAGGCGCGCACCGCGCCGTCCTGTGAATAGCCGGTGGCCAGCAGGCGTGTCGCCGAGCCGGGCAGATCCTGCCGGGCATGGCCGGCGATCTCTGGCCGCCCCCGCACGCGCGCCCACAGCGCATCGGCATTGGCCTTCACGCCGAACGCGCCGAGTTGGATGCGATAAGCCCCGTTGCCGGAGGCAGATGCCGGAGCAGCCGGAGCCGGTTTGGGCGGCGCGGGCTTTGGCGCAGCCGGTTTCACCGGCACCGGCTTTGGCTTTGGCGTGGCGGCGGGCTCCATCGGCGGCGGCAGATAGGCCACCGCGGGTTCGGAGTGGGAAGAGGGCGGAAGATCGACCTTCTCGATGGCGCCCGGCGGGGCCTTTGGCGCAGGGGCCGTCCGCACCGGGGCGCCTTGCCCGCCAAGGTCTGCCGCGGCGAGTTCGCGCCCGCGCGCATCGGCGGCCTTCTGTTCCAGCTCGCTGGCGAGGCTGACGCCCATCTGGCGCTGCGCCAGCGGGATCGTCTGGTTCATCGTGGCAAGGCTGCCGGTCGCCTGCGCGAGACCGGCTGCGGCCGCCCGCGTCATCAGGGCATAGGCGCGCACCCAGTCCTTGGGCGCATAGTCGCCATTGTAGGCGGCGATGCCGAGCACATACATCGCGCGCGGTTCGCCTCGATCTGCGGCGGACTCCAGCCAGGGCATCGCGGCCTCGTGACGGTTCGTCTGGAACAGCAGGATGCCGTAGTTGTCTGCCGCCGCGATGTGGCCGAGGCGGGCGGCCTTGCCAAAATAGGCCTCAGCCCTGACGAGATCCTTGTTTACCCCGCGCCCGAGCTTGTAGGCCTGACCGAGGTTGAACAGTGCATCGGCATCGCCCTTGGCGGCAGGGGCCTGCCAGGCTTTTACCGCCGCTTCGTAATTTCCGGCTGACCACGCATCCACTCCGGCCCGCACCGCGGCCGCGCTGGCCGCATCGGGCGGCGTCGGCGCCGATTGCGGCAGGCCTTGCGCGGCGGGCGCAGCCGAAGCGGGCTGCATCATGCCCGAAAAGCCGAGTGCCGCCGCCACAAGGAGAGCAAATCCGCGCATGTCCGGTCGATTCTCCCTAGGAACTCGTTGCCTGAAAAGCTGGGTTAACGATGCCGTGCTGCATTGCAGTGCGCAAGAACAACTGCGCACGCTCATCACGCCCTACTGCATCTAAGGTAATTAGCGTAGATGGTTAATACAGAAAAGACAGCATCTTGGCGCCGGATCAGGGGGTGCCTTGCGCAAAATCACGTGCATCGGATGCCGCGATGTTAACCAAAATTTGAGGGTCTTCTGCGATCCCCGGGCAAGAGACCGTTCCGTTTGTTCGTCTTGCCCATAGGGGGGTACAGTGCGCGTATTGGCTTTGGCATCGCAGAAGGGAGGGTCCGGCAAGACGACCTTGTCCGGTCACCTTGCCGTGCAGGCGCAGCGCGCGGGCGCCGGCCCCGTCGTCCTGATCGACATCGATCCGCAGGGTTCGCTGTCCGACTGGTGGAATGAGCGCGAGGCCGAATACCCCGCTTTCGCGCAGACCACCGTGGCGCGCCTGGCCAGCGATCTGGCCATTCTGCGCCAGCAGGGCTTCAAGCTGGCAGTAATCGATACCCCGCCCGCGATCACCATGGCGATCCAGTCGGTGATCTCGGTCGCCGAACTCATCGTCGTGCCGACGCGGCCAAGCCCGCATGACCTGCGCGCTGTGGGTGCCACCGTCGATCTGTGCGAGCGTGCGGGCAAGCCGTTGATCTTTGTGGTCAATGCCGCGACGCCAAAGGCGCGCATTACATCCGAAGCCGCTGTCGCGCTTTCGCAGCACGGCACCGTTGCGCCGATCACCCTGCATCACCGCACCGATTTCGCCGCCTCGATGATCGATGGCCGCACCGTGATGGAAGTCGATCCGCGCAGCAAATCGGCCGCCGAAGTCGAGGCGCTGTGGACCTACGTTTCCGAGCGGCTCGAGAAGAATTTCCGCCGCACGGTGTTCGCGGTGCCGCAGCCCGGTCATGCCGCGCACTCCATGTCAGGCGCACCGCGCGGCGCAGGTGGCTTCGGCCGCCGCGTGATCGGCTCCTGAGCGAAGGACGCCGAAGCATGAGCGAACCCAAGCCTTTCGCCTCGCTGAGCCCGAGCCTGCTTGCCCGCAAGGGCGCGGCCCGTCCGGCGATGCGTCCACAACTCCTCCCCCTGACAGCGGAAGACCGCCAGTGGATGGGCTTCGGCCCCGCCAGCGATGCCGATGATCTGGGCTGGAACGATCATGGCGAGGACCTCGCCCCGGCTGCGCCGGCTGGCGAAGTTGTCGCGATTGCCGCTGATGCGGTTCCCGAGCCTTCGCAGCCCGAAGTGCTGCGGCAGATCGAAACGCTGGCCGACATGCTGAAGGTGCCGGCTCCGGCGGCCTCCGCACACCGCAGAGAACGCGGCACTGCGCTCAAGGAAGGGCGCAAGGCGGCCTTTACGCTGCGGCTCGATGCGGCGCGCCACTTGCGCCTGCGCCTTGCCTGCACGCTGGATAACCGCAGCGCCCAGCAAATCGTGGTCGAGGCTCTCGACCGCTTCCTCGAAGCGAAGCCCGGTCTCGACGACCTTGCTCGCCGTGCCCTTCGTTCCTGACGCAAGCATTTCAACCGGGACTTCACGCCATGACCACCGCACACGACAGCAAGACTGACCGGAAATCCGCCTACAGGATGGCCCGGATCTGCGTGACCACCGCGTTGGCGGCCGGTCTTCTCTCCGGTTGCGCCGCAGGCGGACCGAACCACGCCAAGTTCGCCTCCAATGCGCAGACCGCGCTTGGCAAGGGCAGCACGGAAAAGGCGATCGGGCTGGCCGAACAGGCCGTGCTCGCCAGCCCGCGCAATGCGGCCTACCGCACGCTGCTGGGCTCTGCCTATCTGCGCGCGGGCCGCTTCGAGGCAGCGCGTC
This sequence comes from Novosphingobium sp., assembly GCF_027486195.1. Lineage (GTDB taxonomy): Bacteria > Pseudomonadota > Alphaproteobacteria > Sphingomonadales > Sphingomonadaceae > Novosphingobium. The sequence goes on from NZ_JAIXPP010000033.1 coordinate 159,619, forward strand.
AGGCGTTCGACGAGGCGATGCAGCTTGGCGAGGATGGCGGCAAGGCTGCGCTGAGCCTCGCGCTGGCCGATATCGCGCTCGGGCGCGGCACCGAGGCGGTCGATACGCTCAACACCTATCGCGACAGCATTCCGGCATCGGACTACGGCCTTGCCATGGCCATGGCCGGGCAGACCCAGACCGGCATCGCCGCGCTGACCGACGCGCTGCGCGGCGGCGAGAACACCCCCAAGGTGCGCCAGAACCTTGCCTATGCCTATGCGCTTGATGGCAGCTGGAGCGAAGCCAAGCTGATGGCGCAGCAGGATGTCCCGGCGGACAAGCTGGCTGAGCGCCTGCAGACCTGGGCCTTCATGGCGCGCCCCGAAGACACCCGCCGCCGCGTGGCGAGCCTGCTCGGCGCGCCGGTCAATGCGGATGGCGGCCAGCCGACTGCACTCGCACTGGCAAACTTCCCCGAGGCGCAGAAGCTGGCCGAGGAAGCGGTGGCCATGTCGGCAACCCAGCAGGCGGCAAGCGGTGATGCGGCGGAACTCGCCAAGGCAGCCGCGACGGAAATGCCTGCGCCCCAGGCCGATGCCGCGGCACCCCAGCCGACGCTGGCCGATGCCTCAAGCGCGCCGACGCAGGCGAAGATCGCTGCCATCGACCTGCCGCCTTCGGCCGCTGCTGCTGCTGCCCCGGCGCCCCAGCAAGTGGTTTCGCATCCGGTGGTCCAGCCGGTGCATGCTGCTCGCAGCGCGCAGGCTTCGGCCAGCGCAAAGGGCAGCCATGTCGTCCAGCTCGGTTCGTTCGCCTCCTCCGATGGCGCCCAGCGCGCCTGGCGTCACTTCACTGCGCGCAACCGCAGCCTGGCCGGCTATCACAGCCAGGTCACGCAGGTTGCCGTCAACGGCCGCCAATTCTGGCGGGTGCAGGCGGTGGGCTTCACCGGCTTCGCTTCGGCGCGGCAGATGTGCCAGTCGGTCAAGGCCAAGGGCGGCGTCTGCCTCGTGATGGCCGACCCGGCAATGGTTTCGCCGCAGGGCCGCCCGACGCCGACGCGCATGGCGCAGCGCTGAACGTCACGCATTTGCGTTGTTGCCGGCCCGCTCCCCATCCGGGGGCGGGCCGGTTTCGTTTCAGGCCCTGTTCCGTTTCAGGCGATGCGGCTGCCACCCTTGAACAGGGCGGTGACACGGCCCTCGACCGGACGGCGATCGAACGGGGTGTTGCCTGCGGTGGCCGCCATCTTGCTGCGATCAACGATCCACGGCCGTTCGGGCTCTACCAGCGCCAGATCAGCCTCAAGGCCGACCTCCAGCCGCCCGGCTGGAACGCCGAGCAGCGCGGCGGGATTGCCCGCGAGGAGCGCGAAGGCGCGTGCCAGATCGATCCTGCCATCGCGCACCAGCGTGAGCGTCAGCGGCAGCAGCGTTTCCGCGCCCGCCATGCCCGGTTCCGCATCGGCGAAAGGCAGGCGCTTGTCTTCCGCCCCGCGCGGATCGTGGCCCGAGGCGATGACGTCGATCGTGCCATCGGCCACCGCAGCGATCACCGCCTGCCGGTCCGCATCGCTGCGCAAGGGCGGTGAAAGGCGGCAGAAGGTGCGGAAATGCGCCAGTTCCAGATCGGAGAGCATGAAGTGCGCGGGGGTGACGCCAGCCGTCACGCGCACCCCGCGCGCTTTGGCAGCGCGGACAAGGTGGAGCGCGGCGGCGGTCGTGACCTGCCTGAGGTGCAGGCGGCAGCCGGTGAGTTCGGCGAGCGCGATATCGCGTGCGACCGCCAGCGACTCGGCTTCGGCAGGGGCGGAGGGCAGGCCGAGCCGGGTCGCCATCTCGCCGGCCGTGGCGACGGCGTGGCCGGTGATCCCGGCATCCTCGGCATGGGTGACGAGCACGAGGCCGAGCATCGCGCAGTAGCTCATGAGGCGGTGCATTACGCCCGAATCGGCGATCCAGCGCCGCCCGGTGGCGACCGCTCTGGCCCCGGCATCGCGCATCAGCGCGATTTCGGCGAGTTCAACGCCTTCAAGCCCGCGCGTCGCGGCGGCGAGGGGGTGGACCCACATATCGGGCTTGCCCGATTGCGCCGCGAAGCGGACGCGCGCCGGGTGATCGAGCGGCGGTCCCTGATCGGGCATCAGCGCGGCGCGGGTGATCCCGCCGAAATGGAAGGCGGGTTTATCGATGGCGAAAACGCCCAGATCGACGAGGCCGGGGGTGATTAGTGCGCCCCGGGCATCGAGCACGTCGTCACCCGGTTCGGGGCTGATGTTGCCGAGTGCGACGATGCGGCCATCCGCGACGCGAAGCGCGCCCGCCTGCGGTTCGCCGGTGGGGACGACCAGCCTGCCGCCGGTGATGGTGAGCGGACCGGGGGTCATGCCGCGGCTCCTTCCGCCGAAGCCCAGCCGGGCACGCCCCGCGCGCGGCGGGTGAGCACATCGAGGCAGGCCATGCGGATCGCAACGCCGCTTTCCACTTGCCGGGTGACAAGGCTGCGCGTCGGATGGTCGGCTACCTGACTGTCGATCTCGATCCCCCGGTTCATCGGACCCGGATGCATGACGAAGACATGAGGCGGCAGTTTCCCGAAGCGTTCGAGCGTGAGGCCGTAGAGGTGGCGGTACTCGCGCGGGGAGGGGATGAACTGGCCGGACATGCGCTCTTGCTGGAGGCGCAGCATCATCACGACGTCCGCCCCTTCCAGCGCCGCGTCGAAATCATGGCTCGGCGTCACCCCCATCGCGGCGATTTCGGCAGGCATCAGCGCGGGCGGGGCGCAAACGGTGACATCGGCACCGAGCGCCGTCAGCGAGAGGATGTTCGAACGCGCGACGCGGCTGTGGAGGATATCGCCGCAGATCGTGACCTTGAGGCCGTTGAGATCGCTGCCGGGCGCGAGGGCCAGCGCATGACGAATGGTCAGTGCATCGAGCAGCGCCTGCGTCGGGTGTTCATGGCTGCCGTCGCCCGCATTGAGCACCGGGCAATCGACCTTGTCGGCAATGAGCTGCACCGCGCCGGAACTGGCGTGGCGGATCACGATGGCGTCGGCGCGCATGGCGTTGAGGGTCATCGCGGTGTCGATCAGCGTCTCGCCCTTTTTCACGCTGCTGGTGGCGGCATGCATGTTGACGACGTCGGCGCCGAGGCGCTTGCCCGCGATCTCGAACGACAACAGCGTGCGGGTGGAGTTCTCGAAGAAGGCGTTGATGATGGTGAGGCCCGAAAGCACTTCGGCGCGCTTGTGGCGCTGGCGGTTGAGCGCGAGCCACTGCTCGGCCTCGTCCAGCAGGTAGAGAATCTCGTGCCGCGCGAGGTGCGCAATGCCGGTGAGATCACGGTGCGGGAAGGCGAGGCCGCCTGCGGGATACCGGCCATACGCGCTTGGGCTGGCCACTTGGTTCGATTCCATCATCGAAACCATGCCACTAGTGCGCCTCTTGGGGTCGCTCAAGTGTTTCGGCTGGCATCCGTCCCTCGTGAGACCTAGATATCCCCCATGAAATTTGCCCGCTCGGTCTGGAAGATCCTCGTCGCCATCAAGGACGGCCTCGTGCTGCTCCTGCTCCTGCTCTTCTTTGGCGCGCTCTATGCGCTGCTCACGCTGCGGCCGACGCCCGGCGCGGTGCAATCCGGCGCGCTCTACCTCGCGCTGGAAGGCCCGGTGGTGGAGGAACGTGCGCGGTTAAAACCGATGCAGCTGCTTTCGGGCGGTGGGCGCTCCAAGGCGGTGCAGGAGCGCGATGTGGTGCGCGCGATCGAGGCGGCAGCGGGTGACGAGCGGATCAAGGCCGTCGTGCTCGATCTCGAAAGCTTTGGCGGCGGCAGCCAAGTCGCGATGACGCACATCGGCGCAGCGATGGACAAGGTGCGCGCGGCGAAGAAGCCGGTGCTGGTCCGCGCCGGGCTCTATACCGACGATAGCGTGCAGATCGCGGCGCATGCGAGCGAGGCCTGGGTCGATCCGCTGGGTGGCGCGCTGGTGGCGGGGCCGGGCGGCACCAATCTCTATTTCAAGGCGCTGCTCGACCGCCTCAAGATCAAGGCGCACGTCTTCAAGGTCGGCACCTACAAGAGCGCGGTGGAGCCCTTCACCCGCGAAAACGCCTCGCCCGAGGCGAAGGAAGCACTCGGCGCGGTCTATTCCGCGCTGTGGGAGGCCTGGCAGGCCGATGTGAAGAAAGCGCGGCCCAAGGCCAATATCCAGCTGGTGACAAGCGATCCGGTGAAGTGGATCTCGGCATCGGGCGGCGATGCGGCCAAGGCGGCGGTGGCCGCCGGTCTGGTTGACCGGATCGGTGACAAGGTCACCTTCGGGAAGCGGGTTGCCGAGATCGTCGGCGCCGATCCAGCTGCCGGTGAAGGCGCGTTCAAGGGCACCGCCCTCGCCACCTATCTCGCCGACCAGACGCCTTCGACCGACGGCAAGGCCATCGCCGTGGTGACGATTGCGGGCGATATCGTTGATGGCGACGCAGGGCCGGGCAGCGCAGGCGGCGACCGGATCGCCGAGCTTGTCGACAAGGCAGCAGCAAGCGGAGACTACGCGGCGCTCGTCGTCCGGGTCGATTCGCCCGGCGGATCGGTGACTGCGGCTGAGCGCATCCGCACCGCGATCGCGCGGATGAAGGCGAAGAAGATCCCTGTCGCGGTTTCGATGGCAGGCCTTGCAGCGAGCGGTGGTTACTGGGTTTCGACACCGGCGGACCGCGTGTTTGCCGAGCCGGCGACGATCACCGGCTCGATCGGCATCTTCGCGATCATCCCGAGCTTCGAGGAAGCGCTGGGCAAGGCGGGAATCGGCACCGATGGCGTGCGGACCACGGCGCTTTCGGGCCAGCCCGATGTGTTCGGCGGCTTTTCACCTACGGCCGAGGCGGTGATCCAGCAGCAGATCGATTCGGGCTATGCGCGCTTCGTCGGGCTCGTTGCCGAGGCGCGGCACAAGACCCCGGCGGAGATCGACAAAATCGCGCAGGGGCGCGTGTGGGACGGCGGCACCGCGCGGCAGCTTGGCCTTGTCGACGAGTTCGGCGGGATCGATGCGGCGCTGGCCTGGGCGGCCAAGGCGGCGGGGGCCACGAGCTGGCATCCCGTCTACCTCGGCACGGCAGCCGATCCGTTCGGTGCGCTGCTCGATCAACTGGCCGATAGCGAGAGCGAGGCGGACAGCGCGCATGTGCTTGGCACACAAGGCGGCGCCAGCGATTTTGCGGCACTCGCAGCCCAGCGGCAGGGCGCGCTCGCGCAGCAGCTACTGGGCGATCTGTCACGGCTGCTGGGCGAGGCCGGGGCGCAGGTATACTGCCTTGAATGTGCCGGGATGGCGCCGCCTGCGGAGCCGGTGGCCACCCCTCCGGCTAACACCTGGCTGGCGCTGCTCGGGCGGATTGCGGGATAGGGACAACCGCTTCCCGGTAACACCTTTTGGCAAGGCTTGCCCTTTGCCCAGCGCTGCGATAGGGGCGGCGCTCGCATTTCGCCGGACGCGGGCGTGGCGGAACTGGTAGACGCGCTGGATTTAGGTTCCAGTATCGCAAGATGTGGGGGTTCGAGTCCCTTCGCCCGCACCAGACCCGCCCGGCCCGACCGGGAGCTTGGCCGTACCATTCCCATGGTGCGGCCAGAATTGTTGATGAAGCCCGCATGGGCACCACGACGTCGTACGAGAAAGTTGGATCACAGATGCAGATCGTCGAAACCAGCAACGAGGGCCTCAAGCGCGCCTATGCCCTGACCATCGCCGCGAATGATATCGCCGCGCTTGTCGAGGGTGAGGTCAAGAAGATCACGCCGCAGGTCCGCATGCCCGGCTTCCGCCCCGGCAAGGTTCCCGCCAACCTCGTGCGCAAGATGCATGGCCCGGCGCTGCACCAGCAGGCGCTGGAAACCTCGATCCGCGAGGCGATGGACAAGCTCGTCGCCGAAAAGGGCCTGCGCCCCGCGACCCAGCCCGACGTCTCGCTGGCCGAGGGCTATGAGGAAGGCAAGGATGCCGAGCTCACCGTCGCGCTCGAAGTGCTGCCCGAGATCACCGCGCCCGCCATCGACGGCATCAAGCTGGAACGCCTGATCGTCGAAGTGAGCGATGCCGAAGTGGATGAGGCCGTTGGCCGCATCGCGCAGGGGCAGAAGCGCTACAACGACGCGCCCGAGGGCACTGTGGCCGCCGATGGCGATCAGCTGATCATCGACTTTGCAGGGTCGGTCGACGGCGTTGCCTTTGATGGCGGCACTGCCACTGATCAGCCGCTCGAGCTTGGCTCGGGCCGCTTCATCCCCGGCTTCGAAGAGCAGTTGGTCGGCGTGAAGGCGGGCGATGAGCGCACCATCACGGTAACTTTCCCGGCTGATTATCCGGCCGAGAACCTTGCCGGCAAGGACGCCCAGTTCGCGTGCACCGTGAAGGCGGTCAAGCAGGCCGCTGAATTCACCGCGGATGACGATTTCGCCAAGTCGCTCGGCCTCGAGAGCATCGAGCAGCTGCGCGGCCTGATCAAGGGCCAGATCGAGCAGGAAAACGGTGGGCTGACGCGCACTGCGATGAAGCGCTCGCTGCTTGATCAGCTGGCCGCCGGCCACGATTTCGCCGTGCCGCCCTCGATGGTCGAGGCGGAATTCGCGCAGATCTGGCAGCAGCTGACCAGCGAAGCCGCCAAGGAAGAAGATCCCGCTGCCGCGCTCGCCGAGATCGAAGGCGAGAAGGACGACTACCGCAAGATCGCCGAGCGCCGCGTGCGTCTGGGCCTGCTGCTTTCGGAAATCGGCCAGGCCAACGGCGTGCAGGTGAACGCGAACGAAATGGAAATGCTGATCCGCCAGGCCGCGCAGCAGTACCGCGAGCAGGACCGCCAGCGCTTCATCGAATACATCCGTTCGGATGCGCTTGCCGCCGCCCAGCTGCGCGCGCCGCTCTATGAGGACAAGGTCGTCGACTTCCTGTTCGACAAGGCCGAAGTGACCGAGCGCAGCGTGACCCGCGAGGAGCTGCAGGCGGTGATCGAAGCTGACGAGACCGGCAAGCCGGCTGAAGCTGCGCCTGCCAAGGCGGCTCCGAAGAAGGCAGCCAAGAAGGCGAAGGAAGAGGCTCCGGCCGAGGAAGCGGCGCCTGCCGAAGCCGAAGCCAAGCCTGCCAAGAAGGCTCCGGCGAAGAAGAAGGCCGCTGAGGAAGCACCTGCTGCTGAAGCCGCTCCGGCCGAGGATGCGCCTGCTCCGAAGAAGAAGGCCGCGCCCAAGAAGAAGGCCGCTGACGCCTGATCTTCGCCGCAAGGCATTGAAAACACAGAAGGGCGCTCCGCTGGCGGGGCGCCCTTCTTGCATGTGGGCGGCATCCGTATTCGCCCGCAATTGACCCCGCGAATCGGGGCGTGAGAGATTCAGGCAGGCTCGGCTCCTGGGAGGGACACCCGATGCATACCGTTCGCAATCGCCTCGCTTCACGGCCTCCGGTCGCCACGCCCAACGCGGCTGGCAACAGGGCGCCGAACCACGCCGCCATGCGGCACGAATTGGCCTATACCCCGCGCGGCTCGATGGCCGTGCCGCTGGTCATCCCGGACGAAAGTGGCCTGATCGAGGAGCGTCCGCAGAAGCGGCGCAATGCCAAGGGCAAGAAGGCGCGCAAGGCTGCCGCCCGGCTCGCGGCGGCGCGGGCTGCGCAGGCGCTGGAACCGGCTCCCTGTGAAGTCAGCGAGTCGCCACCGCGCGCCAAGCTGGCGGCGAAGAAGGGAAAGGCCCGGTCCAGGCCGCACGCCAAGACTGCGGAGCACACGGCTGCGAAGCCCGAGCAGCTCCCGCCGATCCCCGCGGTGAGCCCGGTGGTGGGGACCTATAGTCCGCCGACCAAGCGGATCGCCGCGCCGCCGAGCCCGGCGCTTGCCCTTCCTGTCCGCGATGAGCCGCTGGTCGAGGCGCCTGTGCTGCCGTCCGAGCCCGACGCGGTGCCTGCGCCGGAGCCGGAACCGGCCACCGCGTTTGCCGAGGTTCCGCTGCCACCCGCGCGGGCGTTGGTCCCGGCGCGGCGGCAGGGGCTGGTCGATGTGATCGCTTTCCTGCTGCGCGATTCCGGGCGGCGGCTGGCGCGCTGGTCGGCGCGGCGGCACAAGACCCGCGAGGAGCAAGCCGCCTTGCGCCGGGCCGAAGCACAGCAGATCAATCTGCAGCGCGAGTTGGAAGCGCTCGATGTGCTGCGGCGGAACCGGGGCTGACTTACTCGCCCCAGCGCTTCAGCGAGGGCACCGGCTCTGCCACGGTCCGCGCGCGTTCATAGGCCGCCCCGGCTTCGAGCACGCGCTTGTCGTCCCACTTGGTGCCCATGAACGAGAGGCCCATCGGCAGGCCTTCGACCGCGCCCATCGGCACGGTGAGGTGCGGATAACCGGCAATCGCGGCCATGCTGCCCATGCCGACATCGATGCTGTGATCGCCCGTCACGAGGTCGATCGCCCAGGCCGGCGGCGCGGTGGGCGCGATCAGGAACGAGACCCGGCTCTCCGCCAGCAGCCTGTCGATCCCGTCCACGCCGGCGAGCCGCAGCGAGTTCTCGCGCGCCTTCTTGTAAACTGCGGTGTCGGTCATGGCCTCGGCTTCCTCGAAGCTGTCCTGCCCGAACCACTTCAGTTCCTCGGGGTGGGCCTTGTTGAAAGCGATGGCGTCCGCCAGCGTGCGGGCAGGCGGCGTATTCTTGAACGAGGAAGGGGGGACCGACTGGAGATAGGCGGCAAGATCGGTGCGCAGTTCGTAGAGCAGCACGGTATATTCATCGCGGCCCATTTCCTGCGGCGGGCTGTAGTCGATATCGACCAGCACCGCGCCTGCGGCCTTCAAGTCGGCAAGCGCCTTTTCGAACAGCGCGATCACCTTGGGGTTGCTGCCCACCGCCTTTCGCAGCACGCCTAGGCGCACGCCCTTGAGGCTCGCTGCGGCAAGCCCGGCGGCAAAATCGGTCTTGTGCGCGTCCGCCTCGGCGGTCGCGGCATCGGCAGGGTCGCTGCCCGCCATCGCGGTGAGCATCAGCGCGGCATCGCGCACGCTCGTCGTCATCGGGCCGACAGTGTCCTGGCTGTGGCTGATCGGCACGACATGGGTGCGGCTGATCATGCCGACGGTGGGCTTGAAGCCGACAATGCCGTTGAGGGAGGCGGGGCAGGTGATCGAGCCATCGGTCTCGCTGCCGATGGCGCCCCAGGCGAGGCCCGCCGCTATCGCGGCGCCGCTGCCCGAGGAGGAGCCGCAGGGCGAACGGTCCAGCGCATGGGGATTGCGGGTCTGCCCGCCGACCGCGCTCCATCCGCTGGAGGACTGGCCGGTGCGCATGTTGGCCCATTCGGAGAGGTTGGTCTTGCCGAGCACGACGACGCCGGCCGCGCGCAGGCCCAGCATGAAGGGCGCATCGCGCCCTGCAAAGTTGTCCTTGAGGAGCAGGCTGCCGGCCGTCGTCGGCATCCGATCGGCGGTCTCGACGTTGTCCTTGACGAGGATGACCTTGCCCGCGAGCGGCCCGGTCAGCGCCTTGGCGGCAGCTTCGGCCTTGGCGGCATCGGGATTGAGCGCGATCACCGCATTGATCTTCGGCCCTGCCTTGTCGAGCGCCTTGATCCGCGAAAGATAGGTGGCGACGCTGTCCTGCGCGTGGGTGGCGCCGCTGCCGAGCGCTGTCGCGGCGAGCAGAACGGCGGAAACGGTCTTGGCGGCACGGCGGAACATGGATCACCCCCTGATGACTTTGCGCCGAAGCTGCGGCCAAGCCGGGGCCCATGCAAGCGCATCGTGGGGCAATCGGGGCCGATTTTGCCGATATTGCACCACTTTTCACGTGGGACAGCGCGGATGCGCGGTTAACGCCCTTGAACATCCCGCCGTGGCACGCGACATAGGCCTTGCACATCCAAGAGGACTCTATGCTCGATCTTTATGGCGGCCACGGCGCATCGGTTTACGGAAACCAGGGAAAATTCAGCCACGATCCCATCACCGGGGCACTGGTGCCGGTCGTGGTCGAGCAGACCAGCCGCGGCGAACGCAGCTTCGACATCTTCTCGCGCCTGCTGCGCGAACGCATCGTGTTCGTGACGGGCGAGATCGAGGACAACATGGCTTCGCTGATTGTGGCGCAGCTGCTGTTCCTCGAGAGCGAGAACCCGTCGAAGGACATCGCCATGTACATCAACTCGCCCGGCGGCGTGGTGACGGCGGGTCTCGCTATCTACGATACCATGCAGTACATTCGCCCGCGCGTTTCGACCGTGTGCA
>NZ_JAIXPP010000111.1 GCF_027486195.1 Novosphingobium sp.
CCCTGCAAAGTAGAGGCCGCCCGTGATCCACAGGATCCAGGTCGCGCCGATCGTGCCGGTGATCAGCCTTTCCGCAACATGCGCTCGAGGAGGGGTTGCCGCAGCCATGCCAGCGCGAATGCTAGCAGTGTCAGCATGCTTGCCGCTAGGGCACCGGCGAGAGCTATCACCAGAGATGGGCTCGACGGGCGCTTGGGCAGCGATGGCGAGGCCAGCGTCTGGACCAGCGGATAGGATGCGAACGGGTCCTGCTTGTTGGTATCGATGCGGGCAAGGGCGGAGGAGAACACCGCCTCGGCGACGTGGTGATCGCGCTGGAGGTCCGCAAGCTCGGACGCCTGCTCGATCAGCGCGGGCGATTGGGCCTGCGCGCGGGCGAGATCGCCCCGGATTTCGGCGAGGGCCGCACCGGCGCCGGCGGCCTGCGCATCGTTGACAGTCATCGCCTGCATCAGGTTGGACCGTCCGTCCGCCACCTGCATATCGATACCGGCCATGATCGCACCTTCCGAAAGGCCGGTCAGCTGCCGCCCGCGCGTCACCAGAGCCGCGCGCAGGGCATCGCGCTCGCCATTGGCCTTGGCCATCTCGACATGGCGTTCACCCAGCGTGGCGGACTTCTCGCTCGCCTGGGCATTGCTGGTGGCGTAGCGATCGGCGAGCTGCTGGAACACCGGATCGCCGCGCAGCCGCATGGCGATATCCGCGGCATGCGGGTTGCTGCCAAGGCTGCCCGAAAGCCGCCCGGCGGTCCCGGCATACTGGCGCAGCTGCATGCGCACGTCGCGCTCCTTGTCGTGGAGGGTATCGACCGCAGTGATGCGCGCGTTGAACTGCTCCAGCGTGGCAAGGCCATGGCTTGCCTGAAAAGCGATCAGCTTGCGCTGCGCGGTCTGCACCTTGTTCGAGAGCTCGACGAGGCGCTTGACGTCGGATTCCTCGCGCTTGTGCGCTTCGTCGGCGCGCAGCATGTCGAGCCGGGCGAGAAAGGCGTTCTGCAGCGCATCCGCACGGGCCTTGGCCTGCTGTGCGGAGCGGCCGGTGATGCTGACGTGAATGAGATTGGTCTGGTCGACGAGCTTGATGACCGGATCAGGGAAAAGATCGCCGTCCTCGCCTATCAGCTTGGCCGCTGCCCGCTGGGTGATGTCTGCCGAAAGAAGCTGCTTGTAGTTCTCGGTCGGGCTCAGGGTCGAGCTTGAGAAGGCAGAGCTGGATGAAGACTGGGCTTGCCCGATCGATTCCACGTTGAGCGAGCTGCCCACGCCGGAGCCCGGCACGATCAGGCTGAACTCGCTGGTGTAGCTGCGCGGCACGATCAGCAGATAGGCCGCCGTGGCGAACCAGATCACGCCCAGCACCGGGGCAATGCTCCGGACATAGCGCTGGTAGCGGCCCACGGCGGGGAGGTGGGGGAGGAGGACCCGGCGCAGCCATTCGCGGCGGCGGTCCAGCATGCGGATGTGCTTCTGGCTCATTTCTTGAGACCGTTGACCAGCACGGCAGGCCCGAGCAGGCTGCCGACCACGCCCACTGCATCGACGAAGGTCATCGCGTCGCTGTCGTAGCAAGCGATTGCATCGCCGGGCATGAGCATGGGGTTGAGATCGTCGCGATCCGAACTACGCACGAGGCCTTCTACCGAACGCGCGATCACCACCGAGCGCCCGGTGACCGGATTGCGCGAGATGAGCACGGCCTTGCGGCCCGCGTTCATCGCCGAACCGCCGACACAGTTGGCGGAAACGAGGCCCTGCAGCATGCGCGTGCCATAGGGGAAGCTCGTCGAATCCCTGTTGATCGCCGAAGCCGAGTTGCTGCTGGCCGGACGCGAGAGGTTGGAGAGATAGACGCGCACGCCCGGGGCGGTCACGCTGCTGGGGCGGACGTAGTCGGCCTGGAAGCAGCCTGCGGACGGCACGATGATGCGGTCTCCGGCGGCAAGCTGCGGATCGGCCGGGACACCGCCGGTGAAGGCCGGGGTGACGTCGATCACCGCGTAGCTATCGCCGCGCACGAGATAGACGGCCTGTGCTGCGGCATCGGGGCGGATGCCGCCCGCAGCGCGCAGTGCGGCCGAAAGCGAACGGCCCGAATTGAAATCACCTCCAGCCGGATGGTCGACCGTCGTTGCGCGCGAGTCTGCGGCGCGTTCGCCGGCGCGGACGAGGCCGGGTTCGAACACCGCTCCTTCGACCGATACCTGCACCCCGGCGGCTTCAACCTGGGCCAGCTTCACGCCGCCGGCCACATCGCGGACAAGCGCGCCGGCGATCAGGCGCTGACGGACTTCGCGTTCCACCGCACTTACCGGGCGGCCGGCTGCCACGATCTCACCCAGAAAGGGGATGGTGAGGCGGCCGTTTGCGGCCACGACATAGCTGCCGGTCAGCGTTTCAGCATCACCGGCGACGGCAAGCTTCAAGCGGTCACCGGGGCCGACGAGATCGGGGCTTCCGGAAAAGACATTGGCATCGACATGCACGAGGTGGGCGATGACGCCCGGCGCGCCCGGCAAGCTGCAGGTGGCAAGCGGCTGGTTTTCGAGCTGCTGTTCGCGCTGGAACCGTGCGCCGGGCAGGTTGGCCGGAGTCGGCATCGTCGCGCATCCGCCGAGAAGCGCAGTGCACAGCAGCATGCTGAGGGTGGTTCGGGAATTCATGGTCATCTCCTGATGTGCTTCAGGAGACAGCAAGGCGCGTGCCAGCTTCGCATTCTGCATGAGAACCTACGCAAAACTGCGCGAAACGCGAGATGACCGGGGTCCAGGCGAGATCGGATCATTGCAAAATGCGTAGAAATGCGTACGCAATTTGCGAAGAAATGCCGTTGCGAAATGCGAATCGCGGTATGCGAAGCGGCCGAAATGCAAATGTTTCCGCGCTTGGCACGGTTCCTGCAAAGCACGGATCATTCGTCAGTGCGGGCCCATGCGACGATCGCGCGAGCTTGCCGCACTTTCGCAAAGGGACACGCCGATCGCTTTTTCAGCACCTGCTGCTCCGGCAGCCGCTGATCAGGCGATTGGTTGCGAATTGGAAAGCACTGCGTTTGCATAATGCAAGCGGCAGCATGAAGTGGATAAGCGTATGGCGCGCGAGAAAATTCTGATCGTCGAGGACCTTGCCTCTCTGGCAATGGCCTACGCAGCCCAGATCGAGAAGGCGGGGCACCAGCCGTTCGTGGCGCATTCCGCTGCGGCGGCGCTCGCGGCGCTTGCTGAAACGCCGGATTTCGGCGCCATCCTGCTGGACCTCCAACTGCCCGATGCCGACGGGCTGGAATGGCTGCGCGCCAATCCGGGCATCTGCGAGACCTATCCGGTGATCGTCGCCACGGCAGACGGTTCGCTCTCGCGCGCGATCGAAGCGATGCGGATCGGTGCGTTCGATTTCCTCGTAAAGCCGATTGCCGGTGCGCGGCTGCTTGCGGTGCTGGCAAGCGCGATCGAACTTGGCAAATCCGCCAGCCGCGCTGCGCCCACCGGTGCTCCGCAGAAGGCGAAGAAGGCCAAACCCGGCACGTTCATCGGCAATTCGCCGCAGATGCAGGAAGTCTATCGCCAGATCGAATGCGTTGCCTCAAGCCGTGCCACGGTGTTCATCACCGGTGAGAGCGGGACCGGCAAGGAAGTTTGCGCCGAAGCCATCCACGGTGCGAGCGGACGGGCCGGCGGCCCTTTCATTGCTCTGAACTGCGGCGCCATCCCTGAGAACCTGCTGGAATCGGAGATCTTCGGCCACCTCAAGGGCTCGTTCACCGGTGCGGTGAGCGACCGCGTCGGCGCGGCGCAGGCGGCGCACAAGGGGACGCTGTTCCTCGACGAAATCTGCGAGATGCCACTGCCGCTGCAGGTCAAGCTGCTGCGCTTCCTGCAGACCGGCTCGATCCAGCGCGTCGGCTCCAACCGTATCGAGGAAGTCGACGTCCGCATCGTCTGCGCGACCAACCGCGATCCGGAGCGCGAAGTGGCGGAAGGGCGCTTCCGGGAAGACCTGTTCTACCGCCTCGCCGTGGTGCCGTTGCATATGCCGCCCCTGCGCGAACGCGTCGGCGATGTCCGCGAACTTGCCGAAGGGTTTCTCCAGCGTTTCGCGCGTGAGGAAGGCAAGACCTTCAACCCGCTCGCCGCTGCCCAGCTTGCTGCGCTGGAACAGTACCGTTGGCCGGGCAACGTGCGCGAACTGCAGAACGTGATGCGCCGTGCAGCGGTGCTCCACATGGGCCCCGATCTGCCGGCATCGGCATTTCCGCTCTCCAGCCAGGTCACAGCGCCGCCTGCCGCAGCCCAGCAGCCTGCACCGGTCGGCGCGCGCTCACCGGTCGAGGTCGACCCAGCGACGGATGTGCTTGCCGTGGTCAATGCGGTGAAGGGGCTCACGCTCGACGAACTGGAGCGCATCGCCATCGAGGCGGCGATCGACAATGCAGGCGGCAGCCTGCCCTCGGCGGCCAAGGCGCTCGGCGTCAGCCCTTCGACGCTCTATCGCAAGCGCGAGCGGTGGATGGCGGCGAGCTAAGCGCCCGCGCGCTCAGGGTTCGCCGCAGCGTTCGATGTAGCGCCGGATATCGAGGCTGAGGTCCTCGATCGGCGCGTAGTAGCCGTGCGTGTGGACGCGCGCGGCGATACCGGACTGGACGCGTTCGCACACGGCCCAGTCCTGCCGGTTGACGAGGTCCCAGAAGTTCACCGCGTCCGCTGGGTCGAAATCCGCTTTGGCCATCTCGTCCGGGTGGAACAGGAAGCGGCATTCGATCAGGGTGCGATCCGCCGCCAAGGGCCACAGCAGGAAGGCCGCGGCGTGATCGCAGCTGACGCTGAACATGAGGTTGGGATAGATCAGCTCGCCCTTGTGGCGCACCTTTTCTTCCTCGGAGAGGCCGGGGAAGGGGGCGCGGTTGGTCGTGCCGGTCATCGTGTAAGTATAAGCGCCTTCGCGATGCGGGATGCCGGCTTCCCAATCGAGGTCGATCCCGCCGCGCACCTTGAACGCGGGCACGATCGCGGTGAGCTCCGGGTGGACGCCGGGGCAGTGATAGCACTCGTTGTAGTTTTCGAGGATCAGCTTCCAGTTGGCGCACACTTCGTAGCGGATTGTCTGCGCGGTGCGCAGATCGGCAAGCGGATAGTTGGCGAGGCGGCGCGCCGGTTCGGCCAGCTCCGCCGCGAAAGCGGGCGCGGTTTCGGGCGAGAGGTTGAGGAACACGAACCCGCCCCAGGTCTCGACCGCCACCGGATGCAGGCCGAACCGGCTCTTGTCGAAACCCGGCGCGTCCTGCAGCTGCGGTGCTGCCAGCAGGCGGCCATCCAGCGCATAGGACCAGCCGTGGTACGGGCAGCGGATCATCGTCTTGCCGACAACCCCGGCATCGAGCGTGACGCCCCAACGCGCATCGCTGACTGCGTCGCACATCCGCCCGCCGCGGTGTCGGCAGACGTTGTAGTGCGCATGGAGCGCGCCCTGCTTGCCGCGCACCACGATCACGCTTTCGCCCGCCACATCGAGCACCTGATGATCGCCGGGGCCGGGCATGTCCTCTTCGCGGCCTGCGCAGAACCACTGGCGGTGGAAGATCGCGGCCTTGTCGCGCGCGAAGGCTTCGGCGGTGAGGTAGGCAGAGCTTTCGAGCGACTGCTCCATGCCGCCATTGGCTTGCTGAACGTTCATCGCCGCTTGCTCCGCATCGCTTATTAGACGCTTGCCTTATAAGCACCATTGCGGCACTCATCCAGCCAGAAAGCGAGGGGGATGAGCAGCGCGGCCATGGATGTGACGGGCAACGTCTGGGATGCGATCATTGTCGGCGCGGGGCACAATGGGCTGACCGCGGCGGCCTATCTGGCCAAGGCGGGGCGTTCGGTGCTGGTGCTGGAAGCGCGGCCCATCGTCGGCGGAGCCTGCGTGACCGAGGAGGTTATCCCCGGCCACCGCGTTTCGTTCACGTCCTACATCGCCTCGATGCTGATGCCGACGGTGATCCGCGACCTCGATCTCGGCCGCCACGGGTTGCGCATGGTGGCCTGCGATCCGATCCTGACGGTGCCGCTGGGCGAAGATGAAATCATCCGCTGGTGGGCAGATCCGGAGCGGACCGCGCAGGAAATCGCCCGCTTTTCCTCGCGCGATGCGGAAAGCTTCCTCGAAGTCGACCGCAAGCTCAAGGCGCTCGCCGCCTATCTCCAGCCCTTCTTCCTCGAATCCCCGCCAGACCTTGCCGCGCGCGGGCTCGACCGGCTGCGCGAAGGGCTGCGGATGATCCGCCGCTTCCGCCGCATCAAGGGCACCGAGATCGGCGAGATGGTGCAGTTCCTCACCGGCAGCCTTGGCGAGTTCCTTGATCGGCATTTCGAATCCGATGCCGCCAAGCGCATGATCCTGGCCAACAACGTCTATGGCAAACATGGCGGACCCTATGAACCGGGTTCGGCAGTGGGCCTCTTGTTCCACCTGCTCGCAGGCGGGGACCATGCGGTGCAGGGTTTCAACGGCCATGTCATGGGCGGGATGGGCGCGGTTTCGGGCGCGATTGCCGCTGCCGCGCGCGGCTTTGGCGCAGTGATCGAAACGAGTGCGCCGGTCGGCAGCATCGACGTGTTCGCCGGGCGGGCAACCGGAGTGACCCTGCTCGACGGGCGGCAGGTGCGCGGGCGTGTCGTGCTTTCCAACGCCGATCCCAAGCGCACGTTCCTCGCGCTGCTGGCCAAGGCCGATCTGCCTGATGATTTCCGCCGCGATATCGCTGCGATCAAGATGGGCGGCCCGGCGGCCAAGCTCAACATCGCGCTTTCGGGCGAGCCCACGGTGATCGGTCGCAGCCCGGATGCGACGCCGCTGGAGCGCGCACTCCTCACCATCGCGCCCACGCTGGAGGGCGCGCAGCGCTGCGCCGATATCGCCCGTTTCGGCGATGTGCCTGAGGAACTGTGGATCGATTGCGTGATCCCCAGCCTCGTTGACGACAGCCTCTGCCCGCCGGGGCATCATATGCTGACCTGCTTCATCCAGTACGTGCCCTACAACCTGCGCGAGGGCACGTGGGACGAAAAGCGCGAGGCGCTGGCGGAATCGATCATCAGCCAGATCAGCCGCCACATGCCGAACCTGCGTGAGCTGATCCTCGGCCGCGTGATGCTGACCCCGCTGGATCTGGAGCGGATCTACGGCCTGACCGAAGGCAATATCTTCCATGGCGACCTGCACCCTGGCGCGCTGTTCTCGATGCGCCCGGTGCCGCGCTGGTCGCAGTATCGCACGCCGGTCGAGGGGCTGTACCTTTGCGGGGCCGGCGCGCATCCCGGCGGAGGCGTGACCGGCGCACCGGGGCATAACGCGGCCATGCAAGTGCTGCGCGATACCAAGAAGCAGGGCCGGCGCTGATGGCCGGCGGCGCGCCCCATCCGGCCAAAGTGATGGGCGTTGCCGATCTTGCGATGTTCTACGTAGTGACCGGCGTCAGTCTGCGCTGGATCGCGACCGCGGCGGCCTTCGGGCCGAGCTCGATCGTGATCTGGGTGGGCGCGCTCTTGTGCTTCTACCTGCCCTTCGTGCTCGCCATCGTCGAGCTCTCCTCGCGTTATCCGCAGGAGGGCGGGCTCTATATCTGGACGCGCGAGGCCTTCGGGCCATACGTCGGCTTCATGGCGGGGTGGAGCTACTTCACCTCGAACCTCCCCTATTTCCCCAGCGTGCTCTATTTCGATGCCGGCAACGCGATCTACATCGGCGGGACGAGTTGGCTCCATCTGCGCAGCAATCCGGTGTTTTTCATGAGCTTTGCGCTGGCCGCGCTGGCCTTCATCACCGCGATCAACATCTTCGGCCTGCGCTTCGGGCGCTGGCTGCACAATCTGGGCGCGGTCGGCATGTGGGGGCCGGCGCTGATCGTGATCGTGCTGGGCGGGATGGCCTGGTGGCAGTTCGGCTCGGCGACGGAGTTCACGCCGCAATCTTTCGTGCCGGTGTTCGATATCCAGCACATGATCATGTGGGCGGCGATTGCCTTTGCGCTCTCCGGCGCGGAGACCGCCTCGTTCATGAGCGGCGAGATCAAGGACCCGCGCCGCACGATCCCGCGCGCATTGCCGATTGCGGGGGTGGTGATCGTCTCCTGCTACATCATCGGCACGTTCGCCGTGCTGCTGGCGATGCCCGCGAGCGAAGTCAACACGCTGCAGGGCCTGATCCAGGCGGGTGCGGTGGCGGCGCAGAAGGTGGGGGCGGGCTGGATCGTGGTGCCGCTGGCGCTGCTCATCACGCTTGGCAATCTCGGCGCGGCGAGCGGGTTCCTTTCGTGCGCTGCGCGCATTCCCTTTGCGGTGGGGATCGACCGGCTGCTCCCGCCGGTCTTCGCCAAGGTCCATCCCAAGTGGGGTACGCCTTATGTCGCGATCCTCGTGCAGGGCGGGCTCGGTGCAGTGCTGTGCATCCTCGGGCAGGCTGGAACCGGGGTGAAAGGCGCGTATGACGTGCTGGTGAGCATGGGGATCATCGCTGCCTTCCTGCCTTTCGCGCTGGTCTTCCTCGCGGTGATCCGCCTGCAGGGCCGCCCTGCCGAAGCGGGGGTCACCCGGCTGCCCGGCGGGCGCGTAACGTCCACGGTCTTCGCCTGCATCGGGCTTGCCACCACGCTCACCGCGCTGGTGCTGGCGGGCTTCCCGGCAACGGACGAGCCGAACAAGCTGCTTGCGGTAATCAAGATCCTGGGCCTCACTGCCGTGCTGCTGGGCAGCGGGACGCTGGTCTATTACCTCGGCCAGCGCTCGGCGCGGCGAGCCGCCTGACCATGGCGAGCACGGCCCTGAAACCGCCGGTACCTCCGCGCCGTCGCCGCGCGTCTCCGCTAGTGCGGCGCGCCGACCTTGTGGCGGCGACGGTCAGCTGCCTTGCTCACCTCGGCGCCAAGGGGACCACGGGGCGCGAGATTTGCCGGAGGGCCGGGGTCAGCCACGGCTTGCTGCGGCACTATTTCCGCAATCCGGACAACCTCCTACTCGAGACCTACGAACAGCTCTGCGAGGACATGCTTGCGCAGATGGAGGCGGTGGCCATGCCCCACGCGGCGGACCCGCTGGACGCGCTCCATCGTTACTTCCTTGCGGTCTTTTCGGATGACTGGGCTGGGCCCGATATCATTGGCGCGTGGATGGTGTTCTGGCAGCAGGCCCGCAGCCGGGCCGATTTCGCAGCCGTTTCGGACAGTTTCAACTTGCGGCAGCGCGCGCTGCTCGAACGCCTCGTCGCGGCGCTTCCCGCGCGTGCAGACGCGCTGCCCATGGCCGATGCGATTGCGCTGCTTTCGGCGGTGCTCGACGGGCTGTGGATCGAATACTACCTCTCGGACCAGCGCACTCCGCGCGAGCGCTGCGTTGCCCTGTGCGATGCTGCCGCGCGCCGCTTGTTTGGCGTTTGAGCGGGATCAGGGTAGCGGCGCGCCCTTACTGGCACAAGGCTCAGCTGGGCGCAAAATGCCCATGCCATGGGGATTTGCTCCACGGTTTCGGGGCTATCCGCTGCTTGACCGCCTTTTCCGCAGCGATAGAGGGGCGCAATGCTCCCAGCACCTCAAGTCCATCCTGCTTTGCTCCACGCGTTCCTTGCCGAAGCGGTCGCGCGCTATCCGGATGGCACCGCGATCGAGGTGCCGCCTGCGCGCACCCGTCCCGAACGGCAGGTGATGACGTATGCCGAACTCGCGGTGCTGACTGACCGGCTCGCGCTTCATCTCGCGCCGCAGCTCCAGCCAGAGCGGATCGTCGCGCTGCTGCTGCCGCGCACTTCGCCGATGCTTTATGTGGCGCAGATCGCGGTGCTCAAGGCGGGCGGCGCCTATACCGCGATCGATCCCTCGTTTCCTGATGACCGCATCGCTGAAGTGCTAGAGGATGCTGATGCGGTTGCTGTGCTGACCGATGCGGTCGGTGCACAGCGGCTTGGATCCATCGCGGGCACGGTGCCGCTGCTTCTGGTGGCAGAGCTTGCAATGCAGGCGCCGCCCGCAGGCACGACGCTGCCCACCGAAGTGCGCCCTGATCAGCTGGCCTATGTGATCTACACCAGCGGAACGACCGGCAAGCCCAAGGGCGTGATGGTCGAGCACCGCAATGTGGCCAATCTTGTTGCATCCGATCTCGCTGAATTCGGTCTTACGCCTTCAGACCGCGTGATCCAGGGTTCGTCTGCGGCCTACGATTCCTCGATCGAGGAAATCTGGCTGGCGCTCGCCTCCGGCGCGACGCTGGTGGTGATGGACGACGAGGCCGCACGGCTTGGCCCCGATATCGTCGCATGGCTGCAGCGCGAACGCGCCAGCGTTTTCTGCCCGCCGCCGACTTTGCTGCGCAGCAGTGGTTGCCGCGATCCGGAAGCCGCGCTCCCCGATCTGAAGTTGCTCTACGTTGGCGGCGAGGCGCTGCCGCGTGACATAGCTGACCGTTGGGCCAAGGGTCGCCGCATGGTCAACGGCTATGGCCCCACGGAATGTGCGGTGACCTGCCTGCGCGGTGACATTGTCCCCGGCGGGCCGATCACCATCGGCCGCCCGGTGCCGGGAATGGAGGCCTTCGTACTGGGCGAAGACCTTGAGCCGGTTGCAGAGGGCGAGCAGGGCGAGCTGTGCATGGGCGGCGCGGGCGTTGCGCGCGGCTATCGCCACCGTGAGGACCTGACCGCCGAGAAGTTTGTCGATCACCCGACCTGCGGGCGGATCTACCGGACCGGGGACCTCGTCCACCGCGAGCCGGACGGCAACCTGTTCTACCATGGGCGCATCGACGCGCAGGTCAAGATCCGTGGCTACCGCGTCGAACTGGGCGAGATCGAGGCGCGCCTTGCCGCGCTGCCCGGCGTGCGCGCGGCGGCAGCGCGGCTGCAGGATGCAGGCGGCGTGCCCGAACTTGTCGCCTATGTCGTGCCGGGCGAGGGTGTGGATGCGCTCGATCTGGACGATCTGCGCACGCAGCTTGCCAGCACGGTGCCGAGCTACATGGTGCCCCGCCGCATCGGCATGCTCGCCGAGCTTCCGACCACGGTTGGCGGCAAGCTCAACCGCGCGGTGCTGCCGGTGATGACCTTTTCCGCCGATGCGGGGCCTGCGCGCGATATCGTGCCGCCGGCGACCCCGCTCGAAGCTGCGCTAGCCGCCGCCGTCGCCGATATCCTGACACGTCCTGACGGCGTGTCGGTCGATGACGATTTCTTCGAGGATCTCGGCGGCGATTCCTTGAGTGCCGCGCTGCTGGTCACGCTGCTGCGCGAGGGCGGCGCTGGGGACTGGGTCACGGTCAGCGATATCTATGCGGCGCGCACCGTCCGCGCGCTCGCCGCACTGGGTGAGGAAGCAAATGCCGCTTCCGCCAATGCTGCGCAGCATAAGGCGCCCGTGCTGGTGCGCGAGGGCGAGGCACGGCCGGTTCTCGCCAATATCGTCCAGATCGCCTGGCTGGCTGGCGAAATTGCCTTTGGCGGCTGGGTGAGCTGGGCTGCCGCCTGGGTGCTGTTTCCGCTACTGTTCGACAAGCTCGATCTTGTCGCCTTCGTGCTGCTCACGCCGCTGATCACCGTGGCGGGCGTTGCGCTTTATCTGCCGGTTTCGGTGGGGTTCACGCTCCTCGTGAAGTGGATCGCGCTAGGGCGCTACCGTCCGGTCCGCGCGCCGGTCTGGAGCACCTATTACCTCCGGCACTGGGTCACCGTGCAATCGGCGCGGCTGATCCCGTGGCCGATGCTCTCGGGCACGGTGTTCATGAATTCCGTGCTGCGCCTGCTGGGCGCGAAAATCGGTCACGGCGTGCATATCCATCGCGGCGTTCATCTCCATCGCGGCGGCTGGGATCTGCTTGAGATCGGCGACAACGTGACGCTGGGGCAGGACGCGCATATCGGCCTCGTCGAATACGACCGGGGCGATATCGTCGTCGGACGCATCGTGATCGAGGCCGAGGCCACCCTGCAGACGCGCGCGACGGTGGAGCAGAATTGCCGCATCGGCGCGGGCAGCGTGATTGCGCCGCTCTCGGTGGTGACCCCGGGCACCACGGTGCCGCCGGGCGAGCTTTGGGACGGCGTGCCGGCTCGCCGCGTCGGCCCGGCACCCGAAGCGCCTGCGCTTACCGGCACCGGCCTGCACTTCAGCCCTGTCATGCACGGCCTGGCGACCTTGGCTGCTGAAGGGATCGCGACGATGCTCGGCGCGCTGCCCGCCGGTCTTCTTGCCTTGCTGCTGTGCTACCTCCTCGGTGTCGGCTCGGAGGAAATCTGGGTCTGGATCTACGCGCCGAAGCTTGATCCGCAGGTGCTCGCGGTCGTCTTCGGGGTGACTGTGGTCAGTGTGCCCGTCAGCCTCGTCTGGAGCGCGCTGATGGTCCGCGCGATGGGCCGGGTGAAACCCGGAGTGATCGACCGCTGGAGCCTTGCCTACATCCGCGTCTGGCTGAAATCGGCGGCGACGTTCAATGCCGGGCAGTGGCTTTCAGGCACGCTGTTCTGGAAGCAATGGCTGCGGCTTGCGGGGGCCAATATCGGCGAAAAGTGCGAAATCAGCACGATCTTCGATGTGACGCCCGAACTCGTCACCATCGGCGCGGAGACCTTCTTTGCCGACGGCATTTACCTCGGCGGGCCGGAGATCACGCGCGGCACGGTGCGGCTCGCGCCGATCGTGCTCGGGCGCAACACTTTCCTTGGCAACCATGCTGTGATCCCGGCGGGCGAAGTGCTGCCGGACGATATCCTGATCGGCATCAGCACGGTCGCCCACGCCAGCGAAATCGCCACCGGCCAATCCCGCTTCGGGCGGCCAAGCTTCGATCTGCCGCGCCGGCAGGTGGTGGAGATGGACCGCAGCCTCACGCACGATCCCTCGCTGATCCGCTATTGCAACCGCGTGTTCTGGGAATTGCTGCGTTTCGTGCTGCCGGTCGGCACGCTGCTGGCAACGGTGTTGTGGTACAAACTGCTGGTGGAAGGCGCGCCGGAAGCGAACGACCTCGAGTTCGCGCTGATCGTGATTCCGCTGGCGACGCTGGCCCCGCTACTTGCGCTGCTGCTCGCTGTCACTGTGCTCAAGTGGACGCTGATGGGCCGGGTAAAGCCGGGTCAGCACGCGCTGTGGTCCTGCTGGGCCAGCCGGTGGGACTTCGTTTTCGTGGCCTGGGCGCGCTATGCCAATGCGATTCTGCAGCAGCTTGAAGGCACGTTCCTGCTGACGATCTACTTGCGCCTGATGGGCCTCAAGATCGGCAAGCACGCAGTGCTCGGGCCGCAATTCTCGCAAGTCGTCGATCCAGACATGATCGAGATCGGGGACGGCGCGACAGTAACCGCGTTCTTCCAGGCGCACACCTTCGAGGACCGCGTGCTCAAGGTGGACAAGGTGCGGATCATGGCAGGCGCGACGATCGGTGCCGGCACTGTCCCGCTCTATGGCTGCGTTGTGGGCGAAGGCGCGCATGTCGGCCCGGGCAGCGTGATCATGAAGCAGGAGAGCCTGCTGCCCGGCCTGTCGTATCAGGGCGTGCCGCTCAAGGTGGTGCGTGGCTAGATCCTGACGCTAGAGCGCGATGACATCTGATGGAATCGTCGGCCCGGACTTGATCCGGGCCTTGGCTTTCTTTTTCGGGCGCCACGCCAGAAGAACAGCCCAACCCCGTGTCAAGCACGGGGAGACGCATGAAGGATCAATCTAAAGTCTGCAGTTTCTAGAGGACGAAATCGAGGCCGGTGAGGGCGGGTGCCTTTTCGATCCGGATCGCGAAGTCTGCCGTGCCGTTGCCGTCGATATCGCCGCTGACGAGGCCGACGCCGTTGGTCACGACATAGCGCAATTGGCCCGCAACCTTGGTGAAGGCCCCGCTGCCGATCCATGTGAAAGCGTCATTGACGGTGGCGGTCTGCTTCACGGCGTCCATGCCGGAAAGATCGATCCGGTCTCCCTGTGCGCGGCTCAAATCGAGGATCGTATCCGCGCTCGTCACGGCGGTGCCGGAAATGTCGCCCATCGCCGTGAAGCGGAAAACGTCGCCGCCTTCGCCGCCTTCGAGTATATCACGACCGCCGCCGCCGATCAGGATATCGCTGCCGCCACCGCCGATCAATTGATCCGCCCCGTTTCCTCCGTCGAGCACATTGGCCGCGCCATCGCCGATGAGAATGTCTGCGCCAGTGCCGCCGATGAGGTTCTCGATCCCGATCAGCGTGTCGTTTCCGCCGCCGCCGGTGGCCTGCGCTCCGCTGATGGCCAGGCTCACGCGGACGGGTGCACTGCCCGAGGCATAGCTCGCCGTGTCGTTGCCTGCGCCGCCATCAAGCGTGTCATTCCCGGCGCCGCCGATCAGCACGTCGTCATTCTCGCCGCCGGAGAGCGTGTCATTGCCGGCCCCTCCATCGAGCAGGTCGTTCCCGGCGCGGCCCTGCAGTGTATCGTTGCCGCCATTGCCGCGCAGCGTGTCCGCTCCCGCGCCGCCATCGAGGGTGTTGGCAAGTTCGTTGCCCAGCAGCGTATCCGCGCCTGCGCCGCCAATCGCGTTCTCGATGGTGCAGCCAAACGCAATGCCGATGTTGTTGGTGAGTGAAACACCGCTGTAGGCGAGCGAGGAATAAGCCCCTGGCGTCAGGTCCAGCGTGCAGCCGTTGGTGAACGTCGCGACGCTGAACGTGTCCGTTCCGCCCGCATCCCAGATCGCCTCGAACGAAGGCGCGGCGGGATTGAAGGCGTAGGTGTCGTTGCCAGTCCGCGTCGTCATGTTCGCGCCGTAGAGCGCCTGGATCGCCTGAATGTCATAGACCATCGGCGTCTTGACGAGGAACTCGGCGATCCCCGTCGCGGGGTTTGTCCACCACACCTTCTCAGGCGAGGTATACGACATGATCGTGTAGCGCTGGTTGTCGTATCCCGCCGGGATCTTGGGTGTTTCGAACGGATGCTTGAGGCCGAGGCTGTGGCCGATCTCGTGCAGCATCGCCATGTAGTTGTAGGTGCCCGGCGCGAAGGACTGGCCGATGATGGCGTCGTCGATCCAGATATCGCCATGCGCATTGCTGCGCCCGTCCGATACGCCGAGGGAATAGCCCCAGTAGCCTGCTGAAACTGCCGAGGTGAAGGCGATGCGGATATCGCCGACCGTGCCGCCGGCGGTCTCGGCCACTTGCGTGAAGGCAATGTTCGCAATCTCCGACCAGGCGCCGAAGGCCTTGGTGATCATCGCGGCTTGCCCGCTTGTCACCGCACCCGTCACCGCCGCCGCATTTTCACCGCGCCCATAGGGGTTGGCGAACTGGCTGGCGACGCCGTCCGCCCAGGGGAAACTGTAACTCACCTGCGTGGTGCCGCCGGCATCCTTGTTCGACCAGGCCACCCGGAACGCCGCCTGCGAGGGGAGCAGCGCATTGATGAAGGGCTTGGTGCTGGCGCCGACGCGCGCGACGGTGGAAAGGTCGGTGAAGCGGGGCATGGCTGGGGCTCGTGCGGTAAGGGATGACCCTTGCAGCAATGCCAACACCGTCTGAAGGTGCGTCTAAACCCCCGCGCGGACTATCCCGCAGCGCCAAAGCGCCGTTTCGCGGGGCTTACCGCTTATCAACCATGGCAAGGCGCACGCATGCGCGGTTCCCGTTGGTTAAGCGTTTTGCGCGCACGCTTAGGGATTTTGCCCCGCAAGATAGGCCTCGACTGCATCTGCCGTGCCTGGCGGCACATGGAGACCCAGCTTGCTGCGGCGATAGAGCACGTCTTCGGCGGTGCAGGCCCATTCCTGCGCTGCGAGGTAATCGACTTCGGCTTGGGTCAGGCCGCCGCCGAAATCGGTGCCGAGCGCTTCCATGGTCTGCGCGGTGCCCAGGATCACCCGCGCGCGCGTGCCATAGGCGCGGGCGAGCCGGGTGAGTAGCGCGCGCGGCAGGCCGGGATGCGCGGATGCCAGCTGCGCGGCGAAGGCTTCGAAGTCATCGCCGGGAATATCACCGCCTGGCAAGTCGACACCGGCGGTCCAGTCCCCCTTGGCGCCCGGATAGAAAGGCACCAGCTTTTCCAGCGCATGCTCGGCGAGTTTGCGATAGGTGGTGATCTTGCCGCCGAACACGCTGAGCAGCGGCGCTTTCCCGTCGCCGCCATCGAGATCGAGCACATAGTCCCGCGTCACTGCCGAAGCGTTCGCGGCATGATCGTCGTAGAGTGGGCGGATGCCGGCATAGCTCCACACCACATCCTGCGGGTGAATTTCGCGGGAGAAATAGCGGCGCACCGTCTCGCACAAGTAGTCGGTTTCCTCGGGCGAGATCTGCGCCTTGCCGGGAAGCTGCTCCCACGGCTCGTCGGTCGTGCCGACCAGCGTGAAATCGTGCTCGTAAGGGATCGCGAAAACGACGCGGCGGTCCGGGTTCTGGAGCAGGAACGCGTGATCGCCTTCGTAGAGCTTGGGCACGATGATGTGGCTGCCCTTGATCAGCCGTACACCGCGATCCTGGCTGGCGCTGGCGGCGCGCTGGAGCACATCCTCGACCCATGGGCCCGCCGCGTTGACAAGGCCGCGCGCCAGCACCGTGCGGGTTCCGCTGCCGCTGGCGATCTCTGCCTTCCACAGCGCGCCCTCGCGTACTGCGGAAACCAGCTTGGTGCGCGTCTCGATCCGCGCGCCGCGCTCCGCCGCATCGCGCGCGTTGAGCACGACGAGGCGGCTGTCCTCGACCCAGCAATCGGAATAGACGAACGCCGTTTTTGCACCCGGCTTCAGGCCATTGCCCAGCGCCGAGCGGGCGAGGTTCACAGTCCGCGTTGCCGGCAGCTTCTTGCGGCCGCCGAGGTGGTCGTAAAGGAACAGACCCAGTCGCACGAGCCAGGCGGGGCGGGGCGAATTCATCTGTGGCAGCACGAAAGCCAGCGGCCAGATGATGTGCGGGGCCATGCCCAGCAGCCGCTCGCGCTCGATCAGAGCTTCGCGCACCAAGCGGAACTCGTAGTATTCGAGATAGCGCAAGCCCCCGTGGATCAGCTTGGTGCTGGCCGATGAGGTGTGGCTGGCAAGGTCTTCCTGCTCGACCAGCAGCACCGAAAGCCCGCGCCCGGCGGCATCGCGGGCAATCCCGGCGCCATTGATCCCCCCGCCAACGATCAGCAGGTCATAGGTTTCCGGATCCGGCACGTGGTTGCTCCTGCCTGCCATTGGGGCACTGATGTGGTGGCGTCCGCTCCTTAGCCACGCGCGCGTGGTCGGACAAATGCAGCTAGCGCAACCGGGGATGCGAATACAAGATGGCGTAACTGCAGGTAAATGCGGTAACAGGGGCTATGCGAGAGGCAAGGCCATACCCGGCGATTGACCGGGAGAACCCATCGATTCACGCCGGATGCGGGCCTTGCAATGCCTGCTGCCCGGCATTTCGGACGATTCGCGCTTGAGGCCGCTCTCCGTTTTCGCGGCGATGCTCACCGCCTCTTCCGTCGCTGCGGCTCCCGCCGAAGCAGCGCCCCCACCCAGCATTCCCGAAGTCGGCGCGCCCGCACTTGCGGCGCTTGGCCCCAACGGCGTTGGCGTGATCGAGAAGACTGTGGTCGACAAGGACGCGGTCGATCCGCTCGGCAGCCTTGCCAAGGGCGCGCTGGTGCGCGCCGATCGGACGATGCCGCTGGTGATCTGGTATCCTGCCCGCGTTGGCCCCAAGGACCGGCGCGCGACCTACCGGGCGAGCCTCGTTTCGGAACCACCCAAGCCGCCGGCCTATTTCACGGTCCCCGCGCTGGCGGTGACCGATGCGAGGCCTGCAGGGCAGGGCTATCCGATCGTGCTGCTCTCGCATGGCTACAACAATGATCCGGTCATGCTCTCGTGGCTGGGCGAGAACCTCGCGACCAAGGGTTATGTCGTCGTCGCGATCCGTCACCATGATCCGGCGATCACGGACACGGCGAAGACGCCCGCTACGCTGATCCGCCGCCCGCTCGATATCACTTACGTGCTGCGCCGCATCCGCAATGGGCTGCTTGGGAACCTCGGCGATACCAAGCGTATCGCGCTCGCGGGCTATTCGTTTGGCGGCTATGGCGCATTGACCGTGGCCGGGGCAGAGCTTGATGCGGGCAGCCCTGCGGTCAAGCGGCTGCCCTCCGCGCTGGTCGAGCGCTATACCGGAAGCGGCGCGGAAGCGGCCGCATTGCATGACCCAACAATCAAGGCGGTTGTCGCCATCGCGCCCGCAGGCGGCGCGCCTTGGGCGGCCTGGGGCGCAAACGGCCTGTCTGGCATCAAGGCACCGCTGCTCATCGTGGCCGGCACGGCGGACCGCACTGTCGGCTACGATCCCGGCCCCGCCGCGATCTTCCGCGATGCCAAGGGTTCGGACCGCTGGCTGCTCGCGCTGAAGGGCGCTGGCCATGCCATCGGCACCAATCCCGCGCCGGCTGAAATGCGCGGCACCGTGTGGGATTTCGATTGGTTCGAGGACCGCATGTGGCGCAAGCCGCGCGTGAACTCGATCGCGCTCCACTTCATCACCGCGTTCCTCGATCTGCAGCTCAAGGGTGAGGCGGCCAAGGCCGAGTATCTCGCCGTGCCGTCAGAGGAATCCGATGGCGCGAAGTGGGCGAGCGAGGACAAGCGCTACGATGCGGTGAGCGAAGGCGGCACGAACCCTACGTGGAAGGGCTTCGTCAAGGACCACCAAGATGGGCTGTTGCTGAAGCATTTGCCGCCTTCACCTTAAGCCTGTCACACGAGCTTCGTCGGCATGGCATTGCCGCACGATCCGAAGCGCTATGCTAGGCCGCTCTGGATTCCCGCCTTCGCGGGGATGACGAAGGATAGCTGGACAAGACGAGACACAAACCTCGTTATCCCCGCGAAGGCGGGGATTCGGGGGAGCAAGGCGCGACGGCTCTGGATCGCTGTCAACGCTTCGACGAAGGTTAGCCCTCAGCCGCGCATTTCCGGGACCATCTCGGTCGGGGCAGGAGCTTCACGGCCCATGCTGTTCGAGAAGTGCCGGATGATCCACTCGCGCAGCAGGTAGATTGCCGGATCGCCGAGGTCTTCGGCGTGGGTCTTGAGATAATAGCCAAAGCCATCCGCTGAAACGCGGTCATAGGGCATCACGAGTTGCCCGCTGGCGATTTCCTGCGCGAACATGTCGATATCTGCCAGCACCACGCCTGACGCCCCGATGGCATAGCGCACCGCCGAAAACGCTGTATCAAACGCGAGCCCGTCGCCCGCTTCGATCGCGAGGCGCTGCTGCGCCGCATAGCTCGACCACAGCAGACCGCGCGGTTCGCCTTCCAGCTTCACGTGCAGCAATTCGTTGTCGTGGAGGAACTGCTCCAGGCTCTTGCCCTTGTGCGTGACGGCCGTTTCGGGCGAGCACAGGGGTGCAACGCGCACCATCCACAAGAGGTCCGCCACGCTGTCATCGACATTGGGCCGGTCGAACACCACCGCCATGTCCACGTTGTCGCGCGGCGCACCGGTGACGTTCGAGGTCACCACGTCGATGCGGATCTCGGGGTGTTCCTTGTGGAACTGCGCCAGCAGCGGCAGCGCGTTCTGGTAGAGCAGCGAAGGCGGAATGTGCAGCCGGATCGGCCGGCTTTCGAGATCCTTGTTGCGGATCGTGTTGATCGTCTGCTCCATCCGGTCGAGGCACTTGCTTACGACCGGAAGCAAGATCGAGCCCGCCGGAGTCAGCTTGAGCCCGGTCGGGCCGCGCTCGAACAGCGGGCGGCCGATAAGATCCTCCAGGCTGCTGACATGTCGGCTCATCGCGCTCTGCGACACGGTGAGCGCCTGCGCGCCTGCGGTGAAGCTCATGTGCCGTCCCACCGCCTCGAACGCACGCAGCGCGTTCAGCGGCAGCCAGCGGCGGTTGATGAGGCGATCAGGCGCGATCTCGGCTACTCCCTTGCGACATTGACATTTTGCTCCCCGCATTGATCTACGTCAATCCGCGTTGCCTGCACGAACGTTCTTGCCGCAGGATAACAGTTTATAATATGAGGGTTCACGCAATTTTATTGTGAGGTCCGATGCTGCTCCCCGCCGAGTTCGATTTCCACGCGCTGGAAGTCTTCGTCCTCACCGTCGAACTGGGCGGGATGACCGCGAGCGCCCAGCAGCTGCGCATCACCCAGTCCGCTGTCTCGCAGACTATCGCGCGGCTGGAGCAGGGCATCGGGGCAACTCTGTTTGATCGCGCCCTGCGCCCGCTCGGCCTCACGCCCGCAGGCCGCGCGCTTTATGAACGTGCGACGCACTTGCTCGCCACCGCGCGCACGATGGTCGATGAGGTGCGCGAAGGCGCCAACCAGCCGATCGACAAGGTGACCGTGGCGATGGCGGAATCGCTGGCAATCCTGCTCACCGGTCCGCTGCTCAGCCGCCTCGGGCCAAGGGTGGCGCGCTGGCGGGTGCGTTCGGGCATTTCGCTCAACCAGCAGCAGGATTTCCTTGCGCGGCGCGTTGATCTCCTGATCACCGGCAGCAGCGTGCTCGAAAAGCAGGAAGGCGTCGTCCACCACGATGTGCTCGATGATCCCTTCGTGCTCGTGTTTCCGCCGAGCTTTCGCGGCGTGGCCGATCCGATTGCCGCTGCAGAGGGCCTGCCGCTCGTGCGCTATTCGCTCGATACCGGCATGGGCCAGCGGATCGAAAGCCAGCTGACCCGCATGCGACTGCGCCTGCCCAACGTGATTGAGGTCGATATCGTGCCGCAGCAGCTGAACGCGGTTGCGCTCGGGATCGGCTGGAGCATCACTTCGCTGCTTTGCCTTGCCGCGATGCCTGCGCTGATTCCGGATCTGCGCGTCGAACCGCTGCCGCGCGCGCGCTTCGCCCGCCGCATCCAGGTCGTCAGCCGCGCGGGCGAACTGGGCGATCTCGCCATGGAGACCGCCAAGCTCGCCGGGGAGACCATCCGCAAGGAAAGCCTGCTCCCTGTCCTAGCGCAGCTTCCGTGGGCGGAAGACCTCCTCGGCAGCAACTGATGCGAGTGCATTACCGTCATTGATCCGATATATGATTGTTGATGATGCACTGCTGGGCCGATCCATTCCGGGCTAAAGTCGCAGCGCAGGAGAGCGGCAGGCAGGCCGCCACACATCCCAGCGGGGGCATACATGACCACCACCACCTCGTCCACAGCACCGGTCACACTGACCAAAACCGGGCTCGAAGTCGTGCTCCCTGGCGGAAACTCGGCCTATTTCAACAACTACTGGCTGCGCGACAACTGCCCGACTTCGTTCGACAGCCAGACGCGCGAGCGGGTATTCGATATCTTCCACCTCGATGCCGCGCCGCGCCCGCGCCGGGCCGAAGTGGTCGGCGATGCGCTTGAAATCGCATGGGACGGCGAAAACCACACGAGCCGCTACCCGCTGAGCTGGCTCGCCAGCTATGCCGAGGGCAAGCGCCGCCACGATCCGTCCGATCTGCCGCGCCGCGCCTGGTATGCCGATCACTACCCAAGCGTCGCCCGCTTCCCGCAAGCCGAACTGATGGCAGACAAGGCCAAGGTCGCCGCATGGCTGAACGCGCTGATCGTCGAAGGGGTCGCGCTGGTGACGGACATGCCGGACAGCGACGAGGGCCTGACCGATCTCGTCAAGCTGATGGGCCACGTGCGCCCCACCTTCTTCGGCGAATACTTCGACGTGATGACGCACATCGAACCGACCAATCTGGCCTACACCGCCAAGGCGCTCGAGTTGCACACCGATACCCCGGCCGAAGACATGGCACCCGGCGTCCAGTTCCTCCACTGCCGCGCCAACAGCGTGGAGGGCGGGGCCAATCTGTTCCTCGACGGCGTGGCGGTCGCGAACGATTTCCGTGAACTGTACCCCGAGGACTTCAAGCTCCTCGCCGAAACCGAAGTGCCCTTCTACTGCGAGCACGACACCTACGACGTCCGCTCGCGCCAGCGGGTGATCGAACTCGACGCGCATGGCGAAGTTTCGGGCGTCACCATCAGCCAGCACATGGCCGATGTGTTCGATCTGCCGCAGGACGTGCTCGACCGCTACTACCCAGCGTTCTGCCGCTTTGGCCGGATGCTCCAGTCGGACAAGTACCTCATGCGCTTCCGCATCAACGCGGGCGAATGCATCGTGTTCGACAACCATCGCATCGTGCATGGGCGTGAGGCCTATTCCGCCACCAGCGGCGCGCGCTATCTGCGCGGCACCTACGCCGATCGCGGCGAGATGCGCAGCACCTACCGTGCGCTGACGAGCGAGGGCCGCTTCAAGTGACTGAGGCCGAAGTCGCTGCGCTGCGCGAGGATCTTGCCGCCGCGTTCCGCATCACTGCGCAGATGGGCTGGTCGGAATCCGTCGGCAATCACTTCAGCGCGGCGGTCTCGGCGGACGGCAAGCAGTTCCTGCTCAACCGCAAGTGGCAGCACTTCGCCAGCATCAAGCCTGAAGAGCTGATGCTGCTCGATGCCGATGATGCAGACGTCATGAACCGCCCCGATGCGCCCGATGCCTCAGCCTGGACAATCCACGGCACCGTGCACCGCCAGTGCCCCGCCGCGCGCGTGATCATCCATTGCCACCCGCCGCACGCCACCGCGCTTGCGACGCTGGCCGATCCGCGCATGCTGCCGCTCGACAACAACACGGCGCGTTTTTTCAATCGTCTAGCCATCGATCAGGGCTTCGGAGGCATTGCCGACGAGGCGGAGGAGGGCCTGCGGCTCGCCGCAGCGCTGGGAGACAAGAAGACGCTACTGATGGGCAACCACGGGATTACCTGCACCGGCGCAACGGTGGCCGAAGCCTTCGAAGACCTCTACTTCTTCGAAAAAGCCGCACAGACCCTGCTGCTTGCCTATGCCAGCGGCCAGCCTTTGAATGTGCTGTCCGACGAGGTGGCAGAGAAAACCGCGCGCGGGTGGGACGATTATCGCGGCATGTCCTACGCGCATTTTGGTTGGCTCAAGTCCCAGCTTCCGGCGCTGAGCTGAAAGCCATGCCAACCACACCACCCCCGTTTCCGTCGAGCGAAGTCGAGACATTTGCCGCTGAGCATGGTGTCTCGACTTCGCTCGACACGAACAGGGGTTGGGGGGTGCAATGACCAAGAATCTTTCGGAGATGTCCGCCGTTCTGCTCACCGGAAACGGCGGCTTCGAATGCCTCTCCTATCGCACAGATGTCCCAGTGCCTCAGCCCGGGGCGGGTGAAGTTCTGATTTGCGTCGGCGGCGCTGGGGTCAACAACACCGATATCAACACGCGCACCGCGTGGTATTCCAAGGCCGTCACGGTCGCCACCGAAGCCGGGGGTGGCGACGGTTTCGCCGAGGCGAACACCGAGGATTCGGGCTGGACCGGGGCTGTCCCGCAGTTCCCGCGCATTCAGGGAGCTGATGCTGCCGGGCGCATTGTTGCGGTAGGCGAGGGCGTCGATCCCGCCCGAGTGGGTCAGCGCGTGCTGGTGGAACCCGTGTTTCGCGGCGCGAGCCGGTTCGAGGCCACGTATTTCGGTTCCGAAGTCGATGGCGGGTTTGCACAATTTGCGCGCGTTCCGTCAGCGCATGCGCACCGCATCGAGACGGCACTGACCGATGTCGAACTCGCCTCGTTCCCCTGCGCCTATTCGGCGGCGGAAAACATGCTGACCCGCACTGCACTGGCTGCGGGCGAACGCGTGCTGATCACCGGGGCGTCGGGCGGGGTCGGCTCTGCTGCAGTGCAACTGGCCAAGCGCCGGGGTGCAAAGGTGACTGCGCTCGCCAGCCTGGAAAAGGCCGATGGCGTGCGCGAACTTGGCGCGACCCAAGTCGAACCACGCGGGTGCCGGTTCGAGAGCGAAACGTTTGATGTGGTGATCGATGTTGCCGGCGGCGAGGGCTTTCCCGCCCTGCTCGATGCACTCAAGCGCGGCGGCCGCTACGGCGTGGCAGGCGCGATCTCCGGCCCGATTGCCGAGCTTGATCTGCGCACGCTCTACCTCAAGGACCTTACGCTCTACGGCTGCACGATCCTTGAGCTGGAGGTCTTTCCCAATCTCGTCGGCTATATCGAACGCGGCGAAATCAGGCCGGTGGTTGCCGCCACATATCCGCTTTCCGAAATCGTCGCGGCGCAGCGCGCCTTTCTTGAAAAGAAGCACATCGGCAAGATCGTGCTGATACCCGGAGTGTAAGCCCCCATGAAGATCGGTTTCATCGGCCTCGGCAATGTCGGCGGCAAGCTCGCGGGCAGCCTGATCCGCAACGGCCATGACGTCACCGTGCGCGATCTCAATCCCGAACTCGTCGCCGAATATGTCGCGCGCGGCGCCAAGGAAGCGGCCAGCCCGGCGGCGCTGGGCGAGGCGGTGGATGTCATCATCACTTGCCTGCCTTCGCCGGCTGCCAGCGCCGCCGTGGCAGAAGGTGAAGACGGTTTCCTCGCCGTCATGCGCCCCGGGCAGGTGTGGATGGAAATGAGCACGACCGATTATGCCGAGGTACTGCGCCTCGGCCCGCTGGTCGAGGCGCGTGGCGGCTTGTTCATGGAATGCCCGGTCTCGGGTGGATGCCACCGGGCGGACACCGGCAATATCTCGATTTTCGCCGCTGGCCCGCGCGAGGGCTTTG
This sequence comes from Novosphingobium sp., assembly GCF_027486195.1. Lineage (GTDB taxonomy): Bacteria > Pseudomonadota > Alphaproteobacteria > Sphingomonadales > Sphingomonadaceae > Novosphingobium. Next base: position 24,569 of record NZ_JAIXPP010000111.1, read on the forward strand.
AGCGCGTGCTGCCTGTGCTCACAACACTCGGCCGCCGGGTGCTGCACACGGGCGACTGGGGCACCGCCTCGCAGCTCAAGGTCATGACCAACTTCCTCTGCACCGCGCACCTTGTCGCGCTCGCCGAGGCACTGACGGTGTGCAAGGCGGTCGGGCTCGACATGAACACGACCTATGAGGCGATCCGCATTTCCTCGGGCAACAGTTTCGTGCACGAGACGGAATCGCAGGTGATCCTCAACGGCAGCCGCGATATCAACTTCACGATGGACCTCGTCTCCAAGGACGTCGGCCTGTTCGACAATATTGCCCAGGAAACCGGCGTTCCGGTGGAAATGTCGCCGCTTATCGTGCGCCTGTTCAAGGAAGGCGAAGCCGCCTTCGGCCCGCGCGAATTCTCGCCAAATATTATCCGCCGTTATGAAGAGCCGGTCGGCATCAAGGTGCTGGGCACGGGCTTCCCCGATCAGATGGTCGATGATGAGCCCGAAGAGCAGGGCTACGAAGTGGTGCCGCGCCGCTGAGGCAACAACCGGGGCCGCGAAAATAGGGACAGTCCCTATTTTCGCGCATCCTCAAGGATCATCGCCGCGCCCTTTTCCGCCACCATCACTGTCGGCGCATTGGTGTTGCCGCTGGTGATGTTGGGGAAGATCGAGGCATCGATCACGCGCAGGCCTTCCGTTCCATGCACCCGCAGCCGCGCATCGACCACCGATGTTGCGGCATCAGGCCCCATCGCGCAGGTGCCGGTGGGGTGATAGACTGTATCGGCGCGCGCCCGGAAATCGGCGAGCTGGTCTTCCTCGGTTTGCACTGCCGGGCCGGGGATCAGTTCCTCGGTGATCATGTCAGCCAGCGGGCGGCTCGCGGCGATCTGGCGCAGCAGGCGATTGCCCGCCAGCACTTCCGCGATGTCGGTTTCAGTCGAGAGGTAGTTGGGCTGGATCACCGGGTAGGCCAGCGGATCGGCTGAACGCAGCGCCAGATGGCCCCGGCTCGTCGGACGGCAGGGATTGAACGAAAGCAGGAACGCCGAGAACGGATCGGGATTGAGCAGCTTGCGCGCGGCGAGCGGCGTCTTGGTATAGCTCACCGGGCTGAAATAGAGCTGCAAATCGACCTTTGGCGCATCCGGCGCGCTGCGCACAAACCCGCCACTCTGGTTCACGCTCAGCGAAAGCGGCCCGCGCCGGTCGAATGCAAAGCGCAGCGCCGCCTGGGCCTTGCCGAGCAGCGGATGCAACTCGTCGTTCAAGGTCGCTGTGCGCACCTTGTAGAAATACGAGACCGCAAGATGGTCTTGCAAATTGCGGCCCACGGCGGGCAAATCGCACTGCACGCCAATGCCATGCTGCGCCAGCGCCGCGCCATCACCGATGCCCGACAGCATCAGCAATTGCGGCGAATTGATCGCGCCGCCCGAGAGGATGACCTCGCGCCGCGCCCGCACCTCTTGCAGCTTCCCGCCGCGCCGGTACTCGATGCCGACAGCGCGTGAACCTTCAAACAGCACCCGCGTCGCCTGCGATTTTGTGCGCAGCATGAGGTTCTTGCGCTTCAGCGCCGGGTGCAGGAAGGCGTTGGCAGTCGAGGCACGCCAGCCGCCGCGCGTGTTGATCTGGTAGAACCCGACGCCTTCCGGATTGCTCCCGTTGAAATCGCTCGTCACCGGAAAACCGAGGCCTTCCGCTGTCTCGATAAAACTATGGCAGACGGGATGAACGTGCGGGGTGATCTCCGTCACGTGCTGCAGCCCGCCACGCCCATGGTGCGCGCTGTAGCGGTCGAAATCCTCGGACTTGGTGAAGAACGGCAGCACATCAGCCCAACCCCAGCCGGGATTGCCGGCCGCGCGCCAGTCATCAAAATCGCGCGGCTGCCCGCGCACGTAAACCATCGCGTTGATCGAGCCCGATCCGCCGATAACCTTGCCGCGCGGCCAGTAGCTGCTCCTACCGCCGAGGCCTTCCACCGGTTCGGTATCGTACATCCAGTTGATGCGCTTGTCGAAAAAGGTGCGGCCATAGCCGATCGGCATCTGGATCCAGATCGAAAGGTCGCTACCGCCAGCCTCCAGCAGCAGGACGGTGGACTTGCCGTCCTCGGTCAGCCGATTGGCCAGCACGCACCCGGCGGTGCCTGCGCCCACCACGATATAATCGAATGTTTCGGTCATCTTACCGGATGCTGCGTCATTTCCAGGTGCAGCATATCCCCGGTGTAGGGATGCGCGCGCGCCACGTCCTCGTTCAGTTCCACGCCGAGCCCCGGCACTGTCGGCGGGATCACGTGGCCTTCTTCAAAGCGGATCGGTGTCTTGAGGATTTCCGAATGGAAACCGCCCCATTCCTCGATGCTTTCCAGGATCAGGAAGTTGGGTGTCGCGGTTGCCAGCTGGATATTGGCTGCGCCCACAACTGGCCCGCAATAGAGGTGCGGCGCAATCTGCACGTGGCGCACTTCGGCCATGCCGGCGATTTTCTTCGCCTCCAGCAGCCCGCCGACGCGGCCCAAATTCATCTGCAGGATCGCCGCGCTGCCGGCATCGAGCAGGCGCGCGAAATCATACTTCGTCGCCAGCCGCTCTCCGGTCGCGATGGGAATGGATGTCGCGCGCGCGACTTTGGCCATTTCCTCGGGCGCATCGGGCGGTATCGGTTCTTCGAGCCACAGCGGATCAGCCGCTTCCAGTCGCTTCGCCAGCCGGATTGCGCCTGCCGCCGTCATCTGCCCGTGCGTGCCGAACAGCAAGTCCGCGCGGCTCCCCACAGCCTCGCGCAGCGTGTTTGCAAAGCGCTCGCTGAGGTCCAGCGCCTCCAGCGACAGCTGCCGCCCGTCGAACGCCGAATAGGGCCCCGCCGGATCGAACTTCAGCGCGGTGAAGCCCATGGCGAGATATTCCGCCGAGCGCTCCGCCGCGAGGATCGGATCGTGATAGACGTCGGTCTGATCGCCCGGGCGCGGGTAGATATAAGTGTAGGCGCGAAGCCGCTCATGCACTTGCCCGCCAAGCAGCTTGTAGACCGGCTGCCCCGCGGCCTTGCCGATGATATCCCAGCAGGCCATCTCCAGCGCGCTCAGCACGCCCATCAGCGAGAGGTCGCTGTGCTGGGTAAACCCGCTTGAATAGACGCGCCGCCACAGGTTCTCGATATCGTGCGGATCGCGCCCTGCCGCATAGCGTGCGAAGACGTCCTCGATCATCTTCGCCACGAGATGCGGTGAGAAGGGGACGCAATAAGCCTCCCCGATCCCGCTGATCCCGCAGGCCGTGGTCAGTTTCACGAACACGAAGTAGCGCCCGCCGAAATGCGGCGGCGGATTGCCTACGACGAATGTCTCGATATCGGCGAGCTTCATGCGGCCTCGAAGCCGTTGATCACCTTGATTTCGAGGTAATCGTGGAGGCCGAATTCACCCCATTCGCGCCCGTTGCCCGATTGCTTGTAGCCGCCGAAGGGCGAGCAATAGTCCTGGCCTGCGCCGTTCAGATAGACGCTGCCCGCGCGCAGTTTGCGCCCGACGCGCCGTGCACGCTCCAGATCGCCGGTCTGGACATAGGCGGCGAGGCCATAGGGCGTATCGTTGGCGATCGCGACGGCATCGGCCTCGTCCTTGAACGGGATCATCGCAAGGACCGGGCCGAAGATTTCCTCGCGCGCGATGGTCATCTGGTTGGTCACGTCCGCAAAGATTGTCGGCTTGACGTAGTAGCCGCGGTTGAACCCGTCAGCCCGGCCAGGGCCACCCGTCACCAACCGCGCGCCTTCTGCGATGCCCGCTTCGATGAGCTTCTGGATGCGATCAAAGTGTACCTTGCTGACGACGGGGCCGATATGCGGGCCCTTTTCCATCGGGTCGCCCAGCGTCACGCTTTCGGCGACCGTTTTCGCGATCTCGACCGCCTCGTCATAGACTGAGGCCTCGACCAGCATGCGCGTCGGCGCATTGCACGATTGGCCGGTGTTGTTGAAGCAGTGGCGCACCCCGCGCGCGACGGCAGCCTCAAGGCCCGCATCGGCGAACACGAGGTTGGGCGACTTGCCACCCAGCTCCTGGCTGACACGCTTGACCGTCTCGGCCGCTGATTTGGCGACCTGAATGCCCGCGCGGGTAGAGCCGGTGAACGAAACCATGTCGGCTTCCGGATGGCTTGTCAGCGCATCGCCGATGCCGGGGCCGGTGCCGTGGACCATGTTGAACACGCCCGCCGGGAAGCCAGCCTCGTGGATGAATTCGGCGAAGAGCTGCGCGGAAAGCGGCGCGATCTCGCTCGGCTTCAGTACCATCGTGCAGCCCGCGACCAGCGCCGGGCCGATCTTGGCCGCAAGCTGATTGATCGGCCAGTTCCACGGCGTGATCAGCGCGCAGACGCCGACGGCTTCATGCACCTGCCGACCGCGCCCACCGAGCGGCCGCTCCCACACCATCTCGCGCGCAGCCTTCACGGTTTCCTTGAGGTGGCCGGGCCCGCATTCGGCCTGCGCATTGAAAGAAAGGTCGTAGGGCGCGCCCATTTCGGTGCTGATCGCGGTGACCATCTCGTCATAGCGCGCTTCGAACACGGCGATGAGCTTTTCGACCAGCGCCAGCCGCTCGTCGAGGCTGAGCGACGAATAGCCGTCGAACGCGGCGCGCGCTGCCGCCATCGCGCGGTCCACATCGTCCGGCCCGCACAGCGCTACCCGCGCGCAGGGCTCTTCAGTCGCCGGATTGATCGCCTCGAAAACAGCTGTCGAGGTGGCGGGAAGGGCCCTTGCGCCGTTGATATAGGAGGGGAGGGGGTTCAGTTCAGACATATCCGATGGCTCGCTTCTGGTCTTCGACGATCGTTTTGGCCGCCATGAAGTAATGGAACGCGGCCCAGAACCCCGTGGGGGCAAGGATCAGCAGCGCCGAGCGCAGTGATGCCGCATCGGGGCCAGCGGGGCCGGCAAAATAGTCGCTCAGCAAGCCAACGCCCTGCGGCGCGACGATCAGGTTGAACACGTTCGCGATCAGCAGGGCAATCGCGCTGAACATCGCGCGCATCTTCGGCGGCGCTAGGTTCTGGCCGAGCGCGAAGGCGGGGCCGATGTAGAAGTAGATGCCCGGAATGAACAGCCACAGCGAAACGGTCGCGAGCGCAAGGTTGTGCGTGTAGATCGCGAGGATCGAGGGTACCGTCGCCACCGCCGTCACCGCGCCCAGCAGGTACACGATCTTGCGCGGATCGGTGTAGGACGGCCGGGCCAGCATCCACGCTGTGAGCAGCGAGGCACCGATGCCCATCACGAGGTGGATCGGACCGACGATGGCGCCGGCCGCGCCCACGTCGAGGCCGTAAGTCCGCTGCAGGAAGGTCGGGATGAACCACATCAGGCCCCAGCCCCAAAGGGCGGAAAGCCCGCTGCCCATCATAACGTGAACCGCCGAGCGCTGCTGCAGGCAGAAGCGCATCGTTTCCATCAGGGTCGGGTTGTCGTCGCTCTGCACCACGTCGAGGCAGCCGCGCTTGGGCTCGCGGATCGTCGCCATGATGAGCAGGGCAAGCAGCACACCCGGAATGCCGAGCACGAGGAACGCCGCGCGCCAGCCATAAGCATGGGCCACTGCGCCCGCCATGTCCGCGCCGATCCACGCGCCGATCGGAGCGCCGAGGCAGAAGATCGTCAGCGCCATCGGGCGGCGGGCAGCGGGGAAGTAGTCGCAGATGATCGAGTTGCAGGAAGGCGTGCCGCCCGCTTCACCGATGCCCACGCCGATGCGCGCCAGCAGAAGCTGGTAATAGCCGCGCGAAAGACCGCACAGCGTGGTCATCACCGACCAGAGCGTAATCGAGATCGCCAGCAGGTTGCGCCGGTTGTAGCGGTCCGCGATCCAGGAAAGCGGGATCCCCATCCCGACATAGAACAGCGCCAGCGAAACACCGGTGAGGAAGGCCACACCGCCATCGCTGAGGTGCAGGTCGAGCCGGATCTGTTCGAGCACGGTCGACATCACGTAGCGGTCCGCGATGTTGATCGTATAGGCCAGCATCATCACGAACAGCACGTACCAGCGCAGGGCTACCGAGGCATTTTCCTCGCCTGCGGGGGCTGATGTTGCGCCTATTGCTGCCATTGGCTTGTCCTGTCCCGATTAGGCTTGTTGTTGATCGTCGTGGTGCGGCTTAGGCGCCAGCTCAGGCCCGAGTGCTTCGCGCAGCGGCTCAAGCCAGGGCTCGAACTTCTTCCACTGATCGAGCCCGTCACGGAATATGGGCTGGCGCACTTGTTCCGAGCTCGGCGTGCGGACGGAGCGCTTGGTCTTGTGGAATTCGACGCAGGCGTCTTCGAAGGGGAGGCCGCAGTAATCGAGGATGCGCCGTACGCTGCCTTCAAGGTCTTCGACCACGTCTTCGTGCTGCACGCGCAGGACCCGGCCCGGCAGGACAGCATCCCAGTGGTCCATCAGCTCAAGATAGGTCTTGTAGTAGCGGGCGATGTCCTCGATCCCGTAGGTGAATTCCTGCCCCTGCGCGAACAGTTGCTTGAGGTTGCTGAAGCAGCACGACATCGCATCGCGGCGCGCATCGATGATCTTCGCGTTCGGCAGGATCAGGTGGATCAGGCCCACGTGCCGGAAATTGTTCGGCATCTTGTCGATGAAGAAGGGCCGGCCGAGGATGCGGTTGGGCATCGTGTCGGCGATATACTGCTCGCCGAACCGGCGCACCGCGTCCGCATCAAGATCGAGCAGCGATCCGGGATAGAGCGGCTTGTCGAAATTGAGTTCGCGGCCCTGCAATTCGTGGACGATCCGCTGGATATCAGGCAGTTCCTGCGTGCCTTCGACCATCGAGTGCGAGGCGAGGATCTGTTCGAGCAAGGTCGAACCCGAACGCGGCAGGCCGAGCACGAAGATGGGGGAAGGATCGTCCAGCCCCCAACCCTCGCGCGCGGCGAAGAAAGTGGGCGTGCACACACGCTTTTGCTCGCGCGTGTTGGTCTCGAACACTTCGGGGAGATAGCCATTGCCCGCGCGGTGCATGGCATTGCCGCGTGCGTAGGCAGCCCACGAGGCTTCGTAGTCTCCGGCATCCTCCAGCGCCTTGCCCAGCGCGAAGGCGATGTGGATGCGGTCGACATCCGCCGTCGCCGGATCATCGAGCCGCGCCTGCATCACCGCGATGGATTCGGCAGAGAACCGGTAGGTCTTGAGATTGGCGAGGCTCCACCACGCATCGCCGAAATCAGGCCGGTCGGCGGTCGCGGCCATATAGGCATCGATGGCTTCGGCCGTGCGGGCTTCGGTCTTGAGCGCGTGGCCGAGCCACAGGTTGAGATCGGCGCGGCGGACGCGGGTTTCGAGCGTCTCGCCCGAAATCTCGCTGATCATCACGCGATATTCGGGGATCACGCTTTCGAAATCGCCAAGCCCGACCCGGATCGTCGCGGCCTGGATGCGGTGCGCGTGCCCGCGTGGATCGCGCTTCAGCAGCGGCTCCAGCGCCTCGCGCGCCTGCGGGAACTTGTGCCGGGCGATCAGCACTTGCACGTATTCGTGCCGCGCCTCGTCATGGTCCGGCACCATCGCGAGGACGCCCTCGTAAAGCGCCTCGGCATCATCGAGCACATTGCGCCGGTGGCCGATCTGGCCCAGCAGCCGCATGGCTTCGGGGTGGTTGCCCGCCTCCAGCAGGAACCGCCGGATCAGCGTTTCGGCGACATCGATCTCCCCGTCGCCAAACAGCACCTTGGCCTGGACGATTGGTGGCGGGAGGCTGGCGAGATGGGCAAAGTGCCGTGCGGCAAGCCCAGCGCTGCGGGTGTCCCCGGTCATCCGGTAGAGCCCGTCGAGCATGCGCCAGCCCATCGCCAGCGCCGGATTGGCAGTGACCGCCGTGCGCAGATCGAAGATTGCCGCGGGAGCATCGCGCCGGGCGACATGGCAGAGCCCGCGTTCGAGGTACAACTGGCTGAAATTGGGGTGATGCGCCGCGAGCCGATCAAGCGCGGCAAGCGCCGCATCGGTCTGCTGCATCATGCGCAGCGAATGCGCCTCGATCAGCAGGAGATCGCGATTGGCCGGCGCGGACGCAAGGAGGCGCTTTGCTCCGCTCGCCGCTGCCGCATAGTCACCCTTGGCCTGAAGCCCATGAAGCGCCCTCAGTTCTGCCTCCGGCGGAGCCGCAGTAGACGGGGCAGGGTGGGTATTCTCAGGATGGGTCAGGTCTGCTTGCGTGGCCATCTACGCACTTTCCTGTCGGCCATCGCCGCGCGTGTCCATCAAACTCGCCCATCCAGTTTCGTGTGCCGCGAGAAGCAAGGGGTGGCGTTTGCCACGCCACCCCTTCCATTCATCAGCCTTCGATCACATCCGGGTTGCGATCTTGATGCCGTAGGTCAGCGGACGCACGATCGTCGACGTCTTGATGTACTGCGACGAGTTGGTGAACGTCGAAGCATGGCTGTTGAACAGGTTGTCACCGAAGATCGTCACCGTCCAATTGTCACGCGTGAAGCCGATCTGCGCATCGGTCAGCGCATAGCCCGGCATCTTGTAGCGCAGCACAGTCGTAGCCGGAACGATGATCCCGTTCGGGCTCAGGCCGTTGCCGTTGCCCGGGACGTTACCGTCAGGATAGGTCGAAGGCTGGTTGTACTGCGTGCTGATGTAGTTCACGCCGGCACCGATGAACCAGTCCATGCCGCCCTTGCCCGACCATTCGTAGCGGGCGCGGATGTTGCCCTGGAACTTGGGGCTGAACGGCGTGATGCTGCCGACGTTGCCGAACGGGCTCTGCACCGGCTTGACCTGTCCGCCCACGAACACCTGCGTGATGCACTGGCCGAAGCTCGACACACCGGGGTTGTTGGCGATGAAGCAAGGCGCGTTGGCCTGCTTGCTTTCGTTGTAGGTCGCCGAACCGTTGATGGTCAGACCTTCCATCGGACGCGCGAAGAGCTGCGCCTCAAGACCCTTGATGTGATAGGTCGGGCCGTTCGTCGCGAAGGCGGTGTTGCCGAAGCCTGCGGCTGGGTTGAAGAACCCGATCTGGATGTTCTTCCACTCCATGTAGTAGCCCGACAGGTTGAAGGTCATCTTGCCGTCAAAGAGCTCGGTCTTCAGGCCGGTTTCCCAGTTGATCAGGTTATCCGGCGAATAGGCAGCCGGAACGAGAAGCTGGGGTGCGTGCGGTGCGATCGGATCGCGCACACGGGCCGAAGGACCGCGGTTGAATGCGCCCGGACGGAAGCCTTCGCTGTAGGTGAAGTACAGCATCGTGCCCTGCTGCGGCTTCCAGGTGATCGTGCCCTTGCTGCGGAAGCCCTTGTACGTCGACTTGAGGCCAAGCGCATCGAGGTTCGAACCCGTGGTGCAGACCGCGACCTGATAGCACCCGCCGTTGAACGACGAGTAGACCGAACCCTTCTGGAAGTTGTCGTAGTAGTAGTAGCGGGTGCCGGCGGTGATCGTCAGATTGTCGGTGATATCGAAATCGATCGAGCCGAACGCTGCATACTGCTTGTAGCCGCGGGTGATGTCCTGACCGAACGACACGCCGGGTGCGCGGGGACCGGGCACATTGAGCGTTGCATTCGGGTTGGGTGCGACCTGGCCGAGGCAAACCGGGTTCGCCGCACGCGATTCACCACCGGATGGTGCCTTGACAAAGTCGAGACCGCAGTTCGGAATCGTCGTGTACGACCAGTCCATGTTGTCCTGGATCTTGAAGTTCTCGTAGTACCCACCGACGATCGCATGCAACCGGCTGCTGTCATACGAAAAGCGCACTTCGTGGCTCTCGTGGGTGTTGCGGACCTTGTCGTTCCAGCGGCTGTTCGGCTCGTAGCAATAGGGCGCCGCGCCGACGTTCCAGTAGTAGTTCGCACCGCCGGTGCACTGGTAGAAGATGCCGTAGGTCGCGCGGGCGTAGTTGGTGTAGTCACCCTGCTGCGAGATGTGACGCTTGAGGTAGGCGCCGGTGTAGATCACCTTGATGTTGTCGCCGATCTTGCCGTTCAGCGTCCAGGCCGTGTTCCAGTAGTCGTCCTTGTTGTACTGGGGCGAGAACAGCGTGGCCGAGAGGCCCGTCAGCGGCTGATAGTCGTAGGTGTAGGTCTGCACCGCGAAGGTGCCCTTCGATTCCAGCTTCTGGTAGGCCTGCGTAACGAGCAGGTCCCAATCCGGCGCGATCTGCCAAGCAAGCGCCAGACGGCCGCCGGTGTAGTCGACCGGGTTGAAGTTGTCTTCGACCAGCGCGGCGTTGCTGTACTTGCCCTGGCGGCTCTGCTGGTCAGGCGTCAGCTGGTTGCCGTTGCCCTGATAGGCGAGGTAGTACGAGCCAAGGTCGCTCGGCAGACGGGTGAAGGTCGAGAGCTTGTTGTCGATATAGCCGCCGCGGTGGTCGGTGTAGGCCACCACGCGGATCGCCAGCTTGTCCTCGACGATCGGAACGTTGATCATCGCGTTGAACGAGCCGTTGGTCGTGCCGCCGGCGGTGCCGCCGAAGCTGCCTTCGAAGCGGCCCTCGAACTTGCTCAGCTTGGGCTTGTTGGTGATGTAGCGAACCACACCGGCCTGCGCGCCGCCACCAAAGAGCGTGCCCTGCGGACCTTCGAGCACTTCGACGCGCTCCATGTCGGCCAGATAGACGTCGGCGTTGCGCGCCGGGAACTGCATCGACTGGTCATCGAGATACAGCGCCACGTTGGGGAAGCCGCCGATGGTCGCCGAGGACTGCTGACCGGCGAAACCGGCCGAAAGGCCGCGCAGGAAGATCGCGCCCTGGCCCGGACCGTTGTTCGAGAAGGTGACGTTCGGCGTGTACTTGAGCAGGCCTTCGATCGAGGTCACGTTGAGCTTGCTCAGCGTGTCGGTGCTGAAGGCCTGCAGGGTCAGCGGCACGTCCTGGATCGACTGGTCACGGCGCTGTGCCGTGACGATGATCACATCGCTGCTGCTGGCAGCGGCGTCTGCCTGCGGTTCGGCATTCTGCGCCAGCGCGAAATCGCCCGAGCCCAGCGCGACGGCCGCGGCTGCGCACGACAACATAAACCGAGATTTCATTGATACCCCCATCGTTTCCATTCCCTGTCGGCCCAAAGCCGCATCCCGTCAAAGCGCAGCGGGCCGAACAAAAACGGAGGCAGTCGTCAGGAGATAGCCAAAAAGGGTGCAAGGGCATGGTGTCTGCCGCTTCAATCCGGATCGACCATTCTGGTCTGATCCCCCTCATGCTGGCAATTCCCTGATTTTACTCCCCGTTTTAGCTCGCGCTTTACCGCGTTTGGGCAAGCCTAGGTTAAAGCAGGGCCTAAATCCACCCCCAGATTGCGGCGACCCAACGTCGTGGGAGACTGTGGCTTTTTGGTCCTCCTTGCCGCATGTGGCTGGGCATAATTCAACAAATTATTGATATAACAGAAATTTATTCCAGATTGGACGAATCTGCAACCATCCGCAAAGGGCGCGGCGACGCATCAAGCGGCCATGGCTCATGCCATTTTGTCAATTTTCCATGGCGGCATAAGGAAATCCGATTGGCTGCATTCGCGCGGTTGGTCCACGCGGTTCCTTATCCGTACCTCGCGACTTCGGGAAACTTCACGTAATGATCGACCTTAGCCGGATCGGCTCGCTTCTGGCCCAGCGGCCGCAAGGGCACTGCCTCCCCCAGGCGCTCTACAACGAGCCTGAAGTCTTCGACTTCGACATGACTGCCATCTACGGCACCAGCTGGCTCATGGCCGGCTTCGAGTGCGAGCTGCCCAAGGCGGGCAGCTATATTTCGCAGATGGTTGGCAAGTGGCCGGTGCTGATCGTCAAGGGCCGCGACGGCGAGATCCGCGCGTTCCACAATTCCTGCCGTCACCGCGGTTCGCTGCTCTGCGCGGCGGGCAGCGGCTCTGCGCCCAAGATCGTTTGCCCTTATCACCGCTGGACCTATGAACTGGATGGCTCGCTGCTTTCGGCGATGCGGATGGAAGACGGGTTTGACAAGGCCGCCCACAGCCTGCGCCCGATCCAGCTTGAGCGCGTCGCCGGCTGCCTCTTCATCTGCTTTGACGACAACCCGCCGCCGTTCAATGAATTCGCGCTTCGGCTTGAGGAATACCTCGCGCCGCATGATCTTCGCAACGCCAAGCTCGCGTTCGAGAGCACGATCACCGAGTACGCCAACTGGAAGCTCGTGATGGAGAACGGGCGCGAGTGCTACCACTGTGCGACCGGCCATCCTGAACTGGCGCGAACCTTTCCGGTCGGCCTCAAGCGGCACTTCGATGTCGATGGCGATACCCGGCTCGCCAGCTTCCACGAGCAGATGGCGGCCGTGGGCCTCACCACCGAGGCAATCGAGGGCGACTGGTGGCAGCTTGCGCGCTTTGCGCTAAACCCCGAGGTGGTCTCGCTCTCGATGGACGGCAAGCACCTCGTCAAGAAGCTGATGTGCGAGCTCAACGGCGGCGACATCGGCTCGATGCGCCTGGCCATTGATCCGCACTGCTTCACCCACTCGACCGCCGACCACACCTTCATGTTCAGCGCGATGCCGGTTGGGCCGCATGAAACCGCGGTGACCGGCAAGTGGCTCGTCCACAAGGATGCGGTCGAAGGCGTGGACTACTCGGTCGAGGACCTTGCCGACCTGTGGACGCGCACCAATCTGCAGGACAAGGAACTGGCGGAGAACAACCAGCTCGGCGTGAACAGCCCCGGCTATATGCCCGGACCCTACTCGCAAGAGGCCGAGATGCTCGCGTTGCGTTTTACGGACTGGTACTGCGACACCGCCCGCAAGTATGTCGAGACGCATGGTAGCTGATTCTTCCAAGGGCTTGAGGCCCGAAACGCTCGCTGTCTCCTTCGGCTATGATCCGGCCGGGGCGCTTGGCGCGGTCAAGCCACCGGTCTATCTTACCTCGACCTTCATCTACCCCAGCGCCCAGCACGCGAAGGACGTCCACGAGGCGTTCTTTGATGGCACCGGGCCGCTGGCGGGGAAGAAGGGTGAGGGGCATATCTATTCGCGCCTCGGCCATCCGGGGCTCGACATTCTGGAATCGCGCCTCGCCGCCATTGATGGCGCGGAGGCTGCCGCCGCGTTCTCTTCGGGCATGGCGGCGCATTCCTCGATCGCGCTGACTTTCGTGAAGCCAGGGGACAGCGTGCTCCATGGCCGCCCGATCTATGGCGGGGTGGACATGCTCTATGGCTCGGTCATGCCGGGCTTTGGCACGCACGTTGAAACTTATACCGACGGCTGCGATCCCCATGCCGTGCGCGCCGCCGCGCGTGCCGCGCTGGCCAAGGGGCCGCTGGCGCTGATCGTGGCCGAAACGCCGGCCAACCCGACCGCCGCCATGGTCGATCTCGATCTCATGGTCGCGGTGGCGGACGAGATCGGCCGCGAAACCGGTCGCCGCCCGCTCGTGGTGGTGGACAACACCTTGCTTGGGCCCTTCGCCCAGCGTCCGATCGAGCAGGGCGTGGACCTGTGCATGACCTCGCTCACTAAGTACTGTGCCGGGCACAGCGATCTGCTGGCGGGCGGGGTGAGCGGCAAGCTGGAGCTGATCCACCAGCTGCGCACGCTGCGTACCACCTGGGGCAATCACCTCGATCCGTTTACCGCGTGGCTCGTGGTGCGCAGCCTCGAATCCGCCTCGGTGCGGATCGAGCGAGCGATGTCGAACGCGCAAAAAGTGGCCGAATATCTGCGCGATCATCCCAAAGTGGCCGGCGTCACTTACCTCGGTTTCCTTGCCGAGGGCACTCCGGCGCGCGCCGTCTACGATCGCCAGTGCAAGGGTGCAGGTTCCACGTTCTCGTTCCATCTCCATGGCGGCGAGGCGGAATCGTTCCGCATGCTCGATGCGCTCAGGCTGCTCAAGCTCGCGGTCAGCCTTGGCGGATCGGAAACGCTGATCTGCCATTCGGCGACCACCACGCACTATGCCGTCCCGCGCGAGGGGCGCCTTGCCGGCGGCATTACCGACGGAACAATGCGCCTGTCCGTCGGGCTCGAACACGCCGACGATATCATCGCCGACCTTTCCCAGGCACTAGAGGCTGTCTGAATCATGCACCTGAATAACGGAACCGATCCCCACGCGATCGGCACCAAGCTTCCTGCGCCCGAGGCGCGCTACGACATGGTCGTGGTTGGCGCCGGACCCTCAGGGCTTGCCGCCGCCATCGCCGGGGCAGGTGAGGGCAAGTCGGTCCTCCTCGTCGACGAGAACCCCATCCCCGGCGCGGCGATGGGCAACGACGTGCCGCTACTGTTCGGCGGCCGCATGACTGCCGCGACGCAGAACGCCGAGCGCATGCTCGAAACCGTGTTCATGAGCGAGCCGATGCTCGAAGCAGCCATGGAAGCTGGCGTCGAAGTGCTTCTCGGCACCAGTGCGTGGGGCGTTTATCGCAACGGCCCCGGCATTACCGGCCTTCCGGAAAACGTCGTCGCGCTCGCCGACAAGGATCGCGGCTGGATCGCCGGCTACGGGGAACTCGTGCTTGCCACCGGCGCGCGCGATCTGGCCATCGGGTTCCCGGGTTGGAACCAGCCGGGCGTGATGGGCGCCGCTGCGCTTGAGCGTCTGCTCACCCGCTACGAAGCCTTCGCAGGCAAGCGCGTGCTGATCGTCGGTAGCCACGATCTTGCACTCAGCACCGCGCTCCTTGCCCGCGAGAAAGGCGTCGATGTCGCGGGTGTGGTCGAAGTACGCAACGCGCCGCAAGGCGATGCCGCGCTGGCCGAAGCCGTCCGCGCCGCGCAGATCCCGTTCTATCTGGATGACGCCCCAGCCGAAGCTATCGGCGGCATCGATGGTGTGGAACGCGTGCGCCTGCGCTCGGGCGCCGAAATCGCAGTCGATACGATCGTGCTCGCCATCGGTCTCGTCCCCTCGATCGAATTGGTCGACGCGATGGGCGGCAAGCGCGTGCTCGATGGCGCGCGCGGCGGCTATATTCCGGGCGATAACGCGGGCGTCACTTGCGTCGGCGATTGTGCCGGGCTTGCCGACACCGGCTTCGACCATGTCGAATACCGCATGGAATGGGCCCGCGAGCTCGGCAAGCTCTCCGCGCCGGATACCATCGTGTGCCAGTGCGAGGAAGTGACCCGCGCCGATCTGCTCGGCGTGCAGCCCCCGCGCTATCTGGAGCGCCCAGCGCCGATGGCCGCGCGTTCGCTCGATACACTGATCAAGGATGGCCCGCCCAACCCTGACCAGATCAAGCGCCTTACCCGCGCAGGCATGGGCGTGTGTCAGGGCCGCCGCTGCCGCGATCAGGTGGCGATGATGCTGGCCACGGCCGCGAACGGCCCGTTCGGCACGGTCCCGCTCGCCACGCACCGCGCGCCCGTCCGCCCGCTGCCCTTGCGCATTCTGGCCGATTGGGAAGAGAGCGAAGATATGCGCGCCGGTTGGGACGTCTGGTTCGGCATCCCCACGCAATGGGTGCCTTACCGGGATATCGACACGCCGCGCGAGCGTGAGCACCAGCAAGCCATCGCCGAAGGGTGGAGCCTCTAAAATGTCTTACGTCGGTATGCCCACCCCCAGCGAAACGCCGCAGGAAACCATGGCGAAGATCGCCGGCACCGCGGCGAAGATGAAAGTCGTCATTGTCGGCGGCGGCGTCTCCGGTCTCAGCGCAGGCTGGTGGCTCGCGCGTTCGGGCGCTCAGGTCACGGTGCTCGACAAGGGCATTGTCGGCTGGGAAGCCTCGGGCCGCAATGGCGGCGGCGCCTCGCACTATCAAAGCCCGCTGTTCGAGGAAGAGCAGCGCATGTGGCCGCACATGGACGAACTGCTCGGCTACCCGACTGAGCACCAGCAGGAACGCCTCGTCATCGCGATCAGCCCCAAGCAGCTGAATCAATACCATTACCTCGCCAAGATGAACAACGACATGGGCTACCGTGTCGATCTGCTGACTGGCGATCAGGTGCGTGCGATGGTGCCGCTTGCGGGCGACAACTGCCTTGGCGGCATGCACTACCGCTTTGGCGGCCACGCCAATCCGCAACGCTCGGTGCAGGCCTATGCTTGGGCGCTGCAGGATCTGGGCGGGCGCATCGTCCAGCACAGCCCCGTCACCGGGTTCGAGACCGAGGGCGGCAAGGTCATCGCGGTCCATGCCACCAGCGGCCGGCATGAATGCGATGCCGTTGTTGTCGCCGCCGGCCCGCAGATTCAGGCGCTCATGGCCAAGCTTGGGGTTGAGGTTCCGCTCGCCGCCGCACGCGCCGAAATGATTGTCACCGAACCCGCGCCGATGATGCCCATCGGCGGCGTCGACGGGAACGGGCTCTATGGCCGCCAGACCTTGCGCGGCAATCTTGCCTATGGCGGCGGCCCGCACGAATGGCTGGAGACCTTCGAGGCCGGCCCCCCGGCGCGGCCTTCCTCGCCGCTGACACGCAACCTCGCGCGCCGCGTGGCGGAACTGTTCCCCAAGGCTGCGCATCTCAATGTGATCCGATCCTGGGCGGGCATTGTCGAGAATACGCCCGATGGCCGTCCGATCATCGACCGCATGAAGGACCCGGAGAACGTCACCGTGGTCACCATGTCGGGCGTCGGCTTCGGCCTCTCGCCCGCCTCGGGCCACGCGGTGCGCGATCTGGTGGTCGATGGGCAGTGCAGCTTCACCGATGTCGCCAAGCTTAGCCTATCGCGCTTCGACGGCATTGGCGCAGACTGGCGCGAGCAGCGCGGCTGGCAGCCTGCGAAAGCCGAACTCGCCGCATGAAGACGCCCTATTCCGCCTTCAGTCTGCTGCGCGGTGCGTTCAACGGGCAAAAGCACTGGGAACCGGCGTGGCGCGATCCGGAGCCGCGCGCGAGCTATGATGTCATCATTATCGGCGGCGGCGGGCACGGCCTTGCCACCGCCTATTACCTCGCCAAAGTCCACGGCATCCGTAACGTGGCGGTGCTGGAAAAGAGCTGGATCGGCGGCGGCAATGTTGGCCGCAACACCACGCTGGTGCGTTCGAACTACCGTCTGCCGCAGCTCCACAACTTCTTCGAGTTCGGGCTCAAGCTGTGGCACAATCTCAGCGACGATCTGAACTACAACGTCATGTTCAGCCCGCGCGGGGCGATGTTCCTCGGCCACAACGATGGTGACATGATCAAGCTCGCCGAACGCGGCGATGCCATGCGCTGCGACGGGATCGATGCCGAACTCCTCACCCCCAAGCAGATCGCCAAGATCGAGCCGCTGCTGGACCTTTCCCGCAATGCCCGCTTCCCCATCGACGGCGCGCTGATCCAGTGGCGCGCCGGCACCGCGCGGCACGATGCCGTCGCCTGGGGCTATGCCCGCGCCGCCGATGCGCTGGGCGTTGATATCATTCAGAAGTGCGAAGTGACCGGCTTCGTGCGCTATGGCAACAAGATCACCGGCGTCGAGACCACGCGCGGCCGCATCCTCGCGGGCCGCACCGGCATCTGCGTCGCGGGCCACAGCGGCCATGTCGCGGGGCTTGCGGGCCTCGAGCTACCGATTGAATCGCAGACCCTGCAGGCGCTCGTTACCGAAGGCGTCAAGCCGATGGTCCAGTCCGTCGTTATGTCGCAGTCGCTCCACTTCTATATCAGCCAGTCCGACAAGGGCGGCATCGTCATGGGCGGTGATCCGGACAACTGGCCGAGTTATGCCCGCCGCGGCCAGCCGACGATCAAGGAACATGCCATCGCGCAGGCGGTGACCTGCATGCCCGCGCTCTCACGCCTCAGGATGCTGCGCACTTGGTCGGGTGTGACGGACATGAGCTTCGACGGCGCGCCAATCATCGGGACAACGCCGATCGACGGCCTCTACCTCAACGCGGGTTGGTGCTACGGCGGCTTCAAAGCGACGCCCGCCTCGGGGTGGACTTATGCCCACACGCTCGCCACCGGCAAGCCGCATGAACTCAACGCGCCGTTCAGCCTCGAACGCTTCATGACCGGGGCAACCATCGACGAAACTGCGGTCGGCCCCATGCCGAACCATCGCTGAGACAGGCTGCAAGATGTACCAGATCACCTGTCCCCACTGCGGCCCGCGTGCCCAGACCGAGTTCACTTACGAGCGCACGACCGATTCCGTCGTCGATCCCGCCGCCGATGCGCACACCGCGATGCAGGCGCTCTACACTCGCGCCAATCCGATGGGCCTCGATGAAGAAATCTGGCGTCATACCTATGGCTGCCGCGCGTGGATGGTGCTCACCCGCCACCGCGTCACCCATGTGATCGAAGCGGTGAAGGCCATCGGTCCGGAGGCGCTGGCATGAGCGGCCCCGCACGCGCGCCCTCGGGCGAAGAGACGATCCCGTTTACCTTCGACGGCACGACCTACCACGCGCGCCCGGGCGATACGCTTGCCGCCGCGCTGCTGGCCAACGGCGTCGGCCTCGTCGCGCGCAGCTTCAAGTATCACCGCCCACGCGGGATCATGTCCGCCGGAATCGAGGAGCCCAACGCGCTTGTCACGGTGGGGAAAGGTGGCCGCACCGAACCCAATACCCGCGCGACCGATGTGTTTGTCTATCCCGGCATGGTCGCCATGAGCCAGAACCGCTGGCCGAGCCTGTCGTTCGACATCGCGTCGATCTTCGGCCTCGCTGCGCCCGCGCTCGGTGCCGGGTTCTATTACAAGACCTTCTTCGGCCCGGCGAAGCACTGGATGCTTTATGAGGGCTTCATCCGCCGCGCCGCCGGCCTCGGCAATGCGCCGACCGAGCCCGATCCCGACAATTTTTCGCAGCGCGCAGGCTTCTGCGATGTGCTGGTGGTCGGCTCCGGTCCGGCAGGCCTCAAGGCCGCGCTCGAAGCCGCCGAGGCAGGCAAGCGCGTCATGCTGGTCGAGCAGGACGCTGTCCCCGGCGGCTCGCTCCTTCGCGATCCTGATCCCGCCATCGATCCCGCCGCGATGGTCGAGCGGATCAAGGCTCTGGGCGGTGAAGTCCTCCTGCGCACCACGGCTTCGGGCTACTGGGACCACAACTTCCTCACCCTCACCCAACGCCTTGTCGAACCCGGCGCAGTCCCGCCGCATGGTTTCGCCCAGCGACTCTGGCACGTGCGGGCAGGGCGGGTGGTGCTCGCCACTGGCCTGATTGAGCGGCCAGTGCCCTTTGCCAACAACGACCACCCCGGCGTCATGCTTTCGCAGGCCGTGCGGAGCTATGTGCGCCGCTGGGGGGTGCTTCCGGGCAAGCGTGTTGTTGTCGCCACCAATAACGATGATGCCTATCTCACGGCGCAGGCCCTTGTCGAAGCAGGCGCAGAAGTCGTTGCCCTGCTCGATGCCCGCGCTTCTGGCCCCGCCGCACCTGCTGGCGTTAGCGTCCATTACGATGCGCGCCCCTCCAGCGTCACCGGCCGCAAGCACGCGCTGCGCAATGTCACGGCCGTTATCGGTGGCAGCGAGCAGAGCTTCGAGGCGGACCTGATCGCCGTCTCCGGCGGCTTCGTGCCCGTATCGCACCTCCACATGCAGGCAGGCGGCAAACTCGTCTGGAACGAGGAGGCGCAGGCCTTCATCCCCGGCGAAACGCCGCAGATGTGCGAGACCATCGGCAGCGCGCTCAGTCCGCCACCTGCGCCCGCTGTGGCGCCAGCGGGCAAGGCCAAGAAAAGCTTTGTCGATTTCCAGAACGACGTCAGCCTCGCCGATATCGATCTCGCCTGGCAGGAAGGCTACCGCTCGGTCGAGCACCTGAAGCGCTACACCACGCTGGGCATGGCGACCGATCAGGGCAAGACCAGCAATATGGTCGCGCTCTCGCGGCTAGCCGAAAAGCAGGGCGTGACCGTTCCGCAGGCCGGCCTCACCACCTTTCGCCCGCCGTTCACGCCCGTCACCATGGGCCTTCTGGCAGGCGCCGGCGCACGCAATGCGGGGGCACACGTGCGCCGGATCCCCTTGCATGTGCTGCACAAAGCGCACGATCCGATCTGGCAGCCGCTGGGCTACTGGTTCCGCCCGCGCGCCTATCCGGTGGATGGGGAGAGCCTTGCGCAGGCCGCGCTGCGCGAGGCACGCACCGTGCGCACCGTGGCAGGCCTCAGCGATGTTTCCACGCTCGGCAAGTTCGAAGTGAGTGGTCCCGATGCGGCTGCACTGCTTGAGCTTGTGTGCGCCACCACAGTCGGCAAGCTGGCGGTCGGGCGCGGGCGCTACACCTTCATGCTGCGCGAAGACGGCTTCGTCAGTGACGACGGCACCGTCTGGCGCCTTGCCGAGAACCGCTACCTGCTGACGAGTTCCACCGGCGGCGCGGACCGCATGGCCCACCACATTTCCTATGTGCGCAACAGCCTGCGGCCGGACCTCAAGTGCTCGGTTGTCAACGTGCAGGAACACTACGCCGGCATCGCGCTAGCTGGCCCGCGCGCCCGCAGCATCCTTTCCGCACTCATCGGCGCCGAACCGCCGCGCCACATGGGCTATGTCCCCGGCGTTCTGGCGGGCGTTCCGGTCCATGTCCTTGCCGCCAGCTACAGCGGTGAGCGTGCCTTCGAAATCCATGTCGAAGCGAGCCATGCCGCCGCCGTCTGGAAGGCCATCGAGGCCGCGACCCGCGCCGAGGGCGGCGCGCCCTATGGCCTCGAAGCGATGGAATTGCTGCGGATCGAGAAGGGCCACGTGGTCGTCGGCGGCGAAGTCGATGGCCGGTCTACCCCGCAGGATCTCGGCCTTGGCGGCATGCTCAACAAGGCGGGCGGCTTTATCGGTGCGGCGGGCCTTACGCGGCCTGCCCTTGCCTTGCCGGACCGCAACAATCTCGTCGGCCTCGTCAGCCTTGATGGTCCGATCCCCGAGGGCGGCATGCTGATCCAGCGCGCGGGCCAATCGCCGCAAGGCCATGTAACCGCCGCGGCCCGCCGCATTCTGGAGGGTGGAGCCATCGCGCTCGCGCTGCTGGAGGGCGGGCACAAGCGCCACGGCGAGGAAATGATCGTCAGTTCGCCCACGCGCGGGGAGAAGGCCCGCGTGCGCGTCACCTCGCCGCACTTCTATGATCCTGCTGGGGAGCGCTACCGTGACTGATCCCACTTCGATCACAGTGATCCCGGCCGCGCCGCTCCATGCGCTGGAAATCTGGGCAAATCCGCAGGCGGTCGCTACGCGCGTGCAGAAGGCGCTCGGTTTCGCGCTGCCCGTCATGGGCCGCAGCGCGGCCAATGGCGCGATCACGCTGATGCGCTTTGAACCGAACGTGTGGCTGGCCGAGGGCGATGTCTCGGTGCTTGCCGATACGCTGGGAGATGACGGCGCCCTTACCGGCATCGGCGGCGGCGTCGTGCGCTTCCGCATTGCTGGCCCAGGCTGGCGCGAGCTTCTTCTGGAAGGCGGGGTGTTCGATACCAGCGCTGCCGCTTTACCGGCGGGCGCCACCGCTGCCACGGTCATCGACCATGTCGGCGTGCGGCTCCATGTGGAGAGCGATGACGCCTGCGTGGTCTATGTGCCGTCAAGCTATGCGCAGAGCCTCCACCACTTCTGGGACGCAGCGCTGCCGCTGTTGGGGGCCTGAGGCCGCTACCCTGTTCCCTCAAAACCTCGTCATTGCGAGGAGCGAAGCGACGAAGCAATCCAGAGCGCCGCGCACAATCGCTCTGGATTGCTTCGCTACGCTAGCAATGACGAGGCTTGCGAGGTCTGGGAAGGGTGGGGCCGTTAGTGAATCCGCGCGCCCTGCCGCCTGAGCTCCGCCTGCACCGCGCCAATATCCAGCGCATCGAAATCACGCCCCGTCTTCACCGAAATCGCCGCCGCCACGCCCGCGCCTTGCCCAGAGACTGCGCAGCACATCATGTTGCGCACGGCGGCGTGGCTCACCTTGTCCCCGCCGATCACGCGGCCTGCAACCAGCAGGTTCGTGATCCCCTTGGGCACCAACGAGCGATAGGGCACGTGGAAATAGCGCCCCGTCGTCGGCAGGATCAGCAGGCCATAGCCATCGATGAACTCTGGGAAGATGCCGATGGAATCCTCAAAACGTCCTTCGCCGCGCACATCATCGCCGGTCATGTTGTAGGCCGCGTCGATCTTGCGCGTGTCGCGCACCCCCAGCGTCATGCCGAAGTTGCGCAGCTTGGCCCCCTCGCACCCCGGCATGAAGCCGCGCAGCGCGGCAATCGCGTGCATCGCATCGCGGCGGCCGTGCATTTCGCCGCGCGTCAGGCTGTCCGGATCAGTGCCGTCGAGATAATGGTGGACGAGGTTGAGGTAGGTGAGGTCGCCCTGATCCGAAACCGTGCCCCAGGTGCCCGCGATGGTCGCAAGGTTGGGCGGCAGCAGCCCGGCGGCGAGCGCCTGCCGGAAGGGCTTGCGCAGGAAAGGCGAGAACATCGCGTCCTCCTTGCCGCTGGTGGTGATGTCCCACTCGCCGCCACCGGACCAGTCGCCATAGGTCTGCGGATCGGCCTTCACCGCGTCGATGAAGCGCGCCTTGTTGACCCCGCTCATAGAGAACATGACTGAGACCGACATCATCTCATCGACCGGATGCTTGATGGTCGGCGCGCCGCCGCGATGTGCGAGGTCGGCATCCCCGGTCGCATCGATGACCCGCTGCGCGAGGATCGCCTCGCGCCCGGCTTTGCTTTCCACGATCACGCCCCGGATCGTGTCGCCTTCCATGATCGGCGCGACCACCAGCCGGTGGAGCATCGGTATCACGCCAGCTTCCTCCACCAGCACGTCCGCCACATGCTTGAACGCCTCGGCATCGAGCGCGTGGCTGATCGATTGCGGTTCGGGCAGCGCCGCATCCATTGCCACCGCGCGGTCTTCGAACTCGCGGCCGATGCCTTCGCTATCGATGGTTTCGGGATGGCGGTACCAGGCAAAGCCTTCAACGCCGACTTGCGTGATGTTTCCGCCGAAGCAGCCATAACGCTCAACCAGCGTGGTCTTCACCCCCGCACGTGCCGAGGCGAGCGCGGCGGCGAGGCCGCCCGGCCCCGATCCCACCACGAGCACGTCGGTCTCATGGATCACGTCGATCTGGCGGGCGGGTTCTTCGATCTGTCTGGTCATGGCGGCGCAGCATGGCGCAAGCACGGGGGCGGTCAACCGGCGCGGGGGGCGCCGCCTGCCATTAAGCAAGTCTGATGTAGAGGTTCAGCCTGGGTGATGGCGATCAGACGCGGCGGATGCGCGAAGGGTCGGTCATCGGGGTGATCACCCGGTGGCGGTTCTCGACCTTCCATTCGCCCGAGACCTGCGCGACATGCGCCTGCCGCTGGAGCGCACGGCCCAGCGCTTCGAGATCGAGCGGTGCGTCGAGCTGCATGCCGAAGGTGTGGCCGCCGAACCAGCGGACGATACCGTTCACTTCCTGCTCGCCGGGCAGCACCACCAGCACGCGCTCGCCGCGCACTGGCGCGGGGCCGCGAGCACTGGCGCCGAGCCCGCTGGCCGAGACATTGCGGATCACGATATCCTGCACTTCGCCATCCCGATGCACCAGGCGCGCGCGGATGATGCGGGGCTGGCGCTGCTCGCGCACAACCTGGTCAGTCGGTGGAATGGGAGCCATGAAGGACATCTACCGCACCATCACCTTGAACGAGCCACTCGGCGCCGATCCTGCGCCGTCATGTCATAGTGGACCAAAGGCGGTAAACGATCCGTTATGGATGGTCTTTCATTGATGCGATTTGAGCAATAATTCTGGTTATGCAGCTTGCGGGGAGCCCGGATGAGGTCCGAAACTCCCCGCTTGCACGTCAGGCCGCGTCGACCATCACGATTTCGCTGTCTTCGAGCGCGGTCAGGGTCAGCACGTCAAGGTCGCGAATCGCCGCGCCGTCGCGGGCATTCACGGTCACGTCCGCGATCTTCACCGCACCGGTCGCCGGCACGAGATAGGCCTTGCGGTCGCTTCCGAGCGGGTAGCTCGCGGTTTCGCCGGCCCGCAGGGTGAGGCCCAGCACGCGGGCGTCGGTGCGGATCGGCAGGGCATCGCCGTCGCCTTCATAGCCCGAGGCCAGCGTCACGAACTGCCCGGCGCGTTCACCCTTGGGGAAGGGCCGTGCGCCCCAACCGGGGGCCTCGCCGCTGCGGGTGGGCATGATCCAGATCTGGAAGATGCGGGTCGTCACGTCCTCCATGTTGTATTCCGAATGGCGGATGCCGGTGCCCGCGCTCATCACCTGCACATCGCCCGCTTCGGTCCGGCCCTTGTTGCCCAGGCTGTCCTCATGGGTGATCGCGCCTTCGCGCACGTAAGTGATGATTTCCATGTCGCGATGGGGATGGGGCGGGAAGCCGGTGCGGGGTGCGATGGTATCGTCGTTCCACACACGCAGGTTGCCCCAGTGCATCCGCGCCGGATCATGGTATCCTGCAAACGAGAAGTGGTGCTTGGCATCAAGCCAGCCGTGGTTCTCACCGCCAAGGCTGGCGAAGGGGCGCAGTTCGATCATGGTCTTGTCTCCTGTCCGGCGCCGCCTGCCGGGAAGGGGAGGGGCGCTTTCGTTGGAGCCGATATAGCGCTTGCCCGCTTTCCTGATCAGTGGGATAAATTGAACCGGTTTGTTCTATGGAGCCGAACGATGGCCAATCCCGGCACCCCCACGCTCGATCAGCTGCGTATCTTCCTGACGATCGTCGATACCGGCAGCTTCGCCGGCGCTGCACGCAATCTGGGCCGTGCGGTCTCGGTCATCAGCTACGGCGTGGCCAATCTCGAAGCCCAGCTCGGTGTCTCGCTATTCGACCGCGAAGGGACCCGCAAGCCGCAGCTCACCATGGCCGGCCGCGCGCTGCTGGCGGAAGCCCGCGCCATTGCGCAAGGGGTCGACGGCCTGCGCGCCAAGGTCAAGGGCCTGCTCGACGGGTTGGAGGCCGAAGTCGATCTTGCGGTCGATGTCATGGTCCCGCCCGAGCGGCTGGCAGCGGTGCTGCGCGGGTTTGCTGCCGAGTTCCCGACCGTGCAGCTCAGGCTCCATGTCGAGGCGCTCGGCGCGATCAGTGCCATGGTCCTGGCCGGAACCGCCACTATCGGCGTTTCGGGCCCGCTGGCAACCGAAGTTCCAGAAATCGATGGCAAAGTTGCGGGTGCCACGCTGCTCGTCCCTGTGGCCGCGCCCGACCATCCGCTAGGCCGGATGACCGAAATCCTCCCCGGCGCGGGGCGAGACTATATCCAGCTCGTGCTGTCGGACCGTTCCGGCACGACTGCAGGCCGCGATTTTGGCGTCGTCAGCCCCAAGACCTGGCGGCTGGCCGATTTGGGCGCCAAGCACGCGCTGCTGCGCGAAGGGATCGGCTGGGGCAACATGCCGCTGCCGATGATCGAGGGCGATCTGGCGGCGGGCACGCTGGTCCGCCTCGCGATGCCCGATCACCCGGGCGGCGCTTATCGCTTCACCGCGATCTGGCGGCGCGACACGCCACCGGGCCCTGCCGCGCGCTGGCTGCTGGATCAGTTCGTGGCGCTGGGCGTGCCGGATGCCGAGGCCTGCAACACGCCGGACGTTTAGGACTCAGCTGACGCCTGTCGCAAAGTCCTTCAGCATCTGCTTGGCGATCACCAGTTGCATGATCTGCGTGGTGCCTTCGTAGATGCGATAGATGCGCGCATCGCGGAAGAAGCGTTCTGCCTCATATTCGGCGAGATAGCCCGCGCCGCCGTGGATCTGCACGCAGCGGTCTGCCACGCGCCCGCACATTTCGGAGGCAAACATCTTGAACGCGGCGGCTTCCATCAGGATCTTCTGCCCCGCGTCTGCCTTGGCGATTGCGTCGCGCATCATGCATTGCGCGGCGTAGATTTCGGCCTGGCTGTCCGCCAGCATCGCCTGGATCAGCTGGAACTGCGCGATCGGCTCACCGAAGGCTTTGCGTTCATTGGCATAGCGGATCGCGGTATCGAGGAAGCGCCGCGCCTGCGCCGTTGCCGCCGCACCCACCGAAAGCCGCCCGTTGTCGAGGCTCTGCATTGCGGTGGCGAAACCCTTGCCTTCCTCGCCGCCGAGCAGTGCATCGCCGGGCACGAAGACGTCTTCCAGAATGATATCGCCGATATGGCTGCCCTGCTGGCCCATCTTTCTGTCGGACTTGCCGCGCGTGATACCCGCCGTATCGAGCGGCACGAGAAACGCCGAAACATGCGCGTTGCGCGGCAGGTTCTCCTTGCTCGTGCGCGCCATGATCAGCCCCACTTTGGCGTAGGGCGCATTGGTGATGTACCGCTTGGTGCCGTTGAGCACATAGCCATTGCCCGAACGCACCGCCATGGTCGCAAGCCCAGCCGAATCCGAACCCGAACCCGGCTCGGTCAGCCCGAATGCCGCGATCTCACCCGCCGCCAGCCTTGGCAACCATTCGGCCTTCTGCTCTGCCGTGCCGGCATTCTTGATCGCCGAACAGACCATGCCGATGTTGATCGAGATGATCGAGCGGAACGCCGGCATGGCATAGCTGATCGCGTGGATCGTCTCGATGTACTGGCTGATGTTCATGCCTGCGCCGCCGTATTCCTCGGGCATCGTCAGGCCGAACAGGCCCATCTCGCGCATTTCGGCCAGAAGATCGTCCGGGATCGCATCGCCCGCGATGACCTGCGCCTCGGCCGGAATCAGCCGCTCACGCACATAGCGCTGCAATTGCTCCAGGAACTGGGCGAAGACCTCCGCGTCCATTCCGGGATTGTGGGTCGCGCCATGCGCACTGCTCATCTGGCCATCCTCGTCATTCTGCTTGTCTCTCCAACGCTAGCCAAGAATTCGCGGCGGGGGAATTGCCCTTTGCACGCACCAATCAGGGTTACTGCGTAGCTGCGCAGTCAGCCGCTTTCAGCCACACCGGTGGCATGAACATCAGACCATGCTGAAACGCGTCGAAACCTCCGAGCTGCGGCTCGGCATGTTCATTCAGAAGCTGGAGGGGAGCTGGTTCAAGCATCCCTTCTGGAAGAGCAAGTTCTTGCTCGAAGAGATGTGGATGCTCGAAGCGCTGCAGGGAAGCGCGGTCGAAGCCGTGATCATCGATACCGAGCGCGGGCTGAACAATGTGCCCGAGCGCGAGGTGGCCACGGCAGGAGCGGCACCGCCGCCCCAGCGCGGGATGCCACTAGTGCCGCCGCGCCCAACGGCCAACAAGTTTGCGGCCGCCCGCGTTGCCACAGCGAAGGAATTCGGCACCGCGCGCAAGATCGCCGAGCGCCATTCCAAGCTGGTCAGCCGCGTGTTCATCGAAGCGCGTCTCGGCCGCGGGATCAGCGCGCGCACGGTCGATCCGTTGATCGACGATATCTACGCCTCGGTGCAGCGCAATCTCTATGCCTTCAACGGCCTCCTGCGCTGCCGAGAGGACAGCGAGGAAACCTACCGCCACGCGCTCGCCACCAGCGCGCTGATGATCGCGCTGGCCCGCCAGATGAACCTATCTGCCGCAGAGACACGCGATGCGGGCATGGCCGGCCTTCTCATGGATATCGGAGCCAATCAGGAAACCGGTGGTCCGCCGCACCCGGAGGATGTCTGGGCCGGTGGCACTACCGATCTCGAAACTGATGCGCATTGCCAGCATGTGCTGGCGGGCCATGCCTTGCTGAAAGCGGCGGGTGAAATTCCCGATACCGTGCTCAAGGTCTGCCTGCGCCATCATGAGCGGCTCGATGGCAGCGGCTATCCGCACCGCCTTGCCGGGAACGACATCGACCAGCTTTCGCGCATGGCGGCGATCTGCGATACCTACGATCTGCTCGTCGCGGGCAAGCATGGTCGGCCCGGGCTCGATCCGGCCGAGGCGATCCGCCATATGGGCGAGCATTGCGAGGGCCTCGATCCCGTGATCATGGTCGATTTTATCGAGATGGTCGGCATCTATCCGATCGGCGCTTTCGTGGAGCTGCGCTCGGGCCGCCTGGCCATGGTGGTCGACGAAGATCCCACCGAACGCGCGCTGCCTACGGTCTACACCTTCTGGTCGAGGCCGCTCGACAAGAAGGTGAAGGGCGAAGCCATCGTCCTCTCGCAGTGCTACGGCGCGGACGGGATCGTCGGCATCGCGCAGCTTGGCGGGCTCGATGTGCCCCCGCTTGGCGCGCTGCGCGAGTCGCTGCTCGGCGCTTATGCGCGGGCGGCAGGCGCCTGACCCAGAAGTTCGAGCGCCAGCGCCTCGGCGACACGAATGCCATCCACCGCTGCTGAAAGAATGCCCCCCGCATAGCCCGCGCCTTCGCCCGCAGGGTAGAGGCCGGGGGTATTGAGGCTCTGCAGATCAGCCCCGCGCGTAATCCTGACCGGTGACGAGGTGCGCGTTTCCACCCCCGTCAGCACCACGTCGGGATGGTCGTAGCCCGGCATCTGACGGCCGAACACCGGCAGCGCCTCACGCATCGCGGCAATCGCGAAATCGGGGAGGCACTGCGCAAGGTCGGTCGGCGTGACCCCCGGCTGGTACGACGGGGTGATCGAACCGAAGCTGGTCGAAGGGCGCCCGGCAAGGAAATCGCCCAGTTTCTGCCCCGGCGCGCTGTAGTTGCTGCCGCCTGCCACATAGGCGAGCTCCTCCCACTTGCGCTGGAACGCCACGCCCGCGAGCGGCCCGCCGGGATAGTCACGCTCGGGATTGATATCGACGACGAGGCCGGAATTGGCGTTGAACTCGGCGCGGGAATACTGGCTCATGCCATTGGTCACCACGCGGCCCGGTTCGGAAGCCGCTGCCACCACGCGCCCGCCCGGACACATGCAGAAGCTGTAGACCGAGCGGCCGTTGCTCGCCTGATGTGCCAGCGAATAGGCCGCCGGGCCCAGGATCGGATGCCCCGCGCCCGGCCCATAGCGCGCCACGTCTACCAGTCGCTGCGGGTGCTCGATGCGCACGCCCACTGCAAAGGGCTTGGCTTCGATATGCACCCCCGCGCTATGCAGCACGGCAAAGGTATCGCGTGCGGAATGGCCCACCGCCATGATCACGCGCCGTGCAGGCAGGACTTCGCCGGTAGAGAGGACGAGGCCTTCCAGCTGCCGTTCGCCGCGCTCGTCCTTGCCGATCACGAAATCCTCGACCCGCGTCTCGAAGCGGTATTCGCCGCCCAGCGCCTCGATCGTCTCGCGGATCGACATGACCATCGTGACAAGCCGGAAGGTGCCGACGTGCGGGTGCGCTTCGGTGAGGATTTCCGGTGGTGCACCCGCCTTGACGAACTCGGTCAGCACCTTGCGGCCGAGATGGCGCGGGTCCTTGATCCGGCTATAGAGCTTGCCGTCCGAAAACGTGCCCGCGCCGCCTTCGCCGAACTGGACGTTCGATTCCGGGGTAAGCTCGCTTCGCCGCCAAAGGCCCCAGGTGTCCTTGGTCCGCGCGCGTACCGCCTTGCCGCGCTCGATGATGATCGGCTTCAGCCCCATCTGCGCAAGGATCAGCGCGGCGAGCAGGCCGCAAGGGCCCGCACCGATGACGACCGGGCGCGGCCCATGCCAGCCTTGCGGCGCCATGACGGGGAAGCGGTAGGCGGTATCGGGGGTAGGGCGGACTTGCGCGTCACCCGCATGGCGCGCGAGCACGGCGGCTTCGTCGGTCACACTTGCGTCGATCGCATAGACCAGCTTGATCGCCGACTTGCGCCGTGCATCGTTGCCACGCTTCGCCACGGTGTAGCGCAGCAAGGCGGCAGGCTCGATCTCCAGCCGCTCGGCAATCGCGGCTTCGAGATCGGCAGTCGTGTGATCGAGGGGCAGCTTGAGTTCGGTGAGGCGAAGCATTCCCGTCCCCTACTCACTGCGGGGGCGGCTTGAAAGCAGTCCATTCGCGAAATCCGCGAAAGAGCGGATTTCGAGGCGGCACCAGCCCGCTCCCCGCCCGGCCACCCATTCAGGTTACTCTCGTGGGTGGCCGGGCGGGGGAGCGGGCTGGTGCCGCCTCATCCGAACCGCAGGTTCGGATCATAAATCAGTGCATGTGCCCGGCGACAATCGCGTCAAACACAGCCTCGTGCAGCGGCTCGATGAAGGCGCAGCCTGCCTCGAAGCGGTCGACCCAGACAACCTTGGCCTGGCGCGGTGGCAGGCCGGGGAGGGTGATCCACACGCTTTCGCCCACACGCAGCCGCTCCATGCCGGCAAGGCGCAGGCCGTGGCACGAAAGATCAAGGATCTGCGCTGCGAGCCGCACGATCGAGCGCCGATACTGCACGCGCACCATCAGCGGGCGGCGCTCTGACTGGCGCTCCTGCTGTGGACGTTGCTCGGGCAGTTCGGCGGCCATGCTTGCTCCCGGTGGTCTGTCCGGAATGACGGACGCTCTCGATATATGTCCACAATGACTACTTTTCCTTTAACCCGATGGAAATGATGACAAGCGGCGGAATTCCGCGCTATTTGCCGCGGGCATGGAACTTGTCCTCCACACCTACTGGCGCTCTTCTGCCGCATGGCGGGTGCGCACCGTGCTCGCGTTCAAGGGGCTTGCGTGGGAAGCTGCCCCGCACGATCTGCGCATCAACGAACAGACCGCGCCCGATTATGTCGCGCGCAATCCGCAGGGCCTCGTGCCGACGCTCGAAGTGGATGGCGCAGTGCTCACGCAGAGCCTTGCGATCATCGAATACCTCGAGGAACGCTATCCCCAGCCGCCGGTCCTGCCGACAGACCCGCTGGACCGCGCCCGCGTCCGTGCGTTCGCGATGGCCATAGCCTGCGATATCCACCCGGTGCAGAACTTGCGCGTGCTGCGCATGCTGCGCGCGCGCGGGCTTGAGTCTGCGGCGGTCGATGGTTGGGCGCGCGAAGTGATGGAAAGCGGACTTGCGGCCTGCTCGCGCCTGATCGAGGACCGCAGCGGGCCGTTCTGCTTCGGCGCGGCGATCACGCTGGCCGATGTCGTCCTGATCCCGCAGATGGCCAATGCCCGCCGCTTCGGCGCGCGGACCGACTATCCCCGGCTGGAAGCGATCGAAGCCGCCGCGCTTGCGCATCCCGCCTTTGCCGCCGCGCGGCCCGATGCGCAGGGTGACGCCGATCCCGCCTGATTGACATTCGCGGCGGCAGCGCGAAGGTTGCGGGCATGCAAACCCGAACGCTCCTGCTCGCCGCTTCCGCCGCATTGGCACTCATCGCCGCCGGCCCCGCCAACAGCGCGCCGAAAAAGGCTGCCGACCCTGCCGGCGCGCTCCAGCAGCGGCTGCTGACGCTTGACACCCACCTCGATACGCCCGCCTCCCTCGCGCTTCCAGGCTGGTCGATCATGGATGCGCACACGGTGGCGCAGGATTACACGCAGGTCGATCTGCCGCGCATGAAGCAGGGCGGGCTCGATGGCGGGTTCTGGGCGATCTATACCCCGCAAGGGCCGCTCGACGCGGAATCCACTCGCAAGGCGCGCGATTTTGCGCTGATGCGCGGCGTTGCCATCCGCGAGATGGTCGCCGCACACTCCGAAAGCTTCGCGCTTGCCAGCAAGGCCGCCGATGCCGCCGCGATCAAGGCGAGCGGCAAGCGCGTGGTCTACCTCTCGATCGAGAATGCCTGGCCGCTCGGCGATGATCCCACGCTTCTGCGCAGCTTCTACGCCATGGGCGTGCGCATTGCGGGCTTTGCGCATTTCCGCACCAACCAGTTCGCTGATAGCTCGACCGACAAGCCCAAGTGGGATGGCCTGAGCCCGCTCGGCGTCCAGCTGCTTGCCGAAATGAACCGCCTCGGTGTCGTCCCCGATCTCTCACACAGCTCCGACCGCACGCTCGATGATGCGCTGCGCCTCTCGAAGACGCCGCTGGTGCTTACGCATTCGGGCTGCAAGGCGGTGTTCGATCACCCGCGCAACATCGATGACGCGCATCTCAAGGCGCTCGCCGCGGCCGGCGGTGTCATCCAGATCAACTCGGTCTATGTGAAGGGCCTCAAGCAAAGCGCCGAGCGCGAGGCCGCGATGAAGGCGCTCGAGGAAAAGTACCCCGAAGACCGCAAGCTCACTGCCGTCGAGCGCCAGTCCATGCTCGCCGAGCGCCATGCGATCGACGTGAAGTACGCGGAGCTGCGCGCCACCTTCGAGGACGTGATGGCCAATCTCCTCCACGCTTTGCAGGTCGCGGGTGTCGATCATGTCGGCATCGGGCTCGATTGGGACGGCGGCGGCGGCGTGACGGGGCTGGAGGATATCGCCGATCTGCCGAAGATCACCAAGGCGCTGCTCGCCGCCGGCTACAGCGAGGCCGATGTCGCCAAGATCTGGTCGGGCAATGTCCTGCGCGTTCTGGCAGCCGCCGAGGCTGAGGCGGCGAAGGAGCAGGCTGCCGGAACGTGAGTTGACTACCAAACCCCGCTCACCCTGGGCTTGCCGAAGGGGTGCTGGCGAACCTGGTGCGCTAGCGCACCTGCGCCTTCAGCCCGAGATGCGCGGCGAGCGTCTTGAGATCACGCTCCACGCCTTCGTTCACCAGCACCGCAATTTGCGGCTGTACGGCGAGCACCAGCGCGCTGCCTTCAACGCGCAGTGCGCTGCCGCTGATCCCTTGCGCGGTATTGCCGCTGAAACGCCGACACAGCCGCGTCGCGAGGCCCCAGGCCTGCGCCTCGCGCAGCTGCTCGGGGGATGCCAGCAGGCCAAGATCTGCCGGCAGGTCAGAGCGCCCGGTATTGGCGATCATCGCGGCCGCCAGCATCGCCCGGTCCGCCGGTGACGCCCCGATCCAGCGCTTGCGCAGCGCCCATTCGCGCGCAAGGTCGCCGCGCAGGTTCGGCTCGACCATGGCGGTGGCGAGGCACAGCATCGTCGCGGTGAGGCGCAGGTGCTCCGTGCCGGACGCTGCATCAGGCAGCCTTGCCGCAGCGGTCCAGCCGGTCACCATCGCGCCAGTACCCGCGGAGATGCCGTAGTCGGTCGCAAAGGCGGCCGCACCCGCGACTAGCGGATCCTGCATCCGCACAGCCGGTGCCATGCGGTCCCACAGCACACCTTCGCGCAGGCCCCAGGATGAAAACACCAACCGCCCCGGCTGCAGCGCGCGGATCAGCACGAAGAGCAGCGCGGCCGTGTCCGGCAGCGCGGCAAGGCGCGCGCTTGAAAGCCCGGGCACCGGCAGCAGCGTTTCCGGCTTGCGCTTCCCAAGCGCCTTGGCGAGCGCCTGTGCTTGCGGTGCGGCAATCTCGAAGCCATGCGGATCGTCGATCGGCCAGCCGGACATGGTCATGGCATGCCGCGCAAAGGCGCGCAGCGATCCGCCGACGAGATGGAGCGTCGAACCCGGCGCCGCCCGCCAGTCCGCGCGCTTGAGCATCCTGGCGATGTTTTGCCCGAATGCGCGCTCGCCTCCGGCGCGCAGACCTGGCAGGCGCAGTGTGCCCAGCGGCAGCGACGTGCCGTGCCGGCAGCCATCTGCATCGACATCGACAAGTTCGAGGCTGCCCCCGCCGAGATCGCCCACCACGCCATGCGCGCCCGGAAACGCCCCCATCACGCCGTGCGCGCTGGTGATCGCTTCCTCCTCGCCGCTCAGCAGCCGGGGTGAAAGGCCGAGCGCGCGGATCTGGTCGAGGAACTGGCCGCCATTCACCGCATCGCGTGCCGCCGCCGTCGCCACCACATCGACCTCGGTGATGCCCTTCAGATCGAGCAGCGTGCGATAGCGCGCCAGACTTGCCAGTGCCGCGCCCATCGCGCGTTGGCCCAGCTTGCCGTTATCGGCCACACCCTTGCCCAGCCGCGCGGTCACTTTCTCGTTGTGCAGCACATCGGGCGCGCGCGCCGGTCCGCCATAGATGACGAGACGCACGGTGTTGGAACCGATGTCGATGATCGCCCGGGTGGGCACATAGGCAGAGGTGCGGGTGAAGCGGGGCATGGCGTTACTGGGGCGGCATTCCGCCGCGCCGGAGCGCCAGCTTGGGCACCTTGCGGCCCTTGCTCAGCGCCGCGCCGCGCCCGGAGAGCGAGGGGTTGGTCATGAAATAGCGATGGACATTGAACGGCGTCGGCCCCGGATCGGCACGGTGGTAGGTGCCGTCCGCATCGAGGATCCAGCTTTGCTCGGTATCGAGCAGATTGGCGAGCATGACCTGATCGAGCACCTGATCGTGCACCGTGGGGTTCCTGATCGGCACCAGCACTTCGACCCGGCGGTCGAGATTGCGGGTCATCCCGTCGGCCGAGGAAATGAACACCCGCGCCCGCCGGTTCGGCAGCAGCGCGCCGTTGCCGAAGGCCCAGATGCGGCTGTGCTCAAGGAAGCGGCCGATCACCGACTTGACCCTGATCTTCTCCGAAAGCCCCGGCACGCCGGGCCGCAGGCAGCAGATGCCGCGCACGATCAGGTTGATCTCCACCCCTGCGCTGCTCGCCGCATAGAGCCGGTTGATGAGCTGGCTGTCGGTCAGCGCATTGAGCTTGGCCCAGATCGATGCGGGCTTGCCGGCTTCGGCCAGCGCGATCTCGCGGTCGATGCATTCATAAAGCTTGCGGCGCACCCCGATGGGCGCAATCGCCAGCATTTCGGTCGCCTTGGGCTCGATATAGCCGGTGATGAAGTTGAACAGCAGCCCGGCATCGCGCCCGAACTTGGGGTCTGCGGTGAAGAAGCTGAGGTCGGTATAGATGCGCGCCGTCACCGGGTGATAGTTGCCCGTGCCGAAGTGGCAGTAGGTGCGGTAGCCATCGCCCTCGCGCCGCACGACCATCGAGACCTTGGCGTGGGTCTTCCAATCGACGAAGCCGTAGATCACCTGAACGCCCGCGCGTTCGAGCTGGCTCGCCCAGTGGAGATTCTGCTCCTCATCGAAACGCGCCTTGAGTTCGACGACCGCCGTTACCGACTTGCCCGCCTCGGCCGCGGCAATCAGCGCCGCGATCACGGCCGATTGCTTGCCGGCGCGGTAGAGCGTCTGCTTGATCGCCACGACATCAGGGTCGGAGGCCGCCTGCCGGAGGAAATCGACCACCACGTCGAAGCTTTCGAACGGGTGATGGATCACCAGATCCTTGGTGCGGATCGCGGCAAAGCAATCGCCGTCATGCTCGCGTACGCGCTCGGGATAGCGGGGGATGTAAGGCTCGAACTTCAATTCGGGCCGGTCGGTATCGACGATCACCGAAAGCCCGTTCATCGCCAGCAGCCCGCCCGCCTTGATCACCATGGCATGATCGAGCCGCAGCTTGTCGCGCAGCAGGGCTTCGGCTTCGGGATCGAAGTTTTCCTGAACCTGCAGCAGGATCACCTTGCCGCGCCGCCGCCGCTGGATCGCGGTGCGGAAATAGCGGACGAGATCCTCTGCGTCTTCCTCGACCTCGATGTCGCTGTCGCGCAGCACGCGGAAGGTGCCGTGGCCCTGGATGCGGAAACCGGGGAAGAGCTTGCCCGCGCCGCGCAGGATCAGCTCCTCGATGCTGATCCAGCAGGCCGGATCGCCCGGCATGCGCACGAAGCGCGGCAGCGCGGGGGGCACGAGGATCATCTCGGTCACCGCTTCGCCATCCGCCAGCCGCGAAAGCGTGAAGAGGATACCGGTGCCCTGATTGTTGATGAAGGGGAAGGGGTGCGCCGGATCGATCGCCTGCGGGGTCAAGGCCGGGAAAACATGTTCCTCGAAGTAGTGCGCCAGCCAGTCGGACTGTGCCTTGTCGAGCTTGCGGTTCCCGACGATGCGGATGCCCGCCGCGTCCAGCTGGCCAGTCAGATCAGCCAGGATGGCCTGCTGCGCGCGCACCAGTTCCTCGACCCCGCGATAGGCTGCGTGCAGCTGCTGGGTCGGCGTGAGGCCGTCGATCGAAAGCTCGTCGATTCCCTGCCGCACTTGCGCGGCGAGACCGGCGACGCGGACCATCATGAATTCGTCGAGATTGCTGCCCGAGATCGAGAGGAAGCGCAGCCGCTCCAGCACCGGATAATTGGGGTTCTGCGCTTCGGCGAGCACGCGGCGGTTGAACGCGAGCCAGCTCAGCTCGCGGTTGAAGTAGCGATAGGCCGGCGGGGCAGGGACATTTGCTGCACCTTCAACGACCGGGCTGGCAACGACCGGGCTGCCAACGACCGGGCTGGTCGCTGCTGCGATGCCGGGTACCGCTGTTTGCGGATCATCCATGGTCTATGCTCCCCCCGATGTCCGCCGCAGTGCGGCGGATCGCGGCGCGGCATGGTTGCCGATTGCGACAGTGCGATGACATGCGCAGGGCATAGCACGAGGCAGGGCGGGACAGGCAAGGGGCGCGCGGGTGTTTTGCCGGACCTTTGCATTGCCCCGCGGAGGAACCGCGCGGGTGTGGGTGCGTTGTAGGAATGAATGTCTACTCATTTCATCGACATTTTGCCTCGCTTGGGCGCGTGCCTATTCTCTACTTTATGAGTTGAGATAACCTGATGCAGGAATTCGGGGGCGAATCGAAGGGCAAGGACGCGCCAGCGGGTCTGCCGGCGCAGCCAAAAGCTTCTCTTTGCCGCCCCCAAGCAGAACTCTAATGTCTATCTTATTTATTGAGTTTAGTGACGACCCGACGCGCTGGGGGCCACCCCGGGGCTGACGCCAACGGGAGTACGAAGCATGACCACTCGCGACACGACCTTTCCCTTTGGCCGCCCTCTTGGCCGCCGCGTGGTCTTTGCGGGCGCATTGGGCCTCGGCCTCATGCTGGCCGGCTGCTCGGGCGGGGGCAGCAAGAACGGCGCAATCGAGTTGACCAACGTCTCCTACGATCCAACGCGCGAGCTCTATCAGGCGATCAACCCGGCCTTTGCCGCGTTCTGGAAGCAGAAAACCGGCAAGGACGTCACTTTCCGTATGAGCCATGGCGGCTCGGGCAAGCAGAGCCGCGCGATCATCGACGGGCTGGAGGCGGATGTTGCCACGCTCGCGCTCGCCTACGATATCGACGCCATTTCGGAGAAGGGCAAGCTGCTCCCGGCCGATTGGCAGAAGGCGCTGCCTGACAACAGCGCGCCCTACACCTCGACCATCGTGTTCCTCGTGCGCAAGGGCAATCCCAAGGGCATCAAGGACTGGGGCGACCTTGTGAAGCCCGGTGTCGAAGTGATCACCGCCAATCCCAAGACGGGCGGCGGCGCGCGCTGGAACTTTCTCGCTGCCTGGGCCTATGGCCGCAAGGCTGGCGGCTCTGATGCTGCGGCCGAGGCTTATGTGAAGCAGCTCTTCCAGCACGTGCCAGTGCTCGACAGCGGTGCGCGCGGCTCGACCACGACCTTCGTCGAACGCGGCATCGGCGATGTTCTGATCTCATGGGAAAACGAGGCCTTCCTCGCTGAGAAGAAGCTTGGCGCGGGCAAGTTCGAGATCGTGACGCCCTCGCTCTCGATCCTCGCCGAACCGCCGGTTGCGGTGATCAGCGCCAATGCCAAGAAGCACGGCACGAGCGAAGTCGCCGAGGCCTATCTGCGCTATCTCTACACGCCCGAGGCGCAGACCGCGATTGCGCACAACTTCTACCGCCCACGCGATCCGGCCATTGCGCAGCAGTTCAAGGCGCAGTTCCCCGAGATTCCGATGGTCACCATCGACAAGGACTTCGGCGGCTGGGCCAAGGCGCAAAAGACGTTCTTCGACGATGGCGGCGTGTTC
This sequence comes from Novosphingobium sp., assembly GCF_027486195.1. Taxonomy (GTDB): domain Bacteria; phylum Pseudomonadota; class Alphaproteobacteria; order Sphingomonadales; family Sphingomonadaceae; genus Novosphingobium. Next base: position 62,073 of record NZ_JAIXPP010000111.1, read on the forward strand.
GACCGCATTTACGCCAAGAAGTAGGCCCGCCGCTCCATGCCCGCATCGATCCAGCGCTGGAGGCAGCCATCCGTGCTGCCCGGCTTCGGCCTCAGCTTCGGCTTCACCCTCGCGTGGCTGACGCTGATCGTGCTGATCCCGCTCGCCACGATCTTCCTCAAGGCCGCCGGCATGGGCTGGGCGGAGTTCGTCGCCGTCGGCTTCAGCCCCCGCGCGATGGCCGCCTATCAGCTGAGCTTCGGCACGGCGGCGATGGCGGGGCTGGTCAACGCGGTGTTCGGCCTCGTCGTTGCCTGGGTGCTCGTGCGCTACAGCTTTCCCGGCAAGCAGGTGGTGAGCGCGCTGGTGGACCTGCCTTTCGCGCTGCCGACCGCCGTCGCCGGCATCGCGCTTACCGCGCTCTATACGCCTGAAGGCTGGATCGGCCAGTATCTGGAGCCGCTCGGCATCAAGGTTGCCTTCACCTGGGTCGGCATTTCGATCGCGCTTGTTTTCATTGGTCTGCCGTTCGTCGTCCGCTCGGTCGAGCCTGTGCTCGCCGATCTTGGCCGCGAGGTCGAAGAAGCCGCCGCAACGCTGGGCGCCACGCGCTGGCAGACCTTCCGCCACGTGATCTCCCCCGCCATCGGCCCCGCGCTGCTCACCGGCTTCGCGCTCGCCTTCGCCCGCGGGGTTGGGGAGTATGGCTCGGTGATCTTCATTTCGGGCAACATGCCTGGCCGCACCGAGATCGCGCCGCTGCTGATCGTTACCCAGCTTGAGCAATATGCCTATGCCGGCGCCACCGCGATTGCCGTGGTGATGATGCTCGCCTCGTTCGCGGTGCTGCTGCTGATAAACCTGATTCAGGCCGCCAGCCGGCGGAGGATGGGCGCATGAGCACGGCACCCACCACCGAAAGCCCGCTGGCGCGCGCTGCGCTCATCACAGTCGCGCTCGTCTTCCTTGGCTTCTTCCTGCTGCTGCCGCTGCTTGCGGTGTTCAGCGAGGCGCTGGAGCAGGGTGTTGGGCCGTTCCTCGATGCGCTCCACACGCCCGATGCGCTTGCCGCGATCCGGCTGACCCTGATCATCGCGGCCATCGCGGTTCCGCTTAACATGGTGTTCGGCGTCGCCGCGAGCTGGGCGATCACCAAGTTCCAGTTTCCGGGCAAGGCTCTGCTGATCACACTGATCGACCTGCCGTTCTCGGTCTCGCCGGTCGTCTCGGGTCTGATCTTCGTGCTGTTGTTCGGCGCAAATGGCCTCTTCGGCGCATGGCTCGCCGAGCACGACCTCAAGATCATCTTCGCGGTCCCCGGCATCGTTCTGGCGACGGTGTTCATCACGTTCCCGTTCGTTGCGCGTGAGCTCATCCCGCTCATGCTCGAACAGGGCAAAGACGACGAGGAGGCCGCGATCTCCTTGGGCGCCTCGGGCTGGCAGACGTTCTGGCACGTCACCTTGCCCAACATCCGCTGGGGCCTGCTCTACGGCGTGCTGCTGTGCAACGCGCGGGCCATGGGCGAATTTGGCGCGGTCTCGGTCGTCTCGGGCCATATCCGGGGCGAAACCAACACGATGCCGCTCCATGTCGAGATTCTCTACAACGAGTACGATTTCGTCGGCGCCTTCGCGGTCGCCTCTCTCCTCGCGCTGCTCGCCCTGGTGACGCTCGTCGCCAAGACGGTGCTCGAATGGCGCTTCGGCCTCCATGCAGGAGCACGGCATTGATCCATCTTCGCGGCATAACCAAGCAATTCGGCGACTATCCGGCGCTGCACGGCATCGATCTCGATGTCGCGCCGGGCGAGTTCATCGCGCTGCTCGG
>NZ_JAIXPP010000031.1 GCF_027486195.1 Novosphingobium sp.
GGCTCGTTCGAGAAGGTCAAGGACAGCTTCGTCGAGTTCATCGAGAACGTGCCGTTCTACGGCGCGGCGATCCTGTGCATCGATCATCCCGAAGTGCAGGCGATCATCCCCAAGGTGCGCGACCGCCGCGTGGTGACCTACGGCTTTTCCGCGCAGGCAGACGTGCGCGGCGAGGCGGTGACGCCAATCCCCGGCGGCAACCGCTTCACCGCCGTGCTGCGCCAGCGCGACGGCAGCTTCCGCCGGATCGAGGGCATCGAGCTTCCCATGCCCGGCCGCCACAACGTGCAGAACGCGCTCGCCGCCGTCGCCGTCGCGGTGGAGATGGGCGTTTCGGAAGACCTGATCCGCACCGGCTTTGCCAAGTTCACCGGGGTCAAGCGCCGCTTCACCAAGGTCGGTGAGGTGGACGGCGTTACCGTGATCGACGATTACGGCCATCACCCGGTCGAGATCCGCGCCGTCCTCGCCGCCGCGCGCGAGGGCGTGCAGGGGCGGGTGATCGCTGTCGTCCAGCCGCACCGCTTCACCCGCCTGCGCGATCACATGGAAGAGTTCCAGGGCGCGTTCAACGATGCCGACGTGGTCTATGCCGCGCCGGTCTACCCGGCGGGCGAACAGCCGATCGAAGGCGTGGACAGCGCCGCGATGGTCGAGGGCATCAAGGCGCGCGGGCACCGCTCGGCGCACCTGATCGCGGGCGCGGATTCGCTTGCGGTGGAACTGGCAGCTGTGATCCAGCCGGGCGACATGGTCGTGTGCCTTGGCGCTGGCGATATCACCAAGTGGGCGGCGGGCCTTGCCGGCGCGATTGCCGCACGGCGGGGGGCTGAATGACTTCCGCACCCCATCCGTTCGTGTCGAGCGAAGTCGAGACACCAAACGCCGCGCATGGTGTCTCGACTTCGCTCGACACGAACGGGGTGAGGGGCAAGCTGACCTCCAACGCCCCGCTCGCGCCGCTGGTCTGGTTCAAGTCTGGCGGCACTGCACAGTGGCTGTTTGAGCCCAGGGATGTAGCCGATCTGCAGGACTTCCTCGCCGGTCTCGCGCCCGAAGTCCCCGTCATGGCGCTCGGTCTCGGCTCCAACCTGATTGTCCGTGATGGCGGCGTGCCCGGCGTCGTCGTCCGCCTCGGCAAGGCCTTCGCGCGAGTGGAGCGTGTGGACGAAACGACGCTCGACTGCGGCGGCGGTGCCAGCGGCATTCTTGTCTCTTCCACCGCGCGCGATCACGGCATCGCGGGCCTTGAATTCCTCCGCTCGATCCCCGGCACCGTCGGCGGCTTCGTGCGCATGAACGGTGGTGCCTATGGCCGCGAGGTCAAGGATATCCTGATCGATTGCGACGTGGTGACCCGCTCGGGCGAGGTCGTTTCACTGCCGGTCAGCGAACTCGGCTACACCTACCGCCATTCAAACCTGACCGATGGCAGCATCGTTGTCGCCGCGCGCTTCCGGGGCCATCCCGGCGAATCCGCCGCGATTCAGGCCGAGATGGACCGCATTTCCGCCGCACGCGAAGCCAGCCAGCCGCTGCGCAGCAAGACCGGCGGCAGTACCTTCAAGAACCCGGATGGCGGGAAGGCGTGGGAACTCGTCGACAAGGCAGGCTGCCGGGGGCTGACGCTGGGCGGCGCGCAGGTTTCCGAAAAGCACACCAATTTCCTCATCAACACCGGTGAGGCCACGAGCGCCGAGATCGAAGCGCTGGGCGAGGAAGTGCGGCGGCGCGTGAAGGAACAGTCGGGCGTAGACCTGCAGTGGGAAATTCAGCGAGTAGGCCGGCCGTGACTCTTCCGAAACTCCATATCGCGGTCCTCATGGGCGGCTGGTCGAGCGAGCGCCCTGTGTCGCTCATGTCCGGCAATGGCGTCGCCGATGCGCTCGAAGCCAAGGGCCACCGCGTCACCCGCATCGACATGGGCCGCGATGTCGCGCAAAAGCTCGCCGAAGCCGCGCCCGATGTCGTGTTCAACGCGCTCCATGGCACGCCGGGGGAAGATGGCACCGTGCAGGGCCTGATGGACCTGATGGGCCTGACCTACACGCATTCCGGCCTCGCCACTTCGGTCATTGCCATCGACAAGCAGCTGACCAAGCAGGCGCTGGTGCCGCACGGCATCCCGATGCCCGGTGGGCGCATGGTTCGCTCCGAAGAACTGTTCGAGCGCGATCCGCTGCCGCGACCCTATGTTGTGAAGCCGGTCAACGAAGGCTCCTCGGTCGGTGTCGCCATCGTTACGGCGGGCGGCAACTACGGTGATCCGATCAGCCGTGACAGCATCGGCCCGTGGAACGAGTTCGACGAGCTACTCGCCGAACCCTTCATCCGCGGCCGCGAGCTCACGACCGCTGTGCTCGTCGACAAGGCGCTTCTCGTTACCGAACTCAAGCCCAAGTCCGGGTTCTACGATTTCGATGCCAAGTACACCGATGGCATGACCGACCATATCTGCCCGGCCGAAATTCCCGACGAAATCGCCGAAGCCTGCAAGGACATTGCCCTGCGCGCACACCAGCTGCTCGGCTGCAAGGGCACCAGCCGCAGCGATTTCCGCTGGGATGACGAGCAGGGCGTCGAAGGGCTGTTCCTGCTCGAAGTGAACACCCAGCCGGGCATGACCCCGCTCAGTCTCGTGCCCGAACAGGCGCGCGCGCTGGGCATGGATTATGGCGATCTCGTCGAGGCAATAGTCGCCGATGCGCTCGCTTCAGCGAAGAAGGAGGCCTGAGCCATGGCGCAGACCATTCGCCGGGGCGGGAAAGCGGTGCGCAAGGTCGCGGCGGCCAGCGGCACCAAGCGCAAGGTGACCGCTGCGCGCCGCCAGACCGGATCGATGATCGACCAGATCATGCAGTGGATGCCCTTCAGCGAGGAAACGCTGCACCGCATTCTGATGTTCGTCATCCTGGGCGGTGCGGCGGTGCTGGCGTGGGTCGTCGCCAGCATGGCGGGCGTGCCGCAGCTGGCAGAAGCCGAGATGGCGCTGATCGCCTCCAAATCCGGCTTCGAGGTCAAGCGCGTCGAGGTGCGCGGCGTCAATCGCATGAACGAGCTCAAGATCTACGAGAAGGTGCTCGGTCAGCGCGATCAGGCCATGCCCCGGCTCGATATCGCGAGCCTTCGCGATGAATTGCTCCAGCTTTCGTGGGTGAAGGATGCCCGCGTCTCGCGCCAGTTGCCCGATACGCTGGTGGTCGATGTGATCGAACGTAGCCCCCATGCCGTGCTGCGCCGCGACGGCAAGCTGACGCTGATTGACGAGACCGGCCACCCGCTCGAGGCGGTGAATCCGGCCAAGGCCAAGGGCCTGCTTGTCCTTTCCGGCAATGGCGCGGAAGGCCGCGTGGCCGATCTCGTCCACCTCCTCGATGCCGCCCCCGCGCTGCGCCCGCAGGTGGCGGAGGCCGAATGGATCGGCAACCGCCGCTGGAACCTGACGTTCAAGACCCGCCAGGTCGTCGCGCTGCCCGAGGGCGATACCCAGGCGGCGAGCGCGCTGCTCACCTTCGCCCGCATGGACGGCGTGGACCGCCTGCTCGGCGGCAAGGTGGCGAGCTTCGACATGCGCAACCCTGATCGCATCTACATGCGGGTGCCTGGCCGCGCGGATGAAGTGGCCGCCGCCGCCCGCGCCGAAACGACTGCCAAGGCCAATGCCGCCGCCGCGAAGACCGAAGCCGCGCGCAGCGCCGTCGCGTCCGCCGCCCCCGCCGAGGGCGCCCCCGCCAAAGTCGCTATTGCCAAGACCGCGCAGGATTGATCGTCCGGCCATGGCTGCCCCCCGCATCACCAAGGTCTTTGCCGCCGTCAATCTCGGCTCGTTCCGGGTTTCGGCGATCATCGCCGGGCTGACCGAAGCGGGCGAGATGGTCGTCATGGGTTCCGGTCACCGCCAGTCGCAGGGGATCAAGCGCGGCTACGTGACCGATATGGTTGCCGCCACCCATTCGGTGCGCGATGCAATCGAGCGCGCCGAGAAGATGGCCAATGCCAGCGTGCAGAGCGTGTGGATCGGCTGTTCGGGTGCAGGCCTTGCCAGCACCACCGCCAAGGTCGAAGTCGAGATTGGCGGGCGGCGGATCGAGAGCGACGATATCGAGCACCTGCTGATTGCCGGGCGCGAGGTGATCCAGCCCGATGGCCGCACCGTGCTCCACGCCCAGCCCGCGCACTACACATTGGACGGGGCTGACGGCGTGCCCAATCCCAAGGGCCTTCACGCCGAGCGCCTCGCGGTCGATATCCATGTCATGCTGGCGGACGGTGCGCCGGTGCGCAACCTCAAGGAAACGGTCGAGAACGCGCACTTGCGGGTCGAGGCCGTCGTCGGCTCACCCATCGCGGCGGGCCATGCCTGCCTCTCTGCCGAGGAGCGCGAACTGGGTGTGGCGCTGATCGAATTCGGCGCGGAAGTGACGACCGTCTCGGTCTATGCAGGCGGCATGCTGCTGGGCATGCAGGCGATTGCCTTCGGGTCGGGCGATATCACCGACGCCATCGCCTCTGCCTTCGGCATCCGCCGTTATCAGGCCGAACGGCTGAAATGCATGGCCGGCTCCGCGCTGGCGAGCCCCGCCGATCACCGCGAGATGATTCCGGTCAACGCCCCCGGCGATCCCGAGCAGGGCGCACCCGTGGCGCGCCACGCCGATGACAAGAACCGCATCCCTCGCGCCGAGCTAGTCTCGGTGATTACCCAGCAGCTCGGCGTCTTCACCGACGAAGTGGGCCGCGCCTTGAAAGCGCTCGGCTTCAACGGCAAGCGCGGCCAGCAGGTGGTGCTGACAGGCGGCGGCGCGCAGCTTCCGGGGCTTGCCGATTATGCGCAGGCCGCGCTGGGTCGCCCGGTGCGCATCGGTTCGCCGCCCACCATGCTGGGCCTGCCGCCGGGCCATGCGACGCCCAGTTCCTCCACGCTTGTCGGCCTGATGCTCTATGCTGCCGCCGATCCTGTCGATATCCGCAAGATCGGGCCGACCTGGGGGCCTACGCAATCCTACAGCGGGCTGGGTCTGCTGCAGCGCATCTGGCGTGCGATGAAAGACTATTTCTGATGGTGGAGGGCCGGTCAAACCCTCCTACTTGTGGAAAAACCTGTCGAAGCTTTGATTCGGTCAAACAATCCGTGCCAAAGCGATTGTTACGATTTCCGGGGCTCCGTTTCCGGCCCCCCGCAGACCCGCACGGGAGAGCGCTATGAGCATCAACATCGGACCGCCGGCCATCGACGAACTGCGGCCGCGCATCACCGTCATCGGCGTGGGCGGGGCGGGCGGCAAC
>NZ_JAIXPP010000022.1 GCF_027486195.1 Novosphingobium sp.
CGCGAGGAACTGCTCTACGACAAGACCAAGCTGCTCGCGAACGGGGACAAGTGGGAGCGGGCGCTCGCCGCGAACCTTGAAGCCGATGCACCGTACCGCTAGGGGCCGCGCAACATGATGCAGGTGTTCGCTTTTTATCTCTTCGCTAGCCTCGTGATTGCCTCCGGCGCGATCACGATCCTTGCCCGCAATCCGGTGCATTCGGTGCTGTGGCTGATCCTCGCGTTCTTCAACGCGGCGGGGCTGATGGTGCTGGTGGGCGCGGAATTCATCGCGATGCTGCTGGTCATCGTCTACGTCGGCGCGGTCGCTGTGCTGTTCCTGTTCGTGGTCATGATGCTCGACATCGACTTTTCGGAAATGCGCGCAGGGTTCATCAAGAACGCGCCGCTGGGCGTGCTGATTGCCGCCGTGCTGCTGTGCGAACTGGTGCTGGGCGTGGGCGCCGGGAAGACCGGCGCGCTGGAACTGGGCGTCGCGAACGGGGCTTCGGCGACGCCGGAGGGGCTTTCGAACACGGCTGCCATCGGCGCGCTGCTCTACACGCGCTATCTGTTCCTGTTCGAGGCGGCGGGGATCGTCCTGCTCGTCGCGATGATCGGCGCGATCGTGCTGACGCACCGCCAGCGCAGCGATACGCGCGGGCAGAACGTGGGCCGGCAGGTCGCGCGGCGTCCGGAAGACGCGACCGTGAATGTGAAGCCCGCCGTGGGCCAGGGGGTGACGCTGTGACCCTTCGACAAGCTCAGGGCGAGCGGAATATGGAGCTGCGCGCGTGATTGGGATTGAACACTATGTCGTGGTGAGCTCGATCCTGTTCGTGCTCGGCGTGCTGGGGATCTTCCTCAACCGCAAGAACGTGATCGTCATCCTCATGGCGATCGAGCTGATTCTGCTGGCGGTGAACATCAATTTCGTCGCGTTCAGCGCGTTCCTGCACGACCTTGTCGGCCAGATCTTCGCTATGTTCGTGCTGACCGTGGCGGCGGGCGAGGCGGCGATCGGGCTTGCCATTCTCGTCATCTACTTCCGTGGACGCGGCACGATTGCCGTGGACGACGTCAACCGGATGAAGGGGTAGACCACCGTGCATCCGATCCAGATTATCGTGTTCCTGCCGCTGCTGGCGGCGCTGGTCGTAGGCCTAGGCGCTCGGCTGATCGGCAAGGTGCCGGCCAAGCTCGTGACGACGGGGGCGTTGTTTACCTCGTGCGCGCTGTCGTGGCCGATCTTCCTTTCGTTCCTGAGTGGCAGCGCCGAAGCCTCGGTGGTGCCGGTGCTGCAATGGGTGCGTTCGGGCGATCTCGACTTTCAGTGGGCGCTTCGCGTCGATACGCTGACTGCGATCATGCTGGTGGTTATCACCAGCGTCTCGGCGCTCGTCCACCTGTACTCTTGGGGCTACATGGACGAGGACCCGGATCAGCCGCGGTTCTTCGCCTACCTTTCGTTGTTCACCTTCGCGATGCTGATGCTGGTGACAGCGGACAACCTCGTCCAGATGTTCTTCGGCTGGGAAGGGGTGGGCCTAGCCTCGTACCTCCTGATCGGGTTCTGGTTCAGGAAGCCGAGTGCAAACGCGGCGGCGATGAAGGCCTTCGTGGTGAACCGCGTGGGTGACCTCGGCTTCATGATGGGCATTTTCGGCACGTTTCTGGTGTTCGGCACCGTTTCGATCCCGGCGATCCTGACGGCGGCGCCGGGCATGGCGGGCAGCACCATCGGTTTCCTCGGCTACCGGCTCGATACGATGACGGTGCTGTGCATTCTGCTATTCATAGGCGCGATGGGCAAATCGGCGCAGCTTGGCCTCCACACCTGGCTGCCGGACGCGATGGAAGGCCCGACCCCGGTTTCGGCACTGATCCACGCCGCGACCATGGTGACCGCAGGCGTGTTCATGGTCTGCCGCCTTTCGCCGATGTTCCAGACGAGCGAAACCGCGATGACCGTGGTGACCTATGTCGGCGCGGCGACCTGCTTCTTTGCCGCGACCATCGGCACGACGCAGTGGGACATCAAGCGGGTAATCGCTTATTCGACCTGCTCGCAGCTCGGCTACATGTTCGTGGCGGCGGGCGTGGGCGCGCCGGGTGCGGCGATGTTCCACCTCTTTACCCACGCCTTCTTCAAGGCGCTGCTGTTCCTTGGCGCGGGCTCGGTCATCCATGCGATGCACCATGAGCAGGACATGCGCTATTACGGCGGCCTCCGGAAGCACATCCCGCTCACCTTCTGGGCGATGATGATGGGCACGCTGGCCATCACTGGTGTCGGCATCGTCGATGTGTTCGGTTTCGCAGGGTTCTATTCCAAGGATTCGATCCTCGAGGCGGCTTATGCCAGCGGGACGGGCGCGGGCCACTTCGGCTTCTGGTGCGGCATTATCGCCGCGTTGATGACGAGCTTCTATTCGTGGCGGCTGATGTTCCTGACCTTCTGGGGCAAGCCGCGCTGGGAGCAGTCCGAGCATATCCAGCACGCTGTTCACGATTCTCATGGGCATGATGCGCACGACCACGGGCATGACGATCATGGCCACGACCATGGGCATGCGCACAGCCATGATGGCACGGCGGGCTATCACCCGCACGAGAGCCCGCTCTCGATGCTGGTGCCGCTGGCGCTGCTGTCGGTCGGCGCGGTGCTGGCTGGCTTTGTGTTCCACGGCGCGTTCATCAGCGAAGGCAGCGGCGAATTCTGGAAGAGCAGCGTCGCCTTCAGCGAGCACCTGATCCACGCAATGCACGGCGTGCCGGAGTGGGTGAAATGGGCTCCGTTCGGCGTGATGGTGACCGGCGTTGCAAGTGCGTACTTCGCCTATATCGCGAACCCCGGCTTCCCGGCGGCGTTCACTGCCCAGATCGGGCCGCTTTACCGGTTCGTGCTGAACAAGTGGTACTTCGACGAGCTCTACAACGCGGTGTTCGTGAAGCCTGCGATGGCGCTCGGCCGGGTGTTCTGGAAGCAGGGTGACATCGGCATCATCGACCGCTTCGGCCCCAATGGCGCGGCGGCGCTGGTCGCCCGCAGCAGCCGGATCGCAGTACGGCTGCAGTCCGGATACCTCAACAGCTATGCGCTGGTCATGCTCGTCGGCCTTGTCGGCGCGGTCAGCTGGGTGATTGCGAAATGAGCGGCTTTCCCATTCTCAGCCTGATGCTTCTCGTGCCGCTGGTCGGCGCGGTAGCCTGCCTGATGGCGGGGCGCGAAGCTGCGCGCGCGATCGCGCTGGCGGTGACGCTGGTCGATCTCGTGCTCGGCGCGGTGCTCTGGTCGCAGTACCAGATCGGCGGGCCGCAGTGGCAGTTCCAGGAACATGCCTCGGTGTTTGCCGGCTTCGAATGGAAGCTTGGCATCGACGGGATCGCACTGCTGCTGATCGCACTGACCGTGTTCCTCATGCCGATCTGCATCGGCGCGAGCTGGAACGCGATCGAGAAGCGCGCGGGTGAGTATTACGCCAACTTCCTGATCATGGAGACGCTGATGATCGGCGTCTTCACCGCGCAGGACCTGTTCCTGTTCTACATCATGTTCGAGGCCGGCCTGATTCCGATGTATCTCATCATCGGTATCTGGGGCGGGGCGGACCGCATCTACGCCAGCTACAAGTTCTTCCTCTACACGCTGCTCGGATCGGTGCTGATGCTGATCGCGATGATGTGGATGGTGAACGAGGCGGGCACGAGCGATATCCCGAC
>NZ_JAIXPP010000085.1 GCF_027486195.1 Novosphingobium sp.
ATGCACTTGTCGGTAAACACGCGTGCCATCACGCTACGGGCCTTCAAGTCGGCGAGCACGAACTGGGTGTTCTGGAAGTCCGCGATGGTCTGGTCGAAGGCCCGGCGCTCGCTGGTGTATTCGACCGTGTAGTCAATCACCGTCTCGACCACGGTGGCCGAGCGGATCGCCTGCGCCAGCCGCTCCTGCGCCAGCTTGGTCATCATCAGTGAGAAGCCTTTGCCTTCCTCGCCCAGCATCGCATCTGCATCAACGCGCAGGTTGTCGAAGAACAGCTCGGACGTGTCCTGCGCCTTCATCCCCAGTTTGTCGAGATTCTTGCCCCGATTGAAGCCGGGCAGCGAGGCGTCAACGAGGAACAGCGTCACGCCTTTGGCGCCGGCCGCGGTATCGGTCTTGGTGGCAAGCACCAGCACGTCGCACATCTGGCCATTCGAAATGAACACCTTCTGCCCATTGATGACGAAGTGGTTGCCATTGCGCTCCGCCTTGGTGCGGATCGCCTTGAGGTCGCTGCCAGCGTGCGGCTCGGTCATGCCGAGCGAGCCGATCGCCTCGCCGCGCACCATTTTCGGCAGCCAGTGGCGTTTCTGCTCGTCGCTGCCGAAGGTAAGGATATAGGTCGCGACCAAATCAGTGTGGATTAGGAACCCAGGGCCGCTGGCACCGACGCGCCAAAGCTCTTCAAAAACCACCACGTCGAACAGATAGTCGAGCCCGAGGCCGCCGTATTCCTCGGGCACGGTGCAGCAAAGCATGCCGGCCTCGCCCGCCTTGAGCCACAACTCACGCGGTACAATCCCGTTTTTCTCCCACTGATCGTGGAAGGGGACGATTTCCTTCTCGACGAAGTGGCGCACTGTCTGGCGCCACATTTCGTGCTCGGGCTGGAATATCGAACGTTCAATCATTGGGCAGCCTTCATTCGCGGGAGCTGGCGGTCGGCGGCAGGAGTGGGTCCGGCGAAGTGATGACCTGCGGCGACTGCTGCGGACTGGCCAACTTGCGTGTCGTCGGTGAAAAAGGTCATCGTCCCCTCCTTGTCTCGCCAGCCTGACCTCAAGGCCAATTGCTCTTGCCAGACAATGTGAAGCTGTTTACTACTGTATTTGAGCCTGTCAAGCGCGAGTGGAGCAAAGCCGCCACTTTGGAGCGATAAGGCAGGGTATCGGATCGAGGAGAAGCGGGTGTCAGGGCTAACGCAATCATTCGGTATTGCCGCGCTCGGCGGCTATGTCCCGCTGCTTCGGCTAGACCGGAAGGCGGCGGCCCGCGAACTGGCCTGGTCCGGCCTACCAATGCCGCGAACGGGTACGCGCGCCGTTGCCGATTGGGATGAGGATGCGCTGACCATGGCAGTGGAAGCGGCCCGCCTGCTATGCCCGGAAAGCGCGCCGGACGCGCTCCGGTTCGCTTCGACTTCAGCCTATTTCACCGATCGCGCGCAAAGCGGGATGGCGCTCGATGCACTAGCCATGCCGCGCACGGTGCGCACCAGCGATGCCGCAAATTCGCGGCGCGCAGCCACCTCGGCAATGCTTGATGCCCTGTTGGGCGGGCGAGACGAGATCGTGACGGCCGGAGAGAAGCGGCCCACCCAACCGGGCAGTGCGGCGCAACTCGCCTTCGGAGACGGCGCGGCGGCTGTGCGAACCGGGCCTGATGCGCCCGCGAGGCTCGCGGGCCATGCCAGCTTCTCGCACGATCTGGTCGACCGCTACGCGTCGCGCGATCATCCGTTTACCTACACCTACGAAGAGCGCTTCGTGCGCGATGTGGCGGTGGCCGAAGTGATAATGCCGGTGGTGCGCACAGCGTGTTTAGCCGCCGGCATTGCGCCGGGGCAACTTGCCCATGCCGCCGTGCATGAACCGGTTGGTGGCTGCTGGCGTGCGGCGGCCAAGGCTCTGGGCTGCAAGGCCCCCAATCATTGTGAAGCGGTTTCCGATATAGTCGGCGATCTGGGCACGGCCCATGCCATCTATGGGCTCGGTCTCGCGCTCGACACGGCAGAAGTTGGCGACTTTGTGCTCCTCGTCGGCTTCGGCAGCGGCGCCGATGCCATGGTGTTCGAAGTGACTGGCCCGGTTCCGGGGGCCAGCGCGATGGCGGCGGCGCTCAAGGAAGGGCAGGTCCTCGTGAGCTACTCGCGCTTCCTTAGCCTGACAGGCTCGCTCGAGCTCGACTGGGGCATGCGCGCCGAATTCGAGCAGAAGGCGCAGGCGACTGTTCTCGAACGGGTGGGGCGCGATATGATCGGTTTCGTTGGCGGACGCGACAGCACTGGCAATGTGCAGTTTCCCAAGAGCGCCTTCCCGGCCAATCCGGCGCTGTCTGAGGTCGAAAAGATGGAGGATGAGCGGCTGGCCGATCTTGAAGCGACGATCGTTTCGATCACAGCCGACCGGCTCAACTTCAGCCCAGATCCGCCTTTCGACTTCGGCCTCGTACAATTTGAAAACGGCGCCCGCGTCCTGATGGAAATGGTCAATCGCCCCGCCGAAGGCTTTCGCGTCGGTGACCGCGTGCGGATGCGGCTCCGGATCAAGTCCCAGAACCGCCGTCTCGGCTTTCGCACCTACTTCTGGAAGGCGGCGCCGCTGATGCGGCCCGTGCTGGGAGACGCCTGATGGCCACGGGAATACGCGACAAGGTGGCCATCATCGGCATGGGCTGCACGCGGTTCGGCGAGCGCTGGGATGTGGGTGCGGACGGGTTGATGGTTGAGGCGTTTCTCGAAGCGCTCGCAGATGCTGGAATCGAGCGCGCCCGCATCGAAGCGGCCTGGGTCGGCAATGCGCTCGATGATATCAACGTCGGCAACAGCGCGCTGCCGGCCGCTCATGCGCTTCGGCTCGACAAGGTGCCGGTCACCCGCGTCGAAAACATGTGCGCCACCGGCACTGAGGCCCTGCGCGGTGCCGCTTATGCAGTCGCCTCTGGTGCGGTGGACGTCGCGCTTGCCATCGGCGTCGAGAAGCTCAAGGACACCGGCTACGGTGGGCTCCCGCTGCGCACCAAGGGCATGCAGAACGATCTGTGGATGCCGTATGGTTCAGCGCCGGGCACATTTGCGCAGCTTGCGGGTGCTTATGCCGCCCGCCACGGGATTCCGGCAGGGGACCTCAAGCGCGCGATGGCGCATGTCTCCTGGAAGAGCCACCAGAACGGCGCGCTCTCACCCAAGGCGCATCTGCGCGGCGCGGTCGATATGGATAAGATCCTCAATGCCCCGCTGATCGCCGATCCGCTTGGCCTGTTCGACTGCTGCGGTGTTTCGGACGGTGCGGCGGCGGCCATTGTCACCACGCCAGAAATTGCCCGTGCGCTGGGCAAGGCCGATCCGGTCACGATCAAGGCAATCCAGCTTTCGGCGAGCAATGGCTGGGAAATGCAGTTCGGCGCGTGGGACGGCGCTTCGGTGCCCAACACCCGCGCCGCCGCCGCACGCGCCTATGCAGAAGCCGGCATCCGCGATCCACGTGCCGAACTCGACATGACCGAGGTCCATGACTGCTTCTCGATCACCGAGTTGGTGATCATGGAGGACCTGGGTCTTTCGGAAGAAGGACGTGCGCCGGTCGACATTCTCGACGGACGCTATGATGCGGGCGGGGCGATCCCATGCCAGCTTGATGGCGGGCTGAAGTGCTTCGGCCATCCGGTCGGCGCTTCGGGTCTGCGCATGGCCTACGAGGTCTATACCCAGCTGCAAGGCCGGGCGGGCGATCGCCAGCGGAGCAAGGTCGATTTCGGGCTGACGCACAACCTTGGCGGATCGCCGTTCAACAGCGTTGCCGCTGTCGCGATCCTCGGCCGGCTGAACTGAGAGGGATTGGGACAATGGCAGGCCTGTGGTTTGATGAATTCAAGGTGGGGCAGGTGTTTCGCCACGAAGTGCGCAAGACCGTGCTGGACTACGAGAACAGCCTGTTCTCCTCGCTCACCTACAATCCTGCGCAGATCCATATCGATCACGCCTATTGCGAAGGCACCGAGTTTGGCCAGCCGCTGATGAACTCGATCTTCACGCTGGGACTGGTCATCGGGCTCAGCGTGCAGGACACCACGATGGGCACCACCGTAGGCAATCTCGGGATGACCGATACGACCTTCCCAAAGCCTGTCTTCTCGGGCGATACGCTTCGCGCTGAAACGAAGGTGCTGGAGCTTAGGGAGAGCAAATCGCGGCCCACGCAGGGCATCGTCACCTTCGAGCACATCGGGCTTAACCAGTGCAATGAAGTGGTGTGCCGCACCGTGCGCAACGCGCTGATGATGAAGAAGCCGGCATGAGGCTGCGCTCGCTTTTGTTTGTACCAGGAGACAGCGAGCGCAAGTTCGCCAAGGGCCGCTCTGCCGGCGCGGATGTGCTCATCCTCGATCTGGAGGATGCTGTCGCCCCCTCGATGAAGGAGGCCGCACGCGCCATGGTGACGGGCTGGCTTGGCGAGGCGGATGCGGTCAAGGCCAGTTTGTTCGTGCGGGTCAATCCGCTGGATACCGGCCTGACCGCTGATGATTTAGCGGCTGTGGTGCGGCCGGGCCTCGCGGGCATTCTCGTCCCCAAGGCCAACGGCGCGCAGGACGTTGCCACGATTGCCGGGATGATCGATCCGATGGAAGCTGCCGCCGGCATGGCGCCGGGCAGCGTGAAGATTATGGTCGTTTCCACCGAAACCCCGCAGGCGATGTTTGCGCTCGGCAGTTATACCCCGCCGCATCCGCGCCTGATCGGTCTGACCTGGGGCGCGGAAGACCTTGCGGCCGCCATTGGTGCGACGGACAACAAGGAACCGGATGGGCAGTGGACCGAGCCCTATCGCTTCGCGCGCTCGTTATGCCTTTTTGCCTCGGCTTCAGCCGGGGTGGTGCCGGTCGATACGCTTTATGCTGATTTCCGCGACGGGGCGGGGCTTGAGGTCGATTGCCGCCGGGCCCGTCGCGACGGGTTTCTTGGCCGGATCGCGATCCATCCCGATCAGGTCGCCACGATCAACCGCTGCTTCACCCCCTCGGACGAGGAGGTCGCGCATGCCCACCGGATTGTTGACGCTTTCGCCGCCAATCCCGATGCCGGTACGCTCGGGATCGACGGCAAGATGTTCGATATCCCCCACCTCAAGGCCGCGCTGAAGACGCTGGCCGCCGTCGGAGAAACCGCATGACCCAAGTCCGCCCTCTTCCCACCGAGGAAGACCTTCAGGCTATTCGCGAAGGCGTCCGCGCCGCTTGTGCGCCGTTCGGCGATGACTACTGGTTAGCTCGCGATGACGATGGCGAGTTCCCCCGCGAATTCCACCGCGCCATGGCCGATGGCGGTTGGCTCGGCATTACCATGCCTGAGCAATTCGGAGGTTCCGGCCTCGGTGTGACCGAGGCGATGACAATGATGAGCGAGGTTGCGGCCTGCGGCGGCGGGTTCGCGGCGGCTTCGACCATTCACATCAACCTGTTCGGCCCGCACCCCATCGTGGTGGAGGGCACGCTTGAGCAGAAGGCGCGCTGGGTCCCGCGGCTCGTTTCTGGCGAGGACCAGTGCTGCTTCGGCTTTACCGAGCCCGACGCTGGGCTCAACACCACGCGGATCAAGACGTTCGCCGAGAAAGTGCCGGGGGGTTATGTGGTCCACGGCCAGAAGGTCTGGACCTCGACCGCCCAAGTCGCGAACAAGATCATGCTTCTGACTCGGACGACCAAGTTCGAGGACTGCGCCCGGCCGACTGATGGCATCACGATCTTCTACACTGATCTCGACCGGTCCAAGATTGATGTGCGACTGATCAACAAGATGGGCCGCAAGGCGGTGGATTCGAATGCGATCTTCATCGACGGGCTGTTCATTCCTGACGAGGACCGCATCGGCGAGGAAGGGAAGGGCTTTGGCTACATCCTCCACAGCCTCAATCCCGAACGCATCCTCATCGGCGCCGAGGCCATCGGCATCGGGCGCGATGCGCTGCGGCGGGGCGTGAACTACGCGAAGGAACGCGTGGTATTCGA
>NZ_JAIXPP010000041.1 GCF_027486195.1 Novosphingobium sp.
GATGCGGTCAGCACCGCGAACACGGTCTCGACCAACAACTTTCAGGTCCTTACCGCGCAGCTTGCAAATGCCAACAGCGAGCTCTCTGCTGCCCAGGCTGCCTTGAGCCAGGCGAAGTCTGCTGCTGCGGCACAGCGGCTTTATCTGACCACATATGTGCGTCCGTCGCTTCCGGAAAGCCCGGTTGGCCCCGATCGCTGGATGGCCCTTCTGCTGCTGGTTGCGGGCGCAGGCATGGTCTGGGTGGTCGGTCTGCTGGTGCGCAACTCGATCCTGGAGCATAGGCTTTGACCCAGACCTACCCGAGTGGTCGGATGTACGCCGCGGGGCCGCGGCGGCTGGCGCTGCGCGCTCAATTCAATGTCCTTTCTGCGTTGCTGTTCCGCGAAGCCGGCATGCGGCACGGGCAGAACTTCACGCTTGGCTATCTGGCCTCAGGGGTTGAGCCGCTGGTCATAGTTGCCACGATCGGCTTGTTGTTTTCTGCGCTCTCACGAACCCCGCCGTATGGTTCGAGCCTGATGCTGTTTATCGGCACGGGTGTTTTCCCGATCTATCTCTTCATCCATACCTCGCTGCGACTGCGCCAGCCGTTGAACGCGGTGGCGCAGCGCCAGCGATTTCCGATCGAGCGGCCGTTTGACCATATTCTGGTGCATGCGGTTCTGCACCTGTTGAGCAGCGCACTGGTCGCGGTTTTGTTCTTTGGCAGCTTGTACCTGTTTTTCGGCGTCAACGCGGCCATTCCGAGCGACCCGGTCACAGCGGTTGTCTCACTGCTGGTGGTGCTTATGCTCGGCATTGCCACGGGCATCTGCAATTCAGTCATCGCGCGGATCATTCCGGCGTGGGATTTGCTGTGGCCGGCGATTGCTCGAGCATCACTCCATTTTTCCGGTCCTTACTTTGTCGCCGCTTATCTGCCGCCAGATAGCCGTTGGTACTTTGCGCTAAACCCGGTCATTCACGGTGTGAATTGGTTCCGACATGCATTTTATCCGTTTTATCCCAATCAGTTGACTGACCACAGCTACATCCTGGCTTTCACGGCGGTGTTGCTGTTCTTCGGGGTTTTGCTCGAAGCCGGCACACGCCGCTATCTTGAAGAGAAGGACTGAGCGATGATCAGGCTCGACAATGTCAGTTTCGCCTATCAGCGTGGTCGGAACGAACTTGATCGCGTGTCGATCGAGTTGCCTTCGCATCGCCGGATGGCAATTCTGGGCGGGCAGGAAACCGGCAAGACTACGCTGATCGGGCTTCTCGCCGGTGTCATCGATCCAACTGGCGGGCGCATTGAACGGCTGGCTCATCTGTCGTTTCCGGCGGGCTACAATCGTGCCTTTCGCCTTGCCAATACAGTCAGACAGAATGTCATCTTTGCCGCTCGTGTCTATGATGCCGATCCCGGTGAAGTGGTCGATTTCATTTGCGGGATCCTAGATCTGAATGACTGGATTGATCGTCCAATGCGCGATCTCCCGGTTCAGACCCGCCGTTCGGTCGCATATGCGCTGACCTATGCGCTCCCGTTCGATACCTATCTTTTCGACAATATCATCGGTCCCGGCGATCCGGCAACGCGCGATCTCTGGCGCGTGTTGTATGAGGCACGGACGGCGACGGCGGGGGCAGTGCTCGCGACCCGGCAGCCCCGCGTGGCGGAGACCTACTGCGATTGCGCACTCGTGCTGCGGCGCGACGCCCATCCCGTCTTTTTCGAGAATCTGCGTGAAGCGACGGCCCTGTTTGAAGCGGAAGCCGCTGCCGACCAGCGGGCGAACGCCGTCGGCCACGACCAACCCGCGGTTGATACGCCGACATTCGATGAAGGCAGTGTTGGAAATCAAGCCTTGGCCAAAGTCGCAGACTGATGCGGTTTCCACCATCTTTTCCATCCCTGCCAAAGAACCTGAGGCACGCCGTGACAGATCATGAACTTTTGCCGACCGTCGCTGTAATGGGCCGACTTTCGCGTGCAGGTCTTGCCCGATATCTTTTGTCCGGTGCCCTGATGGTTTCGCTTTCGGCCTGCGCGTCGATGCCGATTACCGGTCCGCTTTCAAAGCAGATTTTGGCAGAAGGCAGCAGCGAGGCGCCGCCTTACCTGCTGGTTCCCGTTGATCGGATCACCCTCACGGCACTGTCGCATGCCACCCTTGACGGGCTCAGCCCGCTGGCCAGTCCTGCGCCGCCGCCGGTCGTTACGATCCATGTCGGTGATGCCGTTTCGGTCACGCTTTGGGAGTTCGGGAGCGGCCTGCTCGGCCCGGTCAACGCGGCCACGGCGTCACAGCCGGGTCTGGTCGGCGCGCAGAGTGCGACGGTGCCGGTCCAGACGGTTGATCAGTCGGGTACCATCATGGTGCCCTTCGCGGGTGAAATCCGTGCAGCGGGCCTCACCACGCGCCAGGTTCAGCAGGCGATCATCGCTGCTCTTCGCGGGAAGGCCAACCAGACCCAGGCACTCGTCCAGGTCGTGCAGACGACCGACAATGCCGCGACCATCAGTGGCGACGTCAATCGTCCCGGTCGGGTTCCGTTGATGTGGGCCGGGACGCGCCTGCTTGATGCAATCTCGCAGGCGGGTGGAACCACAGGCAAGGCGCGCGACATGATCGTGCAGCTGACGCGCGGCGGGGTGGTGCGCTCCGTGCGGCTTGTCGAGTTGCAGACCATCCCGACCGAAAACATCTATCTGGTGCCGGGCGATCTCGTCACGTTGTCGCAGGAGCCACAGACCCTGGTCGTGCTTGGCGCGACAAACCGCAATCAGGAGGTGACCTTTGCCAAGGCGAAGGTGAACCTTGCGGAGGCGCTGGGCAATGGCGGCGGGCTCAATGATAGTCTCGCTGATCCCTACGGTGTCTATGTGCTTCGGTACGAACCAGTGGAGGTGGCGAAGTCGTTGCGGACCGAACCCTTGCCTGACTATCTGGCGGCCAATTCGACGGTGCCGGTGGTATATCAGGTCAATCTCAGATCTGCGGACGGCCTGCTCCTGGCGCAAAGCTTCTCGATGCATGACCGGGACGTTGTTTATGTTGCGACTTCGCAGTCGGTGCAGGTGGGCAAGCTGGCGGAGCTGTTCAACCAGATCGCCAACATAGGCAAGAGCCGTTCGACCCAACGCTTTACGTACTGACCGTTATTCGCATGGCAGCACCCCGGTAGCTGGAAACAGACCATGGTGAGCCGGGGAAACTGCCGAATGATGCGGTCACCCGCCTCGGGGGGAAGCATCCAGCGCCAGTGTGCCTGTGGGGCCCTCCGCGGCCTTGATTCGATGGGCACCAGCAAGTCGAGGTTACAAGCTGTGGTAAGCAACGATGCATGATGTTGTGAAAAGGAGTTCGGTGATGGTCAAGGACGGTCCGGCCGCAACGGGATTGGGCGCGGCGGAGCCACATCCTGACGTGGAACCGATGCGCATGGTGCGGTTCAACCCGGCGTTTTCGCGTTTGCTCGGGAATATCAGCCCGACTGCGATGAGAGTTCCATCGATGATGTCCATGCTCGAACGACGTGTGCTGTTCACACTCGCGCGCGAGCGTTATTCAGGGACCGGGGTGATCGTCGATGCGGGCATATTCCTTGGCGCGTCGACGGTGTGTCTCGGCGAGGGGCTTCGGCTGAACAAGGATTTCAAGACGATCTCCAAGCTCTGGAAGAAGCCGATCATTTCGTTCGAACGAGGAATCATCAACCCCGGTATGCCGGCGTTTTTCAAACGCAATAATGTCGAAGGCATGGCAGAGGCGGGCGAGTCGTTTGCTGAAGCGGTCCAGGCCAACATCCGGCCGGTAAGCGATCTGGTCGATCTTCGGTTGGGTGATATTCTCGAGACCGGGCAAGGCATCACCGATCCGATTGAAATTCTGTTTCTCGATGTGCTGAAGCTTCCGGAAATCAGCCGCTTTGTTGTCCGTAATTTCTTTCCGCGATTGATTCCCGGTGTCTCGATCATTGCGCAGCAGGATTATTTTTACGATCGACTGCCCTTCATCAAGACGGATCAGGAGTTTTTCGCAGACTACTTCACCTACATCGGCGAAGTCTGCTCGACCGCGCTGTTCCTTTGCACCAAGGCCATCCCGGAATCTGCGATCAACGCGCTTGAGCAGGGACTTCCTGCGCGTGAGCAGGAACGTTTGGCCAGCGTTGCCATGCAACGTTCATGCGATCCAGCACGCCGGTATATGATGGCGCTTTCCAAGGTACGGCTGGTCAAGCAACTGTACGGCAGCGAGAGCGCGCAAGACTATCTGCAGTTAGTCAGGAACGACTTTCCTGAACAGGTCGCATCCGATCTGCCGCGCCTGAAAGACGCGCTGGTGGCTGTTGAACGCGCGTGCTCAGGTTTGGATGAGTAATTTGATCGTTTGGTGAGGCTATCGGCGGGCTTGACCGGAGCGGACCTTACCGGCCTGGTGCTGGGGACCGAGCCCGCCCAGCCTTACTTCCGGCGTCGCCGTGATCAGATCCTGTCGCTGATTGCGTCAGACTGATCCGGCAATCGGTCAGCGCTCGTTCCCGGCCTCGTCGCCAAACGCGATCGCTGCGATGCGTTGGTTGACCGGCGTTGCGCATGCGCCGCCCTGCTTGGCATAATTGCGCCAGAACATCACCCCGGAGAGGCGATCGCGGATGATCGCCTGACGCACGAAGCGTGCATCATCAAGCGTCGTCCCCGCCAATTCGAAATCGATCAGCAGACGCCGGGTGTCCACCGGTCCGCCCGCTTTGACGATGGCCAGCTGCGCTGCGTAACTTGCGGGGAGCGAGCTTTGCGCATTCCTGCTCCACAAGACCAGCGTGGTCCGGTCGAACAGCGCCACGATCCGGTTCGCGTTCTCGGCGGTGACGCCGGTGAACCGCTGTTGCCCAGGGGAATCAAGCGGATTGATCAGCAGGATGACCTGCTTGCCCGCAGCATGGACCAGCTTGGCATAGGAGGCCAGAAACCGCTCGGTCGTCGGCGGGTCGCGACCGTCCTGCACCTCATAGTCTAGGACAATCCCGCTCGCTTGGGGAGGCAGTTGGCCCGATGCCAGCACGCAGGTATCAGCCGGTGATCGAGGGGCCGTATCGGGCAGCGCTTCTTCGCTGGTCAGCGTGATCCCCGCATCCTGGGCATAGCGACGCGCGCGGGCATTTTTCCCCAGCAGGCTGGACGCCTGCGCCAGAGTGCAGGCATTGGCCCGGTCGATCGAGCTGAACGCCGAGCGATGGCGTCGGTTGCCCGTCCATGACGGTTCGATGTTCAATTTCCGAATGATCTGCCGCCCGTCAGCGCCGACCAGCGGTGTCGCGGCGCGATTGGCCCAGTGGTAGTACCAGGTCCGGATGCCGCTGGGTGCCGATGCGAGGCGGCCCAATTGCCCCGATGCCGCCGCGGACAGAGGATAGTATGGATAAGACCCGTGGCCGCTTGGCGGCGGTGCCTGTTGATAGACTTCGAACCGCAACCGGGCATTGTCCGCTGCTGAGAAACAGTCGGGGCCGGGAACTGTGGCAGCCACTCTCGGGAATGTCACCAGAGCCAGCCCGACAGAGGCAAGTGCGACCATGCCAATCATGCGCGGCCTTCGCATAGCCATCAGAGACCTACCCCTATCAATCCGACCTGGAGCTCAGCTCAGTCAGGCCACAGACTTGCCGGTTCCGGATGCCACGAACCGGACCTTGCATTCGCCCTGATAGACATGATTGGTCTGAAAGCGCGTGAGCTCCGCCGCGCGGGTCATGAAGAAGTTCGCGGTCTGCGTCGCTGGATCATACTTGTTGATCACGATGACGTTGAGCAGGTCTCCCGCAATGACGGCAGAGAGTTCGGTCCGCTCAGGCCAGTAATCGATCGCCCGGTCGAACGTTCCGTTGTTGGTGGGCGCGATGTTGCCGGGATCCGCGAGGATCCGGGTGCGCGGATCGACCGGCTCCGGCTCGTCCTGCGGTTCGGGCGGCGGCGCGGTCCGAACCGGGATGCCGGGCAGTGCAAGCGTCAGCGGGTAGACGGCATCATACTGCAGTTCGGCCGAAGTCTGGAGCTTCTCCGGATCGAAGTTGGTGATGTGCCGCACCGAACAGGTCAGCTGCCGATCGGGCAAGCGCGCCTTCATGTCGTGACCCTCCGTGCCGGAAGCTGGCCGAGGGGCAGCCAGCAGCGGCGACAGGGCCGGGCCTGAGCCCAGCATCGCGACGAGGAGAGCGGTTTTGATCAGCGGTGAAAGGGCATGCTTCATGGTGCGAATGCAACGATTCCTGCCGGGGGCGATAAGCCACCCATCAAGGGAAATTGTGTCAATCAAATGAAACAAAAACTGTTCAGGACCATTGGTCATGGTCTCCGCAAAACTCTCGGTCTTTCCTTGTCATGTTGCGGCACGCGGGTGGGCGGTCCTTGCGCTGCTCGCGGCGGCAGCCGTGCCGCAAGGCGCGCTTGCCGAGGACGGGTTGGAGCAGGCTGGCACGGGCGTACCGGCGCTGACGATTGGCGCCACTCCTGCGCGGATCGGACCGGCCAGCACTCCGTTGTTCGTCCGCAGCGCTCCGGAGCCGGACGCTGCTGCCGCCTACAATCCTCTTTCGTCGTATGCGCCCCCGGCTGTTAGCCAACTTGATGTCGGCAGCCTTCCTGCTGCCGTGACCGCACAGAGCCGCGCGCTCGATTGCCTGACCATGGCCATCGCCTATGAAGCGGGCCGCGAGCCGCTGGCCGGCCAGCAGGCTGTGGCGCAGGTGATCCTCAATCGCACCCGCGTCGCCCGCTTCCCGAGTTCGGTCTGCGGGGTGGTGTTCGATGGGTCCCAGCGCACAACCGGCTGCCAGTTCACGTTCACGTGTGACGGTTCGATCCGCCGCCGCTTGCGCGAAACCACTCTGGAAAGCGCGCGGATGGCCGCGTTGTCGGTGCTGTCCGGTCAGGCGCCCGACCGCGTGAACGGGGCAACCCATTATCATGCCAACTACGTGAATCCCTATTGGGCCTATACCGGCATGCGCGTAGCGCAGATCGGCGCTCATATCTTCTACCGGATGCCAGGCGAAGCGGCCGGGGCCGCTGCCGCGTCGCTCGCCGGCGAAGAGCCCGAGCTTGCAGCGCTTGCGGCTTCGCGCCTGCGGGGGCGACCTGCGCTGCGAACACGCGCGCGCGTGGCACCGGGCGCGACGCAGCGGTTGTTCGCGCCGTGGGGCGTGCCGATCGCCGCCGCAGGCGATGCCAGCCCTGCGCCCGTTGGACAGAACTAGGTGGCTATTCGATTGCGGTACGGCGTCGCTGTGCCCGCTGAGGGACTTTAGATCACCCGCCGCATGACGTAAGGATGGTCGGGCTTCCCGGTCAATTCGACAATCGCCTGAAGGCGGTACCGCCCGCGACCGGGTGTCGTCGCTTCTACCGCTATGGTTATGGGCCGCCCCGTCCACGACACCTGATCGGAAAAGCCGATTGCCGTGCGCTGCCCGTTCAGTTCGCGCTGGCGTTCGATGCCCGCGATGGCACCGCGACTGTCGCCGATTGCCGCAAGGGCCTGGGGCCCGGCATAGCGCGGGGAGAAGGGTACGGCATCGCGCTCCACGGTGACGAAGGAGCGGAGGCGGTCAACGACCGCAGGCGTGAAGCCGCGGATCATGCCCAGTTCGTCGATGCTTTGCACGCCGCCGTTGGGCGGGGTGACCTTCTGCTGCTCGTAGTACGAGGCCTCGGCTCCGTCCGGCAGGGCTTCATCGTCGGAATCCTGCCAATCCAGCAACGAATCGCGCGCAACGTTGCGCGCGTGGCCCTCGAGACCCGCTTCGGTCAGCATGCGCTCGATGACGGGTGCCTCGATCGCATTGATGTTCACCTTGCCGCGCTCATCGATCAGTGTGATGGCGATGTGGGCACCGCCGAAGTCGAGTTCCTGCGCGCGACCATCGAGCAGCGCCAGTGTGGTGGCGTCGCGGTTGATCAGCCCGTGCAGGGCGATCGCCAGCCCGCTTTCCGCTGCCAGCCGCGCCTGCGCGCTCGACAATTCGCCTTGCCCCTTGGCCAGATCGATGCGGGTCGCGCTGATCACGACGAGCGCGATTGCGGCAAAGACGGCCAGGCTGGCGACCGCGGCAATCAGGGCAAAGCCGCGCTCGTGCGCGTCTTGCGGCATGGCTATCATGGCAGCGTGCCGGCGCCCTTGAAGGGTTCGAGCATGCGGATCTTCTGCCGCAGGGAATTGGTCGCAGCCCGGGCATCGTCGGCGTTGGCCAGAACCTTGAGCTTGAGCAGCACGATCAATTCGGTGCGCCTTTCGGTGTTACGGTGCGTTCCGAACAGCCCCCCGATAACCGGGATCTGCGAGATCAGCGGAATGCCGTTCTTGCCGAAGCTTTTGGTGGTGCTGAACAGGCCGCCCAGCGCGATCACTTCGCCGTCGCGCACGGATACTGTCGAGGCGATGCGGCGGGTCGAGATCGTCGGCGATTGGCGCTGGGTGGCTGATGAGCCGGCCGCAGAAGTGCTGATCTGGCTGACTTCCTGCGATACATCGAGCTGAACCAATCCGCTGGCGTTGATTCGCGGGGTGATTTTCAGGATGACGCCGGTATCCTTGTATTCGATCGTGTTGATCACGGCGTTGGTGTTGCCGATCAGATTGGTGGCAGACCCGGTCGAGATCGGCACCTGATCGCCCACCTGCAACGCCGCGCTCTGGTTGTTGAGTACGAGCAGCTTCGGCGCCGAGACGACCTTGACGTTGGTGCGTTCCTGCAGCGCGTTGAGCGTGGCGGTGATGCTGTTGCCGCCGTAGAAATAGGAGAATCCGGGATAGGTCTGCGTCGGCACGGCTGTCGTGCCTTCGGAATAGCCGACCTGGTTCGAGCCGCTGAGGTAGTTCCACTGCACGCCGTAGCGCAGATCGTCGTTCAGGCTTACTTCGGTGATGGCCGCCTCGATCAATACCTGGCGCGGGGCGATATCAAGCTTGCGCAAGGCTGCCTCGATGGTGGCATATTCGCGCTGGGTGCCGAACACGATGATTGCGCTGTTGACCTCGTCCGCAGTGATCCGGATGGCGTTCGCGCCATTCCCGTTGCCCTGTGTGGTGCCATCGGAGGCCGGGGCCTGCCCGAAAGCGGGGCGGGGGAGGTTGCTGCCCGAAACGGTTCCGCCCTGACCCAGCCCGCCCTGACCCAGCCCGCCCTGACCCAGCCCGCCCTGACCGAGTCCGCCCTGACCCAGCCCGGCCGCGCCGCCGCGTGGGCCGCCGGTCTGGTTCGGATCGCCCTGATCGCCAAAGGCATTGTTGCCATTGCCGGCCTGGCCGCCGGTGTCGTTGCTGCCAGTTCCGAAGGCGTTGTTGATGGTCCGCACCAGATCGCGGGCGCGCCCGTTCTGCACCTCGTATACGAACAGCCTGCGCTCATTGTTTTCGCCCTCGCGATCAAGGATCTCGATCCAGCGCTTCACGTCGGTGAGATATTGCGGCTGCATGCTGATCGCGAGAATGCCGTTGAGCTCTTCCATCGAGATCAGCCGCACCAGCCCGCGCGTCGGCGAATCCGGCGCATTGATGAGCTTGTCGATCGACGGAACAATCAGCCGCGCATCGGTGCGATCTGGCACGAAAAGCGCGAAGCTGGTGTTGCGCAGCCAATCGACATCGAACTGCTTCAGCAGATCGCGGGCACTGGCACGCTGGCCGGTGGTTCCGGCAATCGTGATGGTGCCGGTCTGGGGGGCGGTCGCGCTCACCACGCCGGGCAGTATCGAATCGAGCACCTTGCGGACTTCATCGGCATTGATGAAACGCAGCGTGACGACCTCGCTGCCAAAGCCGGTCGCGTTCGCGGCAATGACCGCGCGCGCAGCGGCAGAGTTCTGGATCTCGAAGCCGCCGGCAACCGGCACCATCGCCAGATTGCTTTGCCGCAGGGCCCGCTCGAACAGTTCGAGCAGCGACGACTTTGATACCGGACCCGGTGTGACGAGGCTGACCCGGCCGGTCACGCCGCGAGCGATCGTGTAGTTTCGCCCGAGTATGTCGCGCAGCACCGCCTGGGCAACCACGGCGACATCCGCGTCGGGGAAATTGACCGCAATGTCGCCCGGCTTCGTTTTCGGATCGGCCCATTTCGGGATCACCGGCTGCGGCTCGGTACCCGGGACGAGGGTCGCGCGGACCTTGTAATCAGGGTCGGCAGACGGCGGGAGCAGGGGGAGGGCCTTGGGATCAGCGGGGGCGGTCGTGTTCTGGACGGCACCGGGATCGTCGATCTGCGCCAGTTCCGGAGTTGCCGGAATGGGGAGCGGCGGTGGAGCGGCGGCAAACGCCGTGGTGCCAGTCAGGGCGATGATGAGGCTGGGCTTGAAGCGCACGTGGCGAGAGATCATTGGCCGTCTTCCGGGTCTTCTGGGGCGGGGGCGGCGGGTCCTGTGGGGATGGCGCCATAGGCTGCGTTGAACTGTTCGGAGCCGCGCGTCAGGCGGGCGCTGCTGGGGGTCAGCCCGGAAATGCGCCATCCGGCCACCGTGCCGCCCGGGGCGACATGGCGGATCCGGCCGCCGCGTTCCTGGACGACCGCGTAGAGCCTGCGTCCGTGCATCACGGTTCCGGCGATCACTGCGCCGTCAAGGACATTGGTCGGCGCAGCGGCGCCGGCGGCCGATGTGGCGGCGGGAGCGAACACGCGGCGCCCTTCGAGCGCTGTCGGCACCAGCACGCGCGGCACATCGGGCGGCGGCGCGACCTGCTTCTGGCGCAAGGGTGCGCCGCCGGCTGGCAGCTCATCGCCAAAGGGCAGCGCCAGCTGCAGCAGGGCTGCAGCGACCAGCACCGGCAGGATCAGCGCGGGCAGGCGGGCGCTGCTACCGCTTGGCGGCAGGGCGATAGGGAATCGATGCTTCAATCTGAACATCCAATGCGGAGGCCTGACCGGTCACCAGCGCTTCGTCAGCGCCGACGACCACGGAGGTGATGGTGAGATAGGGTTTGGAATTTTGAACGCTTGCAAGGAGTTGACTGAGCTGGCCCTCCGAAAGCCGCGCGGTGATCCGCACTGCGGCCTCACCGCCCGCTGCCGGGGCGATGTCTTCGCCGCCGCGGAATTCGCCTCCCAGCGCGATGATGCTCGCCTGCAACCGCTGCCGCAGCGCTTCGCCGGCGGTGGCGGCATCGGGCGCTTCGAGCAGAAAGTCGCCCAGCAGTTGCTCGTGCGCGCCCGCCATGCGGCGCAACCGCGGGATGGCGGCGATGTTGCGCACGTTGGCGCTGTATTGCAGGGCGAGCTGCTCGCGCTGTGCTGCGCGCTCCTGGAAGCCCGCGATCAGTGGTCCCACGATCAGGAACGCCACAACAACCAGCATGACGAGTAGGATGAGCACCGCAGCGGTCTGCGATTGCCGGGGGGTGAGGCTGCGCGCGCTCATGGCTTTGTCATCCGCACTGTGACTTCGAAGGGCTGACCCAGCGGGTTCTGCGCCGCCGTTGAGGCATCGCTGTAGCGCTGCACGCTGAGACCGGCGCGGCGAAAGCCCCCCGCTACGTCGGCCTGCTGCGGGCGATAGCCACTGATCCGCAGCGCATCGCCCTGCCACGTATAGCGTTGCACCCAGGCCCCTTGCGGCAAAGCGGCCGCGACGCGCGACAGCAACGCCAGCGGCTCGGCGGTCTTGCGCGCCTCCACCGTGGCGGCCGCAAACTGGTCCGCTTTCGCGATCCGCGCGTTGATCCGACGGACTGCGTTCACCGCTGGCTGCTGCTCGGCGATACGCGCTTCGAGCATGGCTGTGGCGGCCGCGTCACGCCAGACCAGCAGGCCGAGGTTGATGGCAAACAGGGCGCCGACCGCGATCCACAGCGGAATGGCACCCCGGCTTTCGTCTCGCACCAGACCGGACCGCCGGAAAGCGGGGAGAAAGTCGATCGGATCCTCCGCCTGCGACTCCGGCGCGGCAGTGAGGATGGCGACACAGGGCTTCTCGAGCCGTGCCAGGGCCGTCCCAAGGGCCTCAGCTGCGGCGCGCGGCATCGCGGCCACTTCGATCTGCATCCGGACGCTGCCCTCGGTGCGCGCCGCGATCCGGGCAGCGAGCAGCATGCCCTCGGTTCCCATCGGCATGATCCGTGCGGCATCGAGCTGGATCATGCTCGCCGTATCGCGGGGGCTCATGACCGGCCGTTCGATCGTCCGGCTCAGGCAGAACGCGGGGGGAAGGATGATCGTGACCGGGCCGGAGCGTCGGGGATGGGCGCCGTAGCCATCGGGGCGCAGCAGCAATGCGCCGGTTTCGGGATCATAGTCCGCCAGGATCCGCCGTGCATCGCGCCAGAGCTGCAGGCGCTTCGGCGCCAGCGTGGCGAGCTGGTCCAGCCACCACCGCAGGCCATCGGTGATCCAATGCCCGACCGTGTGCATGTCTGCCTGCAAGATGGTGCGTCCGTTCATGGGATAACCCTGCACTCGTCCGTGCGCAGATCGCGCGCGCACGTATCGCCATTTGCGACGCGCAGCCGCACCACGAGATCGGGCCATGCGCGCCTGTCGCCGGGGGGAAACTCGATCCGCAGGCTGACGAGCGAGGGGAGCACGTCCCGGCTGGACCACTGCAGCTGCCATTGCGGCGGCAAGCCTGCGCCTGCAAAACGGCCGTCCGGCGAGCCAAGGTAGCGGACGGACAAGCTTGATACGCCCGAAAGCAGTCGGGTCGCGGTCCAGCCGGTCACGTCAGGCTGGCGCCGGTCGACCGTCTCGTCGAGCGTGCTGATGCGGTAGAGCATGAGATCGCCGCCGCGCTCGAGCCTGAGCCGGTAGCGCTGAAGGGCGTCGGGTGAGGCATTGCCAGGCGGCTTGCCATCGAATTCAAGGCCGAACTGGTTGCCGACGAATTCCACGGTGTTGCCAGTCTGGGGACTGATCGAGGGATGAATGTTGGCGATCAGGTGGCGCAGCGTGAACTGCGCCTGCGCGATCTCGTCGATCTGCGCATCCTTCTGGCCGATCATCCGCTGGCGCAGGTCCATCCTGCCAATCCCCGTGACGAGCACGGCCGAAACCATGCCGAGGATGGCGAGGCAGACCAGCATTTCCACGAGCGTGAATCCGGCGGCAGATTGCGGGCGGTTCATGGCTTGATCCGCACCGTACTGAGCTGAATGAGCTCGCCGCGTCCCGCGCCTGCAAGATCGACGGCGACCGTGATCTGCTCGAGCGGATGGCGATCAAGCGGATCGGCGAGCTGGAAGGGTTGCCGCAGGACCCGCCAGCCATAGCCGCGCCACTGGCCCTCGACCGGGGTGCTGCCATCCGCCATCTGGTCCAGCACTGATTGCGCCACCAGCAGGGCCTCGCGGCGTTGCTGCACGGCAAGCCGCGTCCGCGCATCCTGTCCCACAGTGCCCACCAGCGCGGTGGTCATCGCGGCCACGATGGCCAGCGCGATCAAGAGCTCGATCAGCGTGAAGCCCAGCTCGCTGGCGTCGCATGGCGCCCCCGCCGGGGAATCGGCAGCGGACCTCACGGCGTAAACACGAAGCGCGAGGTGGCAGGGTCGACTGAAAACCGGCTGGCTCGGCCGGCGGCGAGGATGGCGCCGTCGCCGCCGTTGGCGGTGCCATCGGGAAAGAAGGCAAACCCCTCGGCAGGCCATTCGAGATCAGCCGCTTCCGGCAGCGTTTGGGCCGGGCGGCCTGAAGACGATTGCAGCATCCGGCGCGAAGCGGACCATGACACAAGGACGGGGTCAGCCCCGGCGATGGCATCGGCGCGGGCCTGGGTGAGCACCAGCGCCGTGGTCATCCGTGCTTCGGTCTGCGCACTTTGCCCAAGCCGATGCTGCAGTGCCGGAAAGGCGATCCCGGCGACAAGGGCCGCGATGGCCAGCGCCAACAGGAGTTCGATCAACGTAAATCCGTCGTCGCGGCGGGAGCCGCGCCGTCGCTCACCAATTGCTGACATCTTTGGCCTCACCGGTACCGCCAGCGGCACCATCCGAGCCGAAGCTGTAGATATCGACCTCGCCATGATCGCCCGGAGACTTGTAGAGGTAGGGCTTGCCCCATGGGTCGTTGAGGGCGGCAGGATCGGCGATGTAGGGGCCGTTCCAGTTCGGATCGTTGGTCGGCGCCTTGACGAGCGCGGTGAGACCTTCCGTGCCGGAGGGGTAGCGCCCGGCATCGAGCTTGAACAGTTCGAGCGCAGCGGCGATGTTCTTGGTCTGGATCTGGGCAGTCTGTGTGCGCGAGCTGCCGAGATACTTGATCACCTGCGGTCCGACGATGGCGGCAAGCAGGCCGAGTACGGCCAGCACGACCAGCAGCTCGATCAGGGTAAAGCCCCGTTCATTCGGGTTGTTCTTGTTCATCGGGATACCGCCAGTTCATTGAAGCCGAGAATTGCCGACATCACCGCGGCGATGATGACCGCCACCGCAGTGCCCAGCACTATCGTGATGGCCGGCGTCAGAATGGCGACAAGCCGCTCCAGCCGGGTGCGAACATCGCGATCGAGCACCACAGCCAGCCGCGAAAGCATGAGGGCGAGTTGCGAGGTTTCCTCGCCGGTGCGGATGAAACCGATGGCGAGGTGCGGCAGCATGCCGGTCGCGGCGAGCGGCGCGGAAAGACTGCCGCCTTCGCGCACGCCCTCGGCAATCTTGGCAATCGCGCTGGCCATCGCGGAGTTGCTAACGGTGTGTTGGGACAGGGCCAGCGCGCTGGGCAGCGGAACCCCGCCTTCAAGCAATGCGCCCAGCGTATGGGCAAACCGCGCGGTCTCGATGCGCCGCACCAGGTCCCCGATCAGCGGCAGGCCCAGCATGATCTGGTCTAACCGTATGCGGCTGGCAGGGCGGGCGAGCAGGTTGCGTGCGACAAGGCCGATCACTACCAGTCCGCCCAGCAGCCATAGCCCATAGGCGCGCAGGAACTGGCTCGCCGCAATGACGGCCATCGAGGCGAATGGCAGTTCTACCTGATTGTTGTCGAGAAGCCGTTCGAACTGCGGCACGACAAACAGCAGCATCATCAGAATCACGGCAACAGCAATCACCGACAGCGCGATCGGGTAGATCATCGAGGTGATCACCAGCCGCCGCAGCTCGGCAGCTTGTTCGAGCATCTGGGACAATCGCTCCATCGCCTCGCCCAGCTTGCCGTTGGCCTCGCCGGCTTCTGCCATTGCTGCCTCACCGGGGCTGAACAGCGCCGGATTATCGCGCATCGCGCGCGAGATCGGCGCGCCCTCGCGGACTGCGCTCAAGAGCATGCCCATCGCTTCCGCCGCGGCGGGATCATCGATGTTGCCGACCGCCAGCGCGAGCGCCCGGTCCAGCGGGAGGCCCGCCTTGAGCAGGACCGCCAGTTCGGCGATCACGGCGCGGCTGATGGCGGAGTTGCGGCGGGATATGCTCTCGCCGGTTGCGGCAGCCGGGGTGCCGGCGGTGATCAGGCGCAGTTCTACCGGCGTGTTGCCGCTGCGCCGGATCTGGGCCAGCGCATCGCTTTCATTGGCCGCATCAAGCTGTCCGGCGACAATCCGGCCATCCGTGCGCATCGCGCGATAGCGAAAGGCGGGTGCCGCGCTCATTCGCCGCTCGCAACCCTAAGCACTTCCTCGATGGTCGTAAGCCCTTGGGCGGCCTTGGCGAAGCCTTCCTGAAGCAGCGAACGATGACCGGCCGCGTTGGCGCATTCCTCGATCTGACGGGCATCGGCACGCTTCAGGATCAGACGCGCAATCGCCTCATCGACCGGCAGGAAATCGAACAGCGCGATACGTCCACTGTAGCCGGTGCCGTGACAGGCCGCGCAGCCGGCGGCGCGGTGGAAGTGGCTTTCGTCGCCCGCAGCGGCATCGAAGTCGAGCGATGTCAGCAGCGCCTCATCCGGCACAAACGGAACGCGGCATTGCAGGCACAGGCGCCGGACCAGCCGCTGCGCCAGCACCCCGGCCAGCACCGAGCTCAACAGGAAGGGTTCCACTTCCATGTCGATCAGCCGGGTGATTGCGCCCGCGGCCGTGTTGGTGTGGAGCGTCGAGAGGATCATATGGCCGGTCAGCGCGGCCTGCACCGCGATCTGCGCGGTTTCGACATCGCGGATCTCGCCGACCATGATTGCGTCGGGATCCTGCCGCAGAAACGAGCGCAAGGCGGTGGCGAACGTGAAGCCGATCCCGGGCTGCACCTGCGTCTGGACAATTCCGGGCAGGCGGTACTCGATCGGATCTTCCACCGTCAGCAGCTTGCGCTCGACCTGGTTAAGCTCGGCGAGCGCGGCGTAGAGCGTGGTGGTCTTGCCGCTGCCGGTGGGGCCGGTCACCAGCATGATCCCGTAGGGCCGGTGGATTGCCTCGCGGAACTGTTCCACCAACTGGTCATCAAGACCCAGCGCCGCAAACTCGAGCTTGAGGTTGGATCTATCGAGAATGCGCAGCACTGCGCTTTCGCCGTGGATCGAAGGCGCGGTGGCTACGCGCAGATCGATCTCGTGCCCGCGAACCGCCAGCCGGAGACGGCCATCCTGCGGAATACGGCGCTCGGCGATGTCGAGCCCGGCCATGACCTTGATGCGGGCCACGACCGACGCGCGCATGGCCTGCGGCAACCGGGTGACAAGGCGCAGCATGCCATCGATGCGGAACCGCACGACGAGGCTGTCGTCGCTCGGCTCCAGGTGAATGTCAGAAGCGTTCGCATCGACTGCCTCGGCAATCAGGCGGTTGACCGCGCGGATAGCTGGCGCGTCGCTCGTCAGGTCGCGCATCCGGTCGATGTCATCGGACTCGACGGCATCCTCGATCACCGCCGCCTCGGCCCCTTCATGGCAGAGGCGCTCGATCGCCGCTTCGATGTCGCTGGCGCGGGCGATGACCTGATCGACCCGCCGCCTGAACATGAAGCGGAAGGCGTTCTCGATGAAAGGGTCGAAGGGATCACCAACCGCAACGCAGACCCGCTCGTCATCAACCGCAATCGGGACAGCGCGGATATCGCGGAGGAATTCGGCCGTGATCGGTTGTTCGAGGGTGACCGGTTCGCGCAGCAGTTCGGCCGGCGCCATGGGCATCCCGCTGGCATCGGACAGATGTTCGCACAGCGATTGTTCCGACATCAGGCCGAGCCGCGTGACCACCGATTCAATGCGCTCGCCGCTTTCCTGCTGGACGAGGCGTGCGCGGGAGAGGGCTTCGCGCGAGAGCAGGGCGCGGTCTTCCAGCACGGCGGCGATCGAGCCTTGGTCATGTTGCGCTTTCCTGCCGTCGGATGCGCCGGGCATGGTTGAAGCCAGAGACTTTGAAGCAGTGGCTACTGCCTGATCGATGCGCGATACCTGCGGAGAGGCACCAGCCATTGTTGAGAGTTTTGCGTTACCGAGCACGTTAACCCTCGCGGTCAGACCAGAAGCGGCATGGCCCTCGCTTATAATGGCCCAAAACAGCCAACGCTGGATCAACCACCACCCCGTTCCGTCGCCATATGTTGGCAATGCTGCATTTGTGTGACGGGACCGGATCGGTGCGCCGGGGACCGGAAGCCGCTCTCCACAGAGTTTCGCGCCGGGCGATGCGGGCATGGGGAGCCGCGTGGCAGCCCGGAAAACTTCTGCTTTCCCGAGAGCTTTCAGAGCCGGGCATTGGCCCCGCGCAGAACCGAAGCCCGGGGTTGGATGATATTCGGCGACTGCAATAAAAGAATCACGTTGTTGTCATTTGCCGAGTCTATTGACCCTCTCACCAACCATGGATTGGGTTGGGAATCGGGGGCTCAGGAGACAAATTCCACAAATCTGCAGATGTACTTGCTCGACCAGCGCGCTGTTCGAGGCGATCTATTATGCATTCGCCGCGAATCAGTTTTGAATATGTGTCGAGAAATAGAGTCTCAATAATGGGATTTATTTTGAACAATCTGCAGATTTTTTGATTTTGAATCGGCCTAATTATTCTGGTTCAGTATCATTACTGGTTACGATTTCCTTCAGGAGGAATTAACAGATGGTTAACTTGAAGTCTCTGCTCCTTGCCGCGACGGTTGTCGCTGGCTCGGTAGCATCGCCAGCCTTCGCGCAGCAGATCCCGCTGCCGGCTCCTTCGACCTCCGACGGCGCGCTGCGCGGTGCGGGCGCTTCTTCGGTCCAGAACGTCGTCGCACGCAGCTTCAACTGCCTCAGCGCGGTCGACAACCAGCGCGGTACTTCGTCGAGCGCGACCTCGCTGACCACCCTGACCCAGGGCGTGTTCAACGGCGTCCCTGCCGTTAACTGCGCCGTTAACACGGATGCTGTCCAGACCAACGTCCAGGGCAAGTATGTTGCGACCGGTTCGGGCTTTGGCCGTCAGGTGTGGCGCAACTTCCGCAATGATTTCGTCGGCGGCGCGACTGCGACGGCTGGCGTGTTCAACCCCTTCGGGACCTGGAGCAACGTGCAGTACGGCTTCTCCGACGCCGGCATCTCGACTTCGGATCTGACCACCTATAACGCTGGTCTGGCGGCCACGAACGGCGGTGCGGCGATTTCTTTCCCGCTCTACCTGCTCCCCATCGCGGTGGCCTACAGCTCGACCTACGGCACCAATGCTGCTGGCAACCCGATGGTCTTCAATGCGAAGGGCCGCGGCATCGCGCCCGCCGGTGGTACGCCGGCTGCGGTTCTGAAGCTGTCGAAGGCAGCCTATTGCGGCATCTTCAATGGCACGATCACGAACTGGAACAATCCTGCGCTGAAGACGCTCAACAGCAACATCTCGCTGCACGATCCGGTCAACGACACGCAGACCCGCTGGGATGCTGACGGTGCGCCGATCCGTCTCGTCGGCCGTCTCGACCGCTCGGGCACGACCGATCTCTTCACACGCCACCTCGCGGCTGTCTGCAACCCCACCAATGCGCCGGGCGTTCCGGCGAGGACGTCGGCGACCGGCAAGGTGCTCGCTGCTGCCGTACCGGCTTTCACCGGCACGAACCGCTTCAGCAACGCGGCGGAAACGCTGCCTTATGCGACTTCGACCGGCATCGACTTCCGCAGCATCCGTTCGGATACCGGCTACCGTGTCAACAACACTGCCTCGAACCTCGCCGGCACCACGAACTCGATCTCGGGCGACTACTTCGACGGCACCTCGATCGTGAACATCGGTTCGGGTTCGGTCGCCTTCCCGAGCAACCCGGGGCCTTCGTCGACGCCGAGCGGCAATCAGGGCACCGGCTTCTTCATCCTCGCGGATGGCAGCTCGCGCGTTGCTGGTGCGCTTACGCTGGCACCGGATTACCAGCTGGGTACCGTCAAGATCAACGGCAAGGTCGGCTACATCTCGGCCGACTTCGTCAATCCTTCGGTTGACGCGCTCGCCGGTCTGTCTGCAGCCACGCTGCAGGTGGGCGTTTCGACGACTCTCTATGCCAACCCGACCGCCGCCGCCGCCAGGACCGCGATGGGCACCATCCTGCCCCCGCAGTCGGACACGACTGGTCTCTTCAGCACGGCCACCGCGGACAGCCGTCTGGTTCGCCCGACCAGCGGCACCACGCTCGTTGCTGCGACGCGTGACAACCCCCTCGCCTGGACCGACGTCCTCTATGCGGACAGCAGCCAGACGCTGGCAAACCCGACTGTCGGTTATCCGATGACCGGCACAACCCAGGTGCTGCTGTACACCTGCTACGCCGGTGCGAACCGCGAAGCCATGGTGTCCTTCCTTGGCTGGACGCTTGGCCAGTACACGAAGAATGGCAGCGGTGCGGTCGCTCCCAAGGGCCTGCTGAACGGTACGGTTCCGGCCACCCCGGGCGTGCTCTTCCAGAACAACATCGGCGTCGTGCCGGCGAACTGGACGCGCGCGATCGTCAACACCTTCCTTTCGAACCCGACTGCCGAGCCTGCGCTCGGTGCGCTGAACCTGTGGATCCAGGACAAGACGATCCCGGCCTATCAGACGGCGACAGCGGACATCTACTACGGTGAGACAACGAAGGGTGCGCCGGCGGCAACTGCTACCAACCCGGCGACCAAGATCTGGCGGGCTGCCAAGCCGAACATCCGGATCGCGACCAACCCGAACCCGACCTGCTCTGGCAAGACGGGCGCCTGATCTTCCGATCACGGCGTAAGCTGAACGAGAAGGGCTCCGGAGTAATCCGGGGCCCTTTTTGTTTACCTTGTGCCGCACCGGGAATCCGCCAGCCAGCTCATCAACAGACTGTCACACAGATTAAACACTGGCCCGCCAGAGACCATCGAGACAGGTGTCGGGGGAATCAGATTGCGATGGGCGGGCTTACTGCACCTGTTTTACGTGCGTGCTTGCCGCTGGCGTGGTTGCTGACGCCTGGCTCTGCAGCTTGGGCTGCGCAATCGTCTCCGGTCGAGCAAGCTGCTCCCGCCGGGCAAGCTGCTCCTGCTGCTTCCGCAACGCCCGCCGGTGCCGAGCGCGCACCCGACAAGTTCTTTGTCCAGGCCTATGATATCTCAGGCGTGACGGTCTTGCCGGCGAGCGAGATCGAGCGTCTGGTCTATGCGTACTCGGGTCCTGATCGCACCGATGCCGATGTCGAAGCGGCGCGCAAGGCCTTGCAGGATGCCTATGCCGCCCGCGGCTATGGCGCGGCGGTGGTCGAAGTTCCGCTGCAGGAGCGGGAAGCCTTCGCGCAAGGCGTGATCCGAATCGCGGTTAACGAAGTGCCGGTCGGGCAAGTGCGGGTCACCGACAGCCGCTATCACTCGCTATGGGTAGCCCGCAGGCAGGTCCCTTCGCTCGTCGAGGGCAAGCCGCTCAATATTCCGGCCCTGCAGGCTGACATGACTCAGGCGAACCGGTTTCCCGATCGCACGCTCAATCCGATTTTCAAGCCGGGCAGGGCTCCCGGGACGATCGACGTTGACATCAATGTCGACGACCAGCGGCCGCTTCACGCCAGCCTCGACCTGAACAACGACGCCAGCCCGGCCACAACCCAGCTGCGCGCGATCGGCACCGTCAGGTACACCAACCTGTTCCAGACGGGCCATGCTGCAACGTTCACGTACATCGTATCGCCGCTCAAGCGCACGGAAACGGAAGTCTTCTCGGGCTCGTATACCTTTCCGCTGCTGCGCACGCCCTGGAGCTTCGCGATTTCAGGGTACTACTCGAACAGCAATATTGCGGCGCTGGGCGGGACCAACGTTCTGGGCAACGGCTATCAGATCGGCGCACGCGCCATCTATCACCTTGCTTCCTCCGGCAGTCAGCAGCAGTTCAGCTTCGGGTTCGATTACAAGAACTTCAAGCAAAACATCCTTGTCGCCGGCGTTCCCACCAGCACTGCGCCGATCCGGTATCTTCCGATTGAGCTTGAATACACGGTTGCCGGTGGCAGCGAGAAGGTCAATTACGCAGTCACCCTGGGGACGACTATCGGTCTTCGTGCGATCAGGCCCAAGGTTTGCGCCAGCCTTACCGGGCCTTGCGTGCTGGTCGATGCCTTCCGCAACCGGGAGCAGTTCAGCAACGAGAACTTCGTCCGCGGCGATCTCTCGGTCGATCTGTCCTATGCCTTCAAGAACGACATCGTCGCGGCGTTCCGGCTGAATGCGCAGCTGGCGGATTCGCATCTCATCACCAACGAGCAGTTTTCCGCCGGCGGCCTGCGCAGCGTGCGCGGATACTATTCGTCCGAGGCTGTCGGCGACAACGGGATCGGGCCAAGCCTTGAACTGCGCTCGCCGTCGCTGGCGGGAAGCTTCGGCAAATGGCTGACCGAGGCTCGCTTCTTCGCGTTCGGCGATGCGTCTTTCCTGCGCGTGCTCAACCCCCTGCCCGAGCAGACTTCGAGCTTCACGCTCGTCGGTCTTGGCGGCGGGCTGAGAGTGCGGTTGTTCGACCGGATTTCCGGTGAGGTGCTGGGCGCGGTCGC
Source organism: Novosphingobium sp. (assembly GCF_027486195.1). GTDB lineage: Bacteria > Pseudomonadota > Alphaproteobacteria > Sphingomonadales > Sphingomonadaceae > Novosphingobium. The sequence goes on from NZ_JAIXPP010000041.1 coordinate 21,866, forward strand.
GATGACCAGCGGCCCGGTGACGAAGCGGGGATCGCCCCGAGTAAGCTTCGATGTGAAGGGGGAATTCTGAGTGTATCAGGCAACCGTTAAAACAGCGATCCTGCGCCTGTTGCTGGCGCTCGTCCTGTCCCTGGGGCTCGCCTCTCCGGCTGCCGCTGAGGGTGAGACCGCCGGCTGGTGGAACAAGGAATGGAGCTATCGCAAGGCGGTAACGATCGACACCTCGCCGACCGGTGTCAACGTCAGCGGCGCGATCGGCCGCACGGTGGCGCTTGTGCGGCTGCACAACGGCAACTTCACCTTCACCGATGCGATGGACAACGGTGCGGACATCCGCTTCGTCGATAGCGACGACAAGACCCCGCTGCCCTACCATATCGAGCAGTACGATGCGGCGACGGGCATCGCCACCGTGTGGGTTTCGGTGCCCAATCTGACCGGCGGCGAGAAGAAGAAGATCTGGATCTATTTCGGCAACAAGTCGGCACCGGTTGGCGCGGACGTACCCGGCACGTTCGATCCGGATTACACCGCCGTCTATCATTTTAGCGAAAAGCCGGGCCAGCCGGCCACCGATTCCACCGCCAATGCGAATTCTGCCAAGGCGGCCCCTCCGGGAGTGGACGAGAGCGGGATCGTGGGCCGCGCGGCGCAGTTTCCGGGGCAGGGCGCTCTGACGATCGATGCCAGCGGTTCGCTGGCGATGACCGCAGGCGCGCCGTTCACGTTCACGGCTTGGATCAAGCCGCAGCAACTGGGAGGCCAGCAGGCCATCTTTGCGCGGGGTGGGCTGGTGATCGGGCTGAACGCAGGCGTTCCCTACGCCTCAGGACCGGGGATCTCGGTCGCGGGAAGCACCGCGGTTAAGCAGGGTGAGTGGAGCCACATCGCGTTCGTTTCCGATGGCAAGGCGTTCTTCATCTACGTCAACGGCACCGAGCAGGGCACGGCGGCCGGCGCGATGCCGGCGCTTGACGGCCCGATCAGCATCGGCGGCGAGACCAGCCAGCCCTATACCGGCGCGCTGGATGAAGTGCGCCTTTCGAAGACGGCACGGCCCGCGGCGATGCTTCTGGCGATGGCCCAGGCGGAAGGCCCGGGCGGAAAGCTCGTCTCAGTTTCGGAAACTGCAGAAAAGCAGAGCTCAGGCAGCGGCGTAATCTCGTTCATCATCAGCAAGCTGGAGCCGGTCGATACGGTCATCATCGGGCTGTGCATGCTGCTGCTGGCGGCCGCGATCGCACTGATGACCGCAAAGGTGCGCTACCTCAATGCGGCCGACAAGGCCAACAAGCGCTTCCTCCGCCACTTCGAGGCGATGCGCGACGCGTTCGTGCCGCTGGATGAAGCCGAAGGGGTGGCCCCGCAGGAAGCGGCCCATCTCAACCGCGCTTCCCCGCTGGCCCGGCTCTATGCTGTCGGCTTCGACGAACTCTACGAACGCGTGGTCGCCTCGGGGAGCCGGCCGCTCTCGAGCCAGGCGATCAACTCGATGCGGGCGGCGGTGGATTCGCAGTTCGTCAAGGAAAACCAGAAGCTCGACCATCTCGTCGTGATCCTCACCATCGCGATTTCGGGCGGTCCGTTCATCGGCCTCCTCGGCACAGTGGTCGGCGTCATGACCGTGTTCGGCGGCGTGGCGATGGCTGGCGATGTGAACGTGAACGCGATCGCACCGGGCATCGCGGCCGCGCTGCTCGCCACGATCGCAGGCCTAGCTTGCGCCATCCCCTCGCTGTTCGGATACAACTATCTGAACGGACGCATCAGCGCGCTGGCGGATCAGATGCGCGTGTTCATCGAGCAGCTGATTACCCGCATGGCCGAGGTCCAGGCCAATGCCGCGCTCGCCCTTGAAGAATCGAAATAAGGAAACCGTCCGATGCAGGTAGGTGGCGGCCGCAAGGCCTATGACGACATCAATATCACCCCGATGCTGGACCTCGCTTACGTCCTCCTGGTGATCTTCATCCTGATGGCGACGGCTTCGGTGCAGGGCATCAAGGTCGATCTGCCCAAGGCAAGTTCGGCCAAGAGCCTGGTCCAACCCAAGACCATCGCCATAACGGTGAACAATCAGGGCCAGATCTTCATGGACGCGTTCCCGGTCACGCTCGCCGATCTGGAAACACGCCTGCGCAATGCCAAGGCGTCGAACCCCGACGTGCCGATCGTGCTGAAGGGCGATCAGACCGCGCAATATGGCAAGATCACTGAAGTGCTGGATCTGTGCCGCCAGCTCGACCTGAACAAGGTCGGCCTGGTCACCGGCAAGCCGACCGCCTCCTGATCGCCGGACCGGACCCAGAGCAGACTGCGCCGTGGCCAGACAACCATCCTTTCCGGATCCTGAAGAGCAGGGGGCGCGCCGCGGACTGCTGATCGCAGTCGGCGCGGTGATGGTCATTGCCCTGCTGTGGTTTGCCTATCAGTCGCTGACCGCCACCAAAGGCGTAAAGGTCGAAGCGCCGCCACCGGCCGTCATCTCGATGCTGCCACCCCCGCCTCCGCCCCCGCCGCCGCCGCCACCGCAGCCCAAGCCGCCCGAGCCGCAGGAAAGGGCGGCACCGGTGCCAAGCGTCGAGCCGCCCAAGGCGCCCGCACCGGCCGCGGTTTCTATCAATGGCCCGGCGCAGGCCGGCGGTGATGCTTTTGGCCTGCAATCGGGCAATGGCGGCGGCATCGGCGGCGGCGGCTCCACCGGTGCCTGCGTCGGGCCCAACTGCGGCGGCAGTACGGGCATGAGCGAAGTGTTCTACCGCCGCTATCTGAGCGCCGTCCTGCAGGAGAAGGTGCAGCGCGACGACCGCGTCAACCGGCTGGTTTTCAGCGCCGATTTTGCGATCACCATTTCGCCTTCGGGCCGGGTCACTTCGGTGAGCGTGCTCAAGACAAGCGGGCGCGAGGACCGGGATGCCTCGCTCAAGGCCATCCTGCTTGCCATTTCCAATCTCGATCCGCCGCCCAGTGCGGTCCGGTTTCCGCAGCGGATCACGGTTCGAGGAAGGCGCTCGCTGTGAGCAGCGCCTGTACGCATTCCAGGGGAAGTTTGATGAGACGGTTGAGGTCTTCTTTTGCATCGGCACCGCTGCTCGCAGCGTCGATCTGCGCGGCACTGGCAGCGACGCCTGCGTATGCCGACCAGCAGGCCGGATCGGCGCTTGACGCACCGCCGGCGGCAAAGCCTGCGCCGTCGAGCAACGCGATGATCAATCTCGTCCGGCTGCTTGTCGCACAGGGCACGATCACGCGAGAGAACGGCGACAAGCTGATCGAGGAAGCGGAACGCGAAGCCGCCGAGGCGCGGCTTGCGGCGGCGCAGCCGCCGGCAGCAGCAGCAGCCCAGAGCGCAACCGGCAACCCCGCAGCGGTGGCCGCCGGGCAGTATGCAGCGGGCAATCTTCCCCCACCGGCGCAGGGCACCATCCGTGTGCCCTATATTCCGCAAGTGGTGCGCGATCAGATCCGCGACGAGCTCAGGGACGAAGTGCTGAAGCAGGCCAAGGCGCAAGGCTGGGCTTCGCCGGGCAAGGCCGCCCCGGAATGGGTGAACAACCTCAATGTCTATGGCGATATGCGCATCCGCTCGCAGTCGCACTTCTACAGCAAGGACAATTCGGACTTCGTGCCGAATTTCCAGCAGATTGTCTCGGGCGACCGCAATCAGGGCCAGGTTCCGCTCGATCTGATCAACGATCCGATCCCGCTGCTCAACACGCGGCAGAACCAGTACAACCTGCTGCGCTACCGCTTGCGGGTCGGGGTCGATTTCAAGATCGGTTCGAAGGTCAAGGTCGGGTTCATGCTCGGCGGCGGCAACGACGTTTCGCCGGTCGGCTCGAACGTCAACCTGGCGGGCAACTTCACCGATCGCAATTTCATGATCCACAAGGCCTTTATCGAGGCCAAGCCCACCGAATGGGCGACAATCACCGCCGGACGCATGGGCAATCCGTTCTGGACTACCGAGGCGCTCTTCGACAACGACCTGAGCTTCGACGGGTTTGCTGGCGCATTCCGCTTGCCCGATATGGGCGGCGCGTTCGACAGCAAGCTCGTGCTGGGAGCGTTCCCGCTCGATTTCGGCGCGCTGAACTTCCCGAATACCTCGAACGTCAAGACGGGCGTGCCGCAGCGCTGGCTGTTCTCCGCCCAGGCCGAAACCGACTTCCACCTTGGCGGCGACATTCTCGTCAGGTCGGCGGTCGGCTATCACCACTACGTCAACATGCAAGGCCGCCCTTCGGCGCCTTGCGCGCTCTATCTCGGCGTGACCGAATGTTCGACCGATGGCACGGCAGCGGGCTTCGTGCAGAAGGGCAATACGCTCTCGTTCATCCGGCGCATCGTGTTCGATCCGACCCTGCCGGCGACCGCCGTGCAGCCGCAGCCGCAGCTGCTCGGTCTGGTCCAGCCCTATCACATTCTCGACGCCATGCTTTCGGTGAAGGTGCCGATGGGCGAGAACACCGACGTCACGTTCAGCGGCGAATACATGCGCAACCTCGGCTTCAAACGCAGCAACGCGTGCCGCTACGGGATCGCCGGTCAGCCGGTCAACAATGGCGGTTCGGGTGGCAACGGCAACATCTGCGATCCGGTCGAGGCCAATCGCACGCCCTATGTCGGCGGGAATCAGGGGTTCGACCTGCAAATCGGCGCAGGCTGGGCGCATCCCAACCGCCCGGGCCAGTGGCGGGCCTATGTGGGCTATCGCTATCTTGAGACCGACGCCGTGGTCGATGCCTTCACCAACGATTACTGGCGGCTCGGCGGGACCAATACCAAGGGCTACGTCATCGGCGCCACGGTGGGTCTCTACAAGAATGTCACCTTCGGAGGGCGTTGGCTGAGCGCCAACCAGATTAGCGGCGAACCGCTGGCCATCGATGTCCTGCAACTCGATCTGAACGTGGAGTTCTGATGCGCGCCCTGCCTGTCCTGCTCGCGGTGTTGTTGGGCGCCCCTGTAGCCATGGCGCAGCCGGTCGTTCCGCCGCCACCTCCGCCTGCGCAGACTGCCGCGTCGGTGCAGTCGGGCCAGCCAGCAGCCCCGACAGCTGCCGACATCGATGCGTTGCAGCAGCGCCTGCTTGCCTCGCAGCAGGTGATCGCGACGTTGCAACGCGAACTGGCGGATGCGACGGGGCGGGCGGGTGCGCTCGAGCAGTGCCGCCTGCGCAATGGCCGGCTTGTCTCGATCGGGCGGCAGCTCATCGACGCCTATGCCAGTCGCTATGCCCAGTTGCATCGGCGCGATCCACTCCAGCTCGGTCGGCGGCGTTTCGAGTTCGAGCTGCAGGCCCTGTCTGATGCTGTCTACGACAACAAGGTCGATGTCCCGCTGCGCACCTTGCCGGGCGGAACGGCGATAACCGGCGAGCCGGAAAAGGCGAACTAACCATGGCATTTCGGCGATCAGGCGTAGGTGGGCTGCTCGGTGGGACAAGCCTAGCCGCGATCATGCTCGGGCTCTCGGCCAACCCGGCATACGCGCAGCTTGCCGCGATGCGCGCGGCGGCCGGGACTGTTGTTCCGCCGGTTGCGGTGTCGGCTGGTCAGGGTACGCCGCAACGCTCGCAGACCATGCAGGATGCGCTGGCGCGGCAGGTGCGCCTGCAATCGCGCGCGCAGGCGCTGGCTACGTATGTGACATCGGCGAAGTCCGCCGCTCTGGCCGCGATCAAGACAAAGCCGGTTGATGGCGTTGCCAATGCCGGGCTCAATCCGATCCAGGCGGTCCGCAATGCGACGATCTATGTCGCGGCCGGTGTCGATGCCTCCACCGTAAAGGGTAACAGCGCGCCGCTGTCCGTTGCAGCGGTGAATGACCTTACCGGTCAGAATACCTGGGAAGGTGCGCTGGCACCGGTCCAGAGCACGGGCAGCAATGGCAAGGTTACGGTCCGGATCGATCAGACGCAGCAGCGCGCGCTGCTTACCTGGCAGAACTTCGATGTCGGGGCGAACACCGAGCTGGTGTTCAATCAGAAGCAGGGCGGTGTCGCCCAGAAGAGCTGGAGCGTTGTCAACCGGGTGGCCAATCCGGTCGCGCCGAGCACGATCCTGGGCGCGATCAAGGCCGATGGCACCGTGCTGGTGCTCAATCGCGCGGGGGTCATGTTCGGCCCGACCGCGCAGATCAACCTGCATTCGCTGGTCGCCAGCAGCCTTGAGCTTGGCAACTTTGCCTCGTCGGTCACGACTGTCGGCGCCACTTCGTTCTTCAATCCGACGACAGTCAAGGACCGGATTACCGCCTATCTGCAGAATGGCCTGCTGGTTCAGGGTGCGCCCGGGCTCAAGGGACAGCTGCTGTCCTCGCTGCTTCCTGCCGGCAGCCAGTATGATGTCAATCAGCCGCTGCCCGTGGCGGGCGGCCTCGAAGGGGACGTCCTCGTCCACCAGGGCGCATCGATCACCTCGGACAGCGGCGGCTACATCATCCTCGCCGGCCCGACAGTGCACAACGCCGGGACGCTGACGGCCAGCGAAGGTCAGGTCAGCCTGCAGGGCGGGCGCTTCATCGGCGCGACCACCTCCACCGGTGCAACCGGTAGCGCCGACGAGAACGTGCGCGGCCTGATCCTTTCGAGCCAGATCCCCAACGTGCCGCTGCAGCCGCAGGCGCCGACCCCGGATCAGGGCGTGGTGACCAATTCCGGCCTGATCGTTTCCCGCCGGGGCTATATCTCGATGGGAACGTCGATCTATGGTCAGGTCACCAACGATGGCTTGCTGAGCGCCACGACCAGTGTTTCGCGCAACGGCAAGATCGCGCTGACGGGCGGGTCCGTCATCCTTGCCGGCAATGTCGATCCCGGCAAGGCCAGCGGGATATCGATCCTGCCGGACGACAACGGCGAAACAATTCCGCAGGGCAGCGCCAGCAGCCCGCCAGCGTTCAAGAACTCGCAGATCGTGATCGGTAACACGGTCAACTCCTATCTCAGCACCGACGGCAGCGGCGATACTGCCCTGCTGCCGACGCAGTTCGCGATGGAGCAGAACGCCTTTATCTTCGCGCCCAGCGCGAAAGTCGTGATCGGTCACGATCTTTCGCAAGGCGTCTTCGTGCCGAACCCCGGCATCACCGCATCGGTGTCGATCGCCGACGGCGCGATCATTGATGTCAGCGGCATGAAGGGGGTGGCACGCAAGGTTTCGGACAACAGCGTCAAGATCAGTCCCGCCAAGCAGAACGAACTGCGCGATACGCCAACTTACCGCTCGGTGCGCACCGATGGCGGCTTCACGCTCAACGGCGCGACGCTCTATGTCGATGCCCGCGCCTCCGGGGTGCGATCGGACGGGGTGGCCTGGGTCGGCTCGCCGCTGCTCGAAGCGGGCAGCGCCGTCAGCCAGATTGCCGTCACTGCCGCCGAACTGATGACCAAGGGCGGCAGCATCAGCATCGATGTCGGCACCGCCATCAGCACGATCAATCTGACCGCCACGCAGATCGATGCCTTGGCCAAGGTGTCGATCGCCAAGGGGGCGCTGTTCGATGTTTCGGGTGGCTGGACCACCTACTCCGCCGGGTTCGTGCAGACCACGCAGCTGCTGACCAAGGATGGCCGGGTCGTCAGCATCGATCAGGCCGATCCGAACGACGTGTTTGTTGACATCGTCGACGGGTTCACTGCGGCGCAGACCCGGCTTGGCATTTCGCAAACCTTCAGCTCCGGCTCCCTGCAGGACCAACGCTTCGAGGACGCCTACGACGAAGGTCGCGATGCCGGCGCGCTGCAGATCGGGGGATCCCTGATCGCCTTTGAAGGCACAGTGCATGGGGATGCCTTTGCCGGATCGCGGCAGCTGGCCGGGGCGATCGAACCGACAGCCAAGTCATCGATCACCGGCGATCCGCGAAAGCTGCAATATTCCAAGAACCAGCTGCCTTCGGGCGGGTTGCTGCGGATCGGCTCGTTCAGTGGCTCGTCCGGGACAGGCCTTGGCCAGGACATCGTGGTCTATCGCGGCACGAAGACGGGGCCGGCGAACCAGGCAGAGTTGCTGCTCGATGACCGGATGCTCTCGCAGGCGGGTCTTTCTGGCCTGATGCTGCAGACAAGCGGTTCGGTGACGTTCGCATCAGCTTCCGACCGGCTGCTGACGGACAGCTCGGCGCTTGCGATCACGGGCAATTCCGCGCTGACGCTGGCTGACGGCGGCATACTCGAAGTCGATGCCGGACGGGCGATCCGGTTTGGCGGCAGCGTTCGCATTGCCGGCGGGACGATCGCGGCGCGAACGTACCAGCTGAGCGACATCAGCGCGCCGGGTCTTTCCACCACAGGCAACCCGTTCCGCGACGATGACGATATCGCGATCAGTTATGCCAGCGGCGATACCCTGCCAGGTGGCCGGTTCGACGTTACGGTAAGCGGCACGCTCTCGGTCGCAGGCAAGTGGGTGAACGACTACCGCGGGGTTGCCAGCCCGCAGGGCGCTGGCTGGATCAACGGCGGCTCGATCAGCCTGACGGTCGCGCCCAAGGTGTTCGTGCCGCTGGATGGCGACATCTTCACCGCTTCGCGCGCGGCCGATCTCAGCGGCAGCATCCGGATCAAGTCCGGCGCACTGCTCGATGTCTCTGCCGGCGCCTTTGTGTCCAGTGCGCGCCAGTTCGATCTTTCGGCGAGCGGCGGCAATGTCAGCCTGATCAACGAGACGACCTACGCTGCGGTCGCGGCCGTGCAGAACAATGCCGATCTGGTCGGTAGCCAGGTGCGCGGCCAGACAGTCGCGTTCACGCCGAAGACGGCGCAGTCGACGACGATCGGCGTGCTCCCCTCGTTGGTGCCGACGAGCCAGAATGCCGAAGTGAGTTTCGCGGCCGACAGCATCCGGGGTTTCGGTTTCTCCGGCGGCGGCACGTTCAAGCTCGTTTCGCCCAATATCGCCTTTGCCGGGGCGAGCGCCAGCGCAGGCGAGGGCAACGCCACGGTCGTGCCGCTCGATTTCCTGCAGCGGACCGGCTTCGGTACGCTCGACATGACCAGCTACCGTGCACGCACGGTGCGCGATCTGTTCGACAACGGCAGCGCCCGGCTGTCGAGCTTCTTCGAAACCACGCGTTTTACGGTCGGGTCGGGCGAGACGCTTGATCTGACACAAGTCACGCTGCCTGCCATCCTTGATGCAGCGGCCCAATCGCGCTTGCTCGGCCTCGCCAGCGGCGGTGATCTGGGGACCATTCTGACCCCCGGCGTGCCCAGCGATGTCTGGTATCGCAAACCGGCAAACCTGGTCCTGCGCGGCATGACCGAGCTTGATGTCGAGGCTGGCGGCAAGATCATCGGCGCGCCGGAAGCGTCGATCGTGGCGCCAAAGCTCTACAATGCCGGGGTGATCGATCTGCCGGGGGGCAAGATCCAGCAGATCGCGACCTTGCCGCTGGCGCTTGATCAGAGCGGCACGGGGCTGTTCGATGTTGTGGGCGACACACGCGATTTCGCGGTCGTGTTCGGGGCGCAGGATGCGTCGGGACGCTACGCTGAAAGCGGCCTCAACACCGGCGGGTTCCTCAATGCCGATGGCTCGGTCAAGACCAACAATCAGTTGTTCACTACGGTGGGGGGCGAGCAGTTCTTTTATTTCCTCGGCCGTGTAGGGGCCAACGACGGCATCGTGCTGGCGGAAGGAAGCACGACCAACCTCGCCGGAACCGCGCTGTTCGATCCCGCAGCCCCGCTGCGGGCCGATGGCACGCGCTACCTCTTCGGCCGGATGATCGGCGGCGGCAGCATCACGACTGCAGCCGCGTTCCGTCCGCAAAGCGACGCGAGCCGGGCCCTGTTTCCCAATCCGTCCTATGGCTTTGTCAGCTATCCTGATCCGACGAGCACATCGTCATCGCCGCCGCCGCTGCTCGCCCAGACAGTGGCGCGCCGGTTCGTGGCGCGGCCCGGTGCGCTGCTCGACATCAGTGGTGCCAGCGCCACTTTCGATGTTCCGGTGCAGGACGGTCAGTACGCGCCCAGCCAGCAATGGAGTGATGCGGGAACCGTTGCGCTGAGGTCAGGGGGAACGCTTTCCGGCGCGACGATCAAGGCGCAAGGCGGTGCCGCTGCAGCGACAGGGGGTACGCTGGAATGGCTGCTGCCCACGCTGCGAGCGGCAGACGACGGTTCCGGCGCGGACAACGTGGCGTTTGCGGACGGCATCACGAAGGCCGGCTTCGACAGCCTCATCGCCTACGGTGGCTTGACGCTGGACGGGGTGTTCAACCTCAAGCTGGACAAGGGCCTGCTGGTCCGTTCTCCCGTTTCGCTCGACGGGACGCCGATCGGTCCGAATGCCTCTGTCACGATCTCCGCGACGCAAGGGACGAACGCGACGATCGAGGCTCCCTACATCGCCTTTGCCAGCCGTTCCGGCGCGTTGCGCAATTCTGCAGCCGCGACCGGGGATGCGACAGTCACCTTCTCGGCCGGTGCGCAGGGGATGGACTTTTTCGGAGCAACTCTGTTCGACAGTTCGATCGGCAACACCAATCTGCTCAGCCGTGCGGATGTGCGGCTTATCGGGGTGGACGACCGGACGGACTTGACGTCGGCCCCCGTCCTGAACGGAAGCCTGACCGCCGCCGGCAACCTGACGTTCGACGCGGCGCGGGTCTACGCGACGACCGGAACCGGCAACTTGCAGCGCACCCTTGAGATTGCCGCGGGTGCGAGCGACACGCGGGCACCCTTGCCCTTCCAGATCTCTGCTCTCGGCAACGGGACGATCACGTTCCTCGGCAGCCATATCGATAACCGTGCACCGTTGTCGGCAGGCTCTTTCCTGCAGATCAATGCGAAGAACATCGTCCAGAATGGCTATTTGGCTGCTCCGCTGGGCCGGATCGCCTTCGGTACATCTGAGAATCCGGTAGGGACGATCAGCTTTGGCGCCGGCAGCGTGACCCAGGTTTCGGGTGCAGGACTCAATATTCCCTACGGAACAACCACGGACCTCTCGCAGTACTTCTTCACGCCGGGTTCGGCAGCGCCGCTGACGCAGTTGCCCAGCGGGAATCTGCGGGTCAGCGCGGAAGAGATCGATTTCGCGGAAGGCGCGAAAGTTCTGGGCAGCGGCGGTGGCGATGTCTTCGCCTATGAGTTCGTGTCAGGCACGGGTGGCTCGCGCGATGTGCTGAGCCGTTTCAACACCGATGTCTTCAGCAGCAACGATTTCGACGCAGCGACCGGGCTGGGCTACCAGTATGCCGACCAGCGGCAGGTCTATGCGCTGGTTCCGAGCGAAGTTGCGGCCAAGATCGCGCTGTACGATCCGGTCTATTCGGCCGACTACGGCATCGGCAGCCCGAGCGAGCTTTATGGCACCAGCGCCGGGCTTGCCGTGACGCTGGATGGCGGCGGCGGCCTTGCGGCGGGTCAGTATGTGCTGATGCCCGCGCACTATGCCCTGCTGCCGGGTGCGTACCGGATTGTCGAGAATGTCGGTGCGGCCGCGCCGGCCAGCGGCAGCGTACAAGCCCTGCTTGACGGAAGCGTTGTGCTTGGCGGGGTCTATTCGACCGCCGGGACAAACCTGGCCTCCTCGCAGCGGCGTTCGTTCACGGTGCAATCGCAGGCAAGCTTCCTGCGCTATTCGTCGATCCGGACCACGGGCGGCACCACCACGATCCGCGACGACGCCATCAGCAGCGGACGCATCGTCCCGCGCTTGCCGCTTGATGCGGCGCGGGTCGTGCTGGATCCGCTCAAGGCGCTGCGTGTGGCGGGTGCCTTCGAGATGGCTCCGGCCGCAGGGGGCCGGGGCTCGACGGTCGATATCCTCGGTAGCTCGATCATCATCAGCAATTCGGACACGCCCCGGGCAAACGGGCTGTCGCTGTCCAACAAATCGATCGAAAATCTCAACGCCAACAGCCTGATGATCGGCGGTGAGCGGATCGAGAACACCGACGGGACGACCCGGCTCGGCATCACGGCCACTCGCATCGTCGTCACTTCCGCGGCCGATATCAAGGTGCCGGAACTGATCCTCGCGGTGGCGGGTGCGGGGTCGGCCCTCAACATCAACGACGGTGCGTCGCTGACGGCGACCGGAACCCTCGCGGACGACCGCGCGGGCAACTACCTGATTACGTCGAACGCCTCCCCATCGCCGAGCGATCCGTTCGACCAGACCGGCATCGGCTCGGTTCTGCGCTTGTCCGGCGGACCGCAACGCGCCGTTTCGCGGCTGGGATCGTTTGCGGCCAGCAACGCCGGACGCAGTTCGCTGCTGAATGTGGGCAAGGTCGCGCTCACCGGCAACAGCCTGTTGCTTGATACCAATTTCCGCTTCACGATCGACGATGCTGCGCAGCTTACAACCCCACTGATCGGGATCAGCGCCTCCAACATCGCCTTCGGCGCAGGGGGAACGATAAGCGCCACGCTGGAAAGCCAGCTGGCGAAGGCTTCGGAACTGATCCTGAGTTCTTCCGGCCCGATCTTGTTTGATGCCAATACAACCCACACCTTCAAGGGCCTGACGATCGATGCGTCCGGGATCGCGCTCTCCAATCGGACAGCGGGCACCGACACACTCACGATCAACGCTGCCGACACGCGGATTTCCAACAGCCGCCAGACTGCAAGCAACAATGCTTGCGCGCTGACGGGGCTTCTGGCCTGCGGGACGAACGGCAATGTATTCAACCTCAACGCAGCGACGCTGACGCTGGGTTCCGGCAACTTCAACACCTACAACTTTGATGGCGGCGTCAATCTCACCGCGACAAACGGCACGTATATCACTGGCAGTGGCGCGTTGCAGGCCAACGGCGCGGCACTGACGCTCAACACGCCGTTCCTGATCGACCGCGCTTCGGTGATCGATCTGAACAGCAATACCGGGGTGGCCAGCGACCGGATCACGCCGAAGGGCAACTACACCATCCCGGTCACGCCCGATTACCGGTTCGCGACCACGGGTGCCGTGAAGGTGACCTCTGCCGGAACGGTGAGCAGCACGCCCACCGGGCTGCGCGCGCCGGGCGCGCGGATCAGCTTCGGTTCGACTTCGGCACCGGTTGCCGCGATCACGATCGATGGAGCCGCGCTGACCGCGACGGCGGGCGTGCTCGATATCCAGTCCGCCGGCTCGGTGACGCTGGCCGGGGCTGCCTCGCTGGCCACGCCAGGCTTTTCGCGCAGCTTCGGTGATGCACAAAGCACCACGACGATCTCTGCCGGGGCCGGAACCATCAATCTCGTGTCGCTGACGGGCGATATCATCCTGCCCTCGACGAGCACGCTTTCCGTCGACAACGGCATCGGCAATGCTGGCCGGCTCAATCTTCTGGCCGGCCGGGGGGCAATCGCTTTCGACGCGGTGCTGAACCCGCAGGTGACGAGCGTGCGGACCGCATCGCTGGCCTTCGATTCAGGAACTTCGGCGTTCGATCTTGACCGTTTTGTCAGCACGAATGGCCTGAAGTTCCAGGGCGATCTCTCGGTCCGCTCGGGCGCGGGCAATCTGTCGCTGGGCAGTGGCCGCACCATCCGGGCAACCAGTGCCAGCCTCACGGCGGACGGCGGCTCGATCATTATCGGCGGCAAGATCGACACTTCGGGTGTCTCGGCGGCAGGTCTGACGCCCAGCCAGCTTGCGACTGCGCGGATCAGCGGCGGCGATGTCGCGCTGTGGGGCCGTGACGGCGTCAGGCTGCAGGCCGGCTCGGTGATTGACACCCATACCAGCGGTTATGCCGATACCGATCTGCGTCAGGCCAGTGCAGGCAACGTGCGCATCGGCATTGGCGATACCGGCGGCGCAATCGCGATCGATGCGGGCGCCACGATCGATCTTGGCGCGCGACGTACGCAGGCCGCGCTCGCTGCGAACACGACGGCCAACCGCCTCGTCAGGAACACAGTCAAGGACCCGCTGACGCTGGTCAACAAGGACGTCTACCAGTTTGTGGCGGCTGACAAAGGCGGCACGCTCTCGCTGCGTGCGCCGATCATCGGCAGCGGAATGGACGAGATCGATGTGCGGCTGAAGGGAACCATCGTTGGTGCCGGCGCGCAGCAGATCGAGGCTTACCGCCGCTATGATCTCGATGCCCTGTCGGGCTTGTACGACGGCGTTTCGCCCTCGAGCAATGGCGTCTTCCAGTTCCTCGATTTCACGCCGACCGGGGCGAACATCTTTAGCGATGTGTTTGTCGACGACCTGACCGGGATCCAGTCGCTTCCCTACTTCATCCAGAACTTTGCCGTCCACGCTGCCGACGGCAGCAATCTGGGCGGAATGCGGCTGCGGCCCGGTGTCGATCTGGTCTCGAGCCGTTCGATCTATACGCAGACGGCGTGGAACCTGGCGGCGGGAACGCTGGACGAAGCCGGTGCCCGCGCGGCCGGACTGCTGGTCGATCTGCCCGAACTGGGCCGGCGTGCGACCGATGCGCAGCCGTACTTTGCCCTGAAGCCAGGGTCGGAAAGCCGGATTATGTCCGACTACATCTCGTTCCTCTACCGTGTCGGCGGCAAGGCCAGCGGCGAGGCGGCCGTGGTCAATTTCAAGGCTGCCGGCAGTCTCAACATCACCCGTTCGATCAACGACGGCTTCTTCAGTTTCGCCGACAAGACCGACGCCAGCTACGTGAGCTACCAGCTTGGCGGCGGCGACCGGACGTTCAATCTCGGGCTGCTCACCTCTTGCGGCACCGCTTTCGACTGCAGCAATGTGACGAGCTATTCGGCGGTCGATTCCGGCACCGTGGCGGCAAGCGCCTCCAACACGCTGACGATCAACATATCGCGCTTCCTCACCGGCAATCAGGTCGGCGCTTCGAAGGTCCTCGCGCCCTATAATCCCTTGGCCAATTCCGCGATTGCACTCGGCAACAACTCGGACAACCTGACCGGCGACATTGGTGGCGATGTGCTGGGCTTTGCGCAGCTCTTCCCGAGATTGACCGATGGCAACGTCATTCGTTCCAGCGATTTGCGGCTCGTCGCCGGCGCTGCTGCATCGGTCAATCCGCTTCAGGTCGATCGGGCCAATGTCAGGAACCTGACGGTCGAGGGCGAGACGAGCTATCAATTGACTGCGACACAGGGGCTCGCATTCCTTGGCAATTCGATCGACCTCAAGCTGTCGGTTGCCGGGCTCAGCAATGCGGCGCTTCCGGCCTACTCGTTCGCAGATCTGCTCCGCACCAAGGATACCCGCGGCAACGTCGACGCGCTCGATGACGACTCCTATGCCTCGATAACGTGGGGCACGCTGGAAAGCGGCCAGGCTCAGGATTTCCGCGTTGCGTCGCAGGCCTTCTTCCAGTCGGGTCGTGCGCGGTTCCAGACCAACGCGCGCGGGCTCGTGACGGGTGTCGCGGCACCGCTTTCCGATATGCTTGCGTTCTTGGAGTCGATTACGCCGGACTTCCTGGCCAAGCAGCAGAGCGGCACTTCGGTCGGTTATCCCGTTGGCCGGCCGACGGCGCCCACGCCGATCAACTTCGGCGACCGGTCAGCCTTCGTCCGTTCGTTCGTCCGCACCGGCGATGGTTCCATCTCGCTTGCGGCATCGGGCAATATCGATCTGCGCAACGGCGAGACCGCAACCTATCGCAACGAGAACGGCAGGACCGTGTCGGCCGGAGCCGGCTCGCTGGTGGGCGGCACGGCCGTCTACACAGCGGGTGTGCGGGTTTCGCCCGCGACACTTTCGGCAAGGATGGTCGATACCGGGACCATCGCTGCGATCACACCGGATAGCATCTACATCAAGACGCCGGACCAGGACATCACCTTCCTGCCTTCACCCAAGGGGCTCGACGATCAGGCGGCGGTGATGGCCGACCAAGGCGGATCACTCTCGCTGTTTGCAGGCGGTTCAGTCCTGGGACGGCGGGACGAATGGTCGGAAAAGTTCCTGGGGAACGGCGCCACTGCACCGGGCAATATCGTCACCAGCTATCGCAAGTCGGCGATCGGCGATACCTCGCAGCGCTGGCGGCCGGGCGTGGTCGGCCAGGACACCGAAATCGCGATCGCACCCAAGTACTTCACCAGCGGCATCGGCGCTCTTGCTGGCGGCGATGTAAATCTTGTCACCGGGGGATCGGTCAACGACCTCACCGTGGCGCTCGACGCGGCGGTGACGACCACCACGAACACCGGCGGGATCGGTGATGTGATGCTGACGCTTGGCCACGGGGATCTTTCCGCAACGATCGGCGGCAATCTCGGCGGCGGTCAGATCGATGTTGCCTCAGGCCAGGGGCGGATCAACGTGTCGGGCAGCGTGGTCGGTTTCGGCCGCGAACCGCGATCCTCGACCGGCGAGACCACGCAATTTCTGCGCGTGCGGCTCGCCGGCGCCAATGTGGCCCTCGCCGCGCAAGGCTCGATTGCCATGGCAGGCGTCTCCGCGCTGGGTGCATCGCGCAGCGACGAGAGCGTTGATCGCTACAACGAGGCCGGGTTCTTCACGCCTTCCGCCTCGTTCAGTGCCATCGCGACCGGCGGCCTGCGCTATGTCAACAACCGCTTCGAACAGACGGTGCCCTTCCAGGTCGGCACTGGCGGCGCTGGCATTTTCGGCGGTTCGGTGTTGCCGCCCACGCTGACGCTTGCCGCACTCACCGACACGCTGGTTGCGCCGAGCGTGCCCTTGATGCTCTACCCGTCCAAAACGGGGAACTTGCAGCTGTTCAGTGCGGGCGACATTTCCTCGCTCGTGATCGCGATGAGCGATAGCGATCCATCGCTTCTGGCAGGCGCATTCTCGGCGGCCAGCTTCAGCCTGACCTCGATCAACGCCACCGGCGGCGGCATCGTCTCGGCGTCGGTCGGGCTCGGTTTCGGCATCCCCGGCATCCAGCAAACCACCAGCGAATACCTGCTGCGGCTCTATCACAACGAGCAGCTGACCCATGCCGGCGATACCGACCCGGTCCGGATCTTCGCGGGCCGGGACATCAGTCAGTCGTTGATCAACCTCCCCAAGGCGGCGCAAATCACCGCGGGTCGGGATATCACCAATCTCATCTTCACCGGCCAGAATGCCAATGCGCAGGATACCACGCTGATCAGCGCCGGGCGCGATATCACCTCCACCACGGCCACCTCGACGATCGACAACCTGCCCTACATCGTGGGCAACAACTTCGTGCTCGGGGGAATGGGCAACCTCGTGGTTCAGGCCGGACGTGACATTGGTCCGTTCATCAATTCCGCGGTCGTTGACAATGTGAGCTATGCGGGCGGCATCCAGACCGTCGGCAATTTCTTCAATCCCTGGATCGGCGAAGGCGGCGCCAATCTGGCGGTGCTGTTCGGCGTTGCCGGCGGCATCGACTATTCCGCTATGCGGGAGACCTATCTCAATCCGGCCAATGCCGACAATCTCGACAAGGCACTGTTCGTGCAGAACGCCGACAGCCTCGGCATTCGCCGCCCGGACCGGACGAAGCCGATCTACGCGCCGATCCTGGCAAAGTGGCTCAGGAGCAACGATCCGACCGGCTTTGCCGCCATTTTCGGGACGGCAGACTTTCCCGATACGACAGCGGGACAGCAGGCGCTCGCCAATGCCGCCTATCCGCAGGCCGACAAGCTCTACAGCGCGTTCACGAAGCTTGATCCGTTGCTGCAGAACCAGTTCCTGCGCACGGAAGTCCTGTTCAACGAACTGCAGCAGCCGGCGCTTCCGGACGGTCCTTCGTATCTGCAGTACTATCGCGGCTACCGCGCGATCCAGACACTGTTCCCGGTCAGCAAGGGCTACACCGACAACCTTGCCGTCTACACCACGGATGCGGCAACGGTATCGGCCGACAGCCCGCAAGGCATTCCGACGCGCAACCTGGTGGACGGCCAGCCCCAGAAGGCCGAGCTCAAGTCGACCGGCAATGCGGACTTGCGGCTTGCCACGCTGCAGACCCTGAATGGCGGCGATCTGGCGATCATCGGCCCGGGCGGCAACTTCATCGCCGGTTCGGTGGTGCGCACGTCGGAGCAGGCAGCGTCGCGCGTGACACGCTTCGGGGTCGATCAGTCCGCCAGCCTCGCCTATGGGCAGCTGACCAATCAGAACACCAATCGCATCAGCGCGATCCCGATCGGCTTCGAAGGCGTGCTCACGCTGAACGGCGGTTCCGTGAGCTCCCTCACGGACGGCAACTTCCTCGTCAACCAGAGCCGTGTGTTCACGCAGGCAGGCGGTAACATCACCATGTGGTCGTCGAACGGAGACCTCAACGCGGGGCAAGGTCCGCGCAGCGCCTCGAACTTCCCGCCGGTCACCGTGCGCTTCAATCTCGACGGCTACAGCCAGGTCGATAGCGCAGGGAGCGTATCGGGTGCGGGTATCGGTGCCTTCCAGCGCCGTCCGACAGATCCGACCTCGTCGATCATCCTGCTCGCACCGGCTGGCGAAGTCGACGCGGGTGATGCGGGCGTGCGCGCCACTGGCAACGTGCTTGTGGCGGCAGCGCGAGTCGCCAACTCCGATGGGTTCAGCGCCGGTGGCTCGATCTCGGGTGTTCCGAGCCTGGCGGCGACTCCGGCGCCCGTGGCTCCGTCCTCGGCTGCTTCAGCGGTGACGTCGCAAAGCAGCGGTTCGAACAGTGGCAGCGACACGTCGAATCGGCGCTCGATCATCTCGGTCGACGTGGTCGGCTTTGCGGGGAATGCCGCGCCTTGCGAACCAGGTTCAACCGATCCCAAGTGCAAGCCGTAGAGGGCATTCGGACCAGTCTGGGGGGCAGCCAAGCAGCTCTGGACTGGCCGGAAGATGCATCGGGCAGCCGATACGGGTTGGACCAATGCGGGGGCGGCCACGCGACGCGCGTGGACCACTGTTTGCCTGAACTGGCTGGTGACCCCTACGGGAATCGAACCCGTGTTTCAGCCGTGAGAGGGCCGCGTCCTAACCGCTAGACGAAGGGGCCTCGCCGTGAACCGGGTCGGCGGTCCCGCCCCGGTCGTATTCTTCTTGCCCGCGCCCATTGGCAGGAGTTGGGCGCCTGGCATTCAGTTGGTGACCCCTACGGGAATCGAACCCGTGTTTCAGCCGTGAAAGGGCCGCGTCCTAACCGCTAGACGAAGGGGCCACTCGCTGAGGCCGCGTGGCAGGCCCGCGCGTCTAGGACGGTGTATCGGATTGGTCAACCCCCTCCCTGTGGAGACGCAAACGCCTGTCCCAAGGGGAAGGTCTCAGTCGGCAAAGGCCGCGTCCTCGACATGGAGTTCGGCGGCAGGGCGGCTGCCCCAGTCATCGATCTTGGCACGGCCGGCAAGCCAGAACTGGCGCCCGCGCGCGCCGTGGAGGAGGACCTGGCCCATCTCGCTCTCACCCGCGCGGAAAGCCATGGCCTTGAACGAGCGGCCGTCCTGCCCGCCTGCGATCATCCGCACATGATCCGCGCCGACAATGTCGCACTTGATCAGGCGCACCGGCCCCACGGCCACGCGGGGGCCGGGCCAACCCATGCCGAACGGGCCGGCAGCCTCGAGCCGCTCGACGAGATCGGGAGTGAGACCGCCGGGCGCGAGGCTGAGATCGAGCAGCAGCGACTGGCTCTGCCGCGCTGCCGCGACATCACGGGTGAGGCGCTCGTCGAGCCAGTCGGCAAGGCGCTCGGTGCCGCCCGCGGCAACGGTCAGCCCGCAGGCCATGGCATGGCCGCCGCCCGCGATCAGCAGCCCCGCCGCCCGCGCGGCAATGATCGCCGCGCCCAGATCGACGCCGGGGATCGAGCGGCCCGAGCCTTTGCCGTTGCCTTCAGAATCGCCATCCTCGGCGATGACCAGCGTGGGCCGGCCGGTCTTTTCCTTGATGCGGCCGGCCACGATGCCGATCACCCCCGGATGCCAGCCCGCGCCGTGCACCACGACCACGCTGCGGTTGTGTTGCGCCAGAACCTGCGCTTCGGCGGCTTCCTGCACGACCTGCTCGATGGCCCGGCGCTCGTCGTTGAGTTCGGATAGGCGCGCCGCAATGGTGCGGGCTTCCTCCGCATCCGAAGTGGTCAGCAGCCGCACGCCGAGGCTCGAATCGCCGATGCGCCCCGCCGCATTGATGCGCGGACCGAGCGCGAAACCGAGATCGCTGCAAGTGGGCGCGCGGGTCAGGCGGCTGGCGTCGATCAGCGCGGCGAGGCCGACATTGGCGCGGCGCGCCATGATCTTGAGGCCCTGCGCCACGAATGCGCGGTTCACGCCCCGGATCTGCGCCACATCGGCCACCGTGCCGAGCGCGACGAGATCGAGCAGGCCCATGAGATCGGGCGCCGCCGAAGCGCCGACCAGGCCGCGCGCGCGCAAGGTTCGCAGCGTTGCGACCGCAAGGAGGAACGCAACGCCGACTGCGGCCATGTGGCCATGGCTGGCGGCCTCGTCGCTCTCGTCGAGCCGGTTGGGATTGACCAGCGCGGCGGCGGGCGGAAGCTCCGGATTGCACTTGTGGTGATCGACGATGATGACATCGACACCTTCCGCGCGCGCGGCCGAAAGGGCTTCATACGCCATCGCGCCGCAATCGACCGTGACGATGAGCTGCGCACCCTCGCGCGCCAGTTTGACGAGGCCCTCGGCCGAAGGGCCATAGCCTTCGAGCAGGCGGTCCGGGATATGGGGCCGCGCTTGAACGCCAAGGCTGGCGAGGAAGCGGATCAGCAGCGCGGCGCTGGTCGCGCCATCGACGTCATAGTCGCCATAGACCGCGATCGCCTCACCTCTGGCGATCGCATCGGCGAGGCGCACGGCAGCTGCATCCATGTCGTTGAAGATCGAAGGGTCGGGCAGGAAATCGCGCAAGGTGGGGCGGCGGTGGCGCTCCAGATCGTGGCGTTCCACGCCGCGCGCCAGGAGCAACTGATCAACAAGGCCATCGAGCTGGCCGAGAGCGCCGCCGGCAAGGTCCATATTGCCGCCGCGCCAGCGCCAGGCGAGGCCGGACAGCGAATGGGTGATGGCGGTGACCGGGATCATGCTGAAGGCGCTAACCGATCGCGGCGGCGCGGGGAAGGGCGGGGCAGATGCTGCCCACATTCCGCTGCATATCTGTGCGCCAGATCATCGCATCACCGCAGCGCGATTGACAGAAGGCCTGCGGATATGGTCGCATCAAGCAAAAGGGTAATCCGGTCGCGCCATACGAACAGGCAGAGGGGGGCACAGGCACCGCTCTTGCAAAAGGGGTTTGAGCCGATGACCAAGAGCAGCATCCGTCTTATCGTTGCCGCAGGGAGCGCGAGTGTCGTGCTCGTCGGCATCGGCGTGGCGCAGACGTCCGCACCGATCGCCCGCTATGAAATGCGCGCCGGCACCACCTCCGGCCTGATGGGCGGCATGGCGGGCATGCGTGGCGGAGGGATGGGCGCGGCGATGAGCATGGCCTTCGGCGGCGGCAATCGCAACGCACCGCAGCACGAACTGTGGCTCGATCTGGGTTCGAGCCGGGTTCCCGCCGGCGGTCCGCCCAAGGCCGACCACTTCATGCCCGCCGGTGCCAGGCTCGGGCTTTCAGTGCCGCTCAAGACACCAGTGAAGGGACCGGTCGGCCCCGAGGAACCGGTCGAGAAGCGCGACTTCAAACGGCCAAAGGGGCGCATGCTGATCTTCTGGGGCTGCGGCGAGCATGCGCCCGCCGGTCAGCCGGTGGTGATCGACTTCGCGAAGATCGCCGCAGGGCAGATGCCGCCGGGCCTGTGGACGAGCAATGTGCCGATGGAGCGCCGCGTCTCCTATTCGAGCAGCAAGACTTATGGCTCGTGGCCCAACGATGAGGGCAAGACGTCGGTCCGGACCGACAGTTCGCTGATTGGCGCGCACAAGATTGCGGGCAATTACTCGCCCGAGATGAATTTCACCCTGACCAAGGACTTCATGGGCGCGCTCAGGACTTCGAGCGCTCCGCAGCCCAGCGGGGCGACCTTGCTGCGCTGGAACGCGCTGCCCGATGCGACCGGCTATCACGCCTCGCTGATCGGTGGGAAGATGGATAAAGGCAGCGAGATGAGCGACATGGTGTGGTGGTCTTCGAGCGCGACGCGCGAGTTCGGCGGCGGGCTTTCGGACTGGCTCTCGCCTGCGACGGTGGCCAAACTGGTGGCCAGCAAGACCGTGCTGGCGCCCGCGACGACCACGTGCACTGTCCCTGCCGAGGTCAAGGCAGCCGCACCGCAGTTCCAGATGGTCACGCTCTATGCCTATGGGCCTGAGGAAAGCTTCGTCTATCCCCCGCGCCCAGCCAATCCCAAGACACCGTGGAAGCCGGAATGGACCGCCGATATCCGCCACCGTTCGATGACCGGGTTCCTGCTTGGCATGCCGGGCATGGACGAGGCCGATGCCGGCAACGGTCGCAATCAGGGCCAGCAATCGCAGCAGCAATGCCAGCCCAAGCCGAAGAAGCGCGGGCTTGGCGGGCTTGGCGGCCTGATCGGCGGCGCGCTGGGCGGCGCGGTGAGTGGTGCTGGCGGCAGCGGGGATGGCTGCTGAACCGGCCATGCTGCTGATCATCTGGCACAGCCGCACCGGCGGCGCCCGCGCCATGGCCGAGGCTGCGCTGCGGGGAGCCGCCGGCGAGGGCGATGCGCATTTGCTTCCCGCCGGGGAGGCTGACACGGAGCAGCTTCTCGCCGCGCAGGGCTATCTGTTCGTGTGCCCGGAAAACCTCGGCACGATGAGCGGGGCGATGAAGGAATTCTTCGATCGCTGCTATTATCCGATGCTCGGGCAGATAGAGGGCCGCCCCTTTGCGACGGCAATTTCGGCCGGATCGGATGGATCAGGCGCCGAGCGCCAGATCGAGCGAATCGTCACCGGCTGGCGGCTGCGCCGAATCGCCGAAGGGCTCATCGTGAACCTCGAAGCGCAGACGCCGGAGGCCATTCTTGCACCCAAGACGGTGCCTGCGGCGGCGCTGAAAAGATGCTACGATTTGGGACAGTCTTTTGCAGCCGGGTTGGCGATGGGCCTGTTCTAGGGGGCTTGCGCAGCGGATTTATCCGATTCCGTTCCGTTTTGGCTGCACGGGACTCGACGGCTGCATAACATTGGTGTCTCTGCTGATCAGAGTGAGGGAGCTTATCTGGTGGTGATCGAGCGTGCCGCAGGGCGTGAGCCTCTTGCCGCGCTGCTGTTCGGTCGGGATGACCGGCCGGCTGCGGATGCTGTCGCCGATCTTGCCGTCGGGCCCGACGGGTTCTCGATCCTCAATGCCAGGCAGGCACCACAAGGGCAGGCGGAACTGCTGCGGGACGGGTTGACCTTCGACCTTGCCGGGCTCGCCCCCGCGCCGAAGCAGGACCTACCGGCTGCGGTGCACCGCGTCGCTTTGTCCAATGATTTCAATTGCGATTCGCTGGAGGCCACATCGTTTCGGGTGGGGCCGCACCTTGCGGGTGCCGAGCATCTCCTGCCGGTGCTGCGGGTCGCGGCAGCCATCCTGCGCCACTTGACCCAGTTGAAGGGCCTGCAGGCGATCGTCTGGCGGCCTGCCCGGATCGTGATGTCGCCGGCATGGTTTGCCGAAGCGGTCGGCGTCTGGCTGGCCGGCGGTCCGTTCCCCGCTCTCGCGCTGACTGCATTGGTGCGCAATCAGAGCGGGATCGAAAGCGAAGGGTTGGGCTTTCTCACCGGCCAGGAATTTACCCTCCATGCGCGGGCAGGCGGGCCGAACCGCGAGGACAGCCGCATCGCGGTGCGCCTCACCGATTGGCTCGTCACGCATGGGCGCGTTGATGCCGCGCGCGAAGTCGTTCTCGCCGGCGTGGGGGCGGTGTGGATCGAGCCGGACGGGGGCAGCAGGCTTAACGTGGCGCCGCGTTAGGTAAAGGAAGCTTGCTGGCAGCAATTAAAGCACGCTTACGAGCGCGGCATTAATGTACCTGCGCAAACATGGGCGCATGGTTCCTGCTGGACAAAAAGCCAGGGGAAGAATCCCCTTCCGCTCGGTGAATGTACCGGGCAAATCCGGCTATTCACCCGGTCTGCAGCGCCATCACCTGCTGCCCCGCGCCCTCCTCAATCGCCGCGCGTTCAACCGCATGATCGGTGCACTCACACCCGATCGCATCGGCTTTCACGACTTTCGCGCCAACGGGCTGCTGCTGCCCGCGACCGAAAGCGGCGCGCAGCGGATCGGCCTGCCGTTACACCGCGGGCCGCACGGAACCTATTCGGAAATGGTTACCGAACGGGTCGGCCAGATCGAACTCGGCTGGAGCCGCACGCGCCAGTATGACATCGAACTGGCGAGCATGGAGGCGCTGATGCGGCTCGACCTGCTGCAACGCGCGCTGCGCCGCCGCTTATTGAGCCCGCCCAAAGGCGAGGAAATCGTGCTCAACAAGCACGATCCCGCTCTGGACTACAGCCATCTCGACCGCATGGCCGAAATGCTGTGGGAAGCGACGGAGAGCAGGCTTTAGAGGAAGGGCGCGCTGTCGGCGCTGAGGCCGGCGGCGGCCTCGCGGTACTGCGCGGTGAGCGTGGCGACACGCTCGGCCACGGTCTCGACCTTGTCGACCGCGCCGATGCCCTGGCCCGAACCCCAGATGTCCTTCCACGCCTTGGCTTCGGTGTTGCCGCCCGAGCCGAAGTTCATCGCCGAAGGATCGCTTACGGGCAAGTTATCGGGATCGAGCCCGGCCTTGACGATCGAGCCGCGCAGGTAGTTGCCGTGAACGCCGGTGAAGAGGTTCGAATAGACGATGTCCTGCGCGCGGCTGCTGACGATTTCCTGCTTGTAGCCTTCCGCCGCGCGGGCTTCCGTCGTGGCGATCCAGGCCGAGCCGATATAGGCGAAATCGGCGCCCAGCGCCTGCGCGGCGAGGATCGAGCGGCCGTGGGCGATGGCGCCCGAAAGCGCGATCAGGCCATCGAACCAGGTGCGGATTTCCTGCATCAGCGCGAACGGCGAAAGCGCGCCGGCATGGCCGCCAGCCCCTGCGGCGACGGGGATAAGCCCGTCCGCGCCCTTTTCGATGGCCTTGCGGGCGAAGCGGTCGTTGATCACGTCATGCAGCACGATGCCGCCCCAGCGGTGCGCGGCCTGGTTGATATCTTCCCGCGCGCCCAGCGAGGTGATCAGCATGGGCACCTGCCACTTTTCGCAGAGTGCCATGTCCTCATCGAGGCGGTTGTTGGTCTTGTGGACGATCTGGTTGACCGCGAAGGGTGCGGCCGGGCTTTCCGGATGATCGCGGTTGTGCGCGGCCAGCGTCTCGGTGATTTCATGCAGCCATTCGTCGAGCTGGCTGATCGGGCGCGCATTCAGGCTCGGGAAGCTGCCGATGATGCCTGCCTTGCACTGCGCGATGACGAGTTCGGGGCCGGAAATGATAAACAGGGGCGAACCGATGACGGGGAGGCGCAGGTTCTTGAACAGCGGGGGAAGCGGCATCCGTGAAGCTCCGATTTAAGCGGGCGGTTAAACCGAGGTTTAGCAGGAGAAGCGGCGCTGTCAAACGCCAGCGCCGCTCCCTTTATGGCTAGGCGGCCAGCAGGTGCTCGATGCCGTAAGTCCGCGCCGCGTTGCCGGCGAAGAGCGCGTGCTTCTCTTCCGCCGAAGCGCCATGGGCGAGGCGCTTGAAAGTGTTCCAGAGCACCGGGTAGGTCGCGCCCCAGCGGTCGACGGGGTAGTTGCTTTCGAACATCCCGCGTTCCGGCCCGAAGGCATCGATGCAGGTCTCGATATAGGGGCGCCACATCGCGGCGAGGGTTTCGGAAGCCGTGCCGGCAGCCGGGCCTTGCTCGGGCATGCCGCAGAAGGCCATGGCAAGGCCGCCCAGTTTAACCGAGACATTGGGGCACTTCGCCAGTTCGCGGATGCTCTCGCGCCAGACGTCGAAGCGTTCGTGGAGCTTGCCCTTGTAGCTCGCGGTGCCGAGCGGGGTGCCGCAGTGATCGAGCACGATCGGCTGATCGGGGAAGGCGCGGGCGAGGCTGATGACATCGGGCAGCTGCGGTTCGAGCAGCCATGCATCGAAGGTGAGGCCCATCTTGCCAAGGTGCTTGAATCCGGCGCGGAAGGCGTCGCTGTTGTAGAGACCGGCAGGCGCATGGAACGGAGGCCCGAGCACTTCGGGATCGGCATCCCAGGCTGCGGCATGGCGTATGCCCTTGAAGCGGCCGTTACCCGCAGCGACCAGCGCTTCGAGCACCGGCACAGCGCCGTCGCCCAGCGTCATGTCGGCATGGCCGATGATCGCGGCGCAGGGGCGGTAGCTGCCATAAAGTCCGCTGGCGCCCTGTGCGGCGACGCCATTGACGAATTCGACCTCGCCCACCGGCTTCATCGCCGGATCGGCCCCGCTCCGGTAGAACGCGCCGCATTCCATAAACACCGTTCCGACGATGTTGTGCCCGCTGTGCGTGTCGGCATGGAGCGTGTCGAAATTGTAGTAAGCCGCCGGAGCCAGCGTTTCGACAAAGGGATGCAGCGGAGTCGGGAACGAGGCGACCAGCGGGCGCAGATCCCACAGGTGATGGTGCGGGTCGATGATCGGCAGGTCGGGTTCGATGATCTCTTCAGGCATGGCTCTCTCTCAGGCTCGGCCTCTGACGGGCTCGCCGGGGGAGTATGCAGATGGCTGGGGGAAAGGGAAGGGGGCCAACTACCCTTCGTCATTCCCGCGAAGGCGGGAATCCAGAGCGGCAGGCGCGGCGTGGGAGGCCCTGGATTCCCGCCTTCGCGGGAATGACGAAAGTTGGGAATGGGCCGGGTGAAGTTGACACAGTTGACACTGTCCAGAGAGAAATGCGGATTCCCGGAGGTTTGGGATTTAATACACTCATTTAGAAGGGTAATCGGCGAGAATGCGTCCAACACGCCTCGCGGAATAACTGACGCGCGTGTCTGTTATGATTTTCGCGCACAGGCCGGGGCCTCCGCTCGCTGAAACGGTAGCGGATGGAACAATCAGCTGGATCGGAAATACGGTTCAAAGAGCAGCGTGAAAGATGCTGCAGGTTGGCGTGTGTAGGAAAGGGATTTGTGGGCAGCATGGCACCCGCACAAACATGGCATTCAGCGGGCCGTTCGCTTCATTCCCCACTTGCGCGCAAGATAGCTCTGCAGCTTGCCAGCCTCATCTGATCCCCGGAAGGAATTGTAGTAGAACCTCACATGAAATTCTGCTTCCGAGGTGGCGTTGATCAACCTGACAAGGGTTGTGCGACCGCAGGACGAAATGCGGCTTATGGGCCGTACTCCAAACGAGTCTGATGCCATCATCGACTCCATTCTCAGTACGGTGCCGTCTCTGTTCGCGAAGGCCGACAAATCAGTGAGCAGTGGGCCAAGCCGATCCTTGCCAAGCACCAGAATGCCAGAACCACTTTCAGCGTAGAAGATGCCGCAGGTGTTACGAGATCCGGCGAAGTAGCCGGCAAAACCGATGACCGTCAGCGCGGCAACCACTGTTTTGATGCCGACTTTCCTTGTCGAACGCATGATCTTTGCCCCTCTCCCAACCCTCTCCCCTCAAGGGGAGAAGGGTTCGGCCCGTTGCCATAGCGGTGCACCGGAAAGGTTTCGGGATGCAAGGGCGATGGCACTTGCCCGCCGGAGGCATCTTTCTTTGGCGGTTGCGAAGCAATCCGGCGCGGCGTTTGGCCGCTCTGGATTGCTTCGCTACGCGCGCAATGACGAGAGTGGGGGGAGTTATCCCGCCGCGTTCGCTGCGCTGAGGATCGCTCGGACGCTGGCGGTGGCGACGTCTTCGTCGATGCCGACGCCCCAGATGACTTTGCCATCGGGGCCGGTGCATTCGACGTAGGCGGCGGCGCGGGCGTCGCTGCCGGCCTGGAGGGCATGTTCGGCGTAGTCGCGCACGTCGATGCTGATGCCGAAGCCGTCCTTGAGTGTAGCGACAACCGAGGAGATCAGGCCGTTACCGCGCCCGGAGACCGAGCGGACTTCGCCATCGACAGCGATCTTGCCGGCGAAGACGCGGGTGCCGTCGGGCGCGCGGGCCTCCTCGTAGTCGACGAGGGTGAAGCGCTGCTCGCCTTCGAGGTGGTAGGTCTTCTGGAACACGGCCCAGATATCGCCGGCCTGCAGTTCGCGTCCGACTTCATCGGCGAGGTCCTGCACGTGGCGCGAGAAGTGGGCCTGCATCTTCTTGGGCAGCTTGAGGCCCTGATCCTGCTCGAGCACCCAGGCGAAGCCGCCTTTGCCGGACTGCGAGTTGACGCGGATGACCGCTTCGTAGCTGCGGCCGAGATCGGCGGGGTCGATTGGCAGGTAGGGGACCGCCCACAGTTCATCGTTCTGGGTCTCGCGCGCGGCAAAGCCCTTCTTGATCGCGTCTTGATGGCTGCCGGAGAAGGCGGTGAACACGAGATCGCCGCCATAGGGGTGGCGCGGGTGGACGGGGAGCTGGTTGCAGTACTCGACCGTCTGGATGACCTTGTCGATGTCGGAGAAATCCAGCTCCGGATCAACACCTTGCGTGTACAGGTTGAGCGCGACGGTGACGAGGCAGCAATTGCCGGTGCGCTCGCCGTTGCCGAACAGGCAGCCCTCGACGCGGTCCGCACCGGCCATGAGGCCCAGTTCGGCGGCAGCGACGCCGGTGCCGCGATCGTTGTGGGTGTGGAGGCTGATCACCGCGCGGTCGCGGTTCGGCAGGTTGCGGCAGAAGTATTCGATCTGGTCGGCGTAGATATTGGCCGTCGCCGCCTCGACCGTCGCGGGGAGGTTGAGAATGATCGGCTTTTCGACTGTCGGCTGCAGGACTTCCATCACCGCCTCGCAGCATTCGATGCTGAAATCGAGTTCGGCGGTGGAGAAGGTCTCGGGGCTATATTCGAAATGCCAGTCCGTCTGCGGGAAGCGGGCGGCCTGATCGCGCAGGAAAGTCGCACCTGCGCGGGCGATTTCCTTGATCTCGGCCGGTTCCATGCCGAACACGACCTTGCGCCACAGCGGCGAGACCGCGTTGTAGACGTGGACGATGGCCTGCTTGGCGCCGGCGAGGCTTTCGAACGAAGTCTTGATCAGGTCTTCGCGCGATTGGGTGAGGATCTGGACGAAGACATCATCCGGAATGCGGCCGGAATCGACCAGCCCGCGGATGAAATCATACTCGGTCGCGCCTGCGCTGGGGAAACCGACTTCGATTTCCTTGAGGCCGAGGCTGAGCAGCAGATCGAAGAAGCGCGACTTCTTGTCCGCATCCATCGGATCGATCAGCGATTGGTTGCCATCGCGCATATCCGTTGAGAGCCAGCGAGGGGCCTGCGTGATCGTGCGCGACGGCCACTGGCGGTTTTCCAGCGGGACCTGCGGGAAGGGGCGGTACTTGACCGAGGGATTCTTCATCATGGACATGGGATGGCTTTCGGATCTGGCAATTGCGACTTCATGACGGGAGACCCTTGGGCGCTGAAGGCGCGCCTATCGGCCGCCTTGCTTCACGCCCAAGGGCGGATAAGTCGCAGGGTAAGGTCCAGAGCGCGGATCATGTGTTTAGCCTATGGTGAAAGGCGCTGCGCTTGTCCAGAATGAATGCAAAGGGAGAGCATGATGTCTGAAGCTGTCGAGCCGTTTGAATACCGCGTCCCGCAGGCGGCGCTGGATGATCTGCATGCGCGGCTCGATATGGCGCGCTGGCCGGAAAAGGAAGCGGTGGACGACTGGACGCAAGGCGTGCCGCTGGCGGCCTTGCAGGATTTCGTGCGCTATTGGCGGCATGAGTATGACTGGCGCAAGTGCGAGGACTGGCTGAACGGGCTGGGGCTCTTCACCACAACCATCGATGGGGTGGCGATCCGGTTTCTGCATGTGAAATCGAAGCATGCGGATGCTGCGCCGCTGATCATGACCCATGGGTGGCCGGGCTCTATCCTCGAGTTTCGCGGCGTGATCGACGCGCTGACTGATCCGGAAGCGCATGGGGGGAAGGCTGATGATGCCTTCCATCTGGTGATCCCGTGCCTGCCGGGCTTCGGGCTTTCGGGGAAGCCGGAGAAGCACGGCTGGGGCGTCGAGAAGATCGCGCAGGCCTGGGGCGTGCTGATGGCGCGGCTGGGCTATGCGCGGTGGTTTGCGCAAGGGGGCGACTGGGGCTCCATCGTGACGACGCAGATCGGCATTCAGGCGATCGAAGGCTGTACGGGCATCCACCTCAACATGCCGATTTCGCGGCCGCTGCCGGAAGATATGGCCAACCCTTCGCCGGCGGAGCTCAAGGCGCTGGGCGCGCTGAAGTACTATCAGGATTGGGATTCGGGCTATTCCAAGGAGCAATCCACCCGGCCGCAGACGATCGGCTATTCGCTGGTCGATTCGCCAGTGGGGCTGGCGGGCTGGATCTATGAAAAGATGTGGGCCTGGACCGACAACGACGGCATGCCCGAAAGCGCGCTGAGCCGGGACGCGATGCTCGACAATATCATGCTCTATTGGCTGCCGGCGGCGGGCGGTTCTTCGGCGCGGCTCTATTGGGAGAGCTTTGGCAGCGCGGGTGGCGGGGATATCGCCATGCCGATGGCGGTAAGCGCATTCCCCAAGGAAGTGCTACCGACGCCGCGCAAGTGGATGGAGCGGCACTGCGCGAATATCGTCCACTGGGGCGAGATGGCCAAGGGCGGGCACTTCGCCGCGTGGGAGCAGCCCGCAGCTTTCGTGGGAGAACTGCGGACTGCGTTTGCGCTGATGCGGTAGCGCGGCGCACCCTCACCCAGCCTCCCCCGAACGGGGGAGGGGCCGGTCGGGTATCTGGGCAGCGGTTACTTCTTCTCGAAGGCGATGGTGATTTCGAGCTTCACTTCGTCGGCCACCAGCGGGGCGAAGAAGCCGAGGCCGAAATCGCTGCGCTTGATCGTGGATTCGCCGTGGAAGCCGATTGTGGCTGCCTTGTTGAAGAAATTGGTGCCTGCGCCGCTGAACTTCGCGGTGAACGTGGCGGGCTTGGTGACGCCATTGAGTGTGAGGTTACCCTCGATCGTAGCGCTCAGGCCGTCTGCGCCGGGGATCACCTTGGTCGAGACGAAGACGGCGTCCGCCGCGTTGGCGCCAAAGAAATCGGCCTTGCCGCCATCGGCACCGGGCTTGAGGAGGTGCGCGGTGAGCGCCTGATCGACCGTGACGACCTTCGAGACCGGGATCGTCGCGGTCAGTTTCGCGGCTGCGGGATTGGCGGGATCGAACGTCATCGAACCGCCGAGCTGGCCGAACAAGCCGAAATAATCGTTGAAACCGAGATGGTTCACCCGCCACGCGATCATCGAGTGGGTGGCATCGACGGTGTAGTTACCGGCGGTGACGCGCGACTTGTCGAGCGTGCCCGGGGGCGTGCTGGGCATCTGCGAGAGCGACGGCGCGGCGAGCGCGGCCAGCGCGAGGGGCAGGGCGAGCGTCAGGGTGGTGCGTGCGGCGCGGGGGAAGCGGATCACGGGCGATCTCCGGTGCGAGTGTGCCGGAGTGGCTGCCACAGCAGGATGGCTGATGGCAAGCGCGTCGCGATCAGCCGCAGCGCATGACGGCTATGCGCCCGGTCTCGTCGATGATCACATTGAGCCGATCGGGATTCTGATCGAGCGTGATGGCCTGCCCAGGGGCGATCCAGCGGACGGGGTGAGGGCGGGCAACCTGGCCCACGGTGCTGCGCACCTCGGCAATGGCCCGTGCGCCCACAAAACGGGCGGTGAGAGCAAGGCTGCAGGTATCGGGGGCTACGGGTTCTGCCTTCAGGGGCAGGGCTGATGCGGCGCACAGCGGCAGCAATGCGAGCGCCGCCGCGCCAGACCGAAACGTCATTTCTGTGAATTCCCCGATACTTCGAAATTGCCCGATACTTCGAAACTGGAGGTATCGGCTTGGGGGTAAATCCACAATCGCCGGTGGGCGGTTTCCTTATGTCGTTCGTCGAAGGGCGGACCGTATGGGTCCGCCCTTCCGCATTTTCGGATCAGTTCTTGGCCTTGTCGACCAGCTTGTTGGCGCCGATCCACGGCATCATCGCGCGCAGCTGGGCACCGGTCTTCTCGATCGGGTGGGCTGCCGCGGCCTTGCGGGCGGCCTTCAATTCCGGCTGGCCGGCGCGGTTGTCGAGCACGAACGACTTCACGAAGCGGCCCGACTGGATGTCGGCCAGAACGCGCTTCATTTCGGCCTTGGTCTCGTCGGTGATGATGCGCGGACCCGTGGTGATGTCGCCGTATTCGGCGGTGTTCGAGATCGAGTAGCGCATGTTGGCGATGCCGCCTTCATAAAGCAGGTCGACGATCAGCTTGGTTTCGTGGAGGCACTCGAAATAGGCCATTTCGGGGGCGTAGCCGGCTTCGACCAGCGTCTCGAACCCGGCCTGGATCAGGTGGGTGATGCCGCCGCACAGCACGGCCTGCTCGCCGAACAGGTCGGTCTCGCACTCTTCCTTGAAGTTCGTCTCGATGATGCCTGAACGCCCGCCGCCGACGCCGCTCGCATAGGCGAGGCCGACATCATGCGCGTTGCCGGTTGCGTCCTGATGGACGGCGATGAGGCAAGGGACGCCGCCGCCGCGCACGTATTCGCTGCGGACGGTGTGGCCGGGGCCCTTGGGCGCGATCATGATCACGTCGATATCCGCGCGCGGCTCGATCAGGCCGAAGTGGACGTTGAGGCCGTGGGCGAAGGCGAGCGCGGCGCCGGGCTTCATGTTGGCATGAAGGTCTTCGGCGTAGATCGCTGCCTGATGCTCATCGGGTGCGAGGACCATGAGGATATCGGCCCAGGCTGCGGCTTCGGCGTTCGAGAGGACCTTGAAGCCGGCGGCTTCGGCCTTCTTGGCAGTGGCCGAACCGGCACGCAGTGCGATGGCGACGTCCTTGACGCCGCTGTCACGCAGGTTCTGGGCATGGGCGTGGCCCTGCGAGCCATAACCGAGGACAGCGATCTTCTTGTCCGTGATGAGGTTCAGATCGCAATCGGCGTCGTAATAGACCTTCATAGTATGCTTCCCTCGCGTCTTGGGCGTCATGCTGAACTTGGTTCAGCATCCATCTTTCCGCCCGCGCTGTGGCCTTCCGTAAGAAGACCGTGCTTGCGGCACGATGGACCCTGAAACAAGTTCAGGGTGACGGGTGTTTGGTGGTTCGGTTGCTGTTGGTTCTCGAATTTCCGTAATCTCTAAGCCGCCTGAGCGCCGCGGATCATGCCGACGATGCCGGTGCGGCCGACCTCGACGAGGCCGAGTTCCTTCATCAGGCTGACGAAGCTGTCGATCTTCTCGGGCGCGCCGGTCAGTTCGAAGACGAAGCTGCCGGTGGTGGTGTCGACCACCTTGGCGCGAAACACATCGGCAAGGCGCAGCGCCTCGACGCGGTTCTCGCCCTTGCCCGCGACCTTGATGAGCGCCAGCTCGCGCTCGACGTAAGGGCCGACTTCGGTGAGATCGACGACCTTGTGGACGGGCAC